>NZ_JBFBAW010000004.1:0-203714 GCF_040682435.1 Lentzea sp. NPDC051208 | reverse complement strand
TGGTTGCAACACCCCCCCCCCCGGGGCGGGGGGGCCGGCGCCCCGCCCCCCCCCCGCGCCGGTGCTTCAGCGTGCACTGGCAGCGAGCCCGATCGTCACGTCGACCGTCTCGGGCGCACTGCAGCATCCACCGCTGTTCTTCTGCTCCGCGGGTGCGTCGAACACGCCGGCACCGCCGCACACCCCGGTTTCGGGCAGCACGAGCTCCACCCGTCCCGCCGACTCGTGGTCACCCGCGATCGCCGCCACGACTGATCGCGCCTGCTCGTAGCCGGTCAGCGACAGGAACGTCGGCGCGCGTCCGTAGCTCTTCATGCCGACCAGGTAGACGCCCGGTTCGGGGTGGCGCAGCTCGGCTTCCCCGTGCGGGTAGACGGTGCCGCACGAGTGGACGTTCGGGTCGATCAGCGGCGCGAGCTTCGCCGGCGCCTGCAGCACCGGGTCGAGGTCGAGCCGGATCTCCGACAGCCACGACAGGTCCGGCCGGAATCCGGTCAGCACCACGACCTCGTCGATGCCCTCGACCTGGTGGCCGTCGAACGACTCCAGGGTCAGGCTGCCGTCCGCCGCCCGTTCGACCGATGCCGTGCGGAACCCCGTGACCGTCTCGATGTGACCGGCCTCGGCGGCCTTCTTCGCCCGCAGCCCCAGCGCGCCGCGCGCCGGCAGCTGGTCCGCTTCGCCACCCCCGAAGGCGTTGCCGACCGCTCCTCGTCGCAGCAGCCACACGACCTTCGTGCCAGGTTCCCGCTCGGCCAGCTCCCCCAGCGCCACCAACGCGGTCAGCGCCGAGTGCCCGCTTCCCGCGATCGCGATCCGCTTGCCCGCGTACCGCGCCCGTTCGGCCCCGAGGTCCGGCACGCGGTAGTTGATCCGCGCTGCCGCTGCCTCCTCCCCTGCCGCAGGCAGGCCGTCACCGCCCAGCGGGTTAGGCGATCCCCACGTGCCGGACGCGTCGATCACCGCTCGCGCCGCGATCCGCTCCTCACCGTCGGCGGTCCGCACGTGCACCGTCAGCGGCTCGTCCTCACGACCGGCGTCGACCACCCGGTCGCGGCCACGCCGCGCGACGCCGACGACCCGTGCACCGAGCCGCACCCGGTCGCCGAGCACTTCGGCCAGCGGCCGCAGGTACGACTCGGCCCACTCCGCACCGGTCGGGTACGTGGCACCGTCCGGATGCACCCAGCCGGTCGGCGCCAGCAGCCGCTCGGCAGCCGGGTCGACCAGCTCGCTCCACCGGGAGAACAACCGGACGTGGCTCCACTGCGACACAGCGGCACCGGCCCGACCCCCGGCTTCCAGCACGAGCACCTGCTCGCCCCGCTCGACCAGGTGCGCTGCCGCCGACAAACCCGCAGGCCCGGCACCTACCACGACGACTGGCAACTCGTTCACGACACACCCCTTGTATCGACGTACTTCGAATCAATACCAGGGACTCTATCGACCGCCATCGATTGACGCAACCATCGATCTGTGTCGATATTTGCGGCATGACGACGACAGCGGCCTCACCGGCCGTGCTGGCCGCGGAGGACGCTGCGACCTACGCGGACTGGTTCGCGTGCCTTGCCGAACCGATCCGCGACGGCTGTTGCACACGGTGGCGACCCCCGGCCGCGCGATGACCGTCGGCGAGCTGACCGACATGCTGGGCATCAGCCTGCTCGCACCACGTGCGCAAACTGACCGAAGTCGGCTTTCTGCGGCTACACAAGGAGGGCACTGCCACGCACGTGAGCGTGAACCCGTCCTGCTGCACCGGCCTGCCACACGCTGCCGACATCGTCATGGGCATGCTCGCACCCCGCCCCTGCTGCCCGGAGAATCTGTCGCTCGACGTGACGGTCCGTGCGATGCGCGCCGATGACTGGGCCGCCGTCCGCCGCATCTACGCCGAAGGCGTCGCCACCGGAGACGCGACGTTCGAAACCGAAGTCCCCCAACGCAGGACGCTCGACACCAAGTGGCTGCCCCGAGCACCGCTGGATCGCCGAGATCGACGGCGAGGTCGCCGGCTGGGCAGCAGCGACACCAGTGTCCGCAAGGGGCTGCTACACCGGCGTGGCAGAGACATCCGTCTACGTGGGAGCCGGCTTCCGCGGCCGAGGCGTCGGCAAAACCCTGCTGCACAAACAGGTCACCGCAGCCGACACCGCCGGTCTGTGGACGTTGCAGACCTCGATCTTCCCCGAGAACCGCGCCAGCCTCGCCCTGCACCACTCCGCGGGCTTCCGCACCCTCGGCGTCCGCGAACGCATCGCACAACACCACGGCGTATGGCGCGACACCGTCTTTCTCGAACGCCGAACCGCCAACTAGCACCCATTTGACCACTCATCCGTCGCCGCGTGCTCGGCGACGGCTACTTCGAGGTGCCCATGAACAGCCACGACGCCACCATCATCGGCCGCGGCGGCCAATGAGAGCAGCTCTCGCTGAGCTGATCAACGATCACCTGAGCGTGGCCCTGCGGGAGTGCCTTGCCCGAGAGCCCGTCACGGCTTGACATGGTGTTGCCGTGGTGTCGTCGGCTTGGCACGGACCAGGCGTGTTGTCTGCGGAAGATCCGGGCTCGGTTATCGTTCGGCCTATCCGCGCCTGAATAGCGGGCCTGGGGACGGGTCGCTCGGACCCGTCCCGACCTCGGATGTTCCCTCTCGAGCCGAGCAACTGCGGGACTGCCTTCGATCAACCCATGAAGGCGGGGAGCTGACTTCACCACCAGTCTGCCAGCTGATGAGGTCGCGGCGATGGGACCTCCGGCAGCTCTACTCTTACGTCACGGTAGTATCCGTGTGACCGATCCGCCACGCCGGTCGTTGACCGCCTGTCGACGAGAAGTGCGCCCGGCATGGTCCGACGCCGCGCCCACTTCATCGACGAACGTGCGGTACCGAAGGGAGCGCCGGTGCTGGATCGCCGCGGGGCAAGCATCCGCGGAATCGAACGCGTGCGACGACTCGTTCCGCCACTGCTCGGACAAGCGACCGGAAACACGCGGAGAGCCACGGAGAACACGGACGGAACCACGTGCTTCTCCTATGTCGGAAAGTGGGACAGGTGACTGGGGTGCAGGCGACCAACGACGGTGTCGTGCGAAGCCTTGCGGGCTGGGGCCGGACGGCGCCGACCACGGCGCGCGTCCTCGCACCGGACCAGGTCGACGGGGTCATCGCGGCGGTGCGCGGCAGGACGCGGCGGGGCGTCCTCGCGCGCGGGCTGGGCCGGAGCTACGGCGACGCCGCACAGAATGCGGGCGGGCTGGTCCTTGACCTGCGGCGGCTCGACACCGTGCACTCGGTCGACCCAGATACCCGCATGGTGGATGTCGACGCGGGCGTGAGCCTGGACGCCCTCATGCGGCAGCTTCTCCCACTCGGCCTGTTCGTGCCCGTGACCCCCGGTACCCGGCAGGTGACCGTGGGCGGGGCAATCGCCGCCGACATCCACGGCAAGAACCACCACGTGGCGGGCAGCTTCGGCAACCACGTCGAGTCGCTGGATCTGCTCTGCGCCGACGGCACCGTGCGGACGGTCGGCCCCGGCCAGGACCCGGAGCTGTTCTGGGCGACGATCGGCGGGATGGGCCTGACCGGCATCGTGCTGCGCGCCCGTATCCGGATGAGCGCAGTGGAGACCGCCTACTGCGTGGTGGACACCGAGCGTGCCGACAACCTCGACGACCTCATGACCCGGCTGGCGGCCGACGACGACCGCTACACCTACTCGGTCGCCTGGTTCGACACGACGACCACCGGCGCCAGGATGGGCCGCGCCGTGCTGACCCGGGGCTGGTCCGCCACCCGCGACCAGCTGCCCCAGCGACTGCGGCGCGCACCATTCGCGTTCGACGCGAAGGAGCTGGTCAGTGCCCCACCGGTCGTTCCCAACGGACTACTCAACCGGTTCTCCATCACGGCCTTCAACGAGCTGTGGTTCCGGAAGGCGCCCCGGGAACGGCGTGGCGAGGTGCAGAGCATCGCCCAGTTCTTCCACCCGTTGGACGCCGTCCGCGACTGGAACCGGGTCTATGGGTCGCGTGGCTTCCTGCAGTACCAGTTCGTGGTGCCGTTCGGCGCCGAGGAGACACTGCGCCAGTGCGTCGAGCGCCTCTGCGCGTCGCCGTATGTCTCTTTCCTCAACGTCCTCAAGCGGTTCGGCGCCGGCAACCCGGCCCCGCTGTCGTTTCCGACTCCCGGCTGGACGCTCGCCGTGGACATTCCGGTCGCCGACGGGCTGGGCCGGTTGCTCGACGAGCTGGACGATCAGGTGGCCGGGGCCGGTGGCCGCCTCTACCTCGCGAAGGACTCTCGGCTGAGCCCGGCGATGGTGCGGCGGATGTACCCGCGCCTCGACGAGTGGCTGGCCGTGCGTCGCGCCGTCGACCCCGACGGTGTCTTCACCTCCGACCTGTCACGAAGGCTGATGCTGTGATCGATTCAGTGGGAAACCCGCACTCCGTCCTCCTCCTCGGAGGCACCTCCGAGATCGGCTTGGCCGTGGTCGAGCACCACGCCCGACAGCGGCCGCTCCGCGTCGTCCTGGCGGCCCGCCCGTCGGCGCGGCTGGATGCCGCGGTCGAGCGGCTGTCGACGCTAGGCTGCACCGTCCACTGTGTCCCGTTCGAGGCCCGTGACCCGGACAGCCACGCCACCGTGATCGGCAAGGCGTTTGCCGAGGGGGACATCGACCTCGCCGTCGTCGCACTGGGCGTGCTGGGCGACCAGGAGCAGGCGTGGCAGGACGTCGCGCTCGCCCGGGAGCTGGCGGAGGTCAACTACGTCGCCCCCGTGATCCTGGGTGTGCTGCTGGCGCAACGGATGCGCGAGCAGGGGCACGGCGCGATCGTGGCGCTGTCCTCGGTGGCGGGTGAGCGTGTCCGTCGGTCGAACTTCGGCTACGGCTCCAGCAAGGCGGGCATGGACGGCTTCTTCCTGGGGCTTGGCGAGGCCCTTCAACCCCACGGGGTTCGCGTTCTTGTGGTTCGGCCCGGTTTCGTGCGCACCCGCATGACCGAGGGCATGCGCCCGGCACCGCTTTCGGTGACACCGGAGGAGGTGGCGACCGCGGTGGCGCAGGGGCTGAGCCGGGGCAAGGAGCTCGTCTGGGTGCCTGGACCGCTGCGGTTCGTCATGTCGGCGTTGCGGCACGTGCCGCGGGCGTTGTTCCGGCGGCTGCCCGTCTGAGCTTGATTCTTGACCTCCGCGTGGGTTGACGCGAACCTTGGTTGATCATTCGTCTTGCGACAGCACGAGATCGACACAAGGGCTGCGGTGATCACCGTGCGCGATCCCGATCGGGAGACGGTGCTCGGCGGGTCGGCCGGATTCAGCCAGGTGTTCTGCGAGTGTCTGACCACGCGGCGGATGCGTTGTTCGAGCTGGCCGACGCGGTGCTGTGTACCGAAGGCCCGGTCCGCTCGCTGGCGGGCCGACCTCGCACGCCTGCGGAATCTTGTTGCCGCACAACGGTTACTCAGGGCAACTGACGACCGCATCGTGCCAGCAGTGGACGTGTCGCCGTGGCGGCGCCCGGACGCCAACACTTCACCAGAGCGATCGTTCTGCCACACCTACGGCCGCGACAAAAGGCCAGCACCTGATGATCCCCGACTGGCCCTACTGGATCGTGGCCGCGCTGAAGACCGACCGCACTGCTGGACGCGATCCGGGTGCGCCCATGCCGACCGCTACCCGAGGTTGAAGGATCAGGGTGTCACGGCGAACCGGTGGCCGGGATGACACTGGTCTCGCTCGTCCTCTCGCGCTGATCCACAACTCGTCGGAGATCGGCGATGGTCCGCCGAAGCAGGTCAGAGCGCTCTTATGCCCCGGCTGCCGCCCAGTTGGTGGCGAGTAGCGTGATCAGTAGACGCTTGCGTTTGTCCTGGACTACCGCCATCTGCGGGCGGCCGGGTGGCCAGAGGATCTCACTCCGCACGCGCCCGACGCGGGTTTCGCAACATCCGCACGAAGAACGCCTCCCCAAGCCGGCGCACCGAAATCCTCGCACCCAGGCCCCGGATGGCCACCCGGCGCCTTGAACCAGCTCGGGGCTCCACGCCACCACGTCGGACGCGTCCTCGCTGCCGGCGAGGCCTGCCAACGCCCCACGCGCCACAAGACAGGTACCAAACCCAAACCATGCCGAACGGATCAAAGACCAAGCCGAGTCGTCTTCCGCGGGGGCCGTCCTGGCGCCGCGATGGCGCTGCCGGTCCCCCGCCGTCCTGGGCAGGATCAGTGGAGGTATAGGGCGGCTCCCAGGCATCCCACCCAGAGCAGCCCCAGGACCTGGAGCGTGCGGTCGACAAGGATCGCGTCCTCCGGCGCCCCCGCCCGACCCCGGTCCACGTCCAGGCCATAGCAGAACACGGCCAGCACGAAGGGAACCACTGAGAGGACCGACAGCCGCGAGTCGGAAACCTCGTGAATGTCGAACGCCCACAGCGCATAGGAACTCATCATCACCGACGCAGCGGTGATCCACACGAACCGCAGGTAGGAGTGGGTGTAGGCGTCGAGTACGCGGCGCACCTCCCGTCCTGTGTCGGCCACCAGCACCACCTCCGCGTACCGCTTGCCCGCCACCACGAACAATGAGCCGAACCCGCTGACCAGCAGGAACCAGTGAGACAGGGCGATCCCGGTCGCGGCACCACCGGCGATGGCGCGGAGAAGGAAGCCGGAGGCGACGATGCCCATCTCGATCACGGGCTGGTGCTTGAGCCCGAAGCAGTAGGCAAGCTGCACCGCCTCGTAGACGGCCAGGACGCCAACCAGCGGCAGGGCCACCCAGGCGGCCGTGCCCAGCGCGGCACAGAGGAGGACGACAGCCGTGGTCGCCGCCAGCCAGACCGGCACGCGACCGGCGGCGATCGGCCGGTCGCGCTTGACCGGGTGCTGCCGGTCCGCCTCGCGGTCCCGGATGTCGTTGACGAGGTAGATGCCGGACGCCGCCAGCGCGAACGCGAGGAACGCGACGGCCGACTGCGTCAGCACTGGAACGCTCCCCAGCTCACCGGCGGCAAACGGCGCGGCCAGTACCAACACGTTCTTCGTCCACTGCCGGGGACGCAGCGCCGCGAACAGGCTGCCGGTGATGTGCAGGGGGGACGTGCGGGAATCTGGCGGGGCGACGGTTTCCGTTGCAGTCATCGATGCCCTCCGCCGTCCGCCCGGTCGGCTCGCAGCCGGCGCCGGAAACCGGCGCCCACCGCCGCGCCCAGCACGGAGCCGGCCACGAGGTCGCTGGGATAGTGCACGCCGAGGACCAGGCGGCTGAGCAACATCGGGGGCAGTACCGCGACGGCGAGCCGACCGGCCCTGCTTCCGGCGAAAAGCACAGCCGCCGCGGTCGTGGAGGCGGCGTGCGCCGACGGGAAGCTCAGCCGGCTCGGCGTGCTCGCCAGAACGCGCACACGCGGGTCGCTGGGGCGCTGCCGCCGCACAACACGCTTGACCACAATGGACAGCCCGTGGGCGGCGGCGACCCCGCCCGCGCGCAGCAGCCAGGAACGGCGCCGTGACCGGTCGCCGACGACGCTCGCCACCAGCGCCAGAGCCAGCCAACCCGCGGCGTGCTCACCGAACAGCGACAGTGCACGGGCGCCCTGTACGACGGCCGGGGAGCGACTCGCTCTCCGCTGGACCGCGCACAGCACCGCCGTCTCGTGACGTCCGAGCATCTCAGGAGACCTCCGCGAGTCGTTGTTCCGGGCTGCGTGGTGGTCTGCCGGGCGGGAGCAGCCAGCGGCTCCCAGGCCTGGACACCACGAACAGCAGGAGAAGACCGCCGACGGCGGCCAGGACGTAGCTGTTGCCGAGCAGATGCTGCGCCGCGGTCCAGCTCAGCTCGCGCCGATCTCCACCAGGCAACAGGCTGTGCGGCGCGATGAGGAGGCCCACCGCACTCGCCGCGGTCACCACCGCCCACCGCGCGCTACGGAGGTGCAGCGCATAGGTCTCCATCACCAACATCGCGGGTGCGACCCAGACCCAGTGATGCGACCAGGAGGTCGGGGAGATCAGCACCGCGACCAGTGCGGTCACCACCAGGGCGAGGCTGGCCTCGGCCCGGCGGATGAGCGGCACGGCGAGCAAGATCAGCAGCACCGTCGCCACCGCCCACAGTGCCTTGGACGCCGAGACCGGAAGGTCGAACCGCGCCAACATCCCCTGGATCGACTGGTTGGTATGGAAGGGCGAGCCGCTGATGCCCGACGTTGGCAGGCCCCCGAACCAGAAGCGAGCAGAGGCCGCGGGCGCGACGAGGAAGCCCAGCAGTGTGGCGCCCACTCCGCTCACGACGGCGGTGATCGCCGCGCGGTAGTCGCCACGGACGATGAAGAACAGCAGGAACGCCGCCGGGGTCAGCTTGATCGCCGCAGCCACCCCGACCAGCAGGCCGCGTGGCCAGCGAGACCGTGGGCTGAGACAGTCAACGGCGACCAGCGCCATCAACACGAGGTTGACCTGGCCGAACCGGAAGGTCCCCAGCACGGGCTCCAACAGCAGTGCCGGCGGCAGGGTGAGCGATACCACGGTAAGCGCGGCCCTCGTGCCGCCGGCCGGCCACAACCGTCGCGCGGTCACGTACAGCGTGGCGCCCAGTGCCAGGACCGACGTCCCTACCAGCGCTCCAACCGCCACCGACCACGGGAGCACGACGAACGGAGCGAGGACCAGCGCGGCGAACGGTGGGTAAATGAACGGCAGGGGCACTGGCAACGGCCCGTAGGGGTCACCGCCCTGCCACCACGCCGTGACGCCGGCCCGGTAGACATCGAGGTCGATGTGCTTGTCGTAGGTGTGCGCGTACAGCAACCCCACCGCAAGGACGACGGCGGGCACACCGAACCACACAAGGGTCGTCCGGGCGAGCAGGAGTGCCCGCACCGAGGCCACGACAGCCGCTCGACGGTCGTGCGCGACACGCCCCGTCAAGGCCTCATCACCTGCGGAGGCCGCAGCGACCAGACGAGGCCAGCGCTCCCGTTCCTGGCAGGAGAAACGGGGCGAAAACCAGCCTCGTTGCCCTCCTCGGACATCACGGGACCTAGGCGAGACATTGTTCCCCCATCGGCGAAATCCTTCTTCCTCTGTAAGTGACGCGCAGGGACTGACACGGACCTACCAGTGAGCCACGCAATGCGTCGCGGGCCGGGCGATGTCTCGACCTGCCATACCTTCGGAGACAGCGCCCACGAACCAGCGCGCCCGATAAACAACAGTAACGAGAGAGTAGATTTGCGCGCCCGTCGGGGCCACAACCACACCGAGACCGCAAGTCAACCCTTTCGCCTGTTGCCTCAGAGAAGTCGGCGAGCGCGTCCCGCCACGTACCGCATTCCATCCCGAAGTGTGGTTGGCGCCGAGATCTCCACGTACTGCCGTGGAACAGCAGCGTCGGCGGCTTGAGCGGAGGCGGGCTGCGGACCAGGTCGAACCGGTCGAAGCCGACGCCGGCGTGCCAGCCGGACACCAGTTCGGCGATCGGCTTCAGCCACGTCGGCACGCCCAGGTCTGCGCCCGCAGGTTCAGCGTCTGCGTCCAGTTGGCCACGCGTAGTCGACCACCACGCCGTTGACCGCCTCGGTGGAGCCTTCGCCCTCGGGCCACTCCGCAAGTCCGCTCAACGCATGGGACTGGAGAGCAAGCAGTTCCACAACGCGGGCAAGCTCAGGATGGCCCGCGGCGCCGGAGCCCACACCGTTGCAAGCACCTCAACCCTCCCTCAATACTACCCTAACGTTAGAGTAACATTGAGCGAGGGTTGAGGGTGCAGCCGACATGCTCCTGCGCCCATTCGGCGACAGCGGAACGGATCTTCATGATGACACCAACTCCCGCTCCCGCCAGTCGCGGCAGGGTTCTCGGACTGCTTGCCGGTGGCGCGCTGGGTGATGCCCTGGGGGCGCCCTTCGAGGGGCAGTCGGCGGTCGCCGCGGCGGAGCTGACTGAACATGAGAAGTCGGGTACCCGACTGACGCACACCGATGACACAGCGCTGGCGCTGGTCCTTGCCCGGCACCTGGCCGATCGCCGAGACGAGCGCGGTGTTGATGGTGACATGCTGGCACTGGAGCTTGCGCAGGCATGGAAGGCCGAGCCGTGGCGTGGTTACGGTTCCGGTGCGCAGCATGTCCTCGGTCTGATCGAGGCCGGGGTGCCTTGGAGCCGGGCGGCCCGCGCGACGTTCGGTGGGCAGGGTTCCTACGGCAACGGTGCGGCCATGCGGGTTGCGCCGGTCGCGCTGGTGGCGACGAGCCTGCACCACGCGGCAGAGCTGGGGCGCCGGAGTGCCGAGGTCACCCATGCGCACGAAGACGGACAGCTCGGTGCCGCGTGCCTGGCGGGGGCGGCATATCTGGCCCTGCACAGCACTCCGGGGCGTCGGCTCGACGTTGCTCGCCTTCTTCAGGACCTGGGCAGGGTTGTCCGGTCGCGGTCGTGGCACCAGAAGTTCGACCGGATCGGCGAGCTGATCCGGCATGAGGTCGCGCCTGGACATGCGGCCCGTGCACTGGGCAACGACGTGTCCGCGTTGGGGTCGGTTCCCTTGGCACTACTGGCGTTCCTGGGGCGGTGTGACGAAGCCGCGGAGACGATCCGGTATGCGGTGCTCGCCGGAGGCGACACCGACACCATCGCCTCGATGGCCGGCGCACTGGTGGGAGCACGCAACGGTGCGGCCGCGTTTCCCGAGTCCTGGACCAGTCGCCTGGAAGCAACTGAGCAGCTCGGCCGTCTGGCCGACCAAATTTCGACCGCGAGTCGCACCCGTTCATCAGGCGAGGAGAATCATGCCGGTTCAGATGTCGTCGGGACGCAACGCGGTGCGGGCTCTGGTGGCGGCTGACGGCAGGTTCCTGCTGGAGGAAAGCGATGCGGCCAGGAGCACGGCCAGCGCCGTGCTGGCTGTCGGCGATGACGACTTCGTGGTCACGGTGGTCAGCGACGACTGGCGGGCGGAGTTGACACTGCGATGGGGCAGGCACTTGCTGGAGGAGCTCGATGGTGAGCCTGTGGTGATGTGCCGCCGGGCGCGGTCGTGGGCGGATGAGTTGACACAGGGTCGGATCCCGTAGTCATGAGCGCCACACAGATCTGCCGCTGTCCGATTCAGACGATCAGCCTACCGATTCCGCTGCTGCCGATGGCGGTTGGGACATCGAGTACTGACTCCACTGCGGTACACACGGCCGCTGCATTGCGCTCGACCATGGGCGACGTCCAGTGTGGCGTCGATTCGCACCAGCGGCTTGACTACCGCGTGGTGGCGACGTGGTGAGCCAGGCGGTCATGGGCACTATTACCGGGAACGGCGTCGGCGGAGATGATGTAGTCGCCCACGGGGAAGATCTGCTGATGTCCGTCGATGACCCCAGGGGTGGGTTCGTCCAGCCGCAGGCGCAGCACAGCGCCTGCCGGTTCGCTGCGGTCGCGGCGGCCGTCAGTGTCGCGGTGGCACAGCCGCATGCGGTTGCCCTGCGGTTCGACGGCCAGCACGCGGGCGAGGACCTCCGGCAGGTCAGCGACCTGGTAGTGGATGAGTCCGTCGAGTTGGAACCGGTCTGAGATGCGGTCGCGCAGGCCGTCGGCGGTCTGGATGGACAATGCGGGCGCTGGACGCAGCCGGAAAGTCGCCGAGTCTGCGGGATGCGCCACGGGCTCGATCAGGCGGCAGCCCCAGTGCGCGGCGCACCGTGCGGCGGTCGGGACCAACGACGGTCGCGTGGCCACGACCGCCCGCACATCGACGGCGGGAATGGCGCCGAACCGAGGATCGGTCGGCAGGTCCAAGACGCGATGCTGGAGGGCACCGGCGATGTCGCGGACTGTGCCGCGGATCTCGCGGCTGTGCTTTTCGAAGCCCCGTACCACCGCCACCGCCGAGACGGTCGGCTGTGACGGAGACTGCGGCAATGTGCTGATGGCATCGCGCAGCACCTGCTCGAGAGAGCCCAGGGCATGCGAATGGCCCGCGGCGGTGGCAGATGCGGGCACCGAGGATCGGATGGACACATTGCTCCCGTTCTGGCGGCGAGATGGAGTGTGACGACCAATACCGGAACACTACCCTCACGTTACGGTAGAGTCGCGCGCATGGAGAACAGCAACACCGTGGGCGCAGTCACACGCATCGAGATCATCGATGCCACCGAGTCCGCGTTCAGCGGCGCGTCCGCCAGCAAGCAGGAGATCATCACAGCGGCGGTCAAGCAGGAGAGCAGCACCGACCTGGTGAGCCTGCTGGAGCGATTGCCGGACCGGCAGTTCGCTCATGTCCGCGACCTGTGGACGTACTTGCCAGAGGTGCCGATCGGCGACTGAAACCCATTCAGCGGCACGCGCCCGAAACCTGCATCGAAGCGGTCACGACGAAGGCATCGCCGTGGCGGTTCCCGCTCGAGCGCAGGTGCCGGACAGGGCATCCGCACACCAGCCATACCCCCAATACATACCTTAACGTAACTGTAGACTCTGCGCGAACTCTGAACCAGGAGATGGCGTTGACCGACGTGCAGATTCGGGACGAAGAACAAGAGCGGGAGCATCTGGCTGCGACGATGCGTCTGCTGATGACGGAACTGGGGCAGCTCAACGGTTCCATCGACAAGTCCGCCAGGACCGTCAAAGACCAGAAGGAGCACATGTGGACGCACTGGCGCGACATGGACAGCGCGGAGAAGGCCAGCTTCCGCACTGAGATCAACCTGTCGGTGCTTCAGGGCGAACACGCGGTGATGAGACGGCAGCGCATCATGCGACTGCTGGAGTCTCCCTACTTCGGGCGCGTCGACTTCCGCAGGAGCGACGACGCCACCGCCAGTGCCTACTACATCGGAGTGCACAACCTCTCCGAGCCCGATACCCAGGAGATCGTGGTCCACGACTGGCGGGCACCGGTGTCGAGTCTGTACTACGACTTCGAGGCCGGGGAGGCGCACTTCGAGGCGCCGAAGGGCGTTGTTCACGGCCAGATCACCGGCAAACGTCAGTACAAGATCCAGGGTGGGCGCCTGGAGTTCATGTTCGAAAGCGCGCTCAACATCGGCGACGACGTGCTGCAGCGGGAGCTGGGCCGGTCCGCGGACGACAAGATGAAGAACATCGTCGCGACCATCCAGCGGGAACAGAACGCCGTCATCCGCAACGAGACGGCGCAGGTGCTGATCCTGCAGGGGGTCGCGGGCTCCGGAAAGACGTCGATCGCCCTGCACAGGGTGGCGTTCCTGCTCTACCGCTTCAAGGACACCCTCTCGTCCGACAACGTCATGATCCTGTCCCCCAACAAGGTCTTCGGCGACTACATCGCCAACGTGCTTCCCGAGTTGGGCGAGGAGCAGATCGCGGAGATCGACTTCGACAAGATCGCGGGCAGGTTCCTGACCAAGGCCACCGGCTACGAGACGTTCAGCGAGCAGGTGGTAAAGCTGCTCGAGCACGCCGACGCGGCGGCCACCGCACGCATGCGCTACAAGGCGGCGGCCGAGTTCGTCACCTCGCTCGACGCGTGGATCACCTCGCGAGCGGACGAGGAGTTCTCGGCGGCGGAGATCGAGCAGAAGGGCAACAGGCTCCCGGCGCAGTGGGTCGCGGACATGTTCAACGAGTCACTGAGCCTTCCGGTCTTCACGCGGCTGGACCGCGTGGCGAACAGCGCGGTACACGTGCTCAAGCACAAGGTTGTGGACAAGGGCGGCAAGTGGACCGCTGCCGACACCGCCGGCATCCGCAAACAGGTCAGCGCCATGTTCCCGTACCGGGACGCGTTCGCGGTGTACAAGGCGTTCTACGCGGATCCGGACCGCAAAGGTCTGTTCAAGCCGTTGGGGCGCAAGAAGATCGAGTACGCCGACGTCTTTCCGTTGATCTACACGATGATCAGGACTGCTCGGCAGGACTCGTACGGCAACATCCGTCATCTGCTGATCGACGAGATGCAGGACTACACGCCGATCCAGTACGCCGTGGTGCGTGAGCTGTTCTCCTGCAAGATGACGATCCTCGGTGACGCCAACCAGTCGGTGAACCCGTTCAGCTCTTCGTCGCTGCCGACGATCCGCGGCATCTTCCCGGAAGCCGACTGCCTGGAGCTGTGCAAGAGCTATCGCTCCACCACCGAGATCACGGAGTTCGCCCAGAACATCTCCCGCAACGACAAGCTCGTCTCGATCGAGCGCCACGGGTTGCCGCCTCGGGTCCTCGCCTGCGCGGACCAGCAGCGACAGATCCTGTCGCTGATCCAGGAGCACCACCACAGCGATCACCGCTCTCTCGGCATCATCTGCAAGACGGTCGCCCAGGCGGAGAAGCTCTATCACACCTTGTCCGAGGCGGGTGTCGAGCTGACCTTCATCGACTACGACAGCACGGCGTTCGCCGGCGGCATCATCATCACCTCGGCGCACATCTCCAAGGGGCTGGAGTTCGACGCGGTGATCGTGCCGGACGTCGACGACGCGAACTACGCCGACGAGATCGACAAGTGCATGCTCTACATAGCCTGCACCAGAGCCATGCACGAACTCCACCTGACCCACGAGGGATCAGTCTCGCGCTTCCTGGAATTCGCCCAGCGGGTACATGCCGCCTGACCGGGCGCAGGTGAGCTGGCGGCACCGGCCGACGTCATTCCGGTGCCGCGCCGGACCGCCGCCGGCGTCGTGTCTGCCACTCCTCTTCAGCGCTGTACAGGATCTCGCTCGCCATGCTGCTGAGGGCGTCCACGGTTCCGCCTCCGGCAAGGAACACCTGCATCGGCGACCGTCTGCGGCCAGCAGCGTCGGCCGGCACGGAGCCGAGATCATCCTCCCGCGGTTCATCTGCCACAACGATCTCCTTCCGAAGACGTCCAGACCTGGTCCGCACACTTACCTTGTCGCAGGTGTGTCCGGCTGACGCGGTGGCGTGGAGGCGACCCAGCGCGCGGCGGGTTGTTCGACAGTGCGGGTGAGCAGCCAGCCGAGTGCGATCGAGGCGGTGACCATGGCGGCGGACTGGACCGCCGGCGATGCCCCCGCCAGGCGCAGCTGGTACATGACGGTGTAGCCGATGTTGTGGTTGACCAGGTAGATGCCGTAGGAGATGCCCGCCAGCCAGACCAGTGGCCGCAGGGCGGGGTGTGACCAGTCCGGGCCGGTCGCGGCGGCGGCGATCAGGCCGCACGCCACGCCCAGCGCCAGCGATGACGGCAGGTCCTCGGTGTGGAAGTGATGTGCGGCGACAGCGGCCGGGATCATCAGCAGGATGGTGTGACCGGAGCGCCCGGTGGCCCACAGCCACAATGCCGCGCCCACCGCGAACAGATGCGTGCGATGCACACCGAGGTCGCCGTGCAACGTCGCGAGGGCCCCACTGTCGTCCAGTGGGAGCACGACCGCGCTGATCACGACCGGGATGACGACCGCAGCCCACAGCACGACCCGCAACCACCAGCCGCTTGAGCATCGCGTCCGCCACAGCATCGCCGCGGCGGCGAACGCCATCACCTGCAGCGGCACCGTCCAGTAGCTGGGATCGACCAGATCGAGCTCGTCCAACAGGCTGGGAGGCAGGATCAGCAGTGTGGCGGTCAGATCCTCGCTGTCACGGTGCAACGCATCCGGCCCGAACCAGCGCGTGAGGGCATAGGTGAGGACAGAGGCGACGGCGAACGGCGGCAGCATCCGGCCAAGACGGTTGCGCACCAACAACCACGGTCCGGATGAGCGCAAGGTCTGGCAGATGAAGTAAGCGGAGATCACCATCAGTGTGCTGGCGCCCACCTGGACGCTCATCTCGAAGGGCCGGGCACCGAGTTCGGGCACCAGCAGCGGCCCGCCCCAGGTCGCGTGTTGCACAACGACCAGCAGGATCGCCGCCGCGCGCAGCACGTCCCAGCTGTTTCGACGCCGCGTAACAGGAGGCCGGTTGCGGCCGGTCACACGATTGCCGTTCCATAGACACCATCTGCGCCACGGCATTGCCGACCTCGACGCCTCAACAGCCACCGACCAACGGACGAATCAGACACACCATCACTTTACTGTAACGTAAAGGTATAGTTACTCAGTGGTGTGTCATTTCACGCTCTGTCGCGGTCGCGGCAGGTCCGATCGCGGGTGGCCGGGCGAACAGCGCGGCCGCGGCGATGAGCAGGGGCAGCGGCAAGGAGGCCAGCAGTGCCGGGGTGTAGCTGCCGGTGAGGTCGTGCAGAGTGGCGAACATCAGCGGTCCGAAGGCGGTGGCGCCGACGTTGATCGCGGTCACGGCGCCTCGGATGCTTCCGATGTGGAGGGTGCCGAAGTAGCGGGGGAACGTGGCCGCCTCCAGCGTGCGCATGCCACCACTGCCGGCTCCCAGGAGCAGGCCGAACACCACGGCGGACAGCCCTGGCGCGATCGTGGTGCCGAGTACGAGGGCACCGAGGAGTGCGGCCATGGACAACGTCATCAGCATCCGGCTGTCGACACGGTCGACGAGCAGGCCCATGGCGAGCGTGGCGACGAGGCTCGCCGCGGTCTGCGGCAGGAAGTTCGCCGCCGCCGCGGTCGCGGTGAGTCCACGTTCGGTGAGCAGACTGACCTGGTGGAAGTTGATCGCCGTGCCGAGCAGGCCGCACGCGGAGATCCCACCGGTGACCACCCAGAAGAACGGGGTGCGCAGCGCCACGGCACGGGTTACTCCCCACTGCGGTGGCGGCGCGGAGTCACCGTCGCGGGTGGTTCCGTCGGGGTGCTGGCCGAGATCGGCGGGCCGGTCGCGCAGCGCGAACCACGCCACCGGCAGCACGACGGCCAGCACCACCACGCCTTCGGCGAACCAGACGCGACGCCAGCCCCAGTCCGCGATCAGCGTTTCCAGCAGGAGCGGCGCCGACGAGATGGCCCCGGCGCCGATCGCGCCGACCAGCCCGAGCGCGGTTCCCCGGCGACGTTCGAACCACAATGCCACGACAGTGGTGGCGGCCAGGCCCAGCGCACCTTGGCCTGCCATCCGGATCGCGACGAAGCCGGCGGTCAGGCCGACGATGGAACTGACCGCCGCCATCGCGCACAACGCGGCGCCGAACACCAGCCCGATCACCACGAGGACGCGGCGGACACCGAAGCGGTCGAGCGCACGACCGGCCCACGGCATCGCGACCGCGCCGGTGAGAGTGCCCACCAGGTACGCGGTGGACACCGCGGACCGGCTCAGGCCGAGATCGGAGATCATCGGATCGACGAACATCGACACGGCGGCGGTCTGGCCGGGTGCGGTGAGTGCGACGAGCAGCGTTGACCAGCCGACGACGTGCCAGCCGTAGAAGCCGGACGGCGTGAGCGAGCGGAACGAGATCAGGATTGTCTCCCCAGGTGACGAACGGTCAGTCGTCGGTTCCTGCGACGAGGGACTCCAGCCGTACCTCGGGGTGCAGGCGGCGCATGACGCCCAGTGCGGTGGAGTCGACGAACAGGGCGAGGTCCATGCCGTCGGTGCGGGTGAGCACCTCGCTTCGGCCGCTGTCCACGATGGACCGTTGCGTGGGGTCGGCCAGGCGGCGCACGACGGTGTAGGGCAACGGTTCGAGCCGCACGGGGGACTTGAACTCCGCTTCGAGGCGGTGCGCGGCGACCTCGAACTGCATGGGGCCGACCGCGGCGAACACCGGCGCTCCGTCGCCGCGACGCAATGAGCGCAGCACCTGCACGACGCCCTCGGACTCCAGTTGTTCGATGCCTTTGCGGAACTGCTTGGAGCGGCTGAGGTCCGCCGGTCGCGCGACGGCGAAGTGCGCCGGGGCGAAGCTGGGCAGGCCGGGGAAGCGCACCGCGGGTTTGCCGGCGTGCAGGGTGTCGCCGACGCCCAGCGCGGTGGCGTTGACCAACCCGATGACGTCGCCGGGGAAAGCGGTGTCCAATGTGGAGCGTTGCTGGCCGAAGACCTGTTGTGCGTACTTGGTGGCGAACGGCTTGCCGGTGGCGGCGTTGGTCACGATCATGCCTCGTTCGAACACGCCGGAGCACACGCGTGCGAACGCGACCTGGTCGCGGTGTGCGGGATCCATGCCGGTCTGCACCTTGAACACGAATGCCGAGAACGGTGCGTCCAGCTCGCGCGGATTGCCGGTGGCGTCCGGCCGTGCGGTAGGGCGTGGTGCGATCTCGACGAGCAGGTCGAGCAGCTGCCGCACACCGAAGTTGAGCACCGCCGACCCGAACAGCACCGGTGTCGCCGTGGCTTCGAGGAACCGCTCGAGCTCGAACTCGCCGCCGGACGCCCCAAGCAGTTCGGCTTCCTCGCAGGCGCGCGTCCATTCCACGCCTTCTTCAGCCTCCGCCTGCCTGGGCGGCAGGTGCTCTTCACCGGCGGCGGTGGCTCCGCCCGCGGTGCGCTGGTAGCGCACGAAGTGCCCGCTGCGGCGGTCGAGCACGCCGCGGAAGTGGCCGGCGTCGCCGACCGGCCAGGTCAGCGGCATCGCCTGCAGCCCGATCCGGTCGACCAGTTCGTCGCACAGGTCCAGCGCGTCGCGGCCGGGGCGGTCCCACTTGTTGATGAAGGTGATCACGGGGATGCCGCGGTAGCGGCAGACGTCGAACAGCTTGAGGGTCTGCGGTTCCAGGCCTTTGGCCGCGTCGAGCAGCATGACCGCGCAGTCCACCGCCGACAGCACCCGGTAGGTGTCCTCGGAGAAGTCGGCGTGGCCGGGGGTGTCCAGCAGATTGATCACGCAGTCGCGGTAGGAGAACTGCAACGCGGCGGAGGTGATGGAGATCCCACGGGCTTTTTCCATCTCCATCCAGTCCGACACCACACCGCGCCGGCCGGCCTTGCCGTGCACCGCGCCCGCCTCGGAAATCACCTTCGCGTGCAGGGCCAGTGCCTCGGTCATGGTCGACTTGCCCGCGTCCGGATGGCTGATCACCGCGAAGGTGCGTCTGCGTTCCGCCTCCGCGAGCACGGTTGCGGACACGGCGGTCGCCGGGGTGGCGGTGGTCATTCACGATCCTTCAGGTAGTCAGGCAAACTGTCCCACAACTCTACCTTCACGTGACAGTATGATAGCTCCTGGTCTGGCCCCGCGATTGGGGCATGATTCGAGGCGTGATGCCAGAATGGCCGGTGATCGTGGCGCGGTTCGGGAAGGGATGTTGTGGGCGAGCACATGCAGATCGGTGAGGTGGCCGAGCGAACCGGTCTGTCGTTGCGCACGATCCGGTATTACGAGGAGGTCGACCTGGTGGTGCCCAGCGCACGCAGCCAGGGCGGGTTCCGCCTCTACGCCGAGCCTGACGTGCAACGCCTCGACGTGGTCAAGCGGATGAAACCGCTCGGCTTCCAGCTCGAGGAGATGCGCGAGCTGCTCGGCATCCTCGAGGCGCTGTCGGCCGGCGACGATCCCGATCGTGACAAGCATCTCGACCGCCTGTCGGGGTTCTGGACCGCCGCCGACGAACGTTGTCAGCAGCTGCGCGCGCAGCTGCGCATCGCCGAGGACTTCGCCACGACCCTGCGGTCGCATCTGCCCCCGGACTGACGGACCACGTGGCGCGGCTCGCTGGATTTCCTCTGACGGGTGACTCTCACTTAACGTGAGGGTGTGACCATGGCACGAACGTCCACCCCTCCGCCCGCACTCACTCCAGATGCCCTGCGGGTCATCGCCCTCGGCGGTCTCGGTGAGATCGGCCGGAACATGACCGTGTTCGAGCACGAGGGCAAGCTGCTCATCGTCGACTGCGGGGTCCTGTTCCCCGAGGAGCACCAGCCCGGTGTCGACGTGATCCTCCCGGACTGGAGCTGCATCCGGGACCGGTTGGCCGATGTGGTCGCCATCGTGCTGACCCACGGCCACGAGGACCACATCGGGGGCGTGCCTTACCTGCTGCGTGAACGACGGGACATCCCGGTCATCGGCTCCCGGCTCACGCTGAAGTTCCTGGCCGCCAAGCTGGCCGAGCACCGGATCAAGCCCGTGCTGGTCGAGGTCAAGGAAGGCGAACAGCTCGCCCGAGGGCCGTTCGACCTGGAGTTCCTCGCCGTCAACCACTCCATTCCCGACGGCCTGGCCATCGCCATCCGCACCAACGCCGGCCTCGTGCTGCACACCGGCGACTTCAAGATGGACCAGTTCCCGCTCGACAAGCGGATCACCGACCTCCGGGGTTTCGCCCGCCTCGGCGAGGAAGGTGTCGACCTCTTCCTCGTCGACTCCACCAACGCCGACGTGCCCGGCTTCACCACCTCCGAACGCGACCTCGCCCCCGCGATCGACGAGGTCTTCCGCACCACCCCGCGCCGGGTGATCGTCTCCAGCTTCGCCAGCCACGTGCACCGCATCCAGCAGGTGCTCGACTCCGCGGTCGCCCACGGCCGCAAGGTCGCCTTCGTCGGCCGCTCCATGGTCCGCAACATGGGCCTGGCGGCCGAGCTGGAGTACCTGAAGGTGCCCGACGGGCTCGTCGTGGACGTCAGGGACGCCAACCGGCTGCCCGCCCACAAGGTGACCCTGGTGTGCACCGGGTCGCAGGGTGAGCCGATGGCCGCCCTGTCGCGCATGGCGGCCGGTGAGCACGAGATCGTCATCGTCGAGGGCGACACCGTCCTGCTGGCCAGCTCTCTGATCCCCGGCAACGAGAACGCCATCTACCGGGTGATCAACGGCCTGACCGACCTGGGCGCGAACGTGGTGCACAAGGGCAACGCCAAGGTCCACGTCTCCGGGCACGCCAGCGCCGGTGAACTGGTCTACTGCTACAACATCGTGCAACCCGCCAACGTCCTGCCCGTGCACGGCGAGGCACGCCACCTGCGAGCCAACGCCGAGTTGGCCGTCCGCACCGGCGTCGACCGCGACCGGGTGCTCGTCGCCGCCAACGGCCACGTCATCGACCTGCACGAGGGCCGGGCCTCGGTCACCGGCCAGTTCGAGATCCACAACATCTACGTCGACGGCCAGACCGTCGGCGGCGTCACCGAGGACTCCCTGGCACAGCGCCGCACGCTGGGCGAAGAAGGCATGATCACCGTAGTCGCCATCATCGACACCGACACCGGGCGGCTCGACGACACCCCCGACTTCATCGCCCACGGCTTCGAACACGACGCCTCGACGTTCCTGCCGGTGATCCCCGCCATCGAGAAGGCCCTCGCGGGCGCCGCGGAGAAGAACACCACCGACGTGGCGGAGTTCGAACGTCTCATCGGCCAGCAGGTGCAAATGTGGGCACAACGCACCTACCGCCGCCGACCGGTCGTCATCCCGGTCGTCATCGAAGCCTGAGCCGCACGTGGTGATGACGATGAGCAGCCCGCGCCGATTCGAAGCGGCGAGCCACTACAACGCCGCCTATCCGCAATGCGCCCTGCCTTTCGACCCATCCCGGCTGCGCGGCTATCACGCCGCCATGCAGGGCATCGAGGACGACCTGGGCGGCGACCCCGGATCCATGACCGTGGAATTCCTGCCCGGAGGTGCCCCCGCTCCCGGCGAGCCGGACCGCCTTGGCATGGTCGTAGCGACCCACTGGGGACAAGGCCCGGTTCTCGTGCTCGCCGAACACGTCTCACTCCGGACGGCATGGCAGTCGATCGTCCGGCGCTGGCCTGTGCGCCTGTCCGAGGTCCGGGCTGTGCTCGACATGACGAAGTCGTGACCGCAGGCGTCCCTGAGGTGAACATCGCGGTTGAGCCGGAGAGCTTGCTCACGATCAAGCCGTTCACAATTGGGTCTACAGTGACGTCACGGTAGAGTCCACTGTGGTTGCGCCGGAGATGCCGCGGCCCGTCATGTGAGCCCCGATCGCTTGTGACACCACGTACAGCGCGGGCTCTCCGGACTTCGAGAGGCACCCGGACGCATGAGTACCGCCGAGGAGGATCGCAGGGCCTAGTTCCACCGCTCTGCGAACCCTGAACGTTCGCGGCACCAACCACATCACACGTCATACCGGCGTCTGCGCCGGTGCTCTCCCGCGTGCACTGGGGCGCGCGGATCCCGAGTCCTGTTCACCACGCGAGCCTCTGCCTGCTCGCGCGCATAACCCTGAGGTGTCGATTTGTCCTCACACGTGGCTGCGCCGCGTCCCTCGCTGCTGTCGAGGGTCCGCACGACCTGGTTCTCCAACCCCCGCGCCGACCTGCTGTCCGGTCTTGTCGTCGCGCTCGCGCTGATTCCCGAGGCGCTGTCGTTCTCCATCATCGCCGGCGTCGACCCGAAGGTCGGCCTCTACGCCTCGTTCACGATCGCGATCATCATCGCGTTCTCCGGCGGCCGTCCCGGCATGATCTCCGCCGCCACCGGCGCCATGGCCCTGGTGCTCGTGCCGCTGGTGCGCGACCACGGCGTCGAGTACCTGTTCGCCGCGACCATCCTCACCGGCGCCTTCCAGATCGTGTTCGGCCTGGTGGGCGTACACAAGCTGATGCGGTTCGTGCCTCGCACCGTGATGGTCGGCTTCGTCAACGCGCTCGCGATCCTGCTGTTCACCGCGCAGATCCCCCACATCACCAAGGGCGGCTGGCCGGTCATCGCACTGGTGCTGCTCGGCCTGGGCATCATCTACCTGCTGCCGAGGCTGACCAAGGCGATCCCCGCGCCGCTGGTGGCCATCGTGGTGATCACCTCGCTGACGGTGTTCCTGCACGTCGCCGTGCCTACCGTCGGCGGCATGGGCGACCTGCCCGACGCCCTGCCGGTCCTCGGCATCCCGATGGTGCCGTTCGCTTTCGAGACCCTCGCCATCGTCGCCCCCTACGCCCTGACGCTCGCTGTGGTCGGCCTGATCGAGTCGCTGCTCACCGCGCAGCTGATCGACGACCTCACCGACACCCCGTCCCGCAAGGGCATGGAGGTGCGCGGGCAGGGCATCGCCAACATCGCCACCGGCTTCTTCGGCGGCATGGCGGGCTGCGCGATGATCGGCCAGTCCATCATCAACATCAAGTCCGGTGGCCGAACCCGGCTGTCCACCCTCGCATCCGGTGTCTTCCTGCTGATCCTGGTACTGACCCTCGGCCCGATCGTCTCGCTGATCCCGATGGCCGCACTCGTCGCGGTCATGGTCTTCGTGTCGGTCAGCACCTTCGACTGGACCAGCATCAAGCCGGCCGCGCTACGCCGAGCGCCCAAGAGCGAGACCGCCGTGATGGTCGTGACCGTCGGCACCGTCGTCGCCACCCACAACCTCGCTCTCGGTGTCGTGGCGGGCGTCCTGCTCTCGGCGATCTTCTTCGCCCGCCGCGTGGCGCACCTGGTCGACGTCTCCAGCGTCCTCGACCCCGACGGCACCATCCGTGTCTACGCCGTTACCGGCGAGCTGTTCTTCGCCTCCAGCAACGAGCTGATGCACTCCTTCGACTACACCGACACCGTGTCCAAAGTGGTCATCGACCTCTCCGACGCGCACGTGTGGGACAGCTCCGCAGTCGCCACGCTCGACGCGGTCACCGCGAAGTTCGCCTCACGCGGCATCGAAGCCGAGATCATCGGCCTCAACCCGCACAGCGAACAACTGCACACCAAGCTGACCGGACAACTCGCCGGATCACACTGACACGCGAGAGGGCGGCATCTGCAGGTGCCGCCCTCTCGCGTTTTGCCCCGTCACGAGCGATATCACTCTATACAACACTCACGTTAAGGTAGAGTTGGGTCCATGGAAGTCGCGCCTACCAGAAGTGAGCCCGTTCTGACGCAGACCGAGATCATCGACTGCGTCGAGGATGCCTTTTTCTCCGGCTCCGCCACCGTGACCAGCCTGCTGGACTCGGCCCTGCGCTGCCAGGCCCGGCCCGCGGTGTTCGCCGCGCTGGTCCAGCTGCCCGAGCGTTCCTACGTCTCCGTCCTGGACGTCCTGTCCAGCCTGCCGGATCTGCCGTACACCGCGGACTGAGCCACCAGCCTCCCTCATCCCGGACAGGCCAGCCGCGAACGGAGACCCTTGGCTCACCCCACCACCGAACCAGCGCCGGTCACCGCCGTGCGGATGCTGCTCGCCGCCACCGCCGGCCGACGCCCACATCCCGCACCGCTCGCCATCGCCCGGGGTGGCGTCATCGCGCTGGTCCGGGAAACCGACACCACCAGCCTGGAGATCCAGCACGGGTTGCGCGCGCTGGCCGACCACGCCGGACTCCGTCTGCTCGACATCACCCCCGCGCCCGCGTTCGGCCGGACACCGAAAGCCGGCCGCGTGAAGCTGGTCATCGCCACGACACCGGCCGTATCCCTTTCGGCCCAGCGGTGTGCCGCGGCCTGGAACGCCCCGGTGGTCCTACCCGGCGCGATCGACCCGGACGAGTCTCTCCGGCTGCTGCTGCGGCCGGAACCGGCGCTGACCGTCGCATTCGGCGACGGCAGAACCTGCACCGTGCTGCAGGCCGCACACTTCGCCGGACACTTGCACTGCTCGACCGCCTCCGGCACCTTCGCTCACGAAGCCCGAGCGCTGGCCGTCAGCCCGATCCCCGGCGGCATGCTGGCCTGCGCGGTGAGCGAGAAAGCCAGCCCGATCCGGCCACTTCGCGAGCCATTGACAGTGCGCCTGTCCACTCCGGTCCTCTCGACCGTCGACGGCATCACCGAACTGTTCCCCGCAGGAACGCACCGGATCGGCCCCGCACGGCCGCTCTACCGGATCGTATTCCACAACGCCGCGCTGAAATCTGGTGACCTTGAATGACCACTTCCACCACCCACATCACCCACACGGACAAATGCCGTGGACTGCTGCTCGGCGCCGGACTCGGCGACGCACTCGGCGCACCGTTCCAAGGCCACCTCACCGTCGACGCCGACACAATGTCCACCGAGGAACGCGCACCGAGCCTGCTGGTACACACAGACGACACCGCGCTCACCATCGTGCTGGCCGAACACCTCGCCGCCGGGCACGACACCGACGTCCTCGACGAGGACGCGCTCGCCCGCGAGTTCGCCGCGGCGTGGAAACGCGAACCATGGCGGGGCTTCGACTCCGGCACCCCACCGGTGTTCGGCCTGCTGCACGCGGGCGTGGCCTGGAGCACCGCCGCCAAGGCGTTCCTCCAAGCGCAGGCCTCCCAAGGCAACGGCGCCGCCGCACGCGTCGCACCCGTCGCACTGGTGGGCACGAGCGTGCAGCACACCACGAAACTCGCGCTCCGCAGTGCCGCCATCACCCACGCCCACGCCCACGGCAGACACGGCGCCGAATGCCAGGCAGCCGCCGCCTACCTCGCGCTGCACAGCAACCCAGCCCAGCCGCTGGACGGCTATCAATTCCTCCGCAGCATCGCGGAAGTCCTGCCGTCGCAGTTGTGGCGCGACCAACTCGACCGCGTCAACCACCTCGCCGACAGTGCCGATCCCGCGCGCGCCGCCCAAGTACTGGGCAACGACAGCTCGGCACTCGGCTCGGTTCCTCTCGCGCTGCTGGCGTTCCTGCGCAACCCCGACGATCCCGCCGACGCCATCCGCTACGCGGTCCGCGCCGGCGGTGCCACCGACACCGTCGCCAGCATGGCCGGGGCTCTCGCCGGTGCCCGCACCGGCACCGCCGCACTGCCCCAGTCCTGGCTGCGCCGATTCCACACCACAGGCAAACTGTGCCGGCTCGCCGACCAACTCGCCGACACGAACTGACCAACATCCGGCCTCGCGCTGAACGGACGGTCAGCGCACGCGGATGGGCCAGCACCTGGCGATGGCTCGCGATCACGATGCCGCTGCCCACGGTCTGTGTCGGCGTGCTCGGCTGGAGCGCGCTGGGCCTCTTCTCCGTCGCGGCGAGCGCGTTGCGCACCGGCCACCAGCGGGCGGCAGCCGTCCGGAAGCAGGCAGGATGCGCGCCGCGAAGTCGTCACGCACGAGAGGCTGTACCTGCGACAGCGGCGTCTATGGGAACCCTGCAGGCAGGCATCGTTGAATCAACGCCGACCAGGCTTACCGGCACACCTGTGGGCAGCTCACCGCCCCATCGCACCTCGGTTGAGTTGCGGCCAGCGCTGTCGTCACACCGCTCATCGGTGTTGTCGACCACATCCCGCCTGTTTCAGTTCGGTCCCTGACCTGGCCTCGGGGTAGAGTTGGATCGATCAAGCCCGACCCGAGCAACCGGATCTTCTGAGATTCGAGCAATGCTCGGCTCCCGTCGGAGACGATGATGTTCCCGCTGCCGAATCAGCTCACAGACAGGAGAACCGCATGCGCGTGTCGCTGCCCCTCTCCTCGTCCTGCCCGCCGTAGTCGCTACGGACTGAGGCCCGTGCCCCGGCTCATCCGCCGGTGCACCCCTTCATGACCTGATGCCTGGCCTGGCCTTCCGCGGGCGTCGATCAGCCGTCCGGCGCCGTTGGCCCTGTGCCCCGCTCTTCCGTTGCGCGTTCCGACGACACGGCCGCGCCCGAACATGACAAGGCCGTTCTTGACTACCTCGCCGGTTTCCCCCGCCGCACTGCTGACCCGTCTACGCGCCGCCCGGATGACCCCCAAGGTCCTGCGCACCGAGGTACTCGCCGGGCTTGTCGTCGCACTCGCGCTGATCCCCGAGGCGATCTCCTTCTCGATCATCGCCGGAGTCGATCCCAGCGTCGGGTTGTTCGCCTCCTTCACCATGGCCGTGGTCATCTCGATCGTGGGCGGGCGGCGCGCCATGATCTCCGCTGCCACCGGCGCCATCGCCCTCGTCGTCGCACCTCTGGCGCGTGAGCACGGGCTGAGCTACCTCATCGCCGCGGTCATCCTGGGTGGGCTGTTCCAGATCGCGCTCGGAGGGCTGGGCGTGGCCAAGCTGATGCGCTTCGTGCCACGCAGCGTCATGGTCGGCTTCGTCAACGCCCTGGCCATCCTGATCTTCATGGCCCAGGTGCCCGAACTCGTCGACGTCCCGTGGATGGTCTATCCGCTCGTCGTCGGTGCCTTGTTGCTCATGGTGTTCTTCCCCCGGATCACCAAGGCCGTGCCCGCACCACTGGTGTCGATCATCGCGCTGACCGCGCTGACCATCGGTGCGGGCATCGCCGTACCGACCGTGGGCGACAAGGGCGCGCTGCCCTCATCCCTTCCGGTCCCCGGCCTTCCCGACGTGCCGTTCACCGTGGACACCTTCAAGCTCATCGCGCCCTACGCGCTGGCCTTGGCGCTGGTCGGCTTGATGGAATCGTTGATGACCGCGAAGCTCGTCGACGACCTCACCGACACGCACTCCAACAAGACCCGCGAGTCCATTGGGCAGGGCATCGCCAACGTGGTCACAGGGTTCTTCGGCGGCATGGGGGGCTGCGCGATGATCGGCCAGACCATGATCAACGTCAAGAGCGGTGCCCGTACCAGACTCTCGACGTTCCTGGCCGGCGTGTTCCTGATGATCCTGTGCATCGTCTTCGGCCCGGTCGTGTCCGACATCCCGATGGCCGCACTGGTCGCCGTGATGATCCTGGTTGCGTTCGGCACCTTCGACTGGCACTCCGTCGCCCCGGCGACCCTCAAGCGCATGCCGACCGGCGAGATCACCGTCATGGTCACCACCGTCGCGGTCGTCGTGGCCACCGACAACCTCGCCATCGGCGTCGTCGTCGGGACCATCACCGCCATGGTGATCTTCGCCCGCCGCGTCGCCCACCTGGCCACCGTCACCGCAGTCGCCGACCCCGACGGCAACCAGGTCGTCTACACCGTCAACGGCGAACTGTTCTTCGCCTCCAGCAACGACCTCGTCTACCAGTTCGACTACGCCAACGACCCCGACAAGATCATCATCGACCTCGCCTCCGCACACGTCTGGGACGCCTCCTCGGTGGCCGCACTGGACGCCATCACCACCAAGTACGCCGCCCGCGGCAAGACCGTCGAGATCATCGGGCTGAACGAGCACAGCGCCAAGATGCACGGCGCACTCAGCGGCGAACTCACCGGCAGTCACTAACGACCATCGCCGTCTGCCAGAAGCGACGTGACTGACTCGACCCAGTCGACGCACTGGGCAACCATCGCGGGCAGTCCAACTCCTCCGACCGGTTCGTCATGTCGCGGAGCATCGGGTGGTGGGCACCTCGCGCCCACCACCCGCGCGGCCGTTCGAATGATCGACATAGGCCGTCTGGGCGACTGCAGGCGGCCCAGCGCGCCGGACTCGAGGACCGGTTTACGCGTCTGCCCAATAGCGTTGCGGCAGGTGTCGTGAAGCTCCACGCGAGCTGACCAGAGTGGTCATGGCCAGCGGGAAATCGAGCACATCCAGGTGGTCATCTGACAAGACCATTTCTCATCGTGCGACGGTACGACCAAGTGAGCCTGGCTGAACTGGACGCGCTCAACACGCAAGCGGAGGGAGCGGGCCGATCACGGCGCAGCGAGAGAGAGACTGTCCGGGATCGCGTCGAATGCCTCGTCGACACGACGGATGAGCACCTTGCTGCCACCAGGCCCCTTCCAGCGGCCGAGCTTTTCCCTCGGTGACGGCCCGTCGTAACCACGGCCGGAGATCCAGTTCTTGGCCGCGCAGCGCCACGCCGCCAGGGACAGTTCACCGAGCAACCGCAGCCGCACGTCCTGCCGGCTGTCGACGCCGAGCTTGGTCTCCAACTCCGCGACCAGCCGGGTTTGGACGGTGACCGAATTCAGCAGGCTCCGATCCCACAAAGCCGGCGTGCGGGCGATCAGGCCACGGGTGGCGAGAAAGCGACGGTCCCATTCCTCACCGAGCCCGGCGATGGCGGCGACCAGCGTCCGCCTCAGGAAGTCCAGCACCGGACCGTGGAGTTCACCGGCCGCGACCTCGGCGACGTAGGCGTCCCACAGTTCCAGCTCCGCGGCCATCGCGACGTCCTCTTTGGACTGGAACATGCGGAAGAACGTCCGCTTGGAGACCTCCACCTCCTCGACCAGCTCATCGAGAGTGGTCTCGTGGAACCCCTTGTCCAGGAACAGCCGCAATGCGGTGTCCACCAGGGCACGGCGGGTACGCAGCTTCTTGCGCTCGCGCAGCGGCAGCGCCCGATCACCGGGAACAGCACCGGATGTGTCCCCCGGCGTAACGGTCGTCGGCGTGGCCATCACCGGAGTTTAACCGCCTTCCCGAAGCAACTACCACTGGGCGAATATCGCCTCTCCTTATAAAGTGCCACTGAGAGGCAGATATAGGAGGGCTCATGACGATGTCCGTGCGGAGTCCAGCGGTGCTGGCAGTACTGCTGGCCGGGTCCACGTTGGGGGTGATGGGTGGCGCCATCCTGGTGTCCGTGCTGGAGGTGATCCGCAGTGAGTTCGCGGTCAGCGGCACCGCGGCGGGGTTCATCCTCACCGCGCACGGGTTGGCGATCGCGTTGTCGGCTCCCCTGGCGGGCCGGCTGGTGGACCGATGGGGCATTCGCTGGCCGATGATCGGCGGGCTGGTTGTCTACGCGCTCGCAGGTGGCGCCGGACTGGTGGTGACCTCGTATCCCGCGTTGATCGCAAGCTGAGGTTCCCCCGATAACTCGGAGGGTTGGTTACCTGGCTCCGGTTGGGGATGCCGGGATGATAGATGGCTCGAGTTGATCGTCGTGCCAGGCGGCCTCGTACTCGTCGGGGCTGAGCCAGCCGAGCTCTTTCTGGATGCGCTGGGTGTTGTACCAGCCGTCGATGTAGCTGAAGATCGCGTTCTCGGCCTCGTCGCGGGTGCGCCAGGAGTTGCGGTACACGAGCTCGATCTTCAGTGTGGAGAAGAAGTTCTCCATCAGTGCGTTGTCGTAGGAGTCGCCGACCGAGCCCATCGACGGCAGGATTCCGTTGTCCGCCAGGCGTTGCGCGAAGCGGATCGAGGTGTAGGTCGAGCCTCTGTCGCTGTGGTGGATCAGCTGCCCGTCACGGACCTCGCGGGACCAGATGCCGTATTCCAGGGCGCCGAGCACGAGGCTGGTGTCGCAGCGGTCGCTGGTCTTCCAGCCCACGATCCGGTTGGAGAACGCGTCACGGACGGCGGCCAGCCAGAACACGCCCTCACCGGTGGGGATACGGGTGGCGTCGGCGACCCACAGCCGGTCCGGGGCCGGGGCGGTGAAGTCCCGGTTGACCAGATCCGGCGCCGGCACTGCTCGTGGATCACGCCGGGTCGAGGGTGTTCGCCACTTCTTGCGCAGGAACGCGCCCTGCAGCTCGTGACTGCGCATCAGCCGCTCGACCCGCTTGCGCGACACCCGGATCCCGCGGCGGCGCAGCGTCGCGTGCACCCGCGGGCTGCCGTAGGTGCCGCCGGAGGTGGTGTGGATGTCCACGATCTCGGCCACCAGCTCCTCATCCTGACGCTGCCGCGGCGCCGGGTCTGTCTGGCGCTGGACCCAGCCGTAGTAGGTGGAGGAGGCGATACCGAGGACCCGGAGTATGGGCTCGACCCCGAAGCGGCCGCGAAGCTGTGACACGAGCTTCACGACCGTCGCCGGGTCGGGTCGAGTTCCGAGGCGAAAAAAGCGCTCGCGGCCTTGAGGATCTCGTTGGCACGCTTGAGTTCCGCATTCTCCCGCCGAAGCCGGCGCAGCTCGTCGGACTCGCTGGTCGTGGGCCGGTCGTCCCGCTCGCCGCGGTCGGCCTCGTCCTGCCGGATCCAGTTGCGCAGTGCTTCGTGATGCACCCCGAGCTGCTCGGCCAGCCGGCGGATCACCGGCTTCGGGTCCGACTCTCGATACAACCGGACCGCACGAGCCCTCAGCTCATCGGGGTACTTCTTCGGTGGTGCCACGGACGACTCCCTTCAGGTCCTATCGGACCATGCTTGAAAGTCTCCGAGCTACCGGGGGAACCTCAAGCCGGCTGGTGTTTGGAGTCGGCGCGGCGGCGGTGTTCACCTGCACGACGGTCGCACTGCTCGCGTTCTACCAAGGGGCTGAGCGGGATCGGGTGATGGGTTGGCGGTCCACCGCGACCAGCGTCGGCGGGCTCGTGTGGCCCTTGCTGGGCGGGATACTGGGAGGGCTGACCTGGCACGCCACGTTTGGCATCTACCTGGTCGGCATCCCGCTCGCGCTGGCTGCCATGTGGTCGCTGCCCAACACCACCCCGCCCGACCGGCACGGCCAGATCGGAGCGGTTCGGCTGATGCGGCAACGGCCTGCGCTACTGGGCTGGTACGCAATGTGGATCGTGATCGCGGTCCAGATGTACGTACTCGCGATCTTCCTGCCCCAGTACCTGGCCCCGGCTCGGCGTGCATTCACCGGTGCTGGTGTCGATCTACGCGGTGGTCGGGCCGTCGATCATCACCAGCCTGATCGGGTTGTTCTACGGTCGACTGCGCGCCCGGTTCGGCTACGCCACCCTGCTGCGCGTGGCGTTTGCCGCCACCCTCGCCGGATTCCTGCTGTATGCCACGATCACCCAGCCCGTTCTCTTGCTGCTTGCACCAGCGCTGTTCGGCGTGGGCAACGGCATCCTGTTCCCCATTGCCACCGTCATGGTCGACCAGGCGGCAGGCGCTGAACACCGCGGCCGCGCCGCATCACTGTCCGGTACCGCCATCTTCACAGGCCAGTTCATCTCTCCGCTGCTGTTCGGCCCGCTCATCGCCGCCACCTCAACCACCACCGGCTTCCTGATCGCCGCCGCCATCTCCGCCACTCTCCTCACGATCACCGTCGTCCGCGGCATCGGAAAGCCACACCTGAACAAGGAAGAGGACCGCGTCGAGACTCTCGACCCAGCGAGCTGAACAGATCGGCACCAGTGAGCGTGGCATCCGTGCGCCGGAAGTCCCATAACGACTTCAACAGAGTCGAACTCTTGCAGGACAACGACTCCGCCACACACCCAGTCTCTCGCGAAACCCCATTGATCATCGCTCATCCGGCTGCCAGAGTCGGCACTGATCTCAGGCAGCCGAGGAGACACGATGCCAGCAGCCGACCCTCTGCCCGACGTCGTCCGCGCGGACGCAGGGCTCGTTGTGATCAGCCCCTTGTACGTCGGTGGTGCGCGGCAGCAGAAGGAAGTTGCCGACGAAGTGCTGGCGAGGTGGACGCGAACACCGATACCGCAGGGGCTGCTGTCGATGAGCGTGTTCACCAGCCTCGACGGTGAAGCGCTGCTGGCCTACGCGCAGTGGACGGACGACGACCAGTACGCCACCCACCTCCGCACCGCCGAACGCGGGCCGCTGGACCTGGTCGACGCAGTCCGCTACCGGTTGTACCGCAGCATGAACGACACCACAGGCGAACCGAGCTGCGTCATCACCGCCACGTTCGACGTCGACGGCCCCGAGCGGCAACGTCACATCGTCGACGCACTCGCCGAAGCAGCATCCCGCGTCGAGCCGTTTACGGGGGCGCTGTCCGCGCACTTCCACCTCAGTGTGGACGGCACCCGCGTGCTCAACTACGCGGAGTGGACCTCACTGCAAGCACACGACCAGGCGGTGGAGAACGCGGAGCTCGACGAGATCTACCGCATCAGCCTGGAAACCCCGGGCGTACGCGCTACACGCGGCCGCGCCTACCATCTCCACGGCGCCCTTCACGCGAACTGACCCAGGTGGTCACGACCGCGTGAGCGCCATGTCCAGGTGCCGGGTCAGAGCACCTGCAGCTTGGTCATGGGTGAGATAGCCGGAAGCGGTGTAGGCCGACAACCCTGTGACCAGCCCGAGCAACGTGATGGCGACCGTCTCCGGATCGGGATGTCCCGACTGCGCGAGCAGACTCGCCAGCTCCGGCTGGATCTCGTCCGGTCCGGCGGTGTGCGGCTGTGCGGCCAAGCCCGGATCGGTGAGTGCGAGCGCGGCGTACGCGGCATGCACCCGATACAGGTCCATGCTGGTTTCGTCGTGCGGCAACAACTCGCCGAGGATCAGCCGCACACGCTCGACCGGGTCGTCGTCACCGAACGCCGCCAGCCGCTCGTGCAACCTGCTCGTCATGACAGCCCGCAGGTGGACAAGGCCGCCCAACAGCAGCTTCTCCTTGCTGGGAAAGTAATACTGCACGAGGTTGACCGACACCCCAGCCTCGGCAGCGACCTCGCGATAGCCGACCGCGTGCAGCCCCTTCACGCGGGCACACCGCACCAACGCCTCAGCAAGCTCCCGCCGCCGTTGCTCATGATCGACCCGTTTCGGCATCGCACCCCCAACTCAGTCCCGTTCGACAGCGGCGCCTCGCCACAGGATCATCGCGGACGCCACTGTGGACACGGCCAGGACGGTCAGCACCGCGAACGCCCACACGTAAGCCTGTTCACCGGCGGTCTGGGACAGCACGACCACCAAACCGGCCGCTCCCAGCGCCCCGCCCACGCGCTGAACGATGTTCACCAGCGTGGAGGCATCACCGATCCGGTCAGCGCCGGCTGCCGCGTAGGCAGCGGTCGTCGCGGGCATCTGCGCCCACGCAAGCCCTACTCCTCGCACGAGGAGAACCGCCAGGAGCACCGGTGACGGAACAGACGCGGGCACCAGGAACGGCACTGTGGACGTCACCAGCAGAACGGCGCCGACCACGGTGACAGACCCCGCTCCGCAACGGTCGGTCAACACGCCGCCGATGTACAGCGCCACCGCACTGCCCGCCCCCATCGCCAGCAACGCAGCACCCGTTTCCGCGCTGTTCCACCCCAGTTGCAGCTGCAGGTACAGCGGCAGAACCAACAGGCCGCCGTACATCGCCGCACCGGTGAACCCGGTCGTCACCGTCGCTGCGGCGAACGCGCGAGTTCGCAGCAGCCGTAGGTCGATCAGCGGCGTGTCCACACGTAGAGCGCGCACGGCGAACGCGGCGGTCAGCAGCAAACCCGCGACGATCACCACGGCTGCCATCACGGTGGCTCCACGCGTGCCGATGTCGGTGGCGCCGTACAACGCCAGCGGCAGCCCTACACCGAGCAACACGAGCCCGTAAACGTCCAGCGCACGGCGCTCGTCTCGAATCCCACCGGGCACGAGCCGTCGTGCGGCCAGCAACGCCGCCACTCCAATGGGGACGTTGAGCCAGAACAACCAGCGCCACGACACCGCCTGCAGCAGCAAGCCGCCGACCGCAGGACCGATGGCCGGCCCCACTCCGAGCACCAAACCCAGCACCCCGAACAACCGCCCCAGCTGACCGGGGATCGACCCGATCACCGCCTGCCCGGCGGGCACCATCAACCCCGCAGCAAGCCCTTGCATCACCCGCGCGGCCACCAAAGCCGCCACGCCCGGTGCGAGCGCGCACAAAGCAGAGGCCACAACGAACACGGCCAGCGACACGCCCCATACCCGGCCATGCCCGAACCTGGCGCCGAGCCAGCCCGACGCCGGAAGCGACGCCGCTAAGGCAATCAAGTAGCCCGTGACGATCCACTGCACCATCGGCAACGAGCTGTGCAGATCATCACGAACTGCTTCGACCGCGAGGTTGACCAGGGTGGAGTCCAGCATTCCCAGCAACGCACCCACCCCGACGATCCCGGCCACGCCCCAGACACGAGCCGGAATCGGCACGGGCGGCGGGGTGGTCGCACGTCGTGACATCGGCTCGGCACTCCCCCGCGCTGGTCGAACTACCGCTTTATCGTACAGCGGTACGACCATGTACAGGCAGCCGTCGACATCAGCGCGCACAGCACCAGCTCAGAGCCACTCGACGGTCCGGAACGGGCATCGCGGTCAGTACCTATGGCAATGTCCGCCCCACCCGTCCACACAGAGCTGGTCATCCTCGACGTGGAGCCCGGCCGGGGCGAGCAGCGTGTTCAGAGCCAGCAGGTAGTCGCGCTCGATCGCCCCGACGTCGTGGGCGCTGGCGGCCGGGCCGAGATGCGCGCACCGCCCCTTGAAGGTGGTGGCCTCGCTGAGGTCGTGGCGGGCGGCCAGCTCGCCCAGCAGCCGGTCGCTCACGCCGGCCTCGGGCACGGCGTTGGGACTCGCGTTTAAACGCCCGACGTGGGGACGGGTCGGACCCCGCCCCCACGGGCGCTAATCGGGCACGGACAGCCCGAAACTTGACTCCACCACCAGAATGCCAGCGTGAAATCGCTGGTCAGCCCTGTTCCCATCCTTTGATACTCCCGCCCGAAGTCCGGCCCTGTGCACAACGATCTCGCGCAGGTTGGTGCCCTGCCCGAAGTCCGGCCAGGGCGGCGGCGCATACCTAGATCACCGACCGACAGCGGGAGATGCCGCCGCCGCTGGCCTCCGAACAAGGACTGCTTGCCTACATCGAGCCGATGAAGGCGTGTGCGGACGACGACGAACTCGTCGAAGACCCGCGCTTCGCCTACGAGTTCAAGCTCGACGGCTTGCGCGCACAACACCGCAACGGCCTCAGCAACCGGCTGGAAGATCACGCTCAGCGTGTCTGGCCAACACCCACCGAAGTCCTCCGCATCGCCGAACAAGCCACCACACTCGACGGAGAAGCCGCCAGCCTGCTCACCATCACCGCCGCCTGGAGCGGATGCCGCTGTCTTGGGCGCGCCGAGCCATCGCGTGTGGGCACTCTCGTGCAGTGCTCCGATGTGTGGGTCGATGACGATGACACCGCGGGCGAGGTCGACGTTGTCTCGTCGACGGTCTGGACGAGGACCGCGGCGTCCACACGGGCCCGGACTGGCACAGCATCGCGGCCCTGCCCCCTGCTGCTCCCCCGTCCGGCTCGCGCGTCATCGTGGCCGACCGCCCGGAACCATCCAATCCCGGCAGAGGCCCCTCCCGACCACCCCTTGCGCGATCTCGCAATCGTCCGCTCGCTGGTTACTTGCCCTGCGGAGCAGGGGTTGCAGATCGCGATGGAACGCGAGCTGAAGAACCTGCTGCACAGTTCGGATACCGCACAGGACCTGCTCGGTGCCGCTGCGTAACCGGATCTACAGCATTGATGACCTATCCAGCCGCTACAAGCGTCGTGCGCACTGGCCGCGGAAGTAGTGCTCCGCACTTGGTGTCCTGCATGAGCTGCGCGAGGTTCTGCCACATGATTTTGCGTACTTCGGCTGGCTGCACTCCATGCATGCGGGCTAGAGCCTGCTCGACATTCTCTACGTTGCCAGGCCGGCGGCCTCGCCCGCTGGTCTTGTCGCCGAAGGGATGGTCAGTCTCGGGAAGCATGCGGTCCAGGGGCAGACGGCGCAGCGAGTCTGTGCCCCTCAGCATCGACGCGTTGACTGAGAAGTAACAGCCCAGTTCGATGGCCTTCTTGGTGCCCTCTTCGTCGCCGAGCCACCAGTGCAGGACGGCGCCATGTATCGGATGGGCAGTCAGGCTTCGAAGCACTTCGTCGGTGGCGGCATAGCTGTGGATGCTCGTCAGCCGTGGGGTGCCTTGAAGCGCCGTAAGTACGGCGTCGAATGTCCTTCGCTGCGTCTCCATTGGAACGCGCGACTTGCCGTCGAGCCCGACCTCGCTGACGTAGGCAGTGCTCTGAATGAGTTCGCTAAACCGACGCTGGTCGAAAGCCTTCTGGACGCCGACGAGGCCTGGATGACATCCGACGCCCCAGACGGTCCATGAGTCGGAGCGCTCTAGCGCCTGCTCGGCTTCGTCCAGCGAACGCGTCGCCGCAAAGACCAGCGCGCCAAGCTCCAACAGGTCGCGAGCGGAGATATCCGGCTCGATGTGGGTGTGCATGTCGATCGGCGGCATACGCTTCATGAGTAGAGGCTCCGTAGCTCCTGAACGCCGCGCTGGCATAGATCGAACGCATCACGCATGGGGTAGTCAGCCGGAAGGCTCAGTGTCGTGAGGTCTCGCATGGTCACGCCGCGCCGGATGAAGTTGCGGACCGGCTGCTCCACCGACTTGGAGTCGAGCCACTTCTGCACATCGCCGTCACTGCTCGGTGCGATGTAGTCGCTGCGGTCGGCGAGACCGGACGAGGTGAAGGACGCCCGCCTGAGCACGCAGCCGAAGCACACACCGCAAGGGCGGTCGCTACTGAAGCCGTGCGCCCGCTGTCCCGTCAATGCGCACGAGTGTGTTGCGCTCAGGAAGGCAGAGGCTTCATCTACGCCGATAAGGCCCATGGCCCGCCGGTACATCTCGCCCTTCGTGGTTTGTGCGAAAGGATTCTCGATCAGGGCGTGAGCTCCGGCCTTGGCAAGGACTCCGGACAGGTCCTGAAGGAACCTTGGGTGGGTGGTCCGCGTGGACAGGCTGCCGAGCCGCTCTCGTCCGAGCGGCGGGTTGATCGACGCGAAGCCGTTCTCGGGTATCCAAAGCGGCACTTGGTGGATGGAGGCCACCGCAAGCCCGAGCGCCAGGAACAAGAACGACCGCGACCGGGTAGTCGGCTCGGACGGGTACGAGGTGCCGTCGATCCGTTCGCCGCGGCGTCCGAGATGTACCACCACGCGCTCCTGGCTGGGGCCTGGTACGAGCCGTTCGATCTCGGCCGCAACGTGGCGCTGGATGGGCGCGAGCATCGTGTTGGTGAAGTGCGACAACAGCACGTGGTGTTCGCCCGCCCCAAGCAGCGAACGCGAGTACAGGCCACCGATCGCAGAGTCCGCGCCACCGCTCAGCAGGACAACACGCTGGGGTGCAACGCCTTCCTCTACCTGAGCAGCATTTCCCGATGCGCGATCTTCCTGCTGCACAAAGGACAGTCCCCACCGGTCACCGCTGAGGAACCCGAGTGTTCGCGCCAATTCCTCACTAACAGCGTTCCATGCCGCTGCGTCGGAAACAGGTATTTCAAGATCAATCTGGCGCCGGTTCCAGTCCGACCCGCCGCTCTGGCGAAGCACCGAGCGGTCGGCGGCGAGCACCGTGAGGGCGATGCGCACGACATCGACGTTGAGTGGCGGGATGGCGCCCAGCCGTCCGAGGTGGGGGCCGATGCCGGGTGTGAAGGACGATCGTTGGTCGTCAAGCCAGTAGAAAGAGGAGGCGGCTTCATCCGCCGGGATGTCATCAGCGGCGCTCAAGCGCAGGGCGAAGCGAGGCATCAGTTGTCGCCTCCCACGATGCCGCGGAGCCGCTCGAGGCCGTCCTCGACAGCGCGGCTGATCTCGTCCTCGGACACACCACTCACCGACAAGTCTGCCTGTGCGGCAATGGCTTCGGCTGCGTCCCGGATGTCCTGCTCAGCCACGTCGGCCAGCTCGTGCCCGTTGACCAGATCGCCGGTCTCGACCAACAGCGTCTCGGCAATGATGACCGCGATAGTCTGGCGAACCATCTCCTCTGGAGTAGGGCGGTAGCCGTCCCGCTCCTGCTCCATCACCCACTCAGCAACCTCGGCGGCAACGAACCGCTGTTCGTGGTCCTCGATGCTGCTGTCTGGCGTGCTGCAAGCCATATCAACAATGCGGCGCATCACCTCGATGTCATCGCCCAGGCCGCGCAGCTCGTCGTAATCCAGGCCCAGTCGTTGCAGCGTGGCTGCATCGCCTGTGCTGTACGCATAGGCTGCCGCTGCCGCGCGCCCGGCAGTGCGAGCCGAGCTTGCCGCTGTCCGTTGTGGCCCACCGCCACTGCGACCGCCACCGGAGGTGCCCCCACCACCGCCTCCACCGCCAGGGCCGTCACCACCGCCTCCACCGGACGAACGGGGACGGATGAGGTTGATGACACGCTGGAGCGCAGATGGATCGAGCGGAGGCCGGTCGCCACTCTGGCCGTCACCGCCCTGTTCGGACAGGCCGTCAAGGTAGTCGCTGACGGTGTTCCGAACCGCTTTTCCATCCTTGCCGCCGCTGCCGGAGTACGCACCGCTGGTGCCCATCAGGCTGTACCTCGGTTCTGCAGGGCGCTCCCGACAGCGTTCTTGACCTTTCCGTCCGGAAGCTTCTCTTTCCAGGTGGCGAGAACGCTACGGACGTCAGCGTGATCGCTTGTCTTGAACTGCAGCGGCGTGGCGATGGTGATCTCGCTGGGCGGCAGCATCAGCAGCGCATCACGGGCCGCAATGACCACACCCGGTCGCCGCCGAGCGATACGCAGCACGGCGTTGACGCCAGCCTTCTGCTTGTTCGGCTGGTCGCGCATGGTCCGTCCGATGTGCCGCAACAGGTCCGTGGCGTCGCCGTCACCCAGCTCATCCAGTTCGGCGTCCGTCACCGAGGCTTGTTCGCGCCGTGACTCAGAAAGCAAGTTGGCTGCGATGTCGCGCAAGCGCTCAGGCAGGCTGTCATCGATAAGGGTGACGCCGGCGAAACTCGCCGCCAGGGTCAAGTAAGGCGACAGGTCGAGTCCACGCAGCGGAGGTGCAAGCTTGGCCCACCGCACCATGGCCTGAGAAAACTGGCCTGACGTAGCCGGAGTGGCCGACTTCTGACGTCGAGCAAACGTCGACTCCCGCGGTCGTGAAGCAGACTCGCCTGAACCGTCGCCCTCTACTTGGCCATCTACAGCAACTGTGCCGGACTGCGCGGGCCGGCCGGCCTCAACCTCCAGGCGCTCCAGCTGGTCGCGCATCTCGCCCTTGGCAAACCAGTCCAGCAACAGCTTGAACTCAGGCTTCATCAGAGCTTCGAGAGTCATGAGCTTCGCGACCACGGCAGGGTCCAGGCTGATGCCTCTGCGCGAGGCCACCGACTGACGGACGCGTAGATCATTGAGGAATCGCTTGATGTATCGCGGGTTTCCCCGAAGCTTCTCGTACAGCAACGGCGTCAGGCGCGTCGCAAACGCCAGCTGGTCATCCATGGCCAGCCCGTCGATCTGCCCGATGTCGTCAATACCGCCACCATCACGCCTGACCTGGGCGCACCGCTCGATAAGCGTGGAGAGCTGTTCGGTCTTGGCGGTGGCCTGCATCTGAAGCAGCAGCAAGTACGCCTGGGTGTCGAAGTGACTCAGCGCCGGGAGCGGGATGGTGGTCTGCACGATCTTGTGCAGGTAGAGGGTGGCCGGGTCCTGGCGGTCGTCGTCGCTCTCGTCGGGCCGTCCCGTGGCCTTGAACCGCGTCCGGATGGCGTCGGCTACACGCTCCTCGTCAGCTGCGATCACGAACGACATCTTCGGTACGGCCAGGAACAGCCGCATCGCTTCCAGGCTCTGGACGACCGTCTCCGGCAGGCAACGGTCCAGGTCATCCACCAGGACAGCGACGGCTCGGATGTGCTTCAGGTCGTCGGAGCCGAGCAGCTCCGCAAACTCGTCCCGGAACTCCTCCAGGCCACGCACTGACTCCTTATCAGCCTCCTTGGGCTTCACCAGCTCAACAAGCTTGTCGAAGCTCGGGATCTGCAACGTCAGCGAGGACGTTGCCGCCAGCTTGATCGCCTTGGCCCAGTCGACACGCTTGCCGAGCTTCACCAAGAGATTCTTGGCCTTGTCGGTCTTCGTTTCGGAACGATTGACCTCTGCGGCCAGCGCGTCCAGCACCTCAGCAATGAGGCTTTCCTTGGCGCCCGTCGACGGGTCATAGCGCCAAGGGTCTGTCTGGATGACCAACACCTTCTGATCCGCCGTCTTGCGGCGGTCCAGCTCCTGAGCGACCAAGCCGAGCACGGTGGTCTTGCCGCTGCCCCAACTACCAGACAGCCCAAGAGCAACAGGATCCAGCGAGTCATCGAGCAGGACATCGGCGACAGTCTGTGCGACCGCGTCAAAAGACAGCAGGTCTACGCGAGCAGGGTCATCGGACCATAGGCCGGACCGCGCGGCAGTCGTCATGCGATCACCTCTACTGGGACCGAACCTGCGCGACTAAATGAAGAAGCATTCGTCATGAATGATTCTCGAATACTCAGACTATAACAGTCTTCTCCCCTTTTGCTGAAACCTTCAAGTTCAGCCACCCGCAATTTACGACCCACCAGTCTTCCCCTCGTCACTGTTCAACGCCGTTCCAAAAGTGACACGACCCGCCCGCCCGCAGGGTGCGGGTTGATCGGTGGTTCAACTGGCGGAGGTGAGTCATTTCCAGGCGCACGCGCCGTAATAGTTCGGAACAAATCCGGCGGCACGCGGCACTGCGTGATTAGCTGTGCCTCATCAATACCTTCTTGAACCAGTAGCTCCACTGCCCTCGGCAGCAGAGACGGCTGTTCGATAGCGGCAACCAGGCCTGGTTCGTTTCGCCGCCAACCACGAGCAGAGATTGTCGTCATGGCGTTGCGGTACGACACATCGCTTAGCCGCCCTAGCCACCGGGCGCGGTACAGCAGAGCTTGGATGCTGACACCCCACTGCTCCTTGAGCCGGGCGAGCGTTCGCCACACATTGCCACCCATGGTGACAGGCAAGAGGTCCCGAATTTGGTCTGCCGGCATCAACAGTTCAGCGGCAAAACGGTGCGCCTGATCCTCGACAATGCGCCCACCCGGCTCAGCATCGGCATGCATGACCAGATGCCCCAGCTCATGCGCGATGTCGAACCGTTGGCGGTAGTAGTCCCGCTTGATCGGGTTGAGCACGACCACCGGCCGTAGCTTGCTGTCAAACGAGTAGGCGTCTACCAACGCTGTTTGTGGTGGACTGAACACCACGAGCACGCCCTGGTTCTCCAGCAGCCGGACGAGGTGCCCAGCAGGACCAACGTCAATCCCCCACTCCTGGCGGACAAGCCGCGCGGCGCGCTCGGGACCGTCCCCATCCTGGTCATCCGCAAATACAGGAAAACTCGGCACGTCCGGGTCCGGGAACTCGACGTGCCGCTCCAGACTGGTGGCGATGTCCACGGCAAGTTGCCCATAGGCGTACGCCTGATCGCGAGCGAGTTGACTGGTCGAACGCAGCGAGCGGAAGTGTGGCGTGGTGCTCAGGGCAGCCACGTCCTCCGGGCGTACAGCGAAGAACCCTGGATCGACCGACAGGCTCAGCGCCAGCTGCGCCACCGTGGCGGCTGTGGGCCGCTTTGCGCCGGACTCCCACGCCGCCACGGCGGTCGCACTCTTGTCGACCAGCGCGGCGAGGTCGCTCTTGCGGAGACCCGCCAGATGCCTGGCTAGCCTCAGGCGGGCTCCGTCGAAGAAGGGGGCGACTTCCGCCGCCCGGTCTGCACTGGACCTGCGAGAGCTCACTGTTCACCACTGGCGCGGTCATCACGCCGTTCTTCTGCGGGCCGACGCAGGCGGACAGGCGCGTCCGGCACGGTGTTGGGTCCGGTCGGCAGCGGGGTGGTCTCCGTACGGCGTCCACCGCCAGATGTAGGGGTGCCCAGGAGGTTCTGACGCCAATGCCAGGCCTGACCGCCGCCGGAGTTCAGCCGGGGCCGACCGAAGACCAACTCGACCTGCTGACTGAGCGGGTCGAGGCTATGGGCGACCACATACGTCTTGAGGTCGAGATCCTGTCCGGCTGCCACCAAGGCCTCCAAGCCGCCGATCTCTTCCAGTGCGAGGTCTTCAAAGAGCGAGGGCTGCGGCGGCTCCGGGTTGCGCTGGCGGGCGACCCGCTGCTTCGTCGGGCTCTTCTGCGGCCAAGGCAGCTGGTCGATCTTGCCGAAGACACTCGATGCAAGCAGGAACCGACGCTCGCCGTGCGCCCAGCCGGGACTGCCGTTGAGGTTGGCTCGTCGCACCAGTCCGGCGTCCAGCCGCGGCATGGTGTCGATGTCCCGCTTCGACAGCTGGTCGTACAGCAAGTCGAGATCGGCATCGTCGTTGCCGGAGCGCACCGCGTAGCGCTCGCACGCGAAGACGCGGTCAAGGCGGTCGCGGAACAGGGTGTACCGCGTGTTGCCGAGCCAAGCGGCGTCGTGGCCATCGGCCTCCGAGTAGGTCTCCAGCGACCGGGTAGTGGCCGACAGGTACGCCTAGCGCACGCCAGCCAGTGCGCCGGCATCGCCGAGCTCCGCGATAACATCCTGCTGTTCGCTCACGGCGCCAAAGGTACACCAGAACCAGTATCTAATGGGCCAGAATCAACCGTGTCGGCGTGTCGGGGCCGCTAACTGCACCATCAGCGATACTTCAGCGCCTCGTCCAAAGGCCCGTGGTGCGCACCCCGCGAGGCCGGCGTCAAGGCAGAACCTCAATCCCAGTTCGCATCCGTTCCCGTTGGTCTCCTACGGGGTTGCGGTTCGCGCGCTGGCCACCTGGCGTGTCGCTATCTCGTCCGCGCCACGTCAGTACGACACTGATCGTCTGTAAGCTCACGGCGGCGACGGTCTCGAAGGTTACGACACGACGCCGACCGCCTCGATCCCGATGGCACGTGGATCCACATCGACCAGATCAAGTCCGAGCCTGGACCCCGGCCCGTGACCGCGGGCATCCCCGACAGCCTGAGCGCGGCGCTGGACGACTGGATCTCCTCGTGGGGCACCCCCGACGAAGAGATCGCGGAGTTCATCGGGTGGTCAGTGGACAAGGTTCACGACCACAGGTAAGCACCACTAGGGCGAACCCGAAGTGATGCGAACGCGATTCAGCGCAACGACCGCTGGACACGAGCGGCATGGAAGCGCCTCGCGGCTTCTGGCAGTCGATCAAGCTTGAGGCGGGGCCAATTGTCCCGCCCCAGGCGGGCGTCACGGGTGCGAAAACAACTCGAAACGAGACTCAACTACCAGACTGCCAACATGAAACCGCTGGTCAGCCCTGTTCCCATCCTTTGGTACTCCCGCCCGAGGTCCGGCCCTCCGCACCACGAGGTCCTCGCGCAGGGTGGTGCCCTCCCCGAGGTCCGGCCAGGGCGGCGGCACGTACCGAGGCCACCAACCGCCAGGAGGGAATGCCGCCGCCACTGGCCTTTCAACAAGTTCCCGCAGGTCGTACGAGCAACGCTACCGATCGGCTGCACCTAGGCCGACAACCTAGAGAGAGTCGAGGTAGCCGCGCCCTTCGTCTGTCAGGCGGTAGGACCAAGGAGTGGCGTCCTCGATGTACCCCAGGCCTTTCGCACCAAGCCTTCTCGCAGCGGTTCGCCCGATGTTCGTCTTGAGCAGCACCGCATCAGGGGCGTCACCGATCTTGGACAGTGCGTCGTGAAGCCAGTCCGGAAGCCGGGTACTGTTGTCGTCCACAGGAAGGCTCGCACGGAAAGCCGCGCGGCCCTTCGGCGTGAGCCGGACTTCTGCTTGCGGCAACGGTCCTTGCGCAGTATCGATTGTGACGTGCCTCAGATCGATCAGCCCTCGCCGGAACAGGGCCGCGAGTGTTGATCCTGCGCCTGCGTCGTGGATTCCCTTTGTCGCAAGCATCTGCTGCGCTGGCGTGGGATCCGCTGACGGCGCGTCAACGGAGTACGGAATCCAACGCCAGTCCGACGCGCGGTCGCGGTGGAGATTCTGGTGCCACCGGCGCTGCTGACGGCGCTCCGCCTCCTGATCAAGCTCGTAGAACACCTCCAGATAGCCGTGCTGCCTCTCGTTTAGGTTCAACGCCGACTGCACGACGTCACTGGTTCGAGCACGGCGAGGCCCAACGCCGTCAGGCATGTCGTTGATGTCCTCGCCGTGCTCGTCAGCAGACATCGCTATCAGAAGTCCTTCTCCACCAGGGACTCGCGCTCGTAGGAAGGCAGCAGGTACTCGCCCGCTTTCTGAGCCAGGTGCAGCACACCAGGAAGAAGCAGCGGGTCGGCGAAATGTGCTGCCGTGTAACGCTGCTGGTGCGCGAACGCCGCCCAGGCCACGGAGTCGTCCCCTTCCTGTTTGAGAGCGAAGAGCACTTCGAGCATCTGCGGGTTCCAGACGTCCTTGAAGGTGTCGAACTTCCAGCCCAAGATCGGGTTGTCGTTCTCGTCCTTCTTACCCGTCCTGCCCCAATGGGGTTCCAGCCGTGAACCACCAGGTGAGCCTGTGGTGGTTGCGGTTCCCGGCTTGTCGGCAAGACTGAAGAACAGCCTGTCGTGGCGAGGGTGTTGCCACAGGCCGGCGGCGATGCCTGCGAGCTCGCGAAGCTCGTCCTTGCTGTTGAAGGCGTACTGCTGCGTCGTTTCGTGCCGCAGGTTCGTACGCAGTCGCAGGTGACGCACGCCCTTCAAGCGGTCAATGTCGAAGGGGTGTTCCGGGTCGAACGCGAGAGTGTCCGCAAGCAGGTGGCCGTTGGCCATGCCGGGGCAGTTGGACCGGATGTTCTGTGTGTGGGTGAACAACGCGATGTCACTGCCGTCGGCTGCTTCTTCGAGGACTTCAGCGAAGAAGCCGTGCACGTCCTTGTCCTTGAACCTGCGTTCTGTGTTCCAGGTAGACAGTCGCAACATTGCTTTGTGATAGGGCAACCAGGTGTTGTCGGGACCGGGAAGCCTCATGGTGGCGTAGGGCACGTCCGGCAGCCAGGCCACAGCCATCGGCAGCACAGCTCGCGCGTCGCCGTTCCGGCGGACGACCCACAGGCCGAGCGGCGTGACGTCGTTGAGCGGAGTCGTGGGGGTGCCCAAGACTCGTGGCCGGTGAAGCAGGCCCGTCTGTCGCGTCAGCAGATCACCCACCGCCTTGGCCGTGCGTTGCTTGCGGCTGGAAGCCGTCTCACCGCCTCTCTTTCCTTCTTCCACCTCTTTCTGCGGTGGCGTGAGGTTCTGGGTGAGCACGTCGACCTGACCAGCGGCCAGCTTTACCTGTTGTTTGGGGTCCTGGTCACGCCCGAACGCATCGGCGTTGGCCATTTCGATGAGGGCGAACCTCGCTGCGTCCGGGAGGCTTCGGTCTCGGGCCGCCGTCATCGCGTCCCGGACGAACTCGCGGCGTATCGACGCTGCTTGAGCGATGCGGTCGCGGTACGCGCTGACAGAGCCGTCGAGTTGGAGCGGAGCGGCGATGTCGCCGACCGGAATCTGGCGAATGGCGATCTGCAGGCCTGAAAGCTCGAACACCACCGAAGTCGTGGCGGTGTCGTCTTGGTCCAGCGGCCACGTCACGCCGAGCGCTTTGGTTACCGCCGCGATCGCTTCCCTGCGCATGACGTCGGTGTCCCACCACAACGTCAGCTCGACGCGTTCGCCCGCGGCCGCGGCGAGGTCTTCCGATCGGATGGACTGGATCTCTGCCGAGGTGCGCCTGGGTGGCCGCGCGACGTGGTGCCGCACGAACGGCTCACTCGGCGTGGCGAAGTCCGCGAGCGCCGGCCGCAGCGCGTCGAAGATGCGCTTGCGGTCCCGCACCGACACACCGTCGCCCACTGCGTGCCGGCAGTTCTTTCCCAGGCCGTAGCGGAAGGGCACCGCCGCCAACGGCCATCCTCCGTCTTCCAGGTTCATGTAGGTGAGCGGGTCACGAGCCAACTGCACGGGATCGGGGAGGAACTCGGTGCTGGTGAGGCGTTCGAGCACGGGCGCGAGGTCGTCGTTCCACCTCATTGCGCCTTGCTTCTTCCCCTTGGGACCCGGCTGCCACTTGATGCTTGCCACACCTATCGGGCAAGCCTCGTCCGCCCAGGGCGACGGGGTGAACAGGTGCACACCGATCGCCCGCGAAGCATCGTAGGCGTTGGAAGCCGTCCATCGCCTCATGCCCACTGCGGCGTGCAGTACGACGCTGCCGTCCAGCGGGATGTTCTGCACGCTCAGTCGCAGCGTGTACGACCACGGGTACTCCCGTTTTCCCTTTTTCGCGACGTGAACATTCGAGATGAGTTCAGCCCCGACATCACGCGCCGCCGTTCGACGCCAGTGCGACCTCCCGTGCCCGATGTGGATCGGCTCGTCGTGCTTGTCCAGCAGAAGCGCGCCGTCCTCTCTGCTGTACTCGCTGTGTTCGACCTGCCACCCGCTCGCCACAAGGTGAGTGGCGAACATCTGCGCGATGAGGGTGTAGTCCACCGGTTCGAGTTCCTGGCCGGCCTCGATCTTCGTGGTGCGTACCGTGTGCCGTAGGTGTTCCGGTTTGAAGGTGACCAGCACCTCCTGGAGAGCGGTGAGGTCGACGGCAGGGGGACGGTGCCACCGGGCCATTTTGGCGTTGCGATCCAGCGCCGCAGCGATCAGCCCGCCTCGGACGAGCTCGACGAGCAGTTGCGGGTCAGGTTCAGGAGTGCCGTCGTTGATCGCCCACGCCAGCCAGGGAGTCCCCGCCCGCCCGCGCGCGTCGTGGGTGAGGACTTGCGGCAGCAGCATCGCGATGGCCTCATTGGTGGCCCACAACGGAATGCTTCGCGGCTGCTCTGGGTCGAGCGAGGGGAATACTTTCTCCCGCAACGGGCTCGCCCACTCAGGTGGGAACTCGTATAGACGGTGAGCCGCGAGCGGATGACCGTTGAGGGTGTTCAAGTCGAAAGCGAAAGGCTGCGACCTGTCATAGCGTGGCACGGAACTTCTCCAGCATCTTGCGTAGTGCATGACTGAGTGGCTGATAGAGGGTGGTGACGACGGTGGAGTCCGGCCCTTTCATGCCTTCCTGGATCGCCCGGTACATCCCCAGCAACGCGCTGTCGTCGCTGGTGGGGTCGAAGGCGCCGTCACAGAAGTGGATCTGGGCCGTTGCCCCGCCGCGGAGCATGCGGCCGATCACCTGGGTCAGCGGCGGGATGTTCGTCCAGTCCATCGCGCGGCGTTCCGCTGAATCCCGCTCGGTCGTGGCGTAGCGCAATGACTCTTCGAGACGGTTGAGCCATTCGCGGTGGCACAGCTTGTGGAACAGCTGAGCTCGCTCACCGAGCGACAGAGTGATCGGGCCCGCGGACGGCATTCCGCCGAGGATCTCCTCGATCGCCCAGCGATGCATGCCTTGAACGTGATAGTCCAGGTCTTCGGGATGCAGGTGCGGTCGCACCAGGTACATCGTGGCCCCGAGCGCGGCGACGTACTGGTCGTTGAGGATGTTGTGGCCGCGCTCGATGGCCGGGAGCGGCGCGACGAGCAGCCACACGTCCTCATGATCGGCCAAGGTGCCGATATTGCCGCGACTGATGGTGTTGCTCCAGTGGTGCGTACCTGTGTCGTCGTCAGGCACCATGCGCAGGATCTTTCCCGTCCACTCAGGACGGATTTTGAGCACGGCTGACAGAACGTCCTTGGTCTCGGGGTAACTGCCGACCAGCAGCAGGATGCGACGTCGTCCGTCCGGGAGATCGTCGCGGATCTCCTCGAGTCGACTCGGACGCGGTCCTCGCATTCCAGGGCGCGCCTTGCACAAACCGGACAGCATCGCGGTCAGCGCCTCTGTCCGTTCGTGCCCCATGCGACCGGACACGCGGATCGCGTGGCGTTTGCCGGTGGGGTCGACGTCTTCGACAGGCGAGTAGTGCATCACGATGCGCTCGTCGAGCGGCACCGCCTCGCCAATCCTGGACTTCAGCACGCCGGCCACAGGAACCTGGACGTCGTATCGCGGCGAAGTGCCCGCGCGACTGGTCGCAGACAACAACAGCACACCAGGCCCTGGGCCTGGATAGCCCTCGCTGTAGAGGCCGTGGAGGTTGACGAGCAGCCAGCGGCCGACGCCTGAGCAGCGGAAGAACGACAGGGTGCCGAACCGGCTGTCCGGATCATCGTCCTGTTCGCGGTACTGGAACCCGAGCAGGTTGCCCATCGGTGATTCCGGAACCACCGGCTGGTACTCGGCGGGCGGACGATGCACGAGGCTGGTCGACATGGACTCCAGTCCGGTCGCGTTCTCGACCTCCCAGCACATCCTCGTGAGCACCTCCAGCCTCTTGGCAAGCAACGCGATGAGCATCGTGAGGTGCAACCTGACGGCCAGACGTTCCAGCGGCTGACCGGACAACACCACGTCCGGCTGGTTCTCAAGCCATTCCTTCAGCGCGTCAGTGATCACGGATGTCGGATCGAGGACCCTCGTCGCCAACTCGCGCAACTTGTTCGCTCGTCGGTCGGTGCCAGGCCCTCTCGAAGCATCAGGCCGTTGAACCCACTCCGCGAAGCTCTGCCTCCAACTGTTGTCACAGTTCTGGTCAACGGTCGTGGTGGCATGCCTTCCACCGTTGGTCAGCGGCGTCGTCCTCTGGGCGATCTCCAACGCCAATCGCAGGCTCAGGCGCCACTCGTTGAAGTAGCCCTCGCTGAGCCACTCGGGAAGGTGCGCGTGTTCGCTGATCAGCGAACGGATCCTGCTGACCAGCATCTTGGCCGCGTTGATGTCCACCGACCAGTCCCGGACAGAACCGCTGGCCAGGTCCCTGCTCCGGGTGGCGCGCAGATGTCCTTCGAGCTGGTCGTGCACCTCATCCAGCCAGGCTCCGCTGCCCGAACCAGTGAGCTTCTGCGACGGGCTGAACGCCTGATCCCACTGGATCTGGACTCGGTCGGCCTCGTCGACGAAGAACACGTCACTACGAGCCCATGCCATTTCCAGATAGCGCATCGCGTTGTCCGCCAACTGGCTCGGCACGCGGCAGTGCAACAGGCTTGCCGAGGTCGCCACCCACACTCGTGCTGTCGCGAGCTTGCGCGCTGCCTCGTGTCGGCCGCAGTCGCCGAACAGCGGGCACGAACAGGGCTTGGGCGGGGTGTGCGGATCAACGGCATCATCATGATCCAGCCACGGCTCTAGGCCGCGGTCACAAGGGGCGTCGAGCAAAGGCCACGGTTCGGGCAGATCGAGCAGGCCCTGCAATGTGCAAGCTGTCGACACCCACTTCATCCGCTCGTCCATCAGCAGCGGCAGCCCACGATCCTCAGGGGCCGCCGGGCGATGCAGCTGCTGCAGATGGCGACCACGCGACGCCGAGCCCAGGATCGGCGCTGCCGCGACGCTGTAGCGTTCGAGGTCGCGAACCATGGTGAGTACCGACACCACATCGCCGAGTACGACTGTGACGTGGTGCTTGCGGCGGGAAGCGAGCACGGACGCCACGACGATCAACGTGGTCTTGCCGACCGCGGGCATGCCGACTACGTGCAGCAGGTCCTTGAGTTGAAGCTTCTTGGCCGTGACCTGTCGGCCTCGCCGGTTGACCACCAGTTCCAGATCTTCGATCCGCTCGAGCCACTTGTTGTCGCGCCCGCTTTTGTGGTCCTGGGCGTCCATCGACATCGCCGTCGTGCGCAGAGCGGCCCACGTGAAGGTGAAGATCTTGCGTGCGCGCGTCGGACGGTGCCTCGGCGGTCGCTTCATCACAATCTCGGCCGGGATGACCACGCTGTGCCCCGTACGGCGCACGCGATGCCGCACACCGAGTTCAGCGATCAGCGGATCTTCCAACTTGTGCGGAGGAAGAGCAGCGAGCAGTTCCCGGTACTGGTCCTCACGCGCTGCACCGTCCACCAACTTCCGAGGCACAGGAGGCAGGGCAACATCAGGTACGTCGAACATCCGCGCCTGCTGCGCGAACACCTGATACTGAGCCAGCAGCCTTGCCCACTCGTGTTCCGACTTCACCGGCTCCAACAACCAACGGATCGCCGCCGGGAGCCGACCAAGACGATGTCCGGCGCGGCGGAAGTCGTAGCCGGACATCAATGCCCACGCGTCCTTCGCCGACTCGCCCGGGGCGAACTCGGCCAGGACGAACAAGGCCAACTCCACCTCGAGCATCGGCCGAAAATCCTTCTGGGGCACGCCGGCCTGTTTCGCGAACCGGCGCGCCATGGTCTTGCTCCAGCTGCTTCGATCACGGGCCACAGGTCACGACTCCTTGCTCACCGGTGTCCGGGCACTGGGCGATCAACTGCTCATCGGTGAGCACGGCGATGTGCGGCTGCGCCCTCAACGCGTCGCTGTGAGTGCGCACGATCTGGCAGTACGCCGAGTTGGCCCGAGTGCGATCCGCCGGCACGACCAGTGCAGCCTTCTTGTAGGCGTACCGGTGGGGCTCGGCCCACACCGGAAACCGCTTGATCCGCCGCGCTAGCAGGTACGGCTTCAACCAGTCCTTGACGTCCACCGCCACCGAGAAGCCACACGGCCACAAGGCAAACAGGTCGAGCGAATCGAACTCTGGGTACAACACGACCTGGGCCCCGCGGCCGGCTAGCGCGTGAGCCAGCTTCAGCTCAGGAAGTCCTGGCAGCGCAACGGAACGCACCAACTCACGACGCAACCGCAAGAGTCCCTGCGCTGACACCAGGTCCGGGTTGCTGCCCGCCTGGCTTCTCACGCACCGCCACGTCGTGCACCGCCAGTTCCCCGACGTACTCGGCGTGATCCACTGCCTGCACGCCCCGCAGACACCGATCCTGCCCGCGACCGTTGCTTCCGGCGGCACCTCCTCGTATGACTCGTCGAGCAAGTTGGCCCACTGCGGAACGTCAACGAACTTGTTCTTCATCGTGAGCATCTGCAACGGCGTCACGACGGAGTTCTCAGTCACGAACTTCCGCCACTCCGCGTATACCTCGGGGCGGCCGTGCCCTGACGCAACCAGCCGCACCTGAGCTATCAGCGCGCTTTCGTGGACCTCTCCCACAACATCGGCCGCCTCAACCGCCCACTCGTGGCAGAACTCGGTCGGCTCACCATCGATGAGCAGCTTTTCTCCGCCCACTTGCGCTTCCGCGGGGAAAGTCAGCGGCCACAAGTTCAGGGGACGCTTCGCCGCCCACTCCCACACCAGCTCCCCCACGTGCGCCGGCGCATCTCCCCGACCGTCCACAGCGCACCGGGCTGCCATGCGGTCCAGAGCCAGCTGCAGGTTGCGGTTGTACGGACGAGCCCTGTCGGGCACGCCCTTCCAGGCCTGCATGCGCACCAGGCCGGACGCCACCAGCGCAAGCAGGACCTCGGAGTCGCGTTCAGCAGTACCTCGGCTGCTGGCCGACCCCGTGCGATATCCAGTCGATCTCACGCCGCAGAAGTTAGAGAGCACCCCCGACAATTTCGGGCGCTCGTGTCCCTCACGAAGAGCTTCTTCACTCGAAAGAGTGATGCGAGCAGCAGGTGCAGCGAAGAAACTCAGGCCATCGACAGGCGATTCCATCAGTCGATGCCGGAGCAGACCTTTGGAGCCTGACGGCACTCTGTGGAAGTGAGCGGGCGGGTGATGTAGCAGCCTCGACGGATCCGGCCGCGCGACACCGCGTTGCAGGTTGCGGCGCTGCCCGGACGTGCGCGCCGAGGCACCTGCTGCTGGCTCGGTGGCGCCGCCCCGGCGACGGCGGCGCTGAACTCGCGGTGATGCTGTACAACGCGATCAAGCCTGGGCGCGCTGCGGGCCCTGCTGACCTCAATGTCCTGAAGTCGCGGTCGGTTACCTGGTCCTCAGCCCGGACTCATCGCCAGCCTGAACAGAAGGGCACAACTTGAACTGCCCCTCGTGGACCATCAGGCTGGCGACGGTGGCCGGCCTTCTATCCTCTGGCGCCGGCGCGGAGGCGGTTCACGTCCCGCTGACTCATCCCGAACACCGTGTTGGGACCGTCAATCGGTCCCATGGGATAGCCGGCCATGAGCGCCGCGGCGATCAGTTCACCGTTGGACACGTACTTGCCGATGTTCTGTTCCACCAGGTGCTTCAACCCGTAGCTGCCCTGCTGCGGCGTTTTGATCGGCCGGATGTTCTGCCGCAGCCACTGGCACACCTCGATCACATCGGCCGCGGATCGCCGCAACTCATCCCGCCAGGCACGGGCCTCTTCCCGCCGTTCCGCCAAAGTTTGGGTGCCAAACCATGACAGCCCGAACCCGTTCAGGTTGAGATTCGGTTCCCGATCCAGCACCTCGCCGAACACGCGCTTCAACCGCGTGATCTCGGTGTAGGAAAGGCCCGTGATCTGCTGCAACTCCCGAATCTCACGCTTGGCTGCGCGGTTCTCGGTCATCGAACACTCCCTGCCGCAGCGCGTCCCACGTCCGCCCGCGTTCGGTGTCCATGACCAACATCGGGGGTATCACGCTGCGCGATTCAGAGAACCTTGTCCTCGCAGCGTCAGCCCACGTGGGCGGCCAACACTCGGAACCGGCAGGCGCTGCTGCCAACACGGATCCTATCCGATCGAGCGACAGCACCGGATCACTATTCGCCAGCCGCTGTGTACGCCCCACGCTCCACGACGTCGAGCGTGTCAACGTCGGCATCGGGAGCCGCTGGACCTGCCCGGAGGACGGCTGTCACCGCGTGCACCGCATCGCGGACTTCGACCTGGAAAGCCACGGACTGTCCGTGAGATGGGAGTTCGAGACATGACAGCAGCCGCGTCACGCTTCACGTCGTCAGCCCGTGCGAACCCGGCGTTGACCACGACATCAAAGAGCTTCACGCCGGAGCCGTCTTCACCGTGAGGACCTGCAAGACGAAGGCGGGAAGCCCACGAATCCACACCGTCACCGCCACGAGGTACCCCGACACCGTCACCCGAAGCTGATCAACCCCGGACGCCCCGTTGTCCACGGACAGCGGGGCTCGTCGTGTATCTGAAGCCGAACGGGCTACGGCGGCGGCTCGGCGGAGTCGTCCGGCGGCACCGGCTCGGCGGAGTCGCCAGGAGATGCGGGCTTCGGGGGCTCGATCGCCTTTGGCTGCTCCCGCTCGGCGGTCACCTGGATCGGCGGCTCCGAAGTGGGAGGATGATCGGTTTCGCTGAGGTCGGCTCGTCCTTCAGCAATCGCGATCGCCCGCGCGACGGTGAGCGCACCTTCAGGGCCGTGAGAATTGACAACCTCACGTAGGAACTTCCGGCGACCGATGTTGTCCCACCAGTCGACCGTCCGCGTCAGGAACCCCCGCCCACCGAACAGGCCACCAAGAGCCGTTGCCCACCAAGACATCCGAATGCACACTCCACCTACGTCGGCCCCGAGCGGCTGACAGCGTCGTGTTGTATTCGGTTCTTTGGCTTGGTAGAGCTGATGTTGATACCGCTTCTGCTCGGTGAAGCGGATGATGTTCGAGTGTTGATCTACCTCTTGTGAAGGCCACTCGCACACTTAGACCCTTGAGTTACGGCTTCAGCCGTCTTTTGGGCCTCCGTATCGAGCGGAATACCAACAGTCTAACAGCGTGAACGACCGGCAAACCGGTTCGCCGTGCTAACCGTCGTCCGGGGCGGACTCAAACGCCGGTCCCGCGAGACCCTGGAGCCCCACGCAGAGTCATCTGTGTGAGGCTCTTGTGTCATCGGGGGACGTCTGCGGACAGCGCTCGTGCTGCTCACCATTTCGTGAGACGGCACACCGGCCCACAAGGCGTTGGTGACCTTGTCGTTCACAAGCAGTGGACGGCGTAGGCAGAAGGCAGCGTTGGGGTCGAGCTGCGGAAGGCGACACATGGGCGCACGCGTGTAACCGCTCCGCTACCTCAAGCGATGATCCGTGTAGATCAACACTTGGGGGACTACATGCGTTCGACGGCAGTAGCCGTAACCGTGCTGGCAGCTCTCGCCAGCCTTGCCGGTTGCGGAGGGGGAACAGCCACGTCGACCACCGCGCCACCGGCCGCACCGACGACCACCAGCGCGTCCGCGCCAACGAAGACGGACTCCGCCGACCCCGCGAAGCAAGCGGCGTTCGTCGCCGCGCTCGACGCGATTGACAAGGACATCGCGCACGGCAAGGCGGAGAAGGCCTACGACCGTGGCCGCAACCAGTGCGACAGCATCAAGAACAATCCGAACGACCGGGCGAAGCTGCTCGACCTCACGCGGCAGCGCTTCACGAGCCCAGACCACCCGGAGGGCTTCCCGCCCGCCACGGTGGAGAAGATCCTCGACGCCGTGAAGACGCACCTCTGCCCGTAGCCGACCACGGACAGCACAGAGCCCCCGCACTGCGCCAGGCTCAGCACGTTGCCAGACCAGAGCGTGTCCTCCTTATGAGCGGGACCCCCATGCTGGTCTGGATCGCAATAGCCCACGGGCAGCGTGGAAGCGTCTCGCGGCTTCTACCGATGGGGCCTGCCAGCCTGGGGCGAGGCAGTCGCCCCGCCCCCGGTGACCATCACAGGTGCGAAGACAACTCGAAACGCGATTCGACCACTAGGCTGCCAGCACGAAACCGCAGGTCAGCACTGTTCCCAACCTTTGATACTCCCGCCCGAGGTCCGGCCCTCCGCAAGAACGATCTCGCGCAGGATGGCGCCCTCCCCGAGGTCCGGCCAGGGCGGCGGCATGTACCGAGATCACCAACCGCTAGGAGGCAATGCCGCCGCTGGCCTCCGAACAAGGCCTGACCTCAAGACGGATGGCGCGGCAACCGCACCTGACGAGCTGTGCTCCTACGCGGCGGCACCCCGCGCGGTCAATCGACCATCCCCAGCAGCTTGATGCCAAGAGCCCCCGTGAGAAGTTCGTCAATCAGACCAGAAAGCTGAGCCCGCAGCGGTTTGTCGATGTACTGGCGTATGCGTCCAGTGTGGTGCGACGTGTGCGAGCGGTTCCAGTCTTGACTTGCGCCCACGATGATTCGCCTACAAGCAGTTGCAGGGTGTCGGTGGTTGGTTCGCCTGGCGCCTCAAGCGTTCGCTAGGCGGGCTTGTCGCCCGACTTCAGTTCCTCACGGATCAACTTCATGGCACCTTCCACCGAGTCGGTCAATGGCAGCACCTGGCTCAGGGCGCTGGCCGTCATCGGCCGCACCGCTGCGGGTTGCGTGGCCACGATGGCGAATCCCACTCCCTCGCGCTGAGACCGCCCATACAGCTCCAGCAGCATCGACAACGCGGAGGAGCCCATGAAGTCGACGGCCAGGTCCACGATCAACCCGGCAGGATGCTCGCTCAGGTGACCGAACAGAGATGTTCCGATTCCATCGACGCTGACCATGTCGAGCTCGCCGCTGACCACGGCCACAAGCACGCCGTCGTGGTCACTGGTCTGCATGCTGGCGGTCGCCGCCGCCTCGTTCGAAGCCACCCAACACCTCACTTGATGATCCGTACCCGTCCCTCAACCGATATTACGAAGCGCCACGCCGAGCGGCATGATCACTGGGGCTTCAACCCCGCTACAGCGGGTCGGTCATGGCTTGCAGATGACCCGCTCAGTCTCGGTTTCCGGGCTGTCGCGATCAGAACTTCCGCAGTGGATGCCCGCGCTCATCGCACAGCTCAGGACGGTGTCGAGCGTTGATCACTGGGCGGGGTGCTGCGTCGTGACCAGTCCGTGCGGTGAATCTGGTTGGCGTGGGCAACGTTTCCCGCGACCGGCCCACCGTCCTCCGGGTCGATGACACTGCCCCTTTCGGCAGCGGGGAGCCGATGCCAGCCCGAGCAACCATTGACACACGGGTGGCGCATCTCCGTCAGCACGAGCGCGCCGTCCTCACCGGGCACCGGTTGCTGCCAGGTGATCGTGCCCGTGTCGCTGCACAGCTCACAGCGAGGTTCGGGCTGCAGCATGCCGGTAAGCATCCACCAGCAGATGGCTTTGTCCGGATTCAGTCACCCAGAGGGACGAACGAGGCGGTCGACCGCCGACAGTCCGGCGAGCGTGAACCGCTGATCGGTGCAAGTCTGAGGCTCGTCGACGGCGGCGAGAAAAAGGAGGCTGGTCGGGGCGTTCGCATCCCACTTCCGCTGCTGCGCTCCGGGCGCGTCCCTCGGCTGGCCCGCGAAACGCAGCAACGAGGTTTTCAGCCTGCGAGAAGGACGGTCCAGCATGCCCAGCTATACACGATGACGCACGCGCAACGCGACGGTATCTCGGACCTGAGCGTCGAAGCCATCGATCATGATGGTGCAGTGCTCATGGCGCTCACCGGCGACATGAGCATCACCAACGTTGGCCAAGCACGCGCTGCCATCGAGGAACAGCTGAACAACCACCCGATCGGCATCGTGATCTGCCTGGCGGTGAGCTTCCTAGCCTCGACCGGGCTGTCCATGCTGGGCGAGGCCCAGTGTCGAACGCAGCAGGCTGGAATCGGATTCGCCGTTGTGGCGACAACGCGCTCCGCGCAACGTTCGTTGCAAGCGTCAGGCATGGACCGAATTCTGTTGTTGCACGACACCGTCCCGCACGCTGTCGAGGGCTTGCAGAAGGCAACCGCATCGGAACGGCCCGACCTCGCGCGCTGACGACCCGCACGGTGTCACCCAATCCTCGGTTTCTGCCGAGCACATGATTTCGGCACATGCGGCGCGTGTGCTCAGGAGCGGGTTACCGAGTCCAGAAGGGCTTGGGCGACGTCACGGAGCTTGACGTTGTCGTGCTGCGAACGCTGCACGAGCATCGAGAAGGCTTCGTCGGCGGTGCAGGAGTGCACCGCCATCAGCACCCCCTTCGCCTGGTCGATGACCGCCCGTGAGACGAGAGCCTGCTCCAGGCCGCTGATATGGTCTTTCGCGCGCTGCCAACGGTGGGCGCCGGCGATCGTGGCCGACGCTGTCATCGTGAACAGCCGCATGAGCCCTTCATCGAAAGGATCGAAGGCAGCAGCCGTGTAGCTGTAGATGTTGAGCGAGCCGAGGTGCACCTGTTCAGCGGACTGCGGGACGGGCAACAGCACCGGAACGGACAGATAGGCTCGAATCGAGTGATCCGCCGCCGCCGCCTCGAACTCCGGCCACTCGTCAACATGCTCCCCGACAACGGCCCGCACCGCTTGCAACGTGCGGCCCGCCTCGAGACAGGGACCACGGCCGGCGCTGTACTGCTTCTCGTCGACCTCGACCAGACGGGTGTTCGTGAACGCCGCTGTGCGCGGTTGCGCCAGATCCACCAGCGACACTGACACCGCGTCGGCACCTGGAATCGCCCTGCTCGCGGTGTCGGCCAATCTCTGCAACGCGGTGTCGAGCGGTTCCTCTTCGGTGAAAGAGTCCCTGAGTACTGTCAGTGCGTCGGTGGTCTCATCGAGCCTGGTCAAGGCATCAGGACGATCACCGTCCTGCGGCCCGTTCTGAGAGGTCTCGGACGCGCTCGTGTCATCGGCCATGCCGCGGCACCTCGTAGATCAGAGGAACTGTCCACGGCGCCGCTGTTTGACGTCGTCAGCGCATGGTACGCAGTGATCAAAACCTGGCAGCGGCCGTCCAGCGGCAGCGGCGAACCGGACCCGGCGCGGAGGGCTGGAGTGTTTCAACTTCCCAGCGCCGGAACCGGCTGGTCCGCCCGAAAGCGGCCTACCGTGTTCACGAGCACGTGCACGGCGTTCTTTCGATACCCGTATGGGATTGATTTAAATCCTGCGCGAACCGGGTTCGATGTGCACCAAGCGGATTCCAGCGGGAGCGGCTTCGAAGCGAGTCGTTCGCGAGTGGACGGTCGCCGCCGGCGATCAAGTTATAGTGAGAACCGCGAAGGAATACGGTCAGTAGCGGATCGGTACGCACCGTTCCTCGGGTTGATCAGGCGGCTTGGTGCACACCCCGCGTCGAGGAAGACACCGGCATGGACCAGATCATGAGCGGTGGCCACGCTATTGAGTGTTTCGTCCGATTGTTCCGGTAGAGGACTTTGATCGCCCGATCGCCGACGGTTGAACGTAGCCGCACCGGGCTACATCACCGACATGGCATCGGCTGTTCTAGCTCGGCATGTGTGGACACAGGTTGTGGTGGTGGCGGCACTGGTCGTGGTGTCCGTCGGCGGCTGCCAATGGCCGCGTGATGCCAACAGGACCTTGGACCGCATACGTGAAGGCACGATCAAGGTCGGGGTGGCCCACCATTCGCCGTGGACGATCGCGAACGACAGTCGGAATCCGGATCGGGCGCCAGGCGGCGTCGAGACGGTCCTGGTACAACGCCTCGCCGACAGCCTGGGCGCGCGCGTGCAGTGGGTGCCCGGCGGCGAAGCCGAACTCATGACCGCGCTGTCCGAACGCAGCCTCGACCTCGTCGTCGCCGGTCTGGACGCCGAGTCGCCCTGGGAGCAGAAGGTCGCTCTGACCACCGACTACCTCACCACCGACATGGTCGTCGCAGTACCTGCGGGAGCACCGACCGACATAGCCGGGCAACGGGTGCTGGTGCGGGAAGGCAGCGTCGAAGCAGCGCTGCTGTCCGACAAGGATGCGACCGCTGTCCCCGTCCCTGAAGTTCCCGACCGTCCCGACGGTGCCGCGGTGCTCCCCGACTGGCTGGTGGATGCGGCCGGACTGACCGACTCCGGCACCCACCTCTCCAGCACCGACCACGTCATGGCTGTGCCGCCAGGCGAGAACGCCTGGCAGAGCACGGTCGAACGGTTCCTGCTGGAACTGAATCCCGACGAGGTACACCGCTTGCTGCTCGACAACCACCACGCGGGGGCATGACATGGCCGCGATCCACGACAGCTTCGAGCTACCGCCCGACAAGGCGGCGCTGCACCGCCGCGCCGTGCGCCTGGAGTAGTGGACAGTCGCGTTCTTCGTCGTGGCCATCACCTTGCTGGCCGTCGTACTCGGCCAATCACAGGCCATGAAGGCGGCCTGGGTGGAGGACATCCTCGCCCTCGCACCACCCATCGCGTTCCTGGTCGCCGACCGCTACCGCAACCGGCCCGTTGACGACGAACACCCCTACGGACATCACCGCTCGGTGGCCATCGCATTCCTGGCCTCCGCCCTGGCACTGCTGGTACTCGGCGGCTACATCCTCATCGAGTCCGTGCTGCGGCTCGTGCAGGGCGAGCGCCCGCCGATCGGGTTGATCGAAATCCTCGGCCACACGATGTGGCTGGGCTGGCCGATGATCGCCGTCCTGCTGGCGACCATGGTTCCCGCGATCCTGCTCGGCCGCGCCAAGACGAAACTGGCCGCGCAACTGCACGACAAGGTCCTGTACGCCGACGCCGAGATGAACCGCGCCGACTGGCTCACCGCCGGCGCCGCCGTCCTCGGCATCATCGGCATCGGCGCCGGACTGCGGTGGGCCGACGCCGTCGCCGCGATCATCATCTCCGCCGACATCGTCCGCGACGGCCTCCGCACCACCCGCACCGCCCGTCGCCGACCTCATGGACCGCCGGCCCCGCACCGTCACCGACAACCAGCCGCACCCCCTGCCCGCCCAGCTCACCGAACTCGCCCTCGACCAACCGTGGGTCACCGACGCTTGGATCCGCCTGCGCGAGGAAGGGCACGTCTTCGTCGGAGAGATGCTCGTCGTGCCCAAGCCCGACACCGACGACCTCGTCGAACGGCTCGAGCGACTCAGCCACCAATTGCGCGACGCGGACTGGCGCATGCACGACATCGCCGTGATGCCCGTGCTCAAGATTCACTGATAACTGCCGTCGAACCTTCCGCACCAGCCAAGGTCGCGTACTCGACCATCGCCGCTCGCGATATCGGGGCTTGATAATGCCGTACAGCGCCGCAGTCGCGGAGCACTGCATCCGCGCGTGACTGTCCGTACTAGTGATGCTGCCCTTCTCCAGGTTCGCCGAGGAGAAACACCTCGGCTTCTGCCGATCGAGCCTGCCAACCTGGGGCGGGCAGTCGTTCCGCCCCAGGTGGCCGTCACAGGTGCGAAGACAACTCGAAGCGCGCTTCAACCACTAGGCTGCCAACACGAAACCGCAGGTCAGTACTGTTCCCATCCTTTGGTACTCCCGCCGGGGGCACCACAATGATCAAGCATTTCCGCAGGTCAGCCCCGTTCCCCTAACAGGGCTGACCTTGCGAGGAAAAGCAAAACCGCAGGTCAGCCGTGTTCCCCTTGGTCTCCTACGGGGGCTCTGCTCACTGAAACAAGAGTGTCTACCGGGGCTACTGATCAACAGAGCGCGCTACAGCCGCGAGGTCAGCCATCAACAACGCGAGCACGCGCTCTTCATGCACTGCAATGCGCGTGAGGTCGTGAACGTCCCGTAGTCCTCCGACAGCAGTCACAAGATCGACGGGCGCCTCGCGATGACCGCTCAAACCGCACTCCTCGGCATACGTTCTCGCATCGAAACGCCAAGATCTCGACCTGGGCACCACGGAAAGCACCTGGTCGGCAATGGTGAACCCAGCCGGGTCGAAGTCTGCCCGCGCGTGGATCGTGCAGCCGGCGGCAGCGAGTCCGGCGAGGAGATCAAGGGCAGCACCGGAGGCGATCCCATCGGTGCACACCAGTGGTGGGCAATCCGCGCCAAGAGCATCGGCGGCAGCTTCAGCGATCGTGGGGTTCTCGCACACGAAGATATCGCTCGCGGATGTGGTCCAGGTGCCCGTGAGCGAACGGAGCGTCAGCCAGACGGGCTCGCCGGGAGCGGCGGCGCAGAGCCGTGCGGCCGGAGATTCACCGGTCAGCGGGAGGTTCAGCACCAGCACGCGAGAGGACACTCCATCGCACATCACCCCCGCGGCGGCCCATGCCGCGCGCCAGGCTCGGCCCGCGCGTTGCGGTCGGGGCAAGTCGTGCAGGAGCGCGAGGAGACGGGCCACTCCACGACCCAGTTGTCGATCGGCATCGAGCGCGTGGGCATCGTGCAGAGTGCCTGCGGCAAGTTGAGCGAGCCTTGTCCCGCTGCCGGTGCCCCGCAGTTCAACCAGGACGGTCGCCGTTTGTTCGGCGAGGGTCTGGAGCTCACCTGAGCCTGGCCGAGGTAGTCCTGCGTCGAGCAACCACCTTCCCGCCACGTCTGCGGCTACGCCCGCCTTGGTCAGGTGCGCAGCCGCGCGGTCGCGCTCAGCGGTTGCCTCGGCTTGGGCTCGGCTGCGATGTGCCTTGTCTGGTTCGATCTGTTCTCCGTGCAGTGCCTCAACTAGTCCGAGCACGGTCAGGTGGTGTTCGGCCAGCTTCGCAGCGAGGTCTTGAAGCCGAACGGGTTTACCGGACAGTTCCCACCGCGTACCGAGCATCAGCGCAACCTCCCGCCGCTGCTCCGCGCTCAGCGCAACACCGGTGAGAGTTCCCGTTTCGGTGCGGTGTCCGCGCCTGGCCCGGTTGTGGACGGTGGCGAGCACGGCCGCAGGACCTGACAGACGTGCCCAGTTCTTGATGCCAGACGGGATCGTGGTCGTCACTCGGCATCCACCTCGGCGAACAGGCCGTCGGCCGTCATCAGCGCCTCGTCCGCCGCGCGTACGTCCGAGAGCGGCAGTGCGACCGCGGTCAACTCGCCACCGCACCACAGGTACGGAACGGCATCGACTCCGGGCAGCCCCTTGTGCCTGGCGAGGTCGTACACGGCGACCGCTGGGACTGTCGGATACTTGCACCACTCGTCGTGGGCGGTCAGCATCACGTCCAAGTCGAAGCTCACGGTCAGGCCCATGAACGAAGCCTTGATCTCGTCGTCCACTCCGGTCATCGCCTCGTCCAGCCACACGCAACGCGGAGCGCGCCCACTGGCGGCGTTGTAGGCGACCACCGCGGCGGCGAACAGCGGCTGGGACAGCAGCACGACCTTCTCGCCGCCGGACTTGGCGCCGTGCTTCGCGGCGTCGAACGGCACCCAGCGGCTGGTGGAACCGGGACGGTACTGCAGCGAGATCTTCAGCCAGCCGCGGTAGTCCAGCGCGGTCGACAGTTGCTCCCGCCAGTCGGCAGAACCCCCGGCAGCCGCGTCCGCCCTGGCAGCGTCGATCTTGCGTGCGAGGAAGGCGCGCACCGTTTCCTGGCGCGCGGGTGAGAGTTGCTGGTAGCCCTGGGTCAGCGCGTCCACCACGGTGCCCGCGTCGGGGTCGTTGGGGTCGGGTTCCCACTTCAGCTGCACGGCGTTGCCGTGCCGGGTCGGGTGGCTGGTCAACTGCTTGTTGATGTCGGTGAAAGTCCGGGCGGTGTAGTCCAGCCGGTCCTTGAGGTGCTCGATGAACGTGGAACCGAGCAGGGTGGTCAGCACTCGTTGCTGCTCGGAGTCGAACGCGTTCTCCTGCGCGCGTACCTGGTCAGCGAGCAGGTTTGCGGCGATCGGGGGCGCCTGCCAGCCGGCGGAGCTGTCGGCCAGGACGACCACACGTTGGATCGCACCGCCCTGCTCCGGCTCCCGCACGCGGGCGTCGCGATCGGGCAACAGGTCTTGTCGCAGTGCTTCGAGCTTGCTGTAGCAGAGCCTCCAGGCTCGGTCCTCGTCGCCTGGGTCCGGTAGTTCTCGTCGTGCGGCGCGTGTCGACTCACGCGCGGATTCCACGCTTCGGCGTTCCGGTTCTTCCAGTCCGAGGGGCTGTGCGAGGCCGGCGTCGTAGACCTCCCACCACACAGAAAGCACAGAGTCGCGCCTGCTTTCCGCGCTCTGGCGACGTTCCTCGTGCCGGGCAAGGGTCTCTTCGGCGCGGGTGACCGCGACTAGCGCGCCAGTGAGCCTCTGCCCGAGTCCGTCGAGTTCATGACCGACCTGCTTCACCAGACGGTCAAGTTCGGCCCGGCGGTCCAACTGCGCGTGGATGTCGCTGGTGAGTGCTTCTTCCGCGGTGCGCAGGCGGACCTCCGCCTTACGCTTTCGTCCACGCAGTTCTTGCAGTTCGGCATTGACGTCGGCGAGCCTGCGCTGAGCGCCGGCCAGATCGGTTCGCAGACGTGTGAGGGTCGCTGTGTGCAGGTCGAGCAGTTCCTTGCGGCGGGCCAGGTCGTCCACGGCCTGGTGGTAGTCCCGCAACGCCGAGTCGAGGCGTTCCAGATCGTCCAGCGGGAAGGCGTGCTCGCCCGCATACGCGGAAAAGTCCGCCCAGGCGGTGTCCTGGGCGGATTCGTTCTCCCGGTGGATGTTCCTGGCCGAGATCACCTTGCGTTCGCTGTCGGCCGTCTGACGTTCCCTCTCCCGCAAGATGGTGACGGCGTCGGTGACCACCCGCTCGCCCGGAATCCTCCCGAGCTCCTCGGCGAGGCGGCGCAGGTCGTCGTCGAGTTCTCCGATCCTGGCTTCGATCGCGCTCCTCGACTCTTCAAGTGCTGCAAGTCGGGTCCGCAACCGGATGATCTCGCGCTGTCTTGCGGACTCGCGGGCGGTGGCTCCCAGGTACGAGGCGGGCCTGGCCACCTCGGCGCGTCCGGACAGGGCGGCACACCGCCACGTTCCGTCCGCCGCCAACCAGGTGCCAGCCTCATCGCTGCCAAGACGAGAGCCGTACCAGCCGATCGAGGCGAGCACGGTGTCGATGGCGATCTGCGTGACACCGCCGACCGGAGTGGGCTCCAGAACCTGCGTCAGGTTCCTGTTAGACAGAGGTCCCCCCGCGCGCACTACCGTGTCCGCCTGTTCTTCTCCTCCCAGGGTGATCAGCTCACCGTCTGCGCTCAGCCAGGCATCGAGCACGCCAGCGGCCGCCAGGGTCGCCTCCAGCAGGTCGACCTCGTCCGTCGACAACTCGCCGACGGGCTGCACGCACCGCCAGAACGGCGCACCCAGCCCGCTGTCGGGCTCTGGCCGATCGCGACGGTGCCACGAGTCCGGAGAGGTCGGCGGGCGCTCCGTCCGGTCGAGCACTCCGGCCAGTTCCGCTGTAACCTGCTCTTGTTCCGCGCCAAGAGCACCGTGCTCGTGGACGAGTGCCGCGCGCCGCGATCTCAGCACGTCGCGAACCTCCTCGACGTGCCGGGTGACCGCCGCTGCCGGGGAGGCACCGCGCTGTGCTGCGGGAGCGCCCAACGGGTCCACAGCGGTCAGCTCGGCCACCAGATCACACCAGGACTCGACCGTTCGCTCGTCGACCTTGGCGAGTACGACGCTCGTGTTCCACTCCCGGAGCTGCCTGCGCAAGGTGTCCACTGCGGTCTCGACGCCATCACGTGCCACCTCGCGCTGCTCGGCGGCGTCGGTCAGGTCCGACTCACGGTCGGCGAGCAGATCGGCCGAACGCGCCGCGTTCGACTCGGCCCGCTCGAACTCTGCCCGCAGCCGCTGCAACCGCGTGAAGCGCTCTCGGTGGACCGAGAGGTCTGCGCGCAACGCGGCCACATCACGAATTGGCAGATGTCGACCAGCCGACTGATGCAGTCCGGCGCGACGTCCGGCGGCCTCGACGCGTTCGGACGCCTGAACCACGTCGGCTTCGGCCAGCTCGATGACGGAGGCGGCTTCTCCCTCCGACTCGGCGACTCGCGCCACGTCCTCAGCCGCCCCTGCGTGGCGCTGTTCGACTCCCTCGAGTTGCTCTGCCAGGCCACCCAGCTGGTCACGAAGTCCTTCGACACGGCTCGCGGCGCTCACCGCATCCTGGAAAGCCTGGCTGTCCAGCAACTCGCGTAGCTCCGTGCTGAGGTCGCTTTGGTGCGTTCGCGCCTGGCGGATGTCCTTGTCCAGCTCGTCGGCTTCAACACGGGCCGTGGTCAGCGCGGTCTCCGCAGCGCGGCGGTCCTTGGTGGTGCGGTCCAGTTCGGTGGTCGCCGCAGTCAACGCGTCAGCGCGATGGCGCACAACGGTGCGCGCCCAGGGGATCCAGCCGGTGCGCACGAACCCGGCCAGCCGCACTGCCGCACTGCGGGTTTGCTCCACCGCCGTGCGCAGCTTCTCGAGGTTGTCCCAACCGTCGGCGAGTTGGGTGACCTCCGCGGTCGCGAGCGGTGGCAGAGCCGCGCGCAGCGTCTCCGCCAGACTGGCGGGGTTGAGCCGTTCGCCGAGCTTGGGCTTGCGCAGCTGCTTGAGGAGCTCGGTCAGGTTGTCGTAGGCGTCGGAGCCCAATCCGAACAGTTCGGAGGCCACCACGGCTCGGTATCGCGCCGCACCATCGGGCACCGTGACACCGGAGATCTTCTTGAGTTCCTTCTGGTCGAGCGGCCGATCGGCCGTGGACAGTTTCAGATCGCGGCCTGGACGTAGATGGGTGATCAGGTGCCACGTGGTCACCGGGGAGGTGCCGCTGCCACGACGGGCGCTCACACCGAGCCCGCAAACGAAGAAGCGCGGCGTGCCGTCATCTTCGAGCCTGCCGAACTCGGCCCAGGCGTATCCCAGACCGGCGTCCGAAGGAGCACGCGGGTCGTCGTCCTCCCCCGTGGGCAACAGGTTGAAACGCATCGTGCGGTGCTGGGATCCGAACGGATCGAGCACCGAGGCACCGATCTCCCCACGCAACAACATCAAGGTCGTCAGTTCGAGCACCTTCGTCTTGCCCGCACCATTGCCGCCGCGCAGCACCAAGCGCCCGTCGGCGAACCAGAACTCCGCCTGGTCGTACTCCCACAGGTTGACGATGCCCACTCGCAGGGGCTGCCAGCGGTGCAGAGCCGGCTCCGGGAGACCACCCGTCATCGCTGCCGCCAGCCACTGCTCGCGGTCAGGTCCTGGTCGGCTCAACCTTCGCCCTCCTCGTCGAGCCTTGCGTTGACGGCCACCACCCGCGGGTCGCGGTAGCGGGCCGCAGCAGCGGTCAATCGCCAACTGTCCGGTGCGCCGGTCGGACGCAACAGGTCCAGCGCTCCCAGCAGATCCCGTGCCGTGTTTTCCACGGCGTTGCCCACGCGCAAGTCGTTGGTCATCGCCTTGGAGTGCCGCTCCCGGACCGCGGTAGCCGCTGAACTCAGTTCCTCGGCTGTGATGACCGAACCCGCACCATGCGCGCGCACCAGCTCGTCGAGGACCATCAAGGCGGCGAAGTCGGCGGCACGCAGCCTCGGGAACGGCAGGTCCGTATCCATCTCATCGGCGGCGATGAGCGCCAGCCCTTCCGCGCGTTGCTCGACCACCCAACCAGTCATCTCCACGCACCAGTTGAGAACGCGATGCCGTTGACTGGTCAGGTAGAACCGCTCTGCGTCAGTGAGGTCCTCGTGCAGAACCACGGGTAGTTCAACCAGCTTGCGCATCAAGCCGATCCGCGCTGCTGCTTCGTGGGGCGCTCCTTCATCGTGGCCTCCGGTGAGCGCGGCGCGCAACGAAGCAGGGTCGACCAGACGCAGCAGCAACTCGCGGCGGACTTCATAAGCGCCACCGATCGCGTCACGGCGGCGCGCCCAACCCTCGCGCTGATCCTCGTCGTCACGACCGGTCGGCCGCAGCGCACCCACGGACACCAGCAGGTGGACGGCCTTGACGAACAGCGTGCGCTCGGCGAACCGGTCGGGGTCGTAGTGGGCGAGCTCGACGTCCTCGTGCGTGGAGAGCGCCCGGACCCGGTCCGACAGGTCCTGGGTGGTGGTGATGTCCTCGGCGTCCTCAGCCGCGGCTGCGGCCAGGATCGTCAGGACGACCACTCTCCGAGCCGGCGGCATGAAACGTCGAGGCGCGACGACGACACCGTCGAGAGGAAGCCGGAACAACCTGGCGGCGGAGCCGGTCACCACCAGTCGGTAGCCGAGCCGTTGGGTGAACCACTCGCCCAACGTCGCCCGGTGTACCCGCACGAGCGGCCACACCTCGGGGTGGGTGTGCCGGTCGAGTACCGGCGAGCGGAGCAGGGCGGTGAACGCCCGTTGCCGATCCGCAGCCTCGCGGTTCACGCGGGCTCCATTTCGAAATACCAGTTCAAGGTCGTCATGCTGCCGTTGTCGGCGCGCAGGCTGGTGGTGTCGTGCGCCTGTGGTGGTCGACGCAGCGTGATCCGCCAGCGACCGTCCCCCGTCACAGCGCTCTCCGACCGCGTCCGCCGCACGACTCCGACGAACTCCAACAGCAGGTCCATTTCGGCATCGGTGATCTCTCCCCAGTCGGCCAGGTGCGTTCCGGAACGCAAACGCAGCGCCGCCTCCGCACCGTTGCGTGCGGCTTGGGCTGCCAACCTGGCCCGTCGAGCGGCACTCTTGCCGGTCGAGTAGTCCGGGATCTTGGTTCGCCTGCCGACCGCCGCTCGAGCGCCTTGTTCGCGGAAGCGGGCTGTGACCGGCGCGGGCGGCGCGGTGGTCCAGCTCAAGTCGCTGTCGTCGGCATAGTCCGGCGCCAGCATCAGGTGGCGTGCGGAGAACGCTCCGACCGCGGTGTCCCAGATCCGCCAGGCAGTTTCGTCGTCGGGGGCACGCTCGACCGCGACGGCCAGGGCGAGGAGTTCGGCTCGGCGAGTTACCGCGCCGCCGGTGTCCAGCAGGAGGTTCATGTTGCGCGCCCAGGGAGTGACCAGGTCACGCAGCTGACGCCGCAGCCTTCTGGCCTGGCTGTCAGCACCGCCGAACCAGGAACCGAGGGCGTCCCAGGTGTGCACCCAGCGGCGTGCCTGGGACGCCACCACCTCGTCGTCGGCATCGGTGTCCAGCGCGGCGCGAACACAGGCCCGCCACACGTCAGGGGTCAGCAGCGGGCCTAGCTCGACCACCAACTCCGCGATCCGCGGTGTGTGAACATCGACCTGCTCTCCCCACATGCCGATGTAGGAACGCAACGTCTGCCACAACAGGTCCAGCTTGGCTGGGTCTGGGCCACCCGACAGGGCGTGTGCCAGCGTGCGCTGCCACCCGCGGGCGGCGGTGGCCATCGCCTGGTGCATGGCGCCGACCTGCTGGAACTCCGTAGCCGCGTTGGTGTACACCGCGTTGCGCACAGACTCCGCGAAGGCGATCAGTCGTTCGTGGATGGCGCGCGGGGCCAGTGTCAGATCACCCGCGGCCTCCTCGGTGTCGTCGACCGATGACCAGAAGACGTGCAGACCCGCTGCTCTCGGGGTGAGCTGGTACCGGTCACGCCGGCGCAGGAAGTCCTCCCCCGAACGAGCCGGTTCCTGCCAACGAGTCAACACCTGCCACTGCACCAGCCGCTCCAACCGTGCGTCGAGGTGCAGGACCTCGGGAGCGAGCAGACGGTCGACCAGGTCCGCCGGTACCTGTCCGGCGAGGCGAGTACGAACCCCGATGGCTACCTCGTCGTAGGACAATCCCGTCAGGCTGGTGTCCTGCTCGGCCAGCAGGACCTCGACGATCACCCGGTACTGAGCCGCGAACCGCGAGGTCAGGTAGGCCGGTACGAGTTCCTGTCCCGGCAGGAGCGCTGACCACGGATCAGCGGGTGCCTCCATCTCCGGCGCCTCGTCGTGATCGATCACGTGCCCAGAGTACGAACGCGAGGTGCAGCGCCGCGGACAACAGCGACACATCACCCGTTGTGATGAATCTTCGCCGTTCGGGTCCTGTCCCGGCTGATCAGGGCAACCGAGCCCAATCGAGTTCCTGGCGCAGGGCCCATTTCGTGCGGTGCGCGTCGCGCACGGCGGTCATGTGAGCGCGGAAGTCGTCGTCGCGGTCGCAGCGGGCGAACAGCGCCTTGGCCTCGACCAGCAGGCGAACGGCCGCCTTGTAGGAGTCACGGTTGCGCACTTCGATCTCCCGGTCAGCAGCGCGGAGCAGGATCGGAATCGCATCGGCCGGGTGGCTCGCGGCACGGACACGCGCGAGACGAAGCCACAGACCTTCCGAGCACCCGCCGTCGACCGCTGCTTGCCAGGCGGCCTCGTTCTCGTCGTCGGCCAGCAGGATCTCCACCAACGTCGAGCGACCCGGCGACCAGGATCCTTTGATGGGCGGTAGGTCGGCCAGGAAGGCCAGTGCTCGTTCCCGCCATTGCGGAAAGTCACCGACGGTGACGTCGCGGAGCGCGCGGAAGGTCTCCAGGCTCGGCCGGTCGGTGAAGTTGGCCCAGAGCATCTCACCCGCCCGGTCGCGCCGGCCCGCGCGCACGTGGATCTCGGCAGCCAGACCACGCAGGCGGAAGTCGGGCTCGAAGTCGGCCAGGCCACGCTCCAGCCAGGCCAGCGCCTCGTCGTCACGGTCGTCAGCGCACAGCCGCTCGGCAATGCGGAGCACGTCGTAAGAGCTCGTCACGTCCCGGGACAGCACCTCGATCAGCCCATCCGCCCCTCCCGACGACTCGGCCAGGTTCTCCATGAGATGAGTGATGACGAAGCGACGGGCGCCGTAGTCGTTCGGCTTCTTCGGCGGCAGCTTGCGCCACGCCTGCTCGACAAGCTCCCGATACCGTGCCAGGCCCGCTGAGCCCAGCACGTCCTCGTACGCGGGCAGCACGTCGAGAAACACCTCGTAGTCGGTGCTCACCGCTCGCGTGACCAGACGCTCGGCCAGCTCCACCGGGTCCGGCGAGCCCGCCTCACACGCCGCCAAGTGGATCTCTTCCACGCGGGCGATCGCCTCGGACAACCCACCGTCGGAGTCGTCCACCCGCTCGGCCGCGGACTCCAGCAGTTCCAGCGCGTACTCCGCGAGGGTGATCGCAGCGTCGGCGAACCCGGCTCCGACCAGTCGTTCGACTTCGTCCAGAGCCTCACCGACGTGCAGGAAGTAGCCGTACGCCCCGCCGTAGTCGACGAAATCGGGGATGTCGATGGCGCGTTCCAAGCGGTCTCTGATGTCCCGGTCGTCGAACGCGTTCCTCTGCCCGGCCGCGGCGGCGAGCCGGGCACGCAGCACGCGATCCGATTTCGCGGCCGTCATCAGTTGCTCGATCAGCCACTCCTGATCACAACCACGCAAGAACAACCGCAACCGCTTGTCCGACAACGGCTTCGCACGCGTCTCCCCCACCTCACCGCCTTGCTCCAGCCATGCCAGCGAAGTAGCGACGCAGTGCTTGCAGAACACGCCGTCGGCTCCGTACGGGCAGGAGCAACGCCCGTGCAAGCCTTTCGGCGTGACGTCGAGCCGCACGCGATAAGTCCGCGTGCCGTCCACCGTTGCGATCACGGTCGACCCGTCCACCGTGACCCGCCGAACCTGACCGGCCGCGAAATACCGCTCGCCTCGCTCGAACGACCTCTCGTCAGCCAGCTTCCGCACCATACTCACGCTCACCACCACGGCCGGTCATCCTGCCAGGCACGCGCCAGGAGCGTTTCCCGCGCAAGGCGCACCTCCACCGAGCCACATCAGCGACACGCCACCCGTTTTGGTGAATCCCTTCCATCGACCGCCACCGGAGACGGATTTGGCGGTGAGATCGTCCCCCGCCCCGGAAAGGCACCTCCCCGATGACCTCGCCCTCCCCCTCACACCTGGACGTGATCGAACAGCGGTTCCTCGCGATGACCGCCGGCCCACAGCCGCTGACCCTCGACTGCGCGGCACTCGGATGCGGCCTTCCCGACGAGGAGCTGCCCCTGGACCGCGTGCGCGTACTGCTCCTCGAACGACAGACGAGCTGGGTGAGCAAGGACGCCGTGTGGAAAGAACTCGTCCGAAAGGCACACGCGGCACCCGAACCGTGGACCACCATCGCCGCCGCGATGATGATGCCCGGCCTCAAGCACATCGCCGGAAAGCTGGGCTCCCGCTTCTGCGGTGACCGCAACGACCTGGACTCCGAAATCCTCGAAGGCTTCCTCCAGGCACTCGACATCGCCGACACACGATCATCGAAGATCTTCGGGCAGCTCTACTGGGCGGCGTTCCGACGCGGCCACGAAGCCTGCAACAGCGAAAGGCGGCGAGCGATGTCTCGCTCCGACCTCACCGACATCGCGATCGACGTCCGCACAACCAACGGACATCCGGACCTCGTCCTCGCTGGAGCCATGCTGTCCGGTGTCATCACACCGCACGAAGCCGATCTCGTCTCCGATGTGCTCCTCGACCAGGGAGACCGGTCAACCGCGGCCAAGCGGCGCGGTATGAACCGTCATCAGGTGGCAGCGCAGCTCAACACCGCCTCCCGCCACCTCGCCGACTACCTTCTCGGTGGCCCTCTTCGTCCGGCCGTATGACCACGCTCGTGGAGCTGCGTGCACCGCGGTGGCACGTGTACGCAGCGTGCCGAAACGCAGACAGGGAAGTCGGCTGGATTGACGCCGAGCCAGGAAGCAAAGCTGCGGCGGACTGCAAAGCGATCTGTCTCCTGTGCCCAGTCCGCCTCACCTGTGCCATCACAGCCCTCACCGAGGACGAGAGCTACGGCGTGTGGGGCGGCATGGACGAGGTCGACCGCGAAGCGCTGAGACGTGCTGATGCTCAGATCGCAGCATGAACACTCCCGACCCCAGGCAGCGGACCCGTCGCCAGCAGCAACGTGAGGCCGTGGACGTCGTCTTCGAGATCAATCTCGTTGACGGCGCCGAAGCTGAGCGCCTCGGACTCCAACAGGCGGCGGTCATCCGCGACGCAGTGCTGTGGCGCCACCGAAACAGCTGCAGCGCGCCACCGCACGCGAGCACTGCCTGACTACTACAACATGAAACTGGCCTGCACGACCAGGAATCCAACCTGAAACCGCTGCTCAACCCTGTTCCCATCCTTTGGTGCTCCCGCCAAGGATTCGAACCTGCGCGGTTGCTGTCGAACCTTCAAATCCCGGCCGACGCGGCGATGACCCCGCAGCGCTACGCCACTCGCGGGCGAAGCATGCCGTCCAACCTCGCTGACCCTGTCCCGACGCGCGCTGGAACACCACCACAGACGACCGCAGCCCGATCAGCGATTGTCACGGCACCAGCACCACCCAGTGCACCAGGCGTCGGCGCGCACGATCTGCGAGACCGCCAGGCAGTGCCGTTTGGACAATTCGCCGCACGCCGATCACGGCCTGGAAGAACACCCGTTCGGGGGACACGATGCGCTTTAGGCAACGCGACCCCATTTCGCCCCGCGCAAACCGATTCTCCCAAAATCCTCCCAAACACCGGGTTACCGGCCAGTACAGACCACTGTGGACAGTCAACTCAAGATCGAAAAGAAGACACGAAAAAGCCCGCTGACCTGGGCTTTCACCCAGAATCAGCGGGCTGATTCAGACCGTCGGGACGACAGGATTTGAACCTGCGACCCCTTGACCCCCAGTCAAGTGCGCTACCAAACTGCGCCACGTCCCGGCCACACATCCGGTTCCCCGGCGTGCATGGGAAATCCTACAACACCGCGGACAGAGATCAAAAACGGCCCCCACAACAGGCCGCGAGCTGCGGAAATACGGCGGGGACCCGAAGTTCGGGTCCCCGCGTCCCTCGGTCCGACCGATCCCCCGATCCTCGACCGACACCTGAACTATGCGGTGGCGGTGTCTCGGGCGCCACCTCCGAAAGTCGAGTCTTGTCCGTCAACCTTCGACTTACCGGCGGGTAGGACGGCGCTGACGCTGAAGCCGCCGTCTGTCCGGTACGAGGTGGTCAGGGTGCCGCCTGCCAGGCGTACTCGTTCGGAGAGGCCGTGCAGGCCCGCGCCTCCCCGGTCGCCCAGGGACGGTAGGTCGCCTGGGCCGTTCACGACTGTTACCCGGACCGGGGAGGTTCGGTCCACGGTCACCGTCACCGTGGCGCCTGGGGCGTGTTTCGTCACGTTGGTGAGGGACTCTTGGACTACGCGAAAGAGGGCTCTGGAGACTGCTGGGGAGAGGGTGGTGTCGCCTGTTTCCGATAGCGTGACGGCGACGCCTGCCACTCGGGCTCGGTCGACCAGTTCTTGCAGTGACGGGTAGGTCGTGTCGGAGTTCAGGAGGCCTAGGGCTGCTCGCATTTCGGACAGCGATTCCTTTGCCAGCGCTCGTAGACGTAGTGCTGTCTCGCGTACCGCGGGGTCTGGTGCGGTTGCCGCCAGGGCTGCTGACTCCACTGCGATCAGGGTGGCGTGGTGGCCTACTGCGTCGTGGATCTCGCGGGCTATCCGGGCTCGTTCCGCGGCTCGGGCGGACGTTTCCTGGGCCTCTAGTTCTGCTGCTCTTGCTCTGCGGGTTTCGTAGAGCGACTGGGTCAGTTCCTTGCGGGTGGCCAGGAGGGCGCCCAGTGCCGTGGGGGCTGCTGCCAGGCCGAAGGCGAAGGCGGTGGCCAGGAGCAGAGGGCCGGGCGGGATGGTCTCGGTCAGCAGGACCGGGACGATCGAGGCGGCTGTCATCAGGAGTACCCAGAAGCCCTGGACTTGGATCGACTTCTCCTTGTGGCCCAGGCGGAACTGGGCGACCAGGGCGGGGGCCCAGCCCAGGCCGCCGGCTATCGCGGGGACGCACAGGAGGGATGCCAGCCAGGGCCAGCGCAGGCGGAGAGGGAGGAGCAGGGACGCGGCTACCGCGGTCCAGAGGGACCAGGGGAACGGGCGGTCCTGGGTCAGGAGGACGACGCCTGTGGTGATGCCTACGGTGAGGATCTCGCGCAGGACCGGTTTCACCACACACCGACCTGGTGGGCGACCAGAGCCGCCTGCACCCGGTTTCCCACGCCCAGTTTGGTCAGGACGGTGGAGACGTAGCTCTTCACCGTCGCTTCGGAGAGGCAGAGTTCCTCGGCGATGGAGTGGTTCGAGCGGCCGGCCGCGACCAGTTCCAGGACCTGGCGTTCGCGGGCGGACAACGAGTCCAGTTGCCGGTTCGCGCGGAAGCCCCTCAGGCGAGGTAGCAAACGGGCGGTGATTCTTGGGTCCAGGACTGCGCCGCCTGCCGCGAGGTCGACTACTGCTCGCACCAGGGCTTCGGGTTCGGCGTCCTTCAGCAGGAAGCCCTGGGCGCCGAGGTCCAGGGCTGTCGCCACGTAGTCGTCGAGGTCGAACGTGGTCAGCACCGCGATCGCGGGCGGGGTGGCCCAGGTTCGCAGGCGGCGGACCGCCTCCAGGCCGTCCACGCCCGGCATCTGGACGTCGACCAGCACCACGTCCGGTAAGTGGGCTAGGACTTCCTCCACCAGCTCGGCGCCGTCGGCCGCTTCGCCGACGACCTCCACTCGTCCGTCTGCTTCGAGCAGGACTTTGAGGCCCCGCCGCAGCAGGGCCTCGTCGTCGGCTAGCACCACGCGTACGGCCACCAACCCAACCAACCGCACCCCATGGCAAAGGGCAACCAGATCGGCCGGGTCGTCACCCGGAGAAACTACTTCTTGGAGGAGCCGGCCTTCTTCTTCTCGCGCACGCGCACGGAGATGCGGACCGGGCTGCCCTGGAAGCCGAACTCCTCGCGCAGCCGGCGCTCGATGAACCGGCGGTACGAGGCCTCGAGGAAGCCGGTCGTGAACAGCACGAACGTCGGCGGGCGGGTCGAGGCCTGGGTCGCGAACAGGACCTTGGGCTGCTTGCCGCCGCGCACGGGCGGCGGGGTGGCGGAGATCAGCTCGGTCAGCCACTGGTTCAGGCGGCCGGTCGGGACGCGGGTGTCCCACGAGTTCAGCGCGGTGCGCAGCGCGGGGGCGAGCTTGTGCACGGCGCGGCCGGTCAGGGCCGAGATGTTGACCTTGTCCGCCCACGGCACGCGCACCAGGCCGCGCTCGAGTTCGCGCACCATCTCGTTGCGGCGGTCCTCGTCGACCAGGTCCCACTTGTTGAACGCCAGCACGCACGCGCGGCCCGACTCGACCACCATCGTCAGCACCCGGAGGTCCTGCTCGGCCAGCGGCTCGTGCGCGTCCAGCAGCACGACCGCGACCTCGGCGGTCTCGATCGCGGACTTGGTGCGCAGCGACGCGTAGTACTCGGCGCCGCCGGAGAACTTCACGCGCTTGCGCAGGCCGGCGGTGTCGACGAAACGCCAGATCTCGCCGTCGAGCTCCACGAGCGAGTCGACCGGGTCGACGGTGGTGCCCGCGACGGAGTCGACGACCGAGCGGTCCTCGCCCGTCAGGCGGTTCAGCAGCGACGACTTGCCGACGTTCGGCTTGCCGACCAGCGCCACGCGACGGGGACCGCCGTGGCGGCCGCCGAAGTCGTCGCGCGGGCTTTCGGGAAGCCTGTCGAGGATCACGTCGAGCAGGTCACCGGAGCCGCGGCCGTGCAGACCGGACACCGGGTACGGCTCGCCCAGCCCCAGCGACCACAGCGACGCGATGTCGGCCGTGAGCCGGTCGTCGTCCACCTTGGACGCGCAGAGGATCACGGGCTTGTTGGACCGGCGCAGGACCTTCGCGACGGCCTCCTCGGTGGACGTCGCGCCCACCGACCCGTCCACGACCAGCAGGATCACGTCGGCGGTCGCCATCGCGAGCTCGGCCTGCGCGGCCACGGAGGCCTGCAGCCCGACCGCGTCCGGCTCCCAGCCGCCCGTGTCGACCACGGTGAACTTGCGGCCGTTCCACAGCGCGTCGTACGCCACGCGGTCGCGCGTCACGCCGGGCACGTCCTGCACCACGGCCTCTCGCCGGCCGATGATGCGGTTGACCAGCGTGGACTTGCCCACGTTCGGCCGTCCCACCACCGCGAGCACCGGCTGCGGCGGTGCGGCTTCCTCGCCGCCAGAGCCGTCGAGGTCGTCGAAGGCTGACCAGTCGGCCTCGTCCTCCCAGGTGCCGTCCAGGTCCGTCATCGTCTTCCCTCACTCTTGCGAAGTCCATCTAGTTCGGCGACCAGTGTCGCCAGGCGGTCGCGCACCTGCTCGGTGGCAACGCCCAGGGCCGCCCGACCCTTCCCCTCGGGAAGGTGGAACGGCTCACCGATGAGCACGTCGACCTCGGGCCGCCAGCCCTTGGCCTGGTACGTCCCGCGGCAGGCGATCGGCAGCACCATCGCGGCGGACGTCTTCGCCAGCCACGCGGCGCCGTTCTGCGCGCTCGCCACGGCTCCCTCGCCGCGCGTTCCCTCGGGGAAGATCCCGATCACGCCACCGGCCTTGAGCACGGACAACGCGCTGGTCAGCGCAGTGCGGTCGGCCTCTCCCCGCTTGACGGGGATCTGCCCGATCTTGGCCAGGAGGTAGCCGACGACGCCCTTGAACATCTCCTGCTTGATCAGGAACGTCACGCGCCGGGGCAGCACCCCGAACAGAATCGGCCCGTCGGCCATCGAGCTGTGGTTCGCGACGACGACCACGCCGCCGCTCAAGGGTACGCGGTCGCGCCCGTGCACCCGAATCCGGAACTGCCAGGCGTAAGGCACCCGCCCGATCCAGCGACCGAGGTCGAACAGCCAGGGCACCGTCCCCGCGGGAACGCTCACCCGGTCACCCGCAGTCCACGGCCGTCCACGAGGTCCAGCAAGGCCTGCACGGTCCCCGCGAGGTCGAGGTCGGTGTTGTCGAGCTCCACCGCGTCGTCAGCCGCCTTCAACGGCGACACCGCGCGCGACGAGTCGTACTTGTCGCGGCGCTGCACGTCGGCGAGCGCGGTGTCCACAGTGGACTGACGTCCGGCGGCGTTGTCCTGCTTGGTCCTGCGCGCGGCCCGCGCGTCCGCCGACGCCGTCAGGTAGACCTTCAACGGGGCGTCGGGCGACACGACGGTGCCGATGTCACGGCCCTCGACGACGATCCCGCCCACGTGGTCGACGGCGTCCGCGATGATCGCCCGCTGCTGCGCGACCAGCAGCTCGCGCACGTGCCGGGCAGCGGAGACGGGTGACACGGCCAGCGACACCTCGGGCCCGCGGATCTCGGCCGACACGTCGTCGCCGTCGAGCGTGATGCCCGGCTTGCGCGGATCCGTGCCGACCACGAGCACCGCGTTGTCCACGACGACCGCGACCTTGGCCTCGTCCGCCGGGTCGACGCCCGCGCGCAGCACCGCCAGCGCGATCGCCCGGTACATCGAGCCGGTGTCGAGGTAACGCGCGTCCAGCGCGGTCGCGAGGCGCTTGGCCACGGTGGACTTGCCGGTGCCGGCCGGTCCGTCGAGAGCGACCACACCGCGCAACTGACCCTGGCCCACAGCAGCTCCCTCCGAGACACCCACTGCCACATTGTGCCTGGTGCGGACGCTCACACCGCAGGCGGGACAGTCCACGACGGTTCCAGCGCGACAACCTCGCCGACGACGCGCCGGAGATCACCCGCCACCAGCGCGGGATCACCCTCGAACAGCCGGACGTCGATCTCGGCGTAGCTGCCCTGCTGCGCGGCGGCGAGGGCGTCGTGCGAACCGGCGAGGAACGCCGCGTGATCGGCCGCCGAACGCCAGAAGGCCACGACGTGCGCGATCCCCGGTTCGCCCCACCCGCCGCGCTGCCCGAGGAACCCCGGCACGTCCGCCAGCGCGCCCCACCCCCGCTGCCCCCGGTCGAACGCGGCCGGGTCGGTCACCCGGCAGCGGATCCACTTGATCAGCACGGAACGGCGGTACCGATCGGTGGAATCAGCAACAGGCACGAGCCCTCCTGGTCGATCTGGTGTGCGCATCACCGAACCCATGGAGGACTCAGTGACCACCGCTGAACAGCACGCCGAAGCCGAGGCGTTGCTGCGCCGCACGCTCGCCGCGCACAAGTCGATGTTCCTCGCCACGGCCGGCTCGGACGGCTCGTGGGTGAGCGGCGTCTACTTCGCCGAGAACGGGCTGCACACGCTCGAGCTCGTGCTGGAGGAGCGCGGCCGCACGCTCAGGGCCATCAACGAGAACCCCGCGGTGGCGCTCGTCGTGTCGACGGGGTCGCCGACGGAGCCGTTCCTGCAGGCGCGGGGCACGGCCGAGGTGGTCGAGGGGGCCGAGGACGAGGCCGTGCGGCAGCGGCTCGTGGCGAAGGTGCCCGAGGTCGAGCCGTTCCTCGCCACGCCCATCCGCGCGGTGAAGATCTCCGTGCCGACGTGGCGCATCACGGACATGCTCAACGGGTGGCTGCCCGGCAGGGAGTTCAGCGCCTGAGGTCGCCGGAGCCCCGCTCGTCCGGGCGGGGCTCCGCCAGCCGCTGGGACTCCTCCTCGGCGACCCTCGTGGACGATCGGGCGGGCGAGTCCGCCGTCCGGGACGCACACCGGGCCCTCCGGCCTGGAGGCACCCGATGACGTTGCTGCCCCAGCTCGACGCCCCGCTCTACCTCACCGACGGCGGCGCCGAGACCGCGCTCATCTTCGACGACGGCATCGACCTGCCCGACTTCGCCGCGTCCCCGCTGCTCGACGGCCACGCGGCGCTCACCCGCTACTACGAGCGCTACGCCGCGTGGGCGAACCGCCTCCGGGGCATCAGGGCCAACGCGCCGAAGCTCGGTCACGCCGAGCTGGACGAAGCCGAGGCGCTGGACCGGGGTGATCCGGCGGAGTTCGCGGACGACCACCGCAAACTCAGGACGCGCTTCCCGCAGCTGACCGTGCTGGGTGGGTGCTGCGGCACCGACCACCGGCACGTCGACGCGCTCAGCGCCGCGTTCAGTGGTTGAGATCGGTCCTCAACGCCGCCGCCCCGCGCAGGTAGACGTGCTTCACCGCCGACCGCGGCAGATCGGTCTCGACGTGCGCGAGCAACCTGATCACGCGCGGCATCGAACCCGGCACGGCGATCTCGGTCGCGGACAGCAGCGGCACGTCCGAGAGCCCGGCCTGGCGCGCGGCGTAGGCGGGGAACTCCGAGACCAGATCGGGTGTGGCGGTGAGCACGACGCTGATCAGGTCGTCGGACGTCAACGCGTTGCACGTCAACACCTCCCGCACCAGCTCGGCCGTGGCCTCCAGCAGCAGGTCGCGCGAGTCCGCGTCGATCTGCGTGGCTCCCCTGATCGCTCGTACCGCCATGCGATCGACCCTAGCAGCGGTCCAGAGTGGACTTCAGCGGTCGAGGACGATGTTGGGGAACTTGAGGGTGAGGTCGAGCAGGTTCACGACGTAGGCGCCCCAGCCGCCGCCGAGCAGCACCAGCCGCCGCTGCCCCAGTGACGACGCCGTCTCGATCAGCACGTGCAGGCCGCTCGACCCGATGAACGTCAGCGCGGTGAAGTTGACCACCACGTCACCGTCCCCGGACGAGCACGCGAGCGCGAGTTCGGTGCGCAGCAGGTCGCTGGTGCTCAGGTCGACCTCACCGGTCAGCGTCACCAACGCGCCGTGCCGGCGTACCTCCAACAAACCTGGCCGGTGTTCCATCGTGGGTGCCTCACGAGTCGGGAGACAGCAGATCGCGCGCCGCCGCCAGCACACGAAGCGTGTGTGCGGGCTTCGGCAGATATGCATCGGCGGCGTGAGCGGCCGGCTCGATCGCCGAAACGGCTACAACCGGTACGCCGAACGTTCGCGCCGCCGCCGCGGACCTGGTCCCCTCACCATGAGACGCCAGCAGGCCGGCCATCGCCAGAGCCGGTGGACTCTGAAGAGACTCCTCGACGGCCGGGATCGTCATCACGGGCGCGACGGAGCCGCCGGCGAACGGGTGATCAGCGTCCGCGGCGTGGTCACGCGGCGTCCGCCCGCCTCGGCGGGTCCACCGCGATGCAGGTGGACCCGCCGCATCCGGTAGCGGATGTTCGCCGCCAGGTCCTCGTCCTGGGCGAAGGTCAGGGCGAGGAGGAAGTGGCGGCGCACGGCGGCAAAGCCCTGTCACACCAGGACAACGAACCCTGCACCTGCGTCCGGCACGACCCGCTGCCGTAGCGGTGGCCGACCGCGCGCAACGCCGACGTCATCGCCCGCAGATGCCTGACGTGCACGAGCCCGATCCGGGACTGCGGCGGCGGCAGTGCGGGTGAAGCGTCGTAGTGCATGGGGACGATTTTCAACGCGTGCCCGACGGTCGAACAGGGCCGAACGAACCCGCCGGGCAGGGCCCTACGGTGACAGGTCGGCCAGCAGGAGTCCGCTACGCGGCTTCGGGGTGAAATAGGTGCTCTTGCGCGGCATCTTGGTGCCCGCCAGGACCTCGCGCAGCGGCACGGGCGCGATCAGCAGCACCGCCTCGGCCTCCACGGACGGGTCCACGACCGCCTTCACGCACGGGCTCTCCGGGTCGAGCCCGAGCGCCTGGTCCAGCAGCAGCGACTCCACGACCGCGTGGTCGATCCCTTGTCCCGCAGGCAGTTCCACCCGCAGCACCGCGTCCGGGCAGCGCACCACGACCACACCCGGTTCCGGATCGACGACGAACGGCAGCGACGACACCGTCAGCCCGGCCCCCTCCCACGCCGTCACCAGATCGGCCGTGGTCAGCCCGCTGCCCGCGATCGCGCGGTGGATCGGCCCGACCCGCAGCCCCGGCCCGGACGTGACGAGCGCGAGCAGGCCCGCGAGTCCCGCCTCCCGCGCCGCCGCGACCCGGTGGTTGCCGTCCGCGACCAGCAATGGATGCGCGCCCGCCGCTTCGAGGAACCGCTCCTGCGACTCCCCCGGCCCGACCAGCCACACCCAGTGCCGCCGCCCGCCCGAGTCCACAAGCGACACCGCCGGCTTCTCGGTCATGCCGAGCACCAGGTCCGTCAGCCCGTCGTGAGGAGTGATCGGGACGAGCATGGCCGCGCTCGTCGCGATGCCCAGCGACGCCAGCACCTGCCCGCGTTCGGCGACCACGTCCGGGTAGACGTCCTCGGTGTGCTCGATCCCGTCCGGGTCGACCAGGCAGAGCAGGCCGCACGCCGTCCCGTCCGGTCCGTCCACCCGGTACGGCGCGACGACGTCGGTGACCTCGGTGTACGCCCGCCGGATCAGCGCCGCGAGCTCGGCCCTGGCGTGGGGCAGCGCGTCGAGCAGCCCGGTGCCCGCGGCCAGCGCGTCCGGCGTGCGGTGGGGGTGCTGGACGGCCAGCAACGTGCCGTGCGGGGCTCTCGCGAGCGCCCCGATCACCTGGCCGGGTTCGGCGAACTCGTCGACGTCCGGGCCGGGCACGCGGTCACGCACCACCCACCCGCGGCGCACCGGGCGGACCCGCAGCGCCCTCGCATTCTGGGACATCCACGTATCATGATCTGTGTGAACGTAGAGATCACGCCCCTTCCGGGCATCGGGACGCGTCAGGACTTCACGATCCGCGCCGGACGACGCGTAGGCGTGATCACCTACCGGGACGGCCGCTTCGAGCTGATCCTGTCCAAAGCGTCGGATCCCGACTCCTGCGCCGCCTCGATACCCCTCTCACCGGAAGAGGCGAACACGCTCGCGGGCCTGCTCGGCGCGCCGCAGCTCGTCGCCCACCTGCGCGAGGAGCACCGCGACATCACGGGCATCACGACCCGTCAGCTGCCGGTCACCGCCTTCGCGAACCGCTCGCTCGGTGAGACCGCTCTGCGCACGAGGACCGGTGCGTCCATCGTGGCCGTCGTGCGCGTGGGCGACGCCCACCCGTCGCCCGGCCCCGAATTCCTGTTCGAAAACGGTGACCTCGCAGTCGTCGTCGGCACCGCGGAAGGCCTCGACGCCGCCGCTGAGATCCTCCACGGCGGTTAAGCACAGTGCATGAGACAACAATTGCCATGATCCAGCTCGGCGCGGTGTTCTTCGGCCTCGGTCTGCTGGGTCGTGTGGCTCGGCGTGCCGGCATCTCCCCGATCCCGCTCTACCTGATCGGCGGGCTCGCGTTCGGCGAGGGCGGGCTGGTCCCGCTGCACGGCATCGAGGAGTTCACCCACCTGGCCAGCGAGATCGGGGTGGTGCTGCTGCTCCTGCTGCTCGGCCTCGAGTACTCGGCGTCCGAGCTCACCACCGGGCTGAAGAAGTCCTGGATGGCAGGAGTGCTCGACCTGGTGCTGAACGCGGCGCCGGGCGCGATCGCCGCGATCCTGCTCGGCTGGGGCACGGTCGGCGCTCTGGCGATGGCCGGCGTCACGTACATCTCGTCGTCCGGCATCGTCGCGAAGGTGCTCGGCGACCTGGGCCGGTTGGGCAACCGGGAAACGCCGGTCGTGCTGTCCGTGCTCGTGTTCGAGGACCTCGCGATGGCCGTGTACCTGCCGGTCCTCACGGCCGTTCTCGCGGGCGTGAGCTTCCTCGGCGGGCTCACCTCCGTCGGCATCTCGTTGCTCGCGATCACCGTGGTCCTGGTGGTGGCGTTGAAGTACGGCCGGTTCATCTCGGCCATTGTGGACAGTCCCGACCACGAGGTGTTCCTGCTCAAGCTGCTCGGCTCGGCGCTGCTCGTCGCGGGCATCGCCTCGCAGCTGCAGGTGTCCGCGGCGGTCGGCGCGTTCCTGCTCGGCATCGCGATCTCCGGGTCGACGGCCGAGAACGCCACGCGCCTGCTCGAACCGCTCCGGGACCTCTTCGCGGCGATGTTCTTCGTCGTGTTCGGACTCAACACCGACCCGCGCTCGATCCCGCCCGTGCTCGGCATCGCGGTGGCGCTGGCCGTCGTCACGGCCGCGACGAAGGTCTTCACGGGCTGGTGGGCGGCAGGACGGCAGGGCATCGGCAAGATGGGCCGCATGCGTGCGGGCGCGGCGCTCGTGGCGCGCGGCGAGTTCTCCATCGTCATCGCCGGGCTGGCCGTGGCGTCCGGTCAGGTGCACAACGACCTGGCGGCGCTCGCGACCGCGTACGTGCTGCTGATGGCCATCCTCGGGCCCATCGCGGCCAAGTACGTTGAGCCAATCGGGGAATTCTTTCAGCGTAGAAGGCAAACGGCCTGAAACAACTGCCCCGATGTGACGACTCTCTAGTGAGGGCTAGATGGAGAGTAGGGGCGAATCGTCATGACCGAACCCGCGGAAGTGGAGACCACCGGCCGGTTCCTGGTGCTGCTGCAGGAAGACGCCATCGAAGAGGGACTGGCCGAGCTCGGCGGCATCGCCGGGTTCGACCCGAACAGCGGCGATCTGGACGCGGAGACCGTGCAGGTCTTCCCCGAGCTCGGTGTCGCGGTCGTGACCGCCGACCCGAACCTGCTGGCCGAGCTGAACGGCGCCGCCGAGCGCCCGGGCCCGGTGCTGATCGTCGAGCCGGAGCGCGTCGTGCACGTGTTCGCGGCACCGGCCGAGGAGAAAGCGCCGGAGGCGGCGGCCGACGAATCGGTGCTGACCTGGGGGTTGCAGGCGGTCGGCGCGGACGTCAGCACCGCCACCGGCAAGGGCGTCAAGATCGCGGTCCTGGACACCGGCTGGGAGAAGAACCACCCGGACTTCACCGGCCGCGCCATCACCACGAAGTCGTTCATCACCGGCGAGGACGTGCAGGACGGCCACGGCCACGGCACGCACTGCATCGGCACGTCGGCGGGCCCCCGCAAGCCCGCCACGCTGCCCGGTTACGGCGTCGCGCACGAGGCCGAGATCTTCGCGGGCAAGGTCCTGTCGAACGCGGGCTCCGGCTCCGACGGCGGCATCCTCGCGGGCATCGACTGGGCGGTCGCGAACGGCTGCGCCATCATCTCGATGTCCCTGGGCGCCGACGTCCCGGTGAACACGCCGTACTCGCAGATCTACGAGACCGTCGCCCAGCGAGCGATGGCCAAGGGCACACTGATCATCGCGGCGGCGGGCAACGCGTCCTCCCGCCCGGCCCGCGTCGCCCCGGTGGGCCACCCGGCCCGCTGCCCCAGCATCATCGCGGTGGCGGCGATCGACGTGAACCGGGCGATCGCGACGTTCTCCTCGGGCTCGGCGGACAAGATCGGCCAGATCGACGTGTGCGCCCCCGGCGTCGACGTCTATTCGTCGTTCAAGCTCCCCCAGAAGTACTCACGCCTGCGCGGCACGTCGATGGCGACCCCGCACGTGGCCGGCGTGGCGGTGCTGATCGCGGAGAAGACCGGCGCCCGCGGCTACGAACTGTGGGCCCGCCTCGTCGGCACCGCGCTGCGCCTGCCGTTGCCGTCCACCGACATCGGCAGCGGACTCGTCCAGGCGCCATGACCGCTTCGGTGGACCAGGTGATGGTCTCCGTGACGGAGGGCAGCCTCCCGCAGGTCCTGGACGACCTGCGGGAGGCGGGCCTGGTGATCGACACGGTCCTGGAAGCCCTGGGCGTCGTCACCGGCACCGCCGAGGTCAGGGCCATCCCGGCACTGCAGGCGGTACCCGGCGTCATCGACGTCGAACGGCAGTGGCGCGTACAACTCCCGCCGTACTGACTAGGCTCTGCGCTGACCCCATCGACGGCTGATCGAACACGTGTTCTATGCTGTGCGCGGGGTCACGTCGTTGCGCAGAGAGGAAACCTGATCGTGTCGGACACGCTCACCGAGGTGCAGGCAGTCGAGGAGCCCGTCGTGGAGACGGCGGCCCCCGAGGCCGAGGCCCCGAAGCCCGTCGAGGCTCCCAAGCCCGCCGAGGCTCCGAAGGCGGAGGCCCCGAAGGCTGAGGCCGCCCCCAAGGCTGAGAAGCCGAAGGCCGGCCGTCCCAAGAGCACGGCGAAGAAGACGCGCACCGTGGAGCTCACGCTCACGGTGACGGGCACCGCCGAGGGCGAGTGGCAGGCCGACCTGGTCCACGGCACGCAGCGCGTGGTGTCGGGCCTGGTCATCCCGGCCATCGCCGTCGCCAAGGCGGCCAAGGAGCTGCACGAGGACATCGCCGAGGGCATCGAGTCGGTGCTCGAGGCGGCGCGCGACCAGCACCGCACCCGCATGGAGGAGCTGGAAGCCGAGCTGGCCAGGGTGAAGGCCCAGCTGGCGGAGCTCTCCGAGTAAGTCCAGCAGACGCAAGAGGGCGGCCCGCACAAGCGAGCCGCCCTTTCGCATACCCGGACCAAGCGGAACACGCTCGCGCAAGGGTCCCCTTGAGTTTCAGGTCCCCCGCGGCCCAACGTACAAGGCGGCACCGACAAGATCGGCAAGCCGATCGAACGCGATGCCGAAGGCGGGCCGCCCTCCCTCAGCGATGCCGCAGGCGAGCCGTCCTTCCATACGGGCCAGGCGGTGGGGTCCCGTCACGAGTCGCGCCACAGCTCTTGCTGCATGCGTGAAGGGGTGTCAACTCGACACGCTTTTCGTCGAGTTGACACCCCTTCACGCATGTGGCCCGCTCTTGGTGCGGCTCGTGACGGGACCCCACCGCAACGCAACCCTCTAACCAACCGGCAGCCGCCCAGAGCAACAGGCGTGCCATCCACCTACGGACGGCGCCACCCCCCGATCAGATTGCCGGGGGTATGGGGGCAGAGCCCCCAGGGGGAAGCACGCAACCGCAAGGTCGCCGCCCGCAAACCGGGGAACGCGACGAACCGGCGCAGACCCCCTACCGCGAAGGATCCAAAACCAACTTCCCAGCAGTCCGACGAGACCGAAGGTCCTCGTGAGCCTGCCGAACCTCCCCAAGCCCGTACTCCCCACCGGGAACAGCCTTCAACTGCCCATCCACCACCAGCTGGAACAACTCAGCCATGGCCCGATGAGCCAAGGTCCCGTGCTCAGCATCCCGAACCTTCAACGCATGGGGCAGCCACATACCCGCAACGGCCGTGGAGTGCATCAACAACGCCCCGAGGTCAACCGGCTTCGGCCTCTCCCGCGAGGCCATGCCATAAAACGCAAGCCGCCCAAACGGTGCCAACGCGACCAACGACTGGTCAGTGACAGCCCCTCCAGTCATGTCCAGCACGACGTCGACCCGCCGCCCACCGTTGGCTTCCTTCAACGCGGCGGTCATGTCAGCGGCACGAGAATCAACCGCGACATCGGCCCCAAGATCAAGCGCCAGCTTCCGCTTGTCCTCAGAAGAGGCCGTGGCGATGACCCGGCCAGCCCCCCACAACTTGGCCAGCTGAACGGCGATAGTCCCCACACCACCAGCAGCGGCATGCACGACAACCGACTCACCAGCCTCCATGTGAGTCGACTTCCGCAGCAACAACCAAGCCGTAGCACCCTGAACGATCAACGACAGCGCAGTCAGATCGTCAACGCCATCAGGAACGTCGAAGGTGGTCAGCAACGGCGCGACAGCCTTCTCCGCATACCCACCGGAGTTCTTCGTCAAAGCAACAACTCGACGCCCATCCGCAGTAGTGCCGACGACCTCACCACCGGGCACCAGCGGCAGCTCCATCTTCGCCAGGTAGGAGTTCTCCGCCTGGTGCGTGTCCGCGTAGTTCAGTCCGGCACGCGAGACGTTGATCAGCACCTCGCCCTCACCCGCGACGGGGTCGGGCAGCTCCACCTGCTGGAGCACCTCGGGCCCGCCGAACTCGGTGATCTGGATGGCACGCACGTCAGTTCTCCTCAAGCGCGATGGAAACGGGGTCCTTGCGAGCGGCCTCGATGCGCGAGCCGTCAGCGGCACGAGGTCCAGGCGGGTTGCGGAACCCGAACGGCTCCGACGAACGACCTGCCTGCACGAACCAGGCCTCGCCGGTCCCCGAACCCTCCACAATGGACATGAAGGTGTCCACGACGGCCGACACGGGCAGGATCGGCATGCCGATCTCCTCCAGCGTCGAGCGCAGCGGACCGATGATGTTGGTGTCGGCGAACGCGGGGCACAGCGCGTTCACGCGCACGTCGGGATAGGCGCCACCGAGCGAGCGCACGAGACCGACGACGGCGGCCTTGTTCGCGCCGTAGACGGGGTCGCCCGGCATCGGCATGAGACCGGCCATCGAGGCCGTGGCGATGATCTGGCCGCCGCGCTTGCGCACCTCGGGCAACGCGTGGTGCGCGCCGTAGACGACGCCGTCGAGGTTGATGGCCATCGCGCGGCGGTACACCTCGACGTCGAAGTCGTCGCCCAGCGAGCAGCCGGTGCCGATGCCGGCGTTCAGGAACGCGATGTCGAGCCCGCCGAACTCGCGCACGGCGAGGGCAACGGCCTCGGCGGAGTCCGAAGGCACCGTCACATCGCAGCGCACGAACACGCCGCCGATCTCATCGGCGACGGCTTTGCCCTGGTCGGCGTCCACATCAGCCACGACGACGCGTACGCCGTGCGATGCCAGCCGCCGGGCGGACGCGGCGCCGATGCCGTTGGATCCGCCGGTGATGAGCGCGACCTTGCCGGTGAAGTCCACGGGCATCTGCCTCCTCGAATTGCCACATTCCGACCAGTCGGTATGGTCGTCCGCACAGGCCTGGACGTCAAGCGGACTGATAGGTACGTTACTAAGCGCTTGCTTAGCTCACCATCCCCTCACCGAAGGAGGACCCGTGGCCGACAGGGTTGCGATCGTCACCGGCGCGGCTCGTGGCATCGGCGCCGCGGTCGCGCAGCGCCTCGCCGCGGACGGCTTGGCCGTCGCGTTGCTCGACCTCGACGAGCAGGGCGTGCTCGACGGCGCCGACAAGATCGTCGCGAGCGGTGGGCGCGCCATCGGCCTCAAGGTCGACGTGGCCGACGAGGAGCAGGTCAACGCCGCGGTGGCGAAGGTCGCCAAGGCCCTCGGCGCCCCGACCGTGCTGATCAACAACGCCGGCGTGCTGCGCGACAACCTGCTGTTCAAGATGACCGCGAGCGACTGGGACACGGTCATGAACGTCCACCTGCGCGGTGCGTTCCTGATGAGCAAGGCCGTGCAGGCCTACCAGACGAAGGAAGGCTTCGGCCGCATCGTCAACCTGAGCTCCACCTCCGCCCTCGGCAACCGCGGCCAGGCCAACTACTCCGCCGCCAAGGCCGGTCTGCAGGGCTTCACGAAGACCCTCGCGATCGAGCTCGGCAAGTTCGGTGTCACGGTCAACGCGATCGCGCCCGGTTTCATCGCCACCGAGATGACCAAGGCGACCGCCGAGCGCATGAAGATCTCGTTCGAGGACTTCCTCAACGGTGCGGCGCAGACGATCCCGGTCGCGCGCGTCGGCCAGCCGGAGGACATCGCGCACACCGCGTCGTTCCTCGTCAGCGAGGGTGCCGGCTTCGTGTCCGGCCAGGTCATCTACGTCGCCGGCGGACCGAAGGACTGAGCATGCGCGCATTCGAGACCATCGACGAGCTGGTCGCCGCCAAGGGCGAGCACCTCGGGTTCGGCCAGTGGCACGAGGTCACGCAGGAGCAGGTCAACCTGTTCGCCGACGCGACGCTGGACCACCAGTGGATCCACATCGACGTCGAGAAGGCGAAGAAGGGCCCGTTCGGCGGACCGGTCGCGCACGGCTACCTGACGCTGTCGCTGGTGCCGTACCTGGTGCGGGACGTCTACACCGTCAAGAACATCAAGATGGGCGTGAACTACGGCAGCAACAAGGTCCGCTTCCCGCAGCCGGTGCTGGTCGGCGCCAGGGTGCGCGGCGGGGTCGAGCTGCTGGACGTCACGGACATCGCGCTGGGCAAACAGCTCGTGACCAAGGTCGTCATCGAGATCGAGGGCAGCGACAAGCCCGCGTGCGTGGCCGAGATCGTCAGCGTGATCGTGCCGTGAGGCTGTGGATCAGCAGATCCGCGTAGTGCTCCGCCAGCCGCCCGGCCGGGATGTCCCCGTCCGGGCGGTACCACGTGCCGAGCTGGTGCAACGACCCGAAGAAGTAGTAGGTGGCGACGTCGGCGGGCACGTCGTCGCGGAACGTCCCGTTCCGCTGCCCCTCCTCGATCAGGCCGCGGAACTTCTCGTGGTAGCGCCGCCGCTCGGCCCGGACCTCCCGCTGCTTCTCCTCCGAGAGGTGGTTCATCGAGCGGAAGAAGACCTTGGCGGCGTCGAAGTCGTCGACGCTCGTGACGATGACGTCGACCGCGGCCTCGCGCAGCCGCTCGGCGACGGGGCCGGTGCTCGACGCGATCTTCTCCAGGTGCTCGGTCTGCAAGCGCAGCAACCGCCCGTAGATCTCGTGCAGCAGGTCGTCCTTCGACCCGAAGTAGTGGTACATGGCGCCTTTGGTGACACCGGCGTGTTCCACGATCTCCTGGACGGCGACGCGCTCGTACCCCTTGTCCGCGAACAGGCGGGTGGCGGCGTCGATCAGTCTTTCAGGCACGGTCACGACCGGAGCGTACCTCCCGGCCAAGGAGAATCCAGGCAATGATCAGTCGCTGGACCGTTGTCGTCGACCGCGACGACCTCACCGAAACCGAAGTGCTGCACGACGAACTGCCCGAGTCGTCCGAGCTGTTGGACTGCGAGGTGCTGCTCCGCGTGAGCCGCGTCGGCCTCACCGCCAACAACGTCACCTACGGCGTGATCGGCGACCAGATCGGCTACTGGAACTTCTTCCCGGCCGGCGGCCCCGGCCAGGGCGTGATCCCGCTGTGGGGCTTCGCCGACGTCGTCGACTCCACAATGGACGCTCTGCCCGTCGGTACCCGCGTCTACGGCTACCTGCCGATGGCCAGCCATCTCGTCGTGCGCGCCAGGCTGACCTCGGCCGGTTTCGTCGACACCGCCGACCACCGCGCCGCACTTCCGGCGGTCTACAACAGCTACCTCGTCACCAGCCAGGACCCCGCCTACGACGAGCGGCTGGAGGACCTCCAGGTCCTGTACCGGCCGCTGTTCCTCACGTCGTTCCTGCTGGCCGACCGGCTGGTGGACAACGGCTTCCACGGCGCCCGCACCGTCGTGATCTCCTCGGCGTCCAGCAAGACCGCGTTCGGCACCGCCCACTGCCTTCGCGACAAGGGCGTCCGGCTCGTGGGCCTGACATCGCCCCGCAACGTGGAGTTCACCCGGAGCCTGGGCCTCTACGACACCGTGCTTCCCTACGACGCTTCGGTGGACGTCGAACCTTCGGCGTACCTGGACTTCAGCGGGTCGGCCGACGTGCGGTCGGCGCTGCACGACCGGCTCGGCTCCGGCCTGGTCAAGGACGTCTCGATCGGCCTCACGCACCAGGCAGCCCCGCAGGACGTGCGGTCCGAGTTCTTCTTCGCCCCGGACCAGCTGCGCAAGCGCACCGCCGACTGGGGCTCCGAAGGCCTGGCTCAGCGCTTCGGCGAGGCCTGGCGGGCCTTCATCGCTCAGGCCGGCGACCGGGTCGGCGTCGTCCAGCACAGCGGGCCGGAGGAGTTGGTCGACGTGTGGCAGGCCGTGCTGTCGGGCAGGGCGAACCCGGACAGCGCCGACGTGATCACCTTTTGAACTGGTCCTCGCCCTTGACCATCGTGAGGAACGCACCCCAGGCGGGCGCCGCGACAGTGGCTTCCGCCCGGCCCTTCGAGTCACGGATGCGGGCGGCGGAGCCGTCCAGGGCGATCTCCACGCACTCCGTGTTGTCGCCGGCGTTGCTCCGGCTGCTCTTCCGCCACACAGCAGACAAGTCGATCCCTACCTCTCAGCAGCCAGCCTCCCGATCCAGTCGGCGGACTCGTCCGGCGTCAGCGCCAGCTTCGAGAGGTGCTTGAAGAGCACTTTACTGGCCTTCACCTGTTCGCTGTCTTCCACGTGCGCGGCGCCAGCGGGATGTTCGACGTAAAGCACGGTCATGTCGGCGAGGTGAGCGAAGCCAAGCAGGTGGAACGATCCGGTGTACCCGTCGTTCAAGCCCGCGGTGAACGGCAGGACCTGCACCCTCACGTTGGGCCTCGTGCCCATGTCATTGATGTGCAGCAACTGCTCGCGATCAGCAAGAGGGAAAGCCGCCTCGGCGATGATCGCGTGATATTCAAGCCCTTCCTCGGTGACCAGCCGCTCCTGCCGTCGCGTCCGAACCGCGATCTGGTTCTCGATCCATTTTCGTGAGCGCTGAACCTGCCATCCTGCGAACAACGCACGCATGTAGCTCTCGATCTGCAGGAGGCCAGGGATGTAACCGAGAGAGAACGTGCTCAGCCGGGTGGCGTCGTGCTCCAGGCTGAGATAGCCGTGATCAGCGACGCGGTAGGGGTGCCACCAGCCCTTCTCGCTGGCGCGCTCCCACATGTCGATGTACGGCGTCTCCTCCGAGACGAGCACTCCGTAGAGGTCGAGCATCGCCCGCAAACCGTGGTACTCCGGCAGCTGACCGTTCTCGATGCGGCTCAGCTTCTGATAGTTGTAGCGAAGCCGGTACGCCGCCTCACGCTGACTCAGCCCGGCCCGTTCGCGCAGCCTCTTCAGCGCCTCGCCGAGGCGTACCTGCCGGAACGTGGGGTCGGACATGACCCAAACGTTACGGACGAGATCTGACATTCGTGAATCACGGTGGCGGGGTCTGATGAGGACCGTCCACTGCATGGAGTACGTCCACAGCATCCAGTACCACCGGCGCAGTCAGAACGGCCGGCTCACCCTCGCCTACGTCGAGTCCGTTGCAGATCATGGTTGGTACATAACGAAAGAAGCGGACTGGAAGTCCCGTTACACGGTCGCCTGCGCGACCGAGTACCTGACGCGCGTGTCAGCGGAAGCGGGCACGTTTGCCATCACCGTGTGGAGAGACGCCATCCGCGTCTGCACGGTCGGCATCGACTGGAATCCTCCGAACAGGTGATCTCAGCGCCGGATCAGCCCGGCCAGCAGGCCCGCGATGTTGTAGGCGTCGTCGTGGCCGCGGTGGTGCGTGCCGTCGAGCCTCTGCCCGGCGAGCCGCACCGCCTCGGCCATCCCGACCTCCCGCGGCAACGCGTGCACCAGCGCGAACAACGTCTTCACGTTGACGTGCCGCGGCCCGAACGGGTACCGGACCCCGAAGTCGGCGCACTGCCGTTCGAACATCTTCCGGTCGTAGTCGCCGTACGAGGCCCACACCCGGCGGTCCGACCGGTACTCCTTGCGCAGCAGCGCACACGCCTCGGCGAACGAGACACCGCCGGCGACCTGGCCGGCGGTCAGCGTCGTCAGTTCGGTGCAGAAGGGGCTGACCGACGACCGGGACGGACGTACCAGCACCGACCGCCGCTCGCCGCGGACCCCGGACGCCACCGAGAGCGGGCAGATCCCGATCTCGATGATCTCCGAGACCTCACCGGGAGGCGGCGTTCCCTCCCAGCACGTCGACTCGACGTCGACCACCAGCACCTCGTCCAACGCGATCACGTGCTGATCTTCCCCCGCGCGTCTACTGGAAAACGACGACGGGCAGCACCACGATCTCACCGGTCGCGGCGTTCCACGACTGGACCTTGCCCAGGCAGCGAGCATTGAACTGGCCCGGTGGCAACGTGTCGCGCAGGCTCGCTCGGTCGCACTCCACCCGCACCCGGTGCGCGCCGACCGGCGCCAGCAGCACCGCCGGGTCGTCGCCGTCGCCGACCTCGAAACGGCCGTGCAGCGACACGTAGTCGCGGATGTCGTTGAGCCGTCGTGCTCTTCCTCGCCGCCACGCCTCGTCCGCCTTGATCGTGGCGGTCGTCAGGTCCACCTCGACCACGCCGTGGCCCGCGCGCAGGCCCGCCAGGACGACGCCGATGACGTCGATCTCCGTGGCCGGTTTCTCGTAGGTGTCGGTGTTCTGCTCGACCACCGAGCCGTCGACGCCGATGCCGAACTCGCTGGGGCCGACCTGCAGCTTGCCGTTCTTGGTGACGGTGATCTGCTTGACGAACTGCCGGGTGACGGCGTCGTCGTAGCGGCCGACCTTGCAGAGGTTGATCATCCGCTGGCCGTGCACGTAGAACAGCAGTCCGGGCACCTCGGGGCCCTGGTCGCGGCGGCGCAGCCACCGCCAGGCCAGCACGACGACCACGACCAGCGCGATCAGCGTCGCGGCCCACAGCAGGATCCAGCCCCACGAGACGGACCACCAGAGCGCTCTATCGACAGCCACGGATCTCCCTCACCGCCTCCAGCAACGACTTCGCGCCCGCCTCGACCAGGCGGCCGCCGCTCGCCTGCGCTACCCGGTCCAGCTCTGCCGTGGAGGCTTCGCCGAACCGGATCGGGAACACCGGCACCTCTCCCCGGCCGACCCTCAGGAACTCGTCCACCGACGGGCCCGCGTTGTTTTCGCCGTCGGTCATCAGCACCACCGCCGTCTCCCCCTTGGCCAGCTGCAACCCGCGCTCCAGAGCGCTCCAGATCGCCGTGTTGTCCCGCAGGTCCTCGGACGCGACGACGGCCAGCAGCGCGTCGAGGTCCTCCCGGCCGCGCACGGTGATCGACCGCTCCTCCAGGACGGTGCCCGCGAACCGAATGATCGTCACGGTCTCGCCGACGTAGAAGCGGTCGAACCCGTTGAGCGACGCGAACGCCTCGCGCAGCCCGGCGAGCCGCTCACCTCGCATGGACGTCGAGTAGTCCAGCACGAAGACCACCTGCCGGCCGTCGCCCGCGCGGTCGTGGAACAGCAGCAGCCGGTCGATCACCTCGGCGCTGTCCGGGAAGTAGAGCGCGGTGCCGAGGTCGGCGCGCAGCTTCTCGTTGCGCACCACGGAGGGTTCGACGGGACGGCGCCACGTGCGGTCGGCGATCATCTGCTGCGCGGCCGGTGATCGCAGCCACTCCACGACGCGGTCGTAGGCGGCCCGGTGCGCGGGCTCGACGAGCATCAGCGGGTAGTCCGACAGCACGATGCCGTCGCGCGGGTAGACGATCTCCAGCGGTTCGGCCAGGCGTCCGGAAGCGTTCAACGACAACAGCTCCGACTCGTGCGCGACCAATCCGTCCACATCAGACCGGCGGACGAACTCGCCGACGGGATCCGGCACGTCGAACGCCCGCCCCGCGAGGAACCCCTGCAGGCGGTCGCAGCTGACGTCCTCGGGTCGCAGCGGCGCGCCCGTGCCCGCGGCCGCCGTCGCGACACCGATCAACGCGGCCATCCCGCCGCCGGACACCCGCGGATCGGCCATGCCGTACCGGAACTGGCCAAGGGCGGCCCGGTCCGCGACGTCGGCCCACGTCGGCCGCTCGCCCAGCACGGCCCGGCTGCCGCGCTTCACCCCGAGCACCACCGGGGACGTCATGACGCTCGACGCCAGCTCCGGCTCGGCGCCCCGCAACCGCAGGAACCTGGCGGTGGACAGCCACGCCAGGTCGAACCCGGCGAGCGATCTGCTGACCTCGACCGTGCCGCGGTGCTCCACCGCCAGCTCGACCCCGGTGGCCTTCCTCAGCTCCGCCAGCACCGGCCCCAGGTCGGCCAGTTCCGTGCTCGCCAGCATCTTCAGGCGGACCGCTGGGGGCGTGCTCGACGTGCACGCGGTGATCAGGAGCAGCAGAACCGCTGCCACCACCCTCACTTGCACTCGCCAACGACGTCGAGCATCCGCTCGAACAGCTCCGCCTTGGGCAGCTGCACCCGGCCCGCCTCACCGGCCGGCGGTGTCGGCAGCCCGCGGCCGGAGATGTAGGTGCCGAAGTCGTCGGCGGACTCCCCGTTCCAGCTCAGCGAGTGGAAACCCAGCTCGACCGCGCGCCGGCGCAGGTCCGGGTCGTTCATCATCAGCTCGCCGATCCGGTCGCCCTCCGGCGTGAACGAGATCAGCTCGGGCGTGCTCTGGTGCTGCTTGGTCGGGTAGAGCAGCACGCGTTCGGTGTCGACGCTCTTCTGCCGCAACTGGTACGCGATGTACTGGTGCTCGTAGATCACCGCGATGACGGCGTGCGTGCGCCCCTCCGGCACGAAGTACTTCGGGGCCATGTCCTCACCGGCCTGGCCCTGCGCATCCACGTACGGCTTGACGTCCAGCGCCAGCTTCTCCGCGGCTTCGAGGCTCTGAGGCGGTTCGTCGCCGAAGGCGGTGGCGAAGAAGCCGACGAGCGTCGCACCCGAGTAGGCCTTGCAGGGATCCGGCGACTGCACGATGACCCGGTTGCCGTTGGTCAGCCCGAGTTCGTTCCACCGCTTGTCCTCGTCGGCCAGAACCTTGAACTTGGCCATGTCGAGGTTGTAGTAGAGCGGCTTCTCGCTCGAGTCGTGCGGCTTCGCGACCCCCGCCTGCTTCAGCGCTTCGGCGTACTCGCGGAACGTGGCGAGCACGACCGGGGTGAAGAACGGCCGGTACGGCACGACGTGCTTGCCCGCGCGGCGCGTCTTCACGTGCTCGTTCGCCACGTGCCCCGACGGGAACACGAAGTGGTACGAGTCGAGGTCGGGCTTGTCCGCCAGGTCGCGCGAGCCGATCGGCGTCACGTGCACCTGGTAACCGCGCGCCATCAGGATGCGCTTGACCTGCTCGTCCTGGAAGAAGTCGCGCTTGGAGGCGAACAGCGCCCGCACCACCGTGACAGAGCGGAACGGGCCGGTGATGTGCCCTGAAACGAGCAACATCACCAGCCCGAACACGAACACCGCCAACGGCGGCACGAACCACAGCAGGAACCGTCTTCGCGGGTCGACGACCTTGAACTCGGGCTCCCGCACGGCTCCCCCTGGAGTCAGACGATCACGGCACCACCGTCGACGACGAGCGTCTCGCCAGTAACGTAACCGCCCGCGGGCGAGGCCAGGAAGACCACGGCGGCGGCAAGTTCTTCGGGATCACCGATGCGTCCGGCCGGAAGCGCCGCCCGCATCTTCTCCAGGTACCCCGGCGGGTACTGGTCGGTCATCTCGGAGGCGAAGAAACCGGGGCAGATCGCGTTGACCCGGATGCCCTTGCGCCCGGTCCACTGCTGCGCCAGATCGCGGGTCAGGCCGAGCAGTCCCGCCTTCGACGCCGAGTACGCGGCCTGCGGAATACCGCCGGTCACGAGGCCGAGCACGCTGGAGATGTTGATGATCGAGCCACCGGACTTCATGACGGCGGCAGCGGCCTGGGCCATCCAGTAGGCGCCGTTGAGGTTCACGTCCATGACGCCCAGGAACTCCTCCGGCGTCTCCCGCGAGGCCGGCACCGCCGACGCGACACCGGCGTTGTTCACGAGCACCGACACCAGACCGAACTCCGCCGCCGCTCGAGCGACCTCACGGCAGTCGTCGGGCTGCGAGACGTCGGCCTGCACGACCAGGGCGCGCCGTCCGGCGGCCTCGACCAGGGCGGCCGTGTCCTTCAGCTTGTCCGCGCGGCGAGCGGCGAGCACCACGTCCGCGCCGGCCTCCGCGAGCCCCTTCGCGAACGCCACACCCAGGCCCGAGGAGGCGCCGGTGACGATCGCGACCTTCCCGTCCAGGCGGAACTTGTCCAGGATTCCCATCAAGAAAGCCTTTCCAGGATGATCGCCATGCCCTGGCCGCCGCCGACGCACATCGTCTCGAGGCCGAACTGGGCGTCGCGGGCCTGCATGCCGTTGATCAGCGTCGTCATGATCCGCGCACCGGTCGAGCCGAACGGGTGGCCCAGCGCGATCGCGCCGCCGTGCACGTTCAGCCTGTCGATGTCGATGCCGAGTGCGCGCTGGCTGCCGAGCACCTGGACGGCGAACGCCTCGTTGATCTCCACCAGGTCGATGTCCGAAATGGACAGACCGGCGTGGCCGAGCGCCTGCTTCGTGGCGTCGACGGGGCCGAGGCCCATGATCTCCGGCGACAGACCGGAGACACCCGTGGACACGATGCGCGCCAACGGGGTCAGCCCGAGTTCGCGGGCCCGCACGTCGCTCATGATCACCACGGCGGCCGCGCCGTCGTTCAAAGGACAGCAGTTGCCGGCCGTGATCGTGCCCTCGGGCCGGAACGACGGCTTCAGCTGCGAGACGGCTTCCAGCGTCACCCCGGCGCGCGGACCGTCGTCGGTCGAGACGACGGTGCCGTCGGGCAGGGTGACCGGCGTGATCTCACGGGCGAAGAACCCGTCCGCGATCGCCTTCTCGGCGAGGTTCTGCGACCGCACGCCGAACTCGTCCTGGTCGTGCCGCGAGATGCCCATCTGCGTCGCGACGTTCTCGGCCGTCTGGCCCATCGCGATGTAGTAGTCGGGCAGCTTGCCGTCGAGCCGCGGGTCGGTCCACGGAGCGTTGGACGCGGCCGTGTCCTGGGTGCGCTGCTGCGCCTCGTCGAACAGCGGATTGAACGAGGGCACACCCGAGTGCATGTACCGCGAGACGCACTCGACGCCGGCCGAGATGAACCCGTGGCCCTCCCCCGCCTTGATGGCGTGGAAGGCCATCCGCGCGGTCTGCACGGACGACGCGCAGAACCGGTTGACCGTCGTGCCGGGGAGGTTGTCGTGGCCCAGCTGCACCGCCACGCGGCGCGCGATGTTCTGGCCGTGCTCGTCCTGCGGCTCGGCGCAACCGAGGTGCAGGTCGGTGATCTCCGAAGCCGGGATGTCGCCCAGCGCCGCCGCGATCACCTGCGCGGCCAGGTCGTCCGGCCGCAGCGAGACGAGAGAACCCTTGCGGGCACGGCCGATCGGCGACCGGGCCGTGGAGACGATGACTGCCTCAGCCATGGAAAACCTCCTACAGGCCCAGGTCGCGGCCGATGAGTTCCTTCATGATCTCGTTGGACCCCGCCCAGATCTTCGTGACGCGGGCGTCCATCCACGCGCGGGCGACGCGGTACTCGGTCATGTAGCCGTAGCCGCCGTGCAGCTGCACGCAGGCGTCGATGACCTCGTTCTCGATGTCGGCGCTCCAGTACTTCGCCTGCGCCGCCTCGACCGAGCTCAGTTCACCGCGAACGTGCTGCATGGTCAGGGTGTCGATGAACGCCTGCGAGACGTCGAGCTTGGTGCGCAGCTCCGCGAGCAGGAACTTGTTGTGCTGGAACTTGCCGATCGCCTGGCCGAAGGCCTTGCGCTCCTTGACGTACTCCAGCGTCTCCTCGAAGACGCCCTGCGCGTGCGCCAGGTTCGAGATGGCGCCGCCGATCCGCTCCTGCGGCAGGCGTTCCATCATGTAGATGAAGCCCTGGCCCTCCTCGCCGATGACGTGCTCCTGCGAGAGCCGCACGTCGGAGAAGAACAGCTCCGCGGTGTCGGACGGGTGCTGGCCGACCTTGTCGAGCTTGCGGCCGCGCTCGAAGCCGGGCATGCCGTTCTCGACGGCGAACAGCGTGATGCCGCGCGCGCCCTTGGACGGGTCGGTGCGGGCCGCGACGACGATCATGTCGGCGGTGTAGCCGTTGGTGATGAACGTCTTGGAGCCGTTGAGGATCCAGTCGTCACCGTCCCGCACGGCGTTGGTCTTCAGCGCGGCGAGGTCGGAGCCGCCGGACGGCTCGGTCATCGCGATGCCGGTCTTGATCTCGCCGGTGCACATGCCGGGCAGCCAACGCTGCTTCTGCTCCTCGGTGCACAGGTCGACGAGGTAGGGCGCCACGACGTCGCCGTGGATGCCCAGCGACGAGGCCACCGCGGCGTTGACCCGGCAGAGCTCCTCGGCGAACACCGTGTTGAAGCGGTAGTCGTTCGCGCCGCTGCCGCCGTACTCCTCGGGGATCTCGAGGCCCAGCAGGCCCTGACGGCCGGCCTCCAGCCACACGTCCCGGTCGATCACCCGCTGCTCGATGAACTTCTCGACGTTCGGCGTGATCGTGCGCTCGACGAACGCCTTCGCCGACTCCCGGAACGCGGCGTGATCCTCGTTGAACAGCGTCCGCTGCACGACTACCTCCATACTAAGCGGTTGCTTAGAGCTAAGCGCCCGCTTAGCGTGCAGTACGATCCATCACCTGTCAACACGCGAGGAGCGGCCCGATGACGACGACCGGACTGGACGGGTTCTCACTGCTCGACGAGACCTGGCGCACCGTGACCCCGGACGCCGCCCGCCGGATGCTCATCGCCGCCGTCCAGGCGTTCGCGACCAAGGGATATCACGCCACGACGACCCGTGACATCGCTTCGCTGGCCGGAATGTCCCCCGCGGCCGTGTACATCCACTACCGGTCCAAAGAGGAGCTGCTCTTCAACATCTCGCTCGTCGGTCACGAGACGTCGCTGGCGCTGCTGTCGAGCATCCAGGGCGACGGCGCGGTGCAGCGGCTGAAGAACGCGGTGTCGGCGTTCGCGGGCTGGCACGCGGAGTTCCACACGACGGCGCGGGTGGTGCAGTACGAGCTCGGCGCGCTCTCCCCGGAACACCACGCGGAGGTGGCGGAGCTGCGCCGGCAGATCGAGCAGCGGATGCGGTCCTACATCGCGGCCGGCGTCGAGGAGGGCGTGTTCGACGTCCCCGACCTCAAGGGCGCGACCCTGGCCGTGCTGTCGCTGTGCATCGACGTCGCGCGCTGGTACCAGCCTGGCGGCAGGCGGACCCCGGACGAGATCGGCGCGATGTACGCCGACCTCGTCCTCAGGATGGTCCGCCCGGCTACCTGACCGATTTCCTGCCGTACACGCCTGCCACGACCGAGACACCGACCGCGGCGACGACGATCTGGACGATCACCTCGATCCAGTCGATGCCGGGCGTGTCCTCCACGCCGAGCAGCCGCGCGATCCACGACCCGATGAACGCGGCCGCGATGCCGACCAGGATGGTCAGCCAGATCGGGATGGCCTGCTTTCCGGGTGCGAACAGCTTGCCGAGCAGGCCCAGGATCAGACCGATGATGAGCGCGCCGATAATGCTTTCGACGGTCACGGACGCCTCCTCCCGCTACACCCCGATGCGCTCGGGGATCTCGGGAAAAATCATCCCGTCACTCGGCAAGATCCGCAGCTCGAGATCGGCGAGCGGTACACCCGGTTGCCGATGACTACCAGCGGCTACCGGAGACCTGGCTCATCCACTGGTTGATCGTCGCGGTCCAGTCGGTGCCAACGGCCTGCTGGTGGGACACGGCGAACCGGCCGTACGCGTCGCCGCCCGCGCGGAGCAGCCCGGCGCGCTTGTCGGCTTCCAGGACCACGTGCAGCTCGCCCGGCGTCGTGACGAAGGTCAGCTCGACCTGCTTGACACGGCCCGCGAACTGCGGCGGCGGGTAGAACTCGATCTCCTGGTAGAACGGCAGCTGCTGCGGCACGCCGTGGATGCGGCCGCGCTCGTTGTCCGCCTTCGTGAAGCGGAAGCCCATCTGCCCGAACGCCTGGAGCACGGCGTCCTGCGACGGCAGCGGGTGCACCCAGATCGGGTCGAGGTCACCGGGGTCGACGGCGCCGCGCACCTCGAGCTCGGTGCGCAGGCCCAGCTGCATGCCGTTGAGCTGCATGCCGCCCACGACGTTGAGCGGGCACTCGAACGGCACCGGCACCTGGAACGGCAGCGAGAGGTTCTGGTGCGGCTGGGCGACGATCCGCTGGCCCACGGAGAACTTGTGGAACTCCATGTTGGTGTTGTACTCGTTGTCGCCGCTCTCGACCTCGACGCGGGTGAGCAGCGCGAGCGTGACGTGGTCGATCTCGGCCGCGTGCTCGCCGCCGGCGATGCGCACCTCACCCGACAGCACCTCGCCGGGCCTGACGTTGGGGTTCGTCAGCACCGTGTCGACAGTCGGCCCGCCCACGCCGAACGCGCGCATCATCCTCTTGAACACCACTGCGGCCTCCTGAAGCCCTTGCTGTTTGCGGGGAGTCTGCCAACTGGATCGCCCATTTGCGGCGAAGTGTTCCGTTGACGCCTCAGTACCCCGATCGGTTCCGTATGGACTTCCGTTCACTTCAGATGGCAACATGCGACCGCCGTCACATACTAAGCGGTCGCTCAGGAGGTTGCCCGTGCTGCTCGTCGCCAACCGGGGTGAGGTGGCTGTCCGCGTCCTGCGCGCCGCCGCTGACCTGGGCATTCGCACCGTGGCGGTGTACGCGGAGGACGACGCTTCGGCGCTCCACGTGACCCTCGCGGACCGCGCCGTGGCGCTGCGCGGGCCCTCGCCGTACCTAGACGTGGACCAGCTGCTGGACGCGGCCGAGGGGTGCCAGGCCGTGCATCCGGGGTGGGGATTCCTCTCCGAGAACGCCGCGTTCGCCCAGGCGTGTTCGGAGCGCGGGCTCGCGTTCGTCGGGCCGTCCGCTGACGTTCTGGAACTGCTCGGTGACAAGCGGCGAGCGCGGGAACTGGCGGCGTCGCTGGGGATCCCGGTGCTGGACGCGGCGCCCGGCGAGTTCCCGGTGATGGTGAAGGCGGTCGCCGGTGGTGGCGGCAAGGGCATGCGGGCCGTGCTGCGGCCCGAGGACCTCGACAGTGCGGTCGAGGCGTGCCGGGCGGAGGCGCTGGCGGCGTTCGGGGTGGGCGATGTCTACTTCGAACGGCTGATGCCCTCCGCCCGGCACATCGAGGTGCAGCTCGTCGGGACGTCGGTGATCGGCGACCGCGACTGCTCGCTGCAGCTGCGGCACCAGAAGGTCGTGGAGATCGCGCCCGCTCCCCTGCTGGACCCGTTGCTGCGCAAGGCGCTGCACGAGGCCGCTGCGGCGATCGCGGTCGCCGTGGACTACCAGGGCGTCGGCACGGTCGAGTTCCTGGTGTCCGGGGACTCGTTCGCGTTCCTGGAGGTCAACCCGCGGCTGCAGGTCGAGCACACGGTCACCGAGATGGTGTCCGGAGTGGACCTCGTGCGCACCCAGCTGCTGCTCGCCTGGGGCGGCGACGTGGACTTCACGCCCCACGACCGCGGCGCGGCCGTGCAGGTGCGCCTGAACCAGACCTCGGGCGGCGTGCTGACGTCGTTCGGGCTGCCCGCCGGGCCCGGCGTCCGCGTCGACACGCACGGGTACGTCGGCTACCGGGTCGGCACGCGGTACGACGGGCTGCTCGCGAAGCTCGTCGTGCACGGCGAGGACCTGGACGTCGCCCTGAACCGGGCGCGGCGGGCGTTGCGCGAGTTCCGGGTCGAGGGCGTCGCCACGAACCTGGAGTTCCTGAAGACCCTGCTGGAGCAGGACATCGTCGGTGCGACGACCGACTTCGTGACCGAGGAGCCGGTCTCGGGCATGCGAGCGCCGCTGGCGGGCACGGTGGTCGCCGTCGATCCCGGCTCCGTCGTGCTCGAAGCCATGAAGATGCAGCACGTCGTGCGGGTGTCCGGCGACGTGCTGGTGTCGGTCGGCGACACCGTGACCGAGGGTCAGCTGCTGGCCTCCGGAGCCGGCGAGGCGGCCGAGGACGTCGCCGAGGCAGACCTGGACCACGTCCGGCCGGACCTGGCGGAAGTGCTGGCACGGCACGACTTCGACCGCCCCGAAGCCGCCGCGCGCCGGCACGCCCGGGGCGGGCGGACCGCCCGCGAGAACATCGCGGACCTCTGCTCGTCGTTCGTCGAGTACGGCGGCCTCGCGATCGCCGCGCAACGCCAGCGCCGGTCGCTCGAGGACCTGATCGAACGCACGCCCGCGGACGGCATGGTGGCCGGCATTGGCGTCGTGAACGGCCAACGGGTCGTGGCGATGTCCTACGACTACGCCGTACTGGCCGGCACTCAGGGCATGCGCAACCATCAGAAGAAGGACCGGCTGTTCGCCCTGGCACAGCAGGAGAACCTGCCCGTGGTGCTGTTCGCCGAGGGTGGCGGTGGACGGCCCGGCGATACCGACCACAGCATGGTCAGCGGCCTGGACTGCGGCTCGTTCCACGCGTTCGCACAGCTGAGCGGGCAGGTGCCGTTGATCGGCGTGGTGGCGGGGCGGTGCTTCGCGGGCAACGCGGTGCTGCTGGGCACCTGTGACGTGATCATCGCGGTCGAGGGCGCGAACATCGGCATGGGCGGCCCGGCGATGATCGAGGGCGGTGGGCTCGGCACGTTCCGGCCCGAGGACATCGGGCCGTTGGACGTGCAGGTGCCCAATGGCGTGGTGGACATCGCGGTGGGGTCGGAGGAGGAGGCCGTCGCCGTCGCGAAGAAGTACCTCTCGTACTTCCAAGCCCCCACTGGCTTCCAGGCCCCCGCAGGCCTCCAAGCTCCCGCAGGCGTCCCCTCGCCGAGTGCGCAGCCTTCGCCAGCGCCCTCGGGGGAACCCCTAAAAACAATTCTCCCAGACAGCACCGACAATTTCGGATCGTGGAACTGCGCGGACCAGCGCCTCCTCCGCCACGCCGTCCCCGAGAACCGCCTCCGCGCCTACGACATCCGCGCCCTCATCACCACCCTCGCCGACACCGGCAGCGTCCTCGAACTCCGTCAGGGCTTCGGCAAGGCCATCGTCACCGCCCTCGTCCGGATCGAAGACCGCCCCGTCGCCCTGATCGCCAACGACCCGAACGTCCTGGGCGGGGCGATCGACGCGGACGCCGCCGACAAGTGCGCCCGCTTCCTGCAACTGGCCGACGCGTTCGACCTCCCGATCGTTTCGCTGTGCGATACCCCGGGCTTCATGGTCGGCCCGGACGCCGAGCGCACCGCCACCGTCCGCCACCTCACCCGCATGGTCGTGACGGGGGCCAACCTCACCGTCCCCTTCGGACTCGTGATCCTGCGCAAGGCGTACGGCCTCGGCGCCCAGGCCATGGCGGCGGGCAGCCTGAAGGTGCCGCAGTTCGCCGTCTCGTGGCCCACCGGCGAGTTCGGCCCGATGGGCCTCGAAGGCGCCGTCAAACTCGGCTTCCGGAAAGAGCTCGACGCCATCTCGGACCCGGACGAGCGCAAGCAGCGCTACGACCAGATGGTCGCGATGGCCTACGAGCACGGCAAAGCCCTCAACGTCGCTTCGGTCTTCGAGATCGACGACGTGATCGACCCGGCCGACACGCGCCGCTGGATCGCCACGGCGCTGGCCCCCTCGACTTCCCGCTCACAAGGGAAGAAACGCCAGTTCATCGACACGTGGTGAGGAGAATCCGTGGTCAGCGTCGCCCCTGCGGAACAGAAGACCTTACGTCGGCTCATGGCAGCCGGGCTCGTCGGTTCGAGTCTTGAGTGGTACGACTTCTTCATCTACGCGACCGCCGCGGCATTGGTGTTCCCGAAGCTGTTCTTCCCCGAGGCGACGCCGATCGTGGCGTTGCTCCTGTCGTTCAGCACGTTCTGGGCGGGCTTCATCGCGCGCCCGCTCGGCGGCCTGGTGTTCGGGCACGTCGGCGACAAGGTCGGCCGCAAGCCGGCGCTGGTCATCTGCCTCGGGCTGATGGCGGCGGCGACGTTCCTCATCGGCCTGCTGCCCACGACGGCGTCCATCGGCGTCGGGGCGCCGATCCTGCTGGTGGTGCTGCGCTTCCTGCAGGGCATCGCGGTCGGCGGGCAGTGGGGCGGCGTGGTCCTGCTGCTGACCGAGACCGCGGGACCGAAGAAGCGCGGCTTCGCGGGCACGTTCGGTCAGGCCGGCGTTCCTATCGGCGTGCTGCTGGGCAATGTCGCCTTCATCAGCGCCACGACGGCTCTGTCGCCCGAGGCGTTCGCGTCGTGGGGTTGGCGCGTGCCGTTCCTCGCGAGCGCGCTCCTGTTCCCCGTGGTGCTGTTCATCCAGCTCAAGGTCGAGGACAGCCCGGTCTTCCGCGAGTTGCAGCAACGGCGTGCGTCGGGACCGGTCGTGGCGCAGGCACCGCTGAAGGAGGCTCTGCGGACCCACCGCAAGCCGATCCTGCTCGGCGCGGGCCTGATGTTCGCGTCCAACGCGATCTTCTACGTGTCGATCGCGGGCGTCCTGTCCTACGCCACCACCACGCTCGGCCTGGCCCGCGAGTCGGTGCTGGTCGTCAGCATGCTGTCGTCCCTCGTGAGCATCCCGGTCATCCTCTGGGCCGGGCACGCGTCGGACCGCCTCGGCCGCCGTCCGCTGATCATCGCGGGCACCATCGGCATGATCGTGTGGGCGTTCCCGTACTTCCTGCTCGTGGACACGGCCTCGCTGTTGTTGCTGTTCGTCGCGAACACGGTCGGAGGCATCGCGTCCTCTCTCGTGTACGGGCCGATCGCCGCCTACCTGGGTGAACTGTTCGAGGCTCACGTGCGGTACTCGGGTGCTTCTCTCGCGTACCAGCTGGCGTCGATCCTGGTCAGCGGCGGCACGCCGTTCGTCATGACGGCGCTGCTGGGCGCGACCGGGACCTCGATGTCCGTGTCGGCGTTCTTGCTGGTCATGGGTCTGTTCACGCTGGTGTCGGTGTTCAAGTTGCCGGAGACCCACCAGACGGAACGGGCCTGATCAACACCGGCGCGATTGGTGCTACTTTGGTAGCACCAATCGCGTTACCATCAGGAACATGGCGGTAGAGAAGTTGAGTGTGTCTTTGCCGGGCGTCGTCGCCGCCAGGGCACGACGGGCGGCTGACCGAGCGGGAGTGCCGCTGTCCGCCTGGCTCGCGGAGGCAGCGGAAGCCGCCGCGGATCTCGCCGAGGCCCAGGCAGCCGCCCAGGACTACGCGGCACAGTTCGGCGAGCCCGATCCGGCCGAACTCGAGCAGATCCGCGAAGAACTCGCGGAAGCAGGCGTCGGGGCCGCCGAGTCCCCGGCGGACGCCGCAGCCCGTGCCGCAGCGCTGGCACGGCTTCTGGGTCTGCCGGAGGAAAGGCGAGCGGGTTGAGCGCGCGTGGCCTCATCTTGGATGCCGGCGCGCTCATCCAGGTCGAAGGAAACCCCAGGGGGCGCGTGTACGGAGCATGCCGTGACGCCCTTGATTCGGGCTCCCGCGCGCTTCTGCCGACCGTTGTACTGGCTCAGGTGTGGCGCGGAACCGCGAGGCAGGCACCGGTGGCAATGCTGCGCCGGATGTGCAAGCCCGTCCCGTTCACCGAGGACGTGGCGGAAGCAGTCGGCAGACTGCTCGCCATCGCCGGAACGTCCGACGTGGTCGACGCGGCTGTCGTCATCGCGGCCGTCAGCCACAACTGCGCCGTGCTGACCTCAGACCCCGGCGACCTGGGGAAGCTCGCCGATGCCGTAGGTGTGAGGGTTCCACTCATCGTCGTCTGATCGGACAAATCGGGCCTTCACAGTCAAGACCTCTGCGGAACCTGGAGCCGATGCCGTACGTTGGCGCGTCGTGACCACTCTCATGGCGCGCTTCAAGCAGCGGATGCGCAGGTTCGCGCAGAAACCGGGCTCAGTCGACCTCGCCCCGTTCCAGGCAATGCTCGCGGACGTGGAGAAACACGCCGAGAAGTTCAAGGCGTTCAGCGACGAGGAGCTGACGGCTCACGCCGCGAAGCTGCGCGAGGAGAGCACTGACACCGAGCTCGTGGCCCTCACGCGGGAGGCCGCGGAGCGCGCCATCGGGCAGCGTCCGTTCGACGTGCAGGTCCTGGGTGCGCTCGGCATGCTCAGCGGGCTCGTCGTCGAGATGGCGACCGGTGAGGGCAAGACGCTCGCGGGCGCCATGGCCGCGGCCGGGTTCGCGATCAAGGGCAAGCGCGTCCACGTGGTCAGCGTCAACGACTACCTCGCCCAGCGCGACGCGGAGTGGATGGGCCCGCTGTACGGGCTGCTCGGCGTCACCGTGGGCTGGATCAACGGCAGCTCGAAGGCCGAGGAGCGCCGCGAGGCCTACCAGCGCGAGGTCACGTACGCGCCGGTCAGCGAGATCGGCTTCGACATCCTGCGCGACCGGATCGTCACGAGCCCCGACGACCTGATCGTGCCCGAGCCGGAGGTCGCGCTCATCGACGAGGCCGACTCGGTGCTCGTCGACGAGGCCCGCGTGCCGCTGGTGCTGGCCGGCTCGACCAGCGCGGAGGCGGCCGACCCCGTCATCGCCGACCTGGTGAAGCGGCTGCGCCAGAACCTGCACTACGAGATCGACGACGAGGAGCGCAACGTCTTCCTCACGGGTGCGGGCTCCGAGGCCGTCGAGCGGGCGCTCGGCGAGATCGACCTGTACTCGCAGGAGCACGTCACGTCCACGCTGTCGAAGGTCAACGTGGCACTGCACGCGCAGGTGCTGCTGCACCGCGACGTCGACTACATCGTGCGTGACGGCAAGGTGCACCTGATCAACGACACGCGTGGCCGTGTCGCGAAGCTGCAGCGGTGGCCGGACGGCCTGCAGGCCGCGGTCGAGGCCAAGGAGAACGTCCAGACGACCGAGTCGGGCGAGATCCTCGACTCGATGACGGTGCAGGCGCTGCTGTCTCGCTACCCGACGCGCTGCGGCATGACCGGTACCGCCGTCGCCGTCGCCGAGACGCTGCGGGAGTTCTACGAGCTGGAAGTGCTCGTGATCCCGCCGAACAAGGAGAACATCCGCGAGGACGAGCACTTCCGCCTCTACGCGACGCTGGAGCAGAAGGAAGACGCGATCGTCGAGGAGATCAAGACCGTCCACGAGACCGGTCGCCCGATCCTCGTCGGCACGCTCGACGTCGCCGAGTCGGAGCGGATCTCCTCCAAGCTGCGCGCGGCCGGCATCGAGTGCGTGGTGCTCAACGCGAAGAACGACGCCGAGGAGGCGTCGATCATCGCGGACGCCGGTTCGTACCAGCGCATCACGGTCTCGACCCAGATGGCCGGTCGCGGTACGGACATCCGTCTCGGTGGCCACGAGGGCGAGGACCACGACCGGATCGCCGAGCTCGGCGGCCTGTACGTGATCGGCTCCGGGCGCCACTCGTCGTCACGCCTGGACGACCAGCTGCGCGGCCGCGCGGGCCGTCAGGGCGACCCCGGCGGTTCGGTGTTCTTCTCGTCCATGCAGGACGAGCTGATCACGCAGTACGCGCCGGACGCCGAGGATCCGTCCGAAGTGGACAACGACGGCCGGGTGCACGACAAGGGCCTGCTGCACACCTTCGAGCACGCCCAGCGCGTGGCCGAGGGCGTGAACCTGGAGATCCACCGCAACACCTGGCGCTACAACAAGCTGATCGAGCACCAGCGCGACATCCTGCTCAAGCACCGCGACGTCGTCCTGCGCACCGACGCGGCGTTCGAGAAGGTCGGCAAGAAGGAAGGCGTGTCCGACGAGGTGGCGGCCGAGGTCGCCCGGAAGATCACGCTGTTCTTCCTGGACGACCTGTGGACGCACCACCTGACGTTCCTGTCGGACCTGCGCGAGGGCATCCACCTGCGCGCGCTGGCCCGGCAGAACCCGCTGGACGAGTTCCACCGCGAGGCCATCCCGGCGTTCAACAAGATCGTGCCGGAGTCGTGGGAGCGCACCTCGGAGAAGTACGAGGCGATCAAGATCACCGACGACGGCTACGACCTCGCCGACGCCGGGGTGAAGCGCCCGAGCTCGACGTGGACTTACCTGGTGCACGACAACCCGTTCGGCTCCGGACTGGAGGAGTCGATGAAGGGTCTGGTCAAGATGGTCCGCGGGCAGCGCCGCTGACGATCACTTCTTTCTGGGGACGATGAGGTCGTCCGCGGGTCTGGCGGGCCGGGGCAACGTCTCGGCCCGCCTGGCTTTCGCAGGCTTCGTGGCGGCCGCGAACATCTCGGCGGTCAGCTTCTTGATCTCCGCGAGGATGTCGAGGTGCTCCTGCGACGGCGGTGGTCCGACGAAGTTGGACCTGTCGTGTGCCGTCCGTTCCGCGCGCTCGGCCAGCAGCCGGATGCGACGCAAATGCTCGTGTTCCCCGTTCGGGAACAGGAAATCGGTCTGCTCAATCACCTGTGCAAGCTTTCGCGTGCACGGGTGACGCGTCGATCCCCTAGTCGGCTGATTCGAGTTTCCGGACGAGCCAGTCGTGGAAACCGCCGATGTGGTGCTCCGAGGGCACCAGCACCCCACCATGTGCATAAGCACGTGGGCCATCGCGGGCTGACATCGCTCGCAGGCTTCGAAGTCCTGTTCGTTCACCCGGTGGAACAGCTCGACCGAGCGAGAGACGTCACGGCCGGTGTCGACCACTTCCTTGGCGTAGAGCCAATCGCACTCGACGACCGTCCGATCCGCCGCCAGCGGGTACATGCGGTGCACGATCACGTGGTCCGGCACGAGGTTGACGAACACCTGCGGTTTGATGGTGATGGCGTAGTACTTCCTGTCGCGATCCTCTTCCAGCGCCGAGAGTCTCTCGAACCCCTCGCTGCCGTCGACGGTGAATCCCTTGATCTCGTCGCCGAACTCGGCGCCGTGCCCGACGTAGTACTGCGCCGCGTAACCGTCGGCGAATTCGGGCAGCACCTCGGTGAGCTCGGGGTGGATCGTCGCGCAGTGGTAGCACTCCATGAAGTTCTCGACGATGAGCTTCCAGGAGGCCTTCACGTCGTAGACGATTCGTTTGCCCACGGACAACTGGTCGATCTCGTAGCCGTCGATCGCGTCGAGCGTGCCCAAACGTTCGGTGACGGCACTCAGCACGTCGGCCTCGAAGCTCGGAGGATCGTCGGCGAGATTCACCCATGCGTAGCCGAGCCATTCGCGCAAACGCACTTTGGTGAGTCCGTACGCAACGCGATCGACGTCCGGCATTGAGGTGAGATTGGGTGCGGCGATCAGGTTGCCGTCCAACGCGTACGTCCAGGCGTGGTAAGGGCACTGGAACGCCCGTTTGACGCTGCCGGCCTCGTCGACGCAGATGCGTGCGCCGCGGTGCCTGCACACGTTGAGGAACGCGTTGAGGCCCCCTTTGCGGTCACGGGCGATCAGCACGCTCTCCCGTCCGACCTGCACCGTGCGGAAGTCGCCGGCGTTCGGGAGGTCGCCGGAACGGACCGCGCAGAACCACATCTCCTCGAAGATGGCGGCCTGCTCCCGCGCGAAGATCGCGGGATCGGTGTAGTAGCGGCCTTCGAGGGTCGAGATCAGGCTGCCTGTCATGCTCCGCCTCTCAAGCGAGCAGGGTCGAACAGGGCGATCGGGTGCCGCGTGGCCCCGTCGATCGTGAGGTCGGCGAGGATCTCGCCGACGACGGGCACGAACTTGAAGCCGTGCCCCGAGAAGCCGCACGCCACGGTCACGTCGTCGTGCTCCGGGTGCCGGGCGATGACGAAGTGCCGGTCGGCGGTGTTGGTGTACATGCAGGTCGCGGCGCGCTGGAACGTGCCGGCGAGGCCGGGCATCGGGGACCTGGTGGCGTTCGCGATCGCCTCGACCTCGCGGGCGTGCACCGTGCGGTCGATGGTCTCGGGCGTGCAAAGCTCGCCGCCGTGGTGGAACGCCACCTTCACGGCGCCGTCGTGCTCGGGGAAGCCGTAGAAGCCGGTGCCGCGGTCCCAGATGTAGATCGGGTAGCCGGCGAGGGGGTCGTCCGGCGTGAAGTAGAACTGGACCTGACGTTCGATCTCAAACGGGACTCCCAGGTCGCCCAACAACTCCGGTGCCCACGGGCCGGGGCACAACACGACGTGCCCGGCCTCGTAGCTCCCGCGGGTCGTGGTGACCCTGCCGGGCTCCCAGTGCGTCACCGGCTCCTCGAAGCGCAGATCGGCACCCGCACGCCGGGCGAGCGCCAGGTGGGCCTGGACAGACGTCTCCGGCACGACGAAGCCCGCACCGGGTTCGTACAGCCCGATTTCGTCCGGCGCCGGCCGCAGGGCCGGGAAGCGCTCGCGGATTCTGGACGCGTCGAGCAGTTCGTGTCTCAGGCCGAACTGCTCGACGCTCGCCCGGCTACCCGTGATGGCGCCGCTGTCCGGACCGCCGACGATGATCCCGCCGACGCGGTGGAAGATCCGCTCGCCGCTGTCCCGCTCGATCTGGTCCCACATCTCGTGGGCCCTCAGCAGCAACGGCACGTACGCGGGGTCCTCGAAGTACGCCTGCCGCGTGATGCGCGACCCGCCGTGGCTCGACCCCAGCGCGTGCGCGGGCGTGAACCTGTCCAGTCCCAGCACGCGTTTCCCGCGCTGGGCGAGCCGGTAGGCGGCGGCACTGCCCATGCCGCCGAGCCCGATGACGATGACGTCGCAGGTCACCCGCGAAGCCGCTTCATCTCAGGGTCGAACAACGGTTCCCTCGCCGGGCGGGCCTTGACCTTCTGCCCGAAGTACTCGATCTCGACCTCGTCGTCGATCTCGCTGGGCAGCCAGGCGTAGGCGATGTTGAGGCCGGTCGTGTACCCGTAGGCCGCGCTCGTCACGTAGCCGACCGGTTCTCCTTGGTGGAACACGGGTTCGCTGCCCAGCACGACGCTGTGCGGGTCGTCGATCGTGAGGCAGGTGAGCTTCTTGGTCGAGGTGAGGTTGTGCAGCGATCCCTTGCCGAGGAACTCCTTGTCCTGGCGCACCGCGAACCCGAGCCCCGCCTCGAACGGGTCGTGCTCGGTCGTCACGTCCGTGCCCCACGACCGGTAGCCCTTCTCCAGGCGCAGGCTGTTGAACGCGCCGCGCCCGGCCGCGATGACGCCGTGCTGCTGCCCTGCCTCCCACAGCGTGTCCCACAGCTTCGGGCCGAGGTCCGCGGTGGTGTACAGCTCCCAGCCCAGTTCGCCCACATAGGACAGTCGCAGCGCCGTCACCGGCACGTTCTTGATGAACGCGCGCTGCGCGGTGAAGTACCCCTTCTGAGTGTCCAAAGTGTGCGAGATGTCGTTGATGAGATCGCGTGCCAGCGGACCCCACAGGCCGATGCAGCACGTTCCGGCCGTGATGTCCTTGATGAAGACGTCGTCCGGCGCGTGCCGGGTGAGCCAGTCGAGGTCGAGGTTGCCGTTGGCGCCGACCTGGAACGTCGTCGCGCCGAGCCGGGCGATCGTCAGGTCGCTGCGCACGCCGCCCTGTTCGTCCAGCAGCAGCGTGTAGACGACGGCGCCGGGCTTGCGGGCGAGGTTGTTGGTCGTCATGCGCTGCAGGAACTCCAGCGCTCCCGGCCCGCCGACCTCCAGCCGCTTCAACGGCGTCATGTCGAACAGGGCGACCCGCTTGCGCGTCACCAGCGCCTCGGCCCCGCAGATCGGCGACCAGAACCGGCTCGCCCACTCGTTCCGCGCGGGCACCTCGGCGACCTCGGGCAGGCCCGCGTTGGCCTCGTACCAGTGCGGCCGCTCCCAGCCCGACGCCTCCAGGAAGAACGCGCCGAGCTCCTGCTGCCGGCCGTGGAACGGGCTCGTGCGGATCGGCCGCGGGCTCTCCATGGGCTGCAACGGGTGCAGCACGTCGTAGACCTCGACGAAGTTCTGGCAGCTGCGTTCCAGCACGTAGTCGGGCGCGAGCTGCACCTGCTCGAACCGGTTGAGGTCGCTCGAGTGCAGGTCCAGCTCCGGCTGCCCGTCCACGATCCACTCGGCCATCGACCGCGCCACGCCCGCGGAGTGCGTGATCCACACCGCCTCCGCCACCCAGAAGCCCTGGAGCGCCGGGTGCTCGCCCAGCAACGGCATCCCGTCGCTGGTGAACGAGAACAGCCCGTTGAACCCGCGGTCCACCCCGGCCTCCGCGAGCGCCGGGATCAGCTCGACGGCCGACGCCCAGGACGCCTCGAAGTCCTCCTCGGTGAACGGCAGCTCCGAGCCGGTGATGTCGTGCGCCGCGATCGGCATGGGCCGGTGCCCGTACGCGCCGATGCCCAGCGCCTTGCCGTGCGAGCGGAAGTACAGGTCGGCTTCCTGGTGCCGCAGGATCGGCCGGCGTGCCAACGCCTCCGCGTCGGTGTTCAGGTCGCCGGTGAACACGTACTGGTGGGCCATCGGCACGAGCGGAACGGTCAGCCCGACCATCTCGCCCAGCAACGGCCCCCACATCCCGGCGCACGACACCACGACGTCGGCCGGGAACAGATCGGTCTCGGTCCGCACCCCGGTGACCCGGTCGCCCGAGGTCTCGACCGCGACGACCTTCTGCCCGAAGGCGAACCGCGCCCCTCGTCCGATGGCCCGCTGTGCCTGGATCTCGGCGGCTTGAACGGGCTGCGCGAGCCCGTCGCCCGGAATCAGGAACCCGCCGAGCACCTGCTCCCGGTCGAGCAACGGGTGCAGGCGCGCGACCTCGTCCGCGTCGATGAGCCGGCTCGGCACGCCCCACGACGTGGCCCAGCCGTGCCTGCGGGACAGGTCGGCGAGCCGTTCGGGGCCGGTGGCGATCTCCAGGCCGCCGACCTGGTCGAAGCAGCCCAGCGCCGTGTACTTCTCGACGGTGTAGCGGGCGAAGGCGGTCATGCTGCGGCACGGGTTCGTCTGGAAGACCAGGCCGGGCGCGTGAGCGCTGGACCCGCCCGCCGCTATGCCCGCTGCCTGGTCGAGGACCGTGACGTCGGTGAAGCCCCGTTCGGTCAGCTCGTCGGCCAGCGCGCACCCGACGATCCCCGCCCCCACGAGCACCACGCGAGGCACTGCACCAGGCATCAGGACACCCCTTCGCCGCAGTTGCGAGTAACAGAACTCGTTCCGCTATCTGCAACAAGTTGCGGCCGACGCGTCCCGCTGTCAATACCGCCGTTCGCGCGGCCGACCTCGGACGGCGCTGTGAAGCGGGCAAATGAGGAGGTCGGTACCGCAAACGTCCAGCACAATCCGCGCTCGGACTCCATCAGCCTGCACACGATGGCGCGCCGGTACCTGATGAGCCGCCTCGAAAGCTGCCGCCTGGGCATGGCGGAGTCACGGCCGCTGACGATCCAGAAGGCGGTCGATCATCTGGACCTCGACGACCTGCCGCCGCTCAGAACGCTCGCCGCCGCCCTCGCCACGGCCGCGCTGGACCACTGGCCTTCCGACAGCGGCGAGCGGGACGCGACCAGCGCGGAATGCGAGCGGTTCCGGAGTCGGTCAGGGGCTGGGTCGACCGCGACCTCGCGGTCGAGCCGCTGCCGTACCGCCGCGTGCTCGGCGAGGAGGAGGCCGCGTCCTGGGCCCGCCGGCTCGAGGAGCGCTGGGGCAGCAGGCGGCCGCTGTGGGACCCGCAGATCGACGGCGACGTGCCGGAGGGCCTGCTGGTGCTGCAGACCCCGGCGATGGGACGACGGCCCCGGCGTCGAGCCGATGCACAGGGCTTTGCGGGAGAGAGGACCCCGCCGCGTGATCGAGATCAAGGAACCCGGCACCTCGGGCTCCCTGATCTGAAGGCCCTTTGGCCGGACCTGGACGACTGGCGCTGGACAGCTCCAGATTGGTATTAGCCGGCGAAATAACCGAGTTGCGCCGACAGATCGGCCGCCGCCGCCGACATGGCCGGCACGATCTCCGCGACCCGCTGCCGCGACAACCGGTACGACGGCCCGGAAGCGCTCATCGCCGCGACAACCTCGCCACGGTGCCCGCGCACCGGGACGGCGACGGCGTGCAGGCCCAGTTCCAGTTCCTCGAAGCACGCCGCGAACCCCTGCGACGCGACCGTCTCCAGCTCGGCCAGCAACCGGTCGCCGTCCACGAGCGTGTTCTCGGTGTAGGAGTCGAGCGGCAGCGACACCAAGCGCTTGCGCTCGTCCGGCGGCAGGTGGGCGAGCAGGATCTTGCCGGACGAGGTGGCGTGCAGGGGTGTGCGCTGGCCGATCCAGTTCACGGCGGAGACGGCCGCTGAGCCGCGGGCCTGGGTGATGTTGATGGCGACGCCGGCGTCGTGCACGGCGATGTTGACGGTCTCGCCGAAGGAGTCCGCGAGGGTCTGGCAGACGGGCTGGCCGAGCTTGGTCAGGTCCATGCGACCGGTGGCGGCGCCGGCCAGGCGCACCACCCCGAAACCGATGGCGTACTTGCCTCTCTCACCGAGCTGCTCGACCAGGCCACGCGACTCCAGCACGGAGACGAGTCTGGACACCGTGGACTTGTGCACACCCAGCTCACCAGCGATTTCGGTGATACCGGCCTCGCCCTGCGCCAGCAGTTCGAGCACGCTGATGGCCCTGTCCACGGACTGCACCTGAGCTGCCGACTCGGAGTTGCTCATCGCGCAACAGTAACCGGCAGGCAAAACAACCGGCTGAACTCTTGACGGCGCGTCTTCGGAGCCGCACATTGTGTTGCGTCATTCGGAACGTGTGCCGTTTTACGCAACGGAGGCCGACGATGATCCGCGCCTGCGCTCTCATGGACCTGCCCCCAGGGGAGGCGGTTCGCATCGTCGGTCCTCGCGCGACCTGTCTGCCCGCCGAAAGACCGGTGAGACCTGCTCCGTCCACGTGAAAGATGGAGAGGTGTTTGTCGATGCCGAAGCGAACAGGGACGTGGCGTGAAGACGATCGCGATCATCGGCGCCTCACTCGCCGGTCTGAGGTCGGCGCAGGCACTGCGCCAGCAGGGGTTCGACGGACGGATCGTCATCGTCGGCGACGAGGTCCATCTCCCCTATGACCGGCCTCCTCTCTCGAAGGACTTCCTCCTCGGCAAGGTGGAGGCGGTGCCGCTCGCGGACCAGGAGGACCTCGACGCGCTGAGTGCGGAGTGGCGCCTGGGCGTGCGGGCGACCGGGCTGCTCTCCAGCCGGGAGATCTCGCTCAGCGACGACTCGACGGTCGAGGCCGACGGCATCGTCATCGCGACGGGCGGCCTGCCGCGCACGATCCCCGGCACGCACGTCCTGCGCACGCTGGACGACGCGATCAAGCTCCGCGAGGCGTTCGGCACCGCGCAGCACATCGGTGTCATCGGCGCCGGCTTCATCGGGGCCGAGATCGCCTCCAGTGCGCGCGCTCTGGGCAAGGACGTCACTGTCGTCGAGGCACTGCCCGCACCTCTCACGCGCGTACTCGGCGCCGAGATGGGTGCCGCGTGTGGACACCTGCACGGCGACCACGGATCAACGTTGATCACAGGGATCAATGTTGACTCGGTCAACGTCGACGGCGGAATCAACCTCGCGGACGGCCGTGTCGTCGACGCCGACGTCGTCGTCGCGGGCATCGGCACGCGCCCGGCGACCGACTGGCTCACCGGCGGACCGGTCGACGTCGGCAACGGCGTCCTGTGCGACGCGGGCGGCGTGACGAACCTGCGCAACGTCGTCGCGGTCGGCGACGTCGCGAACTGCGCCGGGCATCGTGCCGAGCACTGGACGAGCGCGACCGAACAGGCACAGGTCGCCACGCGCAACCTGCTCGCGGGCGAGACCGTCGCGACGCACACCAACGGCGGTTATGTCTGGTCCGACCAGTACGGCGTGCGAATCCAGTTCATCGGGCGAGCGACGAACGACGTTCGCGTAGAAGATGGGTCCATCGAGGACAGGAAGTTCGTAGCGACGTACCGAGACGGTGACGACCCGGACGCCGTCGTCGGCATCGTGGCCATGAGCAACGCACGACTCTTCACCCGGCTCCGCCGGAACCTGAAGTAACGGTCGTCACGGTTTACCGCCACCGGCGATCGGCTAAACCCCGATGTCCTACTTGGACACACGAACAAGGAGGCGTGTCGCCGGTGCGGCAGATCATCAACCCCTTCGACCAGAGTGTTCTCACCGAGGTCGAGGACCAAACCCGCGAACAGGCGATCCAGGCGATCGCCAGGGCGAGAAACGCCTTCGACCACGGCGACTGGCAGCACTCCAGCCCCGAGCACCGCGCCGCCGTGCTGAACCGGGTCGCGGACCTCCTGGAGCGCGACAAGGAGGACATCGCCCGCACCGAGACGCTCGACACCGGCAAGACGCTGGTCGAGAGCCGCATCGACGTGGACGACGTCGCCGCCGTGTTCCGCTACTACGGCAACCTCGCCGGACTGCTGCACCCGAAGATCGTCCAAGGTGTCCCGGCCGACGTCATCAGCCGCATCGACTACGAACCCGTCGGCGTCTGCGGCTTGATCGCGCCCTGGAACTACCCGCTGCTGCAGGTCTCCTGGAAGATCGCGCCCGCCCTGCTGGCGGGCAACACGATCGTGGCCAAGCCCAGCGAGATCACTCCACTCACGACGATCAAGCTGTTCGAGCTGTTGCAGGAGGCCGGACTGCCGGACGGGGTCGCGAACCTCGTTCTGGGCACCGGCCCGGAGGTCGGCGCGCCGCTGGCCGAGCACCCCGACGTCGACCTGATCTCGTTCACCGGCAGCCTCGCGACCGGTCAGCGGATCATGGCCTCCGCCGCGAAGACCGTGAAGAAGGTCGCGCTCGAACTCGGCGGCAAGAACCCGAACATCGTCTTCGCGGACGCCGACATCGACGTCGCCGTCGACTACGCGCTCACCGCCGCGTTCTTCCACGCCGGCCAGGTCTGCTCGTCGGGCACGAGGCTCATCGTGCACTCCAGCGTCTACGACGACTTCGTGGACGAGGTCGCGCGCCGGGCCGATCTCATCAAGCTGGGCAACGGGTTCGACGAGGACACCGAGTCCGGTCCCCTCGTCAGCGCCGAGCACCGGGCGAAGGTCGAGAGCTACGTCGAGGTCGCCAGGCAGGAGGGCGCCACCCTCAAGGCGGGCGGCAGGCGGCCGGAGGAAGCCGAGCTGCAGAAGGGTTTCTTCTTCCGCCCCACGGTCTACGCGGACTGCACGAGGGACATGAAGCTCGTCCAGGACGAGACGTTCGGCCCGATCATCACCGCCGAGCGCTTCGAGACCGAGGAAGAAGCGATCAGGCTCGGCAACGACACCGAGTACGGCCTCGCCGGCGGTGTCTGGAGCCAGGACCTGGACAAGGCGCAGCGCGTCGCGAAGAAGCTCCGCCACGGCACGGTCTGGATCAACGAGTTCGGCCCGTACCTGCCGCAGGCCGAGTGGGGCGGCTTCAAGCGCAGTGGCGTCGGCCGCGAGCTCGGCACCGCGGGCCTGCACGAGTACACCGAGCCCAAGCACGTGTACCAGAACCTGAAGCCTCAAGCCCAGAATTGGTTCGCACGCAGTACTGGTTCCGCACGAAGGGATTCCCAGTGACCGCGTACGACTACGTGATCGTCGGCGGCGGAACGGCGGGCTGCGTGCTCGCGGCACGACTCACCGAGGACGAGAACGTCACGGTCGCGGTCATCGAGGGCGGTCCCTCCGACGTCGGCGACGAGAAGATCCTGAACCTGCGCAACTGGATCAACCTGCTGGAGACCGAGTACGACTACGACTACCCGACGGTCGAGCAGCCGCGCGGCAACTCGCACATCCGGCACAGCCGCGCGAAGGTGCTCGGCGGGTGTTCCAGCCACAACACGCTGATCTGCTTCCAGCCGCTGCCGCAGGACCTCGACGGCTGGGGTCACGGCTGGACGTGGGACGCGGTCAGCCCGTACTACGACAAGGTCCAGCTCAACATCATCCCGGTGGTGGAGAAGGACAGGAACCCGATCGCCCGGGACTTCGTGGCCGCCGCACGGCAGGCCACGGGCGTCCCGGAGATCGACGACTTCAACGCGAAGCCCTTCCAGGACGGCGTGGGCTTCTTCTCCATCGCGTACCACCCGGAGAAGAACAACCAGCGGTCCAGCGCCAGCACCGCCTACGTCCACCCGATCCTGGAGCGCAGGAACCTGACTCTGTTGCTCGACACCTGGGCGAGCAGGATCGAGTTCGACGGCACCCGCGCGATCGGCGTGCACACCGACAAGGGCTACGTCGAGGCCGACAAAGAGGTTCTGCTCTGCGCGGGCGCGATCGACACGCCCCGCCTGATGATGCTCTCGGGCATCGGCGACGCCGAGCACCTCAGCAGCATCGGCATCGAGCCGAGGCACGACCTGCCCGGTGTCGGCGAGAACCTGCTCGACCACCCGGAGTCGGTCATCGTCTGGGAGACCACGAAGCCGTTGCCGGAGAACTCGGTGATGGACTCCGACGCCGGTCTGTTCATCCGGCGCGACGAGTCGGACCCCCGGCCGGACCTGATGTTCCACTTCTACCAGATCCCGTTCACCACCAACACGGAACGCCTCGGCTACCCGAAGGTGGAGCACGGCGTCTGCATGACGCCGAACATCCCCCGGCCGCACAGCAGGGGCAGGCTGTGGCTGAAGTCCAGCGACCCCACCGAGAAGCCGGCGCTCGACTTCGGCTACTTCAGCCACCCCGACGGCTACGACGAGCAGACCCTCGTCGACGGCTTCCGGATCGCGCGCAGGATCGCCGAGCAGGAGCCGCTGAAGTCGTGGCTCAAGCGGGAGATCGCGCCGGGCCCGGACGTCACGAGCGACGAGGCGCTGTCCGAGTACGGCAGGAGAGCGGCCCACACCGTCTACCACCCGGCGGGCACCTGCGCCATCGGATCCGTTGTGGACGGTGACCTGAAAGTCATCGGACTCGAAGGCCTCCGGGTCGTCGACGCGTCCGTGTTCCCCACCATGCCCACCGTGAACCCCATGGTCACGGTGCTCATGATTGGAGAACGCGCCGCGGACCTGATCAAGGAAGCGTAGTGGTGACGGCAACAGCGGAAGACAGGCTCAAGGATCTCGGCTACACCTCGGAGTTCAAGCGGGACATGAGTCCCTGGGCGAACTTCTCGCTGGGCTTCACCTACCTCTCCCCCGTGGTCAGCACGTACACGTTGTTCGGCGTCGCCCTCGCCCTGGGCGGCCCGCCGATGATCTGGAGCTTCGTCGTCGCGGGCGTCGGCCAGTTCCTGGTCGCGCTGATCTTCGGCGAACTCGTGGCGCAGTACCCGGTGGCGGGCGGCGTGTACCCCTGGGCACGCCGCCTGTGGGGCAAGCGGTGGGCGTGGATGACCGGCTGGGTGTACATGATCGCCCTGCTGGTCACCATCGCGTCCGTCAGCTACGGCGCGGGCCCTTATCTGGCAACGCTTCTCGGCTACACGGCCACGGTCGGCAACACCGTGCTGTGCGCGATCGCGATCGTCGTGGTGTCCACGCTCATCAACTACGCGGGCACCAAGGTGTTGTCGTGGGCCGCCATCTTCGGGTTCGCCGCGGAGATCGTCGGCGCGCTGGTGGTCGGCATCTGGCTGCTGGTCGACAACCGCGCGCACGGCCTGGGCGTGCTGTTCGACAGCTTCGGAGCGGAGGGATCGGGCAGCTACCTGCCGGCCTTCTTCGCGGCCGGCATCATCGGTCTCTACCAGTACTACGGCTTCGAGGCGTGCGGTGACACCGCGGAAGAGGTCAAGGACCCCGGCCGCGTCATCCCGAAGGCCATGCGCCGCACCATCTACATCGGCGGCGCCGCGGCCACGTTCGCGTGCCTGTCGCTGTTGCTGGCGGTGCCGGACTTCGGCAAGGTCATCAGCGGCGAGGACGCCGACCCGGTCACGAACGTCCTGACGAACGCGTTCGGCCCGGTCGGCTACAAGATCGTGATCGCCGTCGTGCTGATCTCGTTCCTGTCCTGCACGATGTCGCTGCAGGCGGCGGCCAGCAGGCTCACGTACTCCTACGCCCGCGACAAGATGATCTTCGGACACAGGGCGCTCGCGAAGTTCAATTCGAAGCGCCACATCCCGCCGTACGCGCTCGCGCTCGCCGGTGTCATCCCGGTGGTCATCGTGTTCGCGTCGATGCTGTCCACGAACGCGCTGGACAAGATCGTGTCGTTCGCGACGCTCGGCATCTACCTGGGCTTCCAGATGGTCGTGTTCGCGGCGCTGCGGGCCCGGCTCAAGGGCTGGACGCCGTCCGGCGAGTTCACGCTCGGCCGGTGGGGCCTGATCGTCAACGTGCTGGCGCTCGCGTACGGCGTCGCGGCGATGGTGAACATGGTGTGGCCGCGCACCCCGGACGCGCCCTGGTACGACAACTACGTCGTGATCCTCAGCGGTGCGCTCGTGGTCGGCATCGGCCTGGTCTACATGCTGATCGCCAAGCCGTTCGGCAACTCCGACGCGGCGGCGGGCGACGCCGTGCCGGCCGGGGAACCGATAGGGCGTGTCCCGTAAGTCTCGTCCGCGATAGTCGAACGGACTTGCGGGACACGCCCTAGCCCTGCAGGCGAAGTAGGCGCAGGGCGAGCTGCACCTCCAGCACGCGGTCCGGCGACTGCCAGTCGCCGAGCAGCGACGAGACCCGGTCGAGCCGTTGCGTGACCGTGTTGACGTGGACGTGCAGCTCCGCCTTGGCGCGGCTGAGGTTCGCGCCGCAGCGGAAGTAGACCTCCAGCGTGTGCACCAGTTCCGTGCCGCGCTCGGAGTCGTAGTCGAGCACCGGGCCGAGCACCGACCGCACGTACCCGGACACGTCCGCCCGGTCACCCAGCAGCACGCCGACGAACCCGAGGTCGGCCATCGTCGCGGCCTCCTTGTCCCGGCCCAGCTGCCGCAACGCCTTCAGGCACCGCCGGGCCTCCTCGTAGGCCGCCGCGATCGCCACCGGACCCGCGACCGGCCCGCACGCGCCCACCGTCGCGTCCAGGGCCTTCGCCACCTCGCGGGCGACGTGCGTGGACACCGACGGCAACGCCAGCACGACGTCCCGGCCGCGCGACCCGGCCAGTCCTCTGTGGACGGACGCGTAGTGGGTGGCCCCGGACAGGTTCCCGTCCGCCACCAGCACCACGTGCGGATCGCTCAGCTCGACGCCGACCCTGCGTGCGCGCGCGAGCAGCCCGGCGGCGTCGCGCCCGTCCAGGATGTCGGTGATCAGCTCGCCGCGGACCTTGTTCTCCGCCTCGGCCACGGTCCGGCGCAGCAGCAGCAACAACGCCGTCACCGCCGCCGACCGTTCGAACACCCGCCGGTCCGCGTCGGACAGGTCCGGGCGGCCCGAGAGAGCGATCCCGCCCAGCAGCTCCGACCCGGCCAGCACCGCGCACACCCACACGCCGGCCAGCAGCACGGCCCGCCCGTTCGCCCGCACGGCGGCGGGAGGCACGGCGTCGAGCACCTCGACCGGCCCGCCGAGCAGCTCCCCCACCGCCGCCGCGACCTCGGCCGAGGAACCGCCGCGCAGCACCAGATCCGTGAGCCGGTCGTGCGCCTCCTCGGCCCGTTTCATGGCCTCGTTGTGCGACTGGATCGTCGCGAACAACGACGCCGTGTCGATCGCGATGGCCGCGTGGTCGGCCAGGGACTGCAGCAGCGCGACCTGCTCGGCGGGGAACTCGCGGGTGGTCCGGTCGGCCGCGTACAGCACGCCGATGACCTTCGAGTCGAGCTTGAGCGGCACGCCCAGGATCGCCGTCAGGCCCTCGTCGTGCACCGCCGAGTCGATCGGGTTCGTGTGGTTGAACCGGGCGTCCGCGAAGTAGTCGGACGTCGCGTACGGCCGCGCGGTCTGGGCGACGAGCCCGCCCAAGCCCTCGCCGAGGCCCAGCCTGACCTTCTGGAACAACGGCGAGAACGACCCGTCCGTCACCCTCATGTAGGTGCCGGCCGGGTCGTTCATCGACAGGTAGGAGACGTCCGTGCCGAGCAGGGTCCTAGCCCTGCGCACGATCGAGCGGAGAACCGCGTCCGGGTCGCGCATGCCCGCGAGCTCGGACGCGGTCTCGAACAACGCCGCCAGTTCGGCCTCACGCCGTCGTGTCACACCCCAACCCTGTCATGTTCCTCCAGATCCGCACCACGGGTCTCCTTGGCGAACGCGATCGCGACCACGGTGATCACGCAGGTGATCAACACGTAGACGGCGATGGGGTACGACGACTTGTACGCCTGCAACAGGGCCGTCGCGATCAACGGTGCCAGCGCACCCGCCACGATGGACGCCAGCTGGTAGCCGACCGACGCGCCCGAGTACCGCACCCGCGTCCCGAAGAGCTCCGAGAAGAACGCCGCCTGCGGGCCGTACATCGCGCCGTGCAGCACCAGGCCGACCGTCGTCGCCACCGTGATCAGCACGGGGTCCTTGGTGTCGAGCAGCGCGAAGAACGCGAAGATCCACACCGCCATGCCGACCGCGCCGACGAGGTAGATCGACCGCCGCCCGAACCGGTCTGACAGATGGCCCCACACCGGGATCGTCACCAGGTGCACCGCCGAGGCGATCAGCACCGCGTTGAGCCCCACGGACTTCGACAGCCCGAGGCCGGTGACCACGTAGACCAGGATGAACGCCGTGATCACGTAGTACGACACGTTCTCGGCGAACCGCGCGCCCATCGCGATCAGCACCTCGCGCCAGTTGTGCTTGAGCAGCAGCAGAGCGGGCGCCTTCTCCGTTTCCGGCCCCTTCTCCTTCGCCGCCTTCTCCTGTGCCGCCAGGAAGATCGGCGACTCGGACACCGACAGCCGGATCCACAGCCCGATCACCACGAGCACACCGGAGAGCAGGAACGGAACCCGCCAGCCCCACGCGAGGAAGTCCTCGTCGGACTGCACGGCCGCCAGCACCGCCAGCACACCGGTCGCGAGCAGGTTCCCGCACGGCACACCGGCCTGCGGCCACGACGCCCAGAACCCGCGCCGCAACGGATCACCGTGCTCCGACACGATCAGCACGGCCCCGCCCCACTCGCCACCGAGCGCGAAGCCCTGCACGAGCCGCAGCAACGTCAACAGCACCGGTGCCAGGACACCCACCGACGCGTACGTCGGCAGCACGCCCATCAGCATCGTCGCGCCACCCATCAGCAGCAACGACAACACCAGCAACTTCTTGCGCCCCAGGCGATCCCCGAAGTGGCCGAAGACCAGGCCGCCCAACGGCCGTGCCAGGAAGCCGATCGCGTACGTGGTGAACGCGAGCAGCGTGCCCGTCAACGGGTCCGCGGTCGGGAAGAACAGCTTGTTGAACACCAGGGCGGCGGCCGACCCGTAGAGGAAGAAGTCGTACCACTCGACGGTCGTCCCGATGAGCGAAGCGCCTACCACTTTTTTGATCATCGACAACTCCTCATTGAGCTGACCAGCCGCCATCGACGGCCAACGACGTACCGGTGACAAAACTGTTGCCGCACAACCACAGCACGGCGTCGGCGACCTCGGAAGGCTCGATCAGCCGTTTCACCGCGCTGCGCTGCAGGAAGATCTGCGACGAGACGTCCGCCTCGGAGATGCCGTGCAGCCGCGCCTGGTCCGCGATCTGCTTCTCCACCAGCGGAGTCCGCACGTAGCCGGGCGCCACGCAGTTCGACGTCACGCCGTGCGGGGCGCCTTCCAGCGCGGCGACCTTGGAGAAGCCCTCCAGGCCGTGCTTGGCCGCGACATAAGCGGATTTGAACGCGGACGCGCGCATGCCGTGCACGCTGGAGATGTGGACGAGCCGCCCCCAGCCCCGTGCGTACATGTGCGGCAACACGTGCCGGGTGAGGCGGAACGCGGCCCCGAGCATGAGCTCGACCATCGCCGAGAAGCGCTCGGCGGGGAACTCGTGGATGGGCGCGACGTGCTGCACGCCGGCGTTGTTGACCAGGATGTCGATCTCACCGGGCAACGCGGCCACGGAACCGGTGAGGTCCAGCACGTGACCGACACCACCGAGCTCCTCGGCCAGCACCAGAACCTGCGGATCGCGATCGGCCAGATGGACCTTGGCGCCTGCGGAGGCCAGTGTGCGGGCGCAGGCCAGGCCGATGCCGCTCGCGGCTCCGGTGACCAGCGCGCTGTGACCCGTGACACTCGACATGCCGGAAACGGTAGGCGTCACAACGCGTGGTCAACATGTGGCGGGCCCACATAACGCCTGGTCACAAGATGGCTTTAGCCAACATTTAGCGTCTTGGAGGCATATATGGCGAATGGACGGGGTATAGGGGCGTAAGCTCCCGTCACCTGAACGGGGGAAGATCCGCAAGAGGGGGCTACACCATGTCCACAACGCCTATTTACGACGACCTCCTGCGCGAGCTCGAAGGCATCGCACAGGAGGCCGGTTTGACCAGCTCGGAGCCCACTCCCGAGCCCGTCAAGTCGTAAAGGGGACTACTTCGGCGGCGCGATCAGCTCGGCGGGGACCGGCTGATCCTTGCTGATCAGGTCGAACAGCTGCGACGCCTTCTCCTTGTTCCACTGCACGACCGAGCCCGCACCGGGCACCGTCGGCGTGCCACCGACCGGCACCGTGCCGCTCGTCGCGTCGCCCATGTTGAGCGCGACGCTCGCCAGGTGCCACACGTGGTCGTCCTCGTTGACCGAGACCGAACCGGACGCCGCGTTCATCAGGGGGATGACGCGGAACGGGTTCGCGAGCGTGGCCGGGCTCTTCACCTTCTCGAAGAGCGCCGACAGGAACTTGCGCTGGTTCTGCACGCGCTGCAGGTCGGCCGTCGCGAACGCGCGGGTGCGCACGAACCCGAGCGCCTGCGGACCGTCGAGCTCCTGGCAGCCCGCGGGCAGGTCGATGCCGGCCAGCGGGTCCTTGATCGGCTGGTCGAGGCAGATGTCGACGCCACCGACCGCGTCGACCATGTCGGAGAACCCGCCGAAGCCGATCTCCATGTAGTGGTCGATCCGCACGCCGGTCGCGCCCTCGACGGTCTGCACGAGCATCTGCGGCCCGCCGAACGCGTAGGCCGCGTTGACCTTGTTGCGGCCGTTCTCCGGGATCGCGACGTAGGAGTCACGCGGAATCGACAGCAGAACCGGCTTGGCGGCGCTGTTGTCCGGCAGGTGCAGCATCATGATGGTGTCGGTGCGCCGCCCGGCGGCGTCACCGGTGGCCAGCGCGTCCTTCTGCTCCTGAGTCAGGCCTTCCCGCGCGTCCGATCCGACGAGCAGCCAGGTGGTGCCCGGCGTCTCGGCGGGACGGCCCGCGTAGTCCGGCAGCGCGTTGATCCGCGTCAGCGTCGAGTCGACGTAGAACCCGAAGCCGACGGTGCCCAGAACCAGGACGAGCAGCAGCACCAGAATGACGCGTCCCGGACGCCTCTTCTTCCTCATCGGCCGCTGCGGCGGCATGGGACGCCGCGGCTGCTGGTAGCCGTGGTGATACCCAGCGCTCATGTGTCGCCAACCCCGATCGCATTAGTTTCGCTTTGCAACTGAGGACGTCGTTCGCCGCCTCAGGTTGCGAGGAACCTACCGGGGTGGCAGCACCAACGCCTCGAAAAGCCGGGTGACCTCGGCCGACGGGTCGTCGGTCCAGCCCGTGTGAGCCGGCGACGTCTGCACGATCGTGCTGCGTGGCGCGGTCAGCCATCGGAAGCGCTGCCCCACCGTCGTGCGGCTCACCGGACCGGCGGCGGCACTGCCGTCGCACGAGTTCGTCAGGTGCTCGAGACTGCTCTCCAGCACCTCGACGTCGAGGTGCGGGTCCAGCACCCGCAGCCGCTCACCGTCCACATAGGTCTTCGCGCACAGGAAGCCCAGCGGCGCGCAGTAGACGATGACGCCGACGTTCATGAACTCGCCACGCTCCTGCCGCGGTACCGCCCGCAGCAGCGCGTACTCAAACACGTGCGGCACGCGCGGCCTCCAGCGAGTCGACCCAGCCGCGGTTGGTCAGGCGGTAGGTGAAGAAGTCCTTGTAGCGGCGGCGGAGTTCAGCCGGATCGCCTTCGAGCCACTCGTCGGGAACGAGCGCGAGCACCTCGTCGAGCAGCTCGGGTGTGACCTTCGCCGCCAGCTCAGCGTCCACTTCGGACAGCGCACCGGCGTTCGGCAGCATCGCGTGGTCGGACGAGTCGTACCGGTAGTCCTTCGTGGCCGGACGCTCCTCGCTCCACGAGTAGTGGAAGTACAGCGCGGCACCGTGGTCGATCAGCCACGGTTCGCGGTGCCACAGCAGCATGTTCGGGTTGCGCCAGCTGCGGTCGACGTTGAGCACCAGCGCGTCGAACCACAGCAGCCTCGTCGCGAGGTCGGTGCCGGGGTCGCGCACGACCGGGTTGAAGTCGAACGAGCCGGGCAGGTAGTCGAGTCCGAGGTTGAGGCCGCCGCTCGCGCGCAGCAGTTCCTGGACCTCCTGGTCGGGTTCCGCGCGGGCCAGCTCCGGGTCGAGGTGCACCAGGACGATCTCGGGTATGCGGAAGCCCAGCCGCCGGGCGAGCTCGCCGACGACGACCTCGGCGACCAGGACCTTCACGCCCTGCCCCGCGCCGCGGAACTTCACCACGTACATGCCCAGGTCGTCGGCCTCGACCAGCCCCGGCATCGACCCGCCCTCGCGGAACGGCGTCACGTACCGGGTGGCCGTGACCTCCCTCAGATGACTCACCCGCGCATGATCACACGGGAACCCCCTGGAAGCCGAGCCGGATTCCGGCCGGGACTCAGCTGCCGGCGGAGGTCAGCGCCCGGAAGTACGCGGCCTGCCCCGCCTTGGTCGGGTGGTAGGAGTCGGAGGTCGGGCTGACCAGCGCGTTGATCCACGGCTCGGCCGCGCACACGCCGTGGTCCGCAAACGCTTCCCTCACGTCGACATACCGGGCACCGGCGCGTTCGGCCGCCTTCGCTATCTCGTCGGACAGCTGGTCGGCGGCATCGTTGAGAGCCGCGCGCTTGACTCTCGACATCGTCGGGCAGCCGTCGGCCGGCGTGAACAGCCGCGGGTAGCCGGCCACGACCAGCCTGGCGCGCGGCGCCGCTTCCTTGATCGTGGCGTAGGCCGTGTCGAGCAGGGCGGGCAACTGCCCGTGGATGAAGTCCACCGCCGTGGCGACCCTCTTGGTGCAGGTCCTGTCACCGTTCAGGGTGCAGGTCGTCAGCACGTCCACGAACCCGAGGTCGTTGCCGCCGATGGTGATCGTGACGAACGTGGTGTTCGGGGTCAGGGCCCGGAACTGGGACTTGAGCGACTTCGTGGTCGCACCGCTGCACGCCACGAACTTGAACGACGGGAACTCCCTGCCGTGCAACGCCGGGTAGGCGTTGGAGCTGCGGCGGCAGGAGCCGTCCACGTAGGAACCGGCGCCCGCCCCGGACGCGTAGGAGTCGCCGAGTGCGACGTACTCCGGGGCGATCGGTGCGGGCGCCAGCAAAGCGACAGCGAGCACTCCAGCCAGAAGACCCATGAGTCCGGAGTACCACTGTGGACGGTCGACCTGAAGTGCGTTAACCCAGTCGGGTGGGCAGCACGCAGACCGGGATCGCGGTCTGCAGCGGCGTGCCGGACTGGGTCAGCTTGCCCGTGGCCTTGTCCACCGCGAACGACGTGACGTTGTTCGAGTTCTGGTTGGCGGCGAACAGCAAAGACCCGGTCGGGTCGAACGTGATGTGCCGCGGGTACTTGCCGCCGACCGCGGTGGTGCCGAGCATCGTCAGCCCGGAACCGGTGACCGCGAAGAGCGCGATGCTGTCGTGCCCGCGGTTCGACAGGTAGACGTACCTGCCGTCCGCCGAGACCAGCACCTCGGCCGGGTAGTTCGTCGGGCCTCCGGACGGCGCGGTCTTCAGCACCTGGCCCGGCGTGAGCGTCCCGTTGGCGTAAGCGCAGGTCACGATCGTCGAGTCCAGCTCGTTCGCCACGTAGGCCGTCCTGCCGTCCGGGTGGAACGCGATGTGCCGCGGTCCGGCTCCCGGCTTGACCTTCGCCTGCGAGACCTGGGTCAGCTTCCCGCTGGTGAACGAGTAGACGAACACCGAGTCGGCGCCGAGGTCGACCGCCGCCGCGTACCTGCCGGCCGGGTCGAACACGATGTGGTGCGCGTGCGGGCCTTCCTGGCGTTCCTTGTTCGGCCCGGACCCCTTGTGCTGCACCTTCTGCGTGCGCGCGCCGAGGCTGCCGTCCGGGTTGACCGGGAACACGCTGAGCGAGCCCGACGAGTAGTCGGCCGTGATCAGGAACTTCCCGGACGGGTCGAGCGTCAGGTGGCACGGGTCGGCGCCACCGGTCGCCTGCTTGTTGATCACCTTCAGCGAGGCCGCGTTGATCGCGGTGACCTCGCCCTTGGTGTTCTCGTTGACGGCGTAGAGGAACCTGCCGTCGCGTGACTCGATCACGAACGACGGGTTGACCACGCCGCTGATCACGCCGGTCGTCTTCAGCTGCCCGGTCACGGTGTCGTAGGTGCCGATGCCGATGCCCTTGGCGCCACCGCTCCAGGTGGTGTAGGCGCCGAAGAACACTCTCCGCGTGGCGGCAGCCGCCTCAGCGGTTCCTCCGGTCATCAGCAGTCCAGCTCCTACGCCCATGGCTCCGAGAAAACGTCGCCGGTCCACACCCACGTCCGCACCTCCGGGATATACCTTCGCGGCGGCGGTGCAGCCCACACTGGCCTAGATCACGACGGTCAGGCAATAGGTGCAATCGAGATTGCGTCTAGCGCAACGGGTCGTTGTTGATCAGCCGGGCCTTCTCGGCCTCGAGGTCGTAGCCCGGCGGCGGGAACTTCGGGTCCATCTCCTGCAGGGTCTCCAGCAGCAGCCTGCTGATCGCCCAGTTCCGGTACCACTTGCGGTCGGCCGGGATCGCGTACCAGGGCGTCTCCCGGCAGTTCTTCAGCGCCTGCGTGTACGCGTCCTGGTACTTGGACCACTTCGACCGGACGTCGATGTCGGCCGGGTTGTACTTCCAGTTCTTCTTCGGGTCGTCCAGGCGCGCGAGCAGCCGTTCCTTCTGGACCTCCGGCGAGATGTGCAGGAAGCACTTGATCAGCGTGATGCCGGAGTCCGCGAGCTCCCGCTCGAACGTGTTGATCTCCTTGTAGCGGGTGCGCAGCTCCGCGGCGGTGATCAGGCGCTCGACCTTCGGCACGAGCACGTCCTCGTAGTGGGAGCGGTCGAACGCGCCGAGGCGGCCCTTCTCCGGCAGGACCTTGCGGATGCGCCAGAGGTAGTGGTGGCGCAGCTCGGCGGCGGTCGGTTTCTTGAACGACGCGATGCGCACGCCCTGCGGGTTCACCAGGCCGAGGACGTGGCTGACCACGCCGCCCTTGCCCGAGGTGTCCATGCCCTGCAGGACTAGCAGCACCGCGCGAGAATTCTCCGCGTAGAGCGCCTCCTGCAGACCGTCCAGCTCGGCCCCGGTGGCGGCCATGTCCTCGGCCGCCTCCCTCTTGTTCTTGGGACCGACGGGGCGGCCGGCGGGGTCGAGGGTGGAGAGATCCACCTCATCGAGTCGCAGCGCGTCACGAACCGACTTCTTCGCCATCATCTGACCGTAGCGATTCACCGTCGATTCTGCCGGTTGTGCAAGCAACAACCACTGATTGATGAATCTACGCAACAAACTGGTGCAGTGCGCAATGGTTCACGGTCGATATCGCTTGTCCACGCCCCTAGCCTTGGAGGATGACCGCCATCGCTGAGCACAACACCACCACCAGCGCGGACTACGTCGCCCTCGACGAGGAGTGGAGCACGCACAACTACCACCCGCTTCCGGTGGTCATCTCGCACGGCGAGGGTTCGTGGGTCACCGACGTCGAAGGGCGCCGCTACCTGGACTTCCTCTCCGGCTACTCGTCGCTGAACTTCGGGCACCGCCACCCCGCCCTGGTGGCCGCCGCCGTCGAGCAGCTCGGCCGCGTCACGCTGACCAGCCGTGCGTTCCACCACGACCAGTTCGGCCTGTTCTGCCGCGAGCTGGCCGCCCTGACCGGCACCGAGATGGTGCTCGCGATGAACTCCGGCGCCGAGGCCGTCGAGTCCGCGATCAAGGTCGCGCGCAAGTGGGCGTACCAGGTCAAGGGCGTGCCGGAGGGCACGGCGGAGATCATCGTCGCCGGGTCCAACTTCCACGGCCGCACCACGACGATCGTGTCGTTCTCGACCGACGAGACCGCGCGGGGCGACTTCGGGCCGTTCACGCCCGGCTTCAAGGTCGTCAAGTACGGCGCGCTCGACGAGATCGAGTCCGCCATCTCCCCGCGCACGGCCGCCGTGCTGCTCGAGCCCATCCAGGGCGAGGCGGGCGTCGTCGTGCCGCCCGCCGGGTACCTCGCCGGGATCCGCCGCCTGTGCGACGAGAACAACGTGCTGATGATCGCCGACGAGATCCAGTCCGGCCTCGGCCGCACCGGCGAGCTGTTCGCTCTCGACCACGAGGGCGTGCGGGCGGACCTGTACACGCTCGGCAAGGCGCTGGGCGGCGGCATCCTGCCGGTGTCCGCCGTGGTCGGGTCGCGTGCGGTGCTGGGCGTGCTGAAGCCCGGCGAGCACGGGTCGACGTTCGGCGGCAACCCGCTCGCCTGCGCCGTGGGCCGCGCGGTCGTGGGACTGCTGGCGACCGGCGAGTTCCAGCAGCGCTCGCGGGAGATGGGCGCCTACCTGCACGCGGAACTGAACAAGCTGGTCGGTCACGGCGTGGCCGAGGTGCGCGGGCGCGGGCTGTGGGCCGGCGTCGAGATCGCGCCCGGCGGCCCGGTCGGCCGCGCCGCGTCGGAGGCTCTGGCGACGCGCGGGGTGCTCTGCAAGGAGACGCACGCCTCGACGTTGCGCGTCGCACCGCCGTTGGTGATCACGCGGGACGAGATCGACCTGGGCGTTCGGGCGATCGCTGAGGTCGTTCGTCCCGTTTAGGGTGATTTTCGCTCGTAGCCAGGTCACAGTTGCGGCGGACGGGCCACGTGGGCCGTCCGCCGCATGCATGATGACTCTTATGGGTGAACGGGTGCGTGCTGAGGCCGCTGCCGCTTTGGGCAGATGGGTTGAGCCTGAAGAGGTCTACGCCGAGGGACGCGCGTTGCGGTCCTCAGTGGACTTCAAGGCGCATCGCGCGATGTCGCTGGCTCCCTCGCGCCCGTCCGTGCTGGAGTTCATGCACGCCAGCAACGAGGGCCGGCTGGAACATCTGGTCCCGTTGCGGATCGGCCGGATGCTCCAGAACCCGTTCGCGTTCTTCCGCGGTGCGGCCGGGCTGCAGGCGGGCGATCTCGCCGCCGGCCGCTCGACGGGCCTTCACGCTCAGCTGTGCGGTGATGCACACGCAGCGAACTTCGGCCTCTACGGCACGCCCGAGGGCCAGATCGTCATGGACATCAACGACTTCGACGAGACGCTGCCCGGCCCGTGGGAGTGGGACCTCAAGCGGCTCGTCGCCTCGCTGGTGCTGGCCGGACGCGTGGGCGGCGTGTCGGACAAGGGCTGCCGCGACGCCGCCGAGGACGCCGTGAGCGCGTACCGGGCCACGATCCGGCACCTCGCCGAGATCCCGTTCATGGACTCGTGGACCGCTCTGGGCGACGAGTCCACGCTGTCGAAGGTCAAGGCCGACGACCTGCTCAACGACTTCTCCAAGGCCGCCGAGAAGTCGCGCAAGAACACCAGCGCGAGGTTCGCCGCCAAGTGGACCACGCACGACGGCGAGAAGTGGCGGTTCGTCACGAACCCGCCGACGTTCACCGAGGCCACTCCCCCGACGAAGGCGGCGGTGATCGCCGCGCTGCCGTCCTACGTGGACACCCTGCGCGAGTCGCGGACCAAACTGATCATGCGCTACGGCGTGTCGGACGTGGCGTTCCGCGTCGTCGGCACCGGCAGCGTCGGTCTGCGCAACTACCTGATCCTGTTGCACGGCAACGGCTCCGAAGCCCTGGTGCTGCAGGCGAAGGAGGCCAGGCCGTCCGCGCTGCAGCCGTTCCTCCCCGCCGAACCCGCCAAGCACGAGGGCAAGCGGATCGTGCACGGCGCGCGGCTCGTGCAGGCGGAGACCGACATCCTGCTGGGCTGGACGACGATCGAGGGCCGGCACTTCATCGTGCGGCAGTTCCGCAACCGCAAGGGCGAGATCGACGCGACCACGCTGAAGCGCGACGACCTCGACGACTACGGCCGCTTCGCCGGCGCGCTGCTGGCCCGCGCGCACACCAGGTCCCTGGACCCGCGGCTGCTGGCCGGGTACTTCCAGAACGGTGGCGCCGACGACCTGGACGAGGCCTTCGCCAAGTACGCGTTCGACTACGCCGACCGGACCGAGGCGGACCACGCCGAGCTGGCCAGGCTGGTCAAGAACGGGAAGCTGCCCGCGATCGTCGAGGACCGCTGACGCCGTCCACCGACACGCCAGCGATTCCACCGCACGGAGATGAACACCGAGATTGCTTAGCCTGACGACATGAAGATCCGCCGCGCCGCCTCCGCCGACGACGTGTTCGCCGCCGCGCACCTGTTCGACGCGCCGCCGCGGCCGGACGCGACCGCCCGGTTCCTGGCGCAGGATCACAGCCATCTGCTGATCGCCTACGTCGGCGACCAGCCAGCCGGGTTCGTCTCCGGGGTGGAGACCACGCACCCGGACAAGGGCACCGAGATGTTCCTCTACGAGCTGGGCGTGGACGACGCGTTCCTGCGCCGCGGCATCGGCACCGCGCTGGTCGAGGCCCTGAAGGCCCTTGCCGTGGAACGGGCCTGCTACGCGATGTGGACCGGCACCGCCGCGGGAGACACGGCGGCGCAGGCCACCTACCGGAAGGCGGGCGGGTCGATCGACGACGGCGCCTTCGTCAGCTGGGAACTAGGTTAGGTCCAGACCGGTTCGTCCACTTCGGACACCGCGCCGTCCGCCCGGAAGTGCAGGAACCGGTCGAACGACTTCGCGAACCACCTGTCGTGCGTGACCGCGACGACCGTGCCGTCGAAGTCGTTCAGCGCGTTCTGCAACGCCTCCGCCGAGGCGAGGTCGAGGTTGTCCGTCGGCTCGTCGAGCAGCAGCAACGTCGCCCCGGACAGCTCCAGCAGCAGGACCTGGAACCGCGCCTGCTGCCCGCCGGAGAGGTTCTCGAACCGCTGGTCGCCCGCCTGGTGCAGGCCGTAGCGCTGCAGCACCGACATCGCCGCGCCCCGATCCTTGCCGGGGCGCTGGCCCTCGCCGTGCCAGAGGATGTCCACGAGCGTGCGGCCGAGCCACTCCGGGTGCTCGTGCGTCTGCGCGAACAGGCCCGCCACGACCCGTGCGCCGAGCTTCCACTTGCCGGTGGTCCTCACCTCGTCGCCGCCGAGCAGTCGCAGGAAGTGGCTCTTGCCGGAACCGTTCGCGCCCAGCACCGCGACCCGGTCACCGAAGAAGATCTCCTGGGAGAACGGCTTCATCAGCCCGGTCAGCTCCAGGTCCTCGCACGTGATCGCGCGAACGCCGGTGCGGCCGCCCTTCAGGCGCGGGGTGACCTTCTCGTCCTGAGGGATCTCCGGCGGCGGGCCCGCCTGCTCGTACCGTTCGAGGCGCGCGGCCATGACCCGGTACTTCTGAGCCATCACCTCGGAGGACTTGGCCAGCTGCTGGAGCGTGCGGACGAGGTCCTTGAGCCGCTCGTGCTCCTCGTTCCAGCGCCGGTGATCTTCCAGCAGCCTGTCGATGCGTTTCGCTCGGGCACCGTGCCACGTCCCGAACGAGCCTGCGTGCGTCCACGTGGAATGCGCCTCGACCGTGACGACGTGCGTCGCCGCGGTGGACAGCAGCTCACGGTCGTGGCTGACGACGAGGACGGCCTTGTCTGTGGCCCGGAGACGGTCCTCCAGCCAGCGCTTGCCGGGGACGTCGAGGTAGTTGTCGGGCTCGTCGAGCAGCAGGACCTGCTCGTGGCCGCGCAGCAGGGTCTCCAGGACCAGGCGTTTCTGCTCACCGCCGGAGAGCGTGCGGACCTCGCGGAACCGGGCCCGGTCGTAGGGCAGGCCGAGGGCGGCGACGGTGACGGTGTCCCACAGGACCTCGACGTCGTACCCGCCTGCCTCGCCGTAGCTGGAGAGGGCGTTCGCGTACCGCATCTGGGAGGGTTCGTCGTCGGTGTCCATCAGCGCGAGCTCGGCGTCGTCGAGCTCCACCGCCGCCTTGCGCAACGCCTCGGGGGCGACCGACAGCAACAGGTCGCGCACGAGCGAGTCGTCGCGGACCGAACCGATGAACTGCGGCATCACCGCCAGCCCGCCCTGCACGTGCACGCTGCCCTGCTTCGGGGTGAGCTCCCCCGACAGGATCCGTTGCAGCGTCGTCTTGCCGGCACCGTTGGCGCCGACGAGCGCGACCACGGTCCCGCCGCTCACCTTGAACGAGACGTCGCGGAACAGCTCCCTGCCGTCAGGCAGGGTGTACGCGAGCCCGTTCGCTTCCAGATAACCCACGACCGAGATCGTCGGGGTCGCCGCCCGGGAACGCCAGTGAGTTTCCGGTCACCGCAGGCGGAGCGGGTACCTCCGGTACACCAGCACGGCGGCGGTGACCATGAGGCACTGGAAGGCGGCGCCGAACGCGCTGATCACCGTCAGCAGCACCGTGAGACCGCCGAAGACGAACAGGAGGGAGTAGAGCAACCAGGGACGCACCTGGCGGTTCATCGTGCGGGCGAGTCTCGGCTCGTCCGCGAGCAGCCGCTGTTCGATCTCCTCGAGCGAGCGGCGTTCGGCTTCACTCAGCATCAGTGCCTCCGGAGGACGTCGGGACGTCATCATTCCCGCCCGCCACCCAGTGGATACTCGAACGCCGCCGGAGTCAAACCCGAGAAAGCGCGACCAATCGGCTGACAGCGCGCAGGTACTTCTTGCGGTAACCGCCGCGCAGCATCTCCTCGGTGAACAGCTCCGAAAGCGGCTGCCCCGACACCGCGACCGGGATGTCGCGGTCGTAGAGCCGGTCGCCGAACGCCACGAGCCTCAGCCCGACGCTCTGGTCGGGTGCGGGCTTGACGTCCTTCAAATGCACCGCGGTGACGCCGTCGAGCAGCCGGCCGTACTTCGACGGGTGGATGCGGGCGAGCGCCTTGCAGAGGTCGTCGAAGTCGTCGAGCGTCGAGCCCTCGGTGGTGGAGGCCTTGACGACCAGATCGGTGTCCGACATCGGCGCCGGGGCCTCGGGCAGACCGCGGTGGCGGTAGTCGGGGCCGTCGACGCGCACGACGTCGAACTTCGAGGACATCGACTGGATCTCGCGCAGGAAGTCGGCGGCGGCGAACCGGCCCTCGCCGAGCTTGTCGGGCAGCGTGTTCGAGGTGGCCGCGACGTGCACGCCGGCCCCGATCAGCTCCTTGATCAGGCGCGTGACCAGCATCGTGTCGCCGGGGTCGTCGAGCTCGAACTCGTCGATGGCGAGCAGCTTGTGGCCGGACAGCCTCTTCACGGCCTCGGGGAACGTCAGGACGCCGACCATGTTCGTCAGCTCGACGAACGTGCCGTACGCCTTGGGGCCGGGCACGGCGTGCCAGAGCGAGGCGAGCAGGTGGGTCTTGCCGACACCGAAACCGCCGTCGAGGTAGAGGCCGAGCTTGCCCTCGTCGGAGTCCCTGGACCCGAACAGCGACCACTTCTTGCGGCGCGTGCTGACCCGCGCGGCGAACAGGCGGCCCGCCTCGACCGCGGCGGCCTGCGAGGGCTCGTCCGGGTTGGGGATGTAGGTGTCGAAGCTGACCGAGTCGAACCTCGGTGGCGGTACCAGGCCCTCGATCAGTTCGTCGGCACCGATCTGGGGATCCCGGTCGGACAAGCGCATGCCCGCACCTTATCGGCGTGATGGGATGGCCCGGTGGAGATGTTGTGGCCCTCACCGGGCGTTGAGATGACCGACACAGCCCTCGAGTCGCTGTACGGCTATCCAGCGGGCCGGACCTGGGTGACCGCGAACTTCGTGTCCAGCGTGGACGGCGCGGTGTCGGTCGACGGACGGTCCGCCGGGCTCGGCTCGCCCGCGGACCGGCGGATCTACCTGCTCGGGCGCGAACTCGCCGACGTCGTGCTGGTGGGCTCGGCGACCGTGCTGGCCGAGGGCTACCGCGGCGCGAAGCGCACCAGGCCGTTGCCGATCGCCGTGGTGACGGCACGCGGGTCGCTGACGCCGGACCTGCCGCTGTTCACCGACACCGCCGTGCCGCCGATCGTGATCACCACCGAGGCCGCCCGGATGCCCGCGCTGCCCGCCGACGTGATCGTCGCCGGGGAGACCGAGGTGGACCTGGGTGTGGCGGTCGCCGAGCTCGCGGCGCGGGGACTGCACCGCATCGACCTGGAGGGCGGGCCGCGGCTGTTCGGATCGATGGTGGCCGCCGGTCTGGTGGACGCGCTGAACCTGACGGTGGCGCCCCTGCTGGCGGTGGGCGACGCGTCGCGGATCGCGCACGGTCCGGTGGTCCCGCCCGTGGATCTCGCGCTGGCGTCCGTGCTGCGCGCGGACGACGTGCTGTTGCTGCGATACCAGCGGCGCGATTCCAGCTGAAGAGGCAGGATGTGCGCGTGGACCTACCGCTGACGCCACCTCTGCAGCCGATGCTCGCCACCGCGGTGGACGGGATCCCGGACGACGCGAACCTGTTCTTCGAACCGAAGTGGGACGGGTTCCGCTGCGTGGTGTTCCGCTCCGGCGACGAGGTGCTGCTGCAGTCGCGCAGCGGCAAGCCGCTCAACCGCTACTTCCCCGAGGTCGTCGCCTCGATGCTGGACGTGCTGCCGGACCGCGTGGTCGTCGACGGCGAACTGGTGGTCGCGAAGAACGACGAGCTGGACTTCGACGCGTTGTCCGAGCGCATCCACCCGGCGGCCTCGCGGGTGACGATGCTGGCGGAGTCGACGCCGGCCACGTTCGTCGCCTTCGACCTGCTCGCACTCGGGTCCGAGGTGCTGCTGGAGTCGCCGACGATCGCGCGGCGCGAGGCGTTGCTGAAGCTGCCGGGGCTGAACGTGACGCCCGCGACGACGTCCGTCGAGACGGCGCGGCAGTGGTTCACGCTGTTCGAGGGCGCCGGGCTGGACGGCGTGATGGGCAAGCCGTCGGACGGCCCGTACACGCCGGGCAAGCGTTCGATGATCAAGGTGAAGCACGCCCGCACCGCCGACGTCGTGCTCGCCGGGCTGCGCTGGCACAAGGACACCGAGCCCGGCACGGCGGTCGGCTCGCTGCTGCTCGGCGTCTACGACTCGGACGACCTGCTGCACCACATCGGCGTCTGCGGTTCGTTCAAGGCCGCCGAACGCCGGGAGCTCGCGGCCGAGCTGGCACCGTTGATCACCACGGGAGACCACCCGTGGGCGAATCCCGTGCCGGGCCAGCGGATCCCCGGCGAGATCAACCGGTGGCGCGGCAAGCAGGCCGAGTACGTGGCGCTGCGCCCCGAGCGGGTGCTGGAGATCCACTACACGCAGACCGAGGGCGAGCAGCCCGTGCGGTTGCGGCACAACGGCCAGTTCGCGCGGTGGCGCCCGGACCGCGAGCCGTTGTCGTGCCGCTACGACCAGCTGGAGGTCCCGGCCCGCTACGACGTGGCGTCGGTGCTGAAGGGTGAACTCCGGGCCCGCTAGACGTCCGGCCTGGCCGAGCGCGTCGCACCGATCGACGCGATCACGACACAGCAGACGGCGGCCCACTGCGCCGCCTTGAGGTGCTCGCCGAGCAGCAGCAGGCCCGCGACCGCGGCGACCGCCGGTTCCATCGACATCAGGATCCCGAACACGCGCGGCGGCATGCGGCGCAACGCCTCCAGCTCCAGCGAGTACGGGATCACCGACGACATCAGCGCGACCGCGAACCCCGCCGCGAGCACCACCGGGTCGAGCATCGCCGTGCCGGCCGAGCCGACGCCGAACGGCAGCGCGATCACCGCCCCGACCACCATCGCGAGCGCGAGGCCCTTGCCGTCGGTCGTCTGGCTGCCGAGCTTGGCCGTCACCAGGATGTACGCCGCCCAGCACGCGCCCGCGGCCAGCGCGAACAGCACGCCCGTCCACAACAGACCGCCCTGCACACCCGTGAGCAGCACCACCCCCAGGCCCGCGAGCAGCACCCACACGCCGTCGATCCAGCGCCGTGAGCCCGCGACGGCCACCGCGAGCGGCCCGAGGAACTCGATCGTGACGGCCGCGCCGAGCGGGATGCGGTCGAGCGCCGCGTAGAAGCAGAGGTTCATCGCCGCGAGCACCGTGCCGTAGGTGGCGACGGTGACGAGCGTGCGGCGGTCGAGCCGGAGGGACGGACGCCAGATCACGACCAGCACCAGTGCCGCCATGACCAGGCGCAACGTCACCGTGCCCGCCGCACCCGCGACCGTGAACAGCTGCTTCGCGAACGCGGCGCCGACCTGCACGCTGACGATGCCGAGGAGCACGAGCGCCGTCGGCGGGATGCCGCCCAGGAGACGGGCGACGGGAAGCCGATCAGCGTGAGCCATGCACCCATCCTGACTCACTGGATTCTCACCTGTGGCGTGCGAGGCTCAGCTTCCCGGAGTGTGAACGAGAGTGAGGAAATCTGTGCGTCGCGCTGCCTTGGCCCTACTGGCAGTGAGCGTGCTGACGGCGTGCAGCGCGGGACCCTCGACCAGGCCGGTGATCGCGGTCAAGGGCGAGGGCGACCAGCCCGTCGACCAGAGCACGCTCGCCGGGCCGCAGCCAGTGCCCCCGCTGAGCGAGTACAAGGCGGACTCGCTGCCGTGGTCGCCGTGCAACGAGCAGATGAAGGACCGCTTCGGCGCCGATGCCCCGCAGGGCGACCAGAAGTACGAATGCGCGCGCATGACCACCGTGCTCGACCCGCCGGGACGTCCCGGCCGCGGCACGATCGGCATCGCGTTGACGCGCGTCGGCACGGGCAAGAGCGCCCTGGTCGTGGTCAACGACCCCGGCGGCGAGCCCGGCACGCTGAAGGCCGCGCGGCTCGCGGCGGCGTTGCCGAAGGAGATCCTCAGCACGTTCACGATCATCGGCATGGACCGGCGGGGCACGGGCCGTTCGGACGGCATGGCGTGCGTACCGCAGGCCACGCGCGCGCAGCTCGTCGAGTACGACCCGGCCGAGCCCGAGCAGTCGACCCTCGTGGTCGCCGCGGGCGAGGCATCTCAGGAGTGCGTGCTCGACCTCGAAGGCAGGCTGACCGCGTTCGACTCGTGGCGCGCGGCCGCCGACCTGGAACGACTCCGCGACTACCTGGGCACCGACCGCCTCAACGCCATCGGCCTGGGCGAGGGCTCGCGCGTCATCACGACCTACGCCCAGCGCTACCCGAACCGCATCGGCCGCACCGTCCTCGACGGCGCCCCGGACCCGACGCTCGACCAGGTGGGCGTCCTGGAGTCCCGCGCCGTCGCGGCGGAGGCGACGTTCGACGCGTTCGCCCGCGACTGCAAGACCCGGGGCTGCGCGCTCGCGAACCCGCGCGAGGACGTCACGGCACTGCTGGCCCAGCTGCGGACCGGCCGCGTGCGCGGCGAGTACGTGGACCTGACCCCCGGCTCGGCCCTGAACGCGATCCTGGCGGGCCTGACCGACCGAGCCCGCTGGCCCGCGCTGGCCGACGCCGTGGTGAAGGCCCGCGCCGGCGACAGCACGGGCCTGTTCGCCCTGCTGGAACCGCTGGTCAACGACCTGGACGAGAACCCGCCGCGCTTCGACGCGGGCCTGATCATCGGCTGCAACGACACCGCCACCCGCATCCCGCCGGACCGGGTGAAGGCCCTCGCCGCCGACTGGCAGTCGAAGCACGCGATGTTCGGCGCCGTGTTCGCCCGCATGCTGCTGCACTGCAACCCGTTCCCGCCGCCCAAGGCCGAGAAGGTCGACGCCCTGAAGAGCGCGCCGCCGATCGTGGTCCTGAGCACGGCCAACGACCTCTCCACCCCCGCGCCGGGCACCGAGCACACGGCGCAGCGGCTGCCGGGGTCGTCGTTGATCGGGTGGCAGGGCAGCGGACACGGCGCGCTCACCCTGTCGGGGTGCGCGACCACGGCGGTGCGCGACTACCTGATCGACGCGAAGGTGCCGTCGAACGGCACGGTCTGCCCACCCTGATCGGGCTGCGCGGACAGGAGCATTCGCTCAACCGCAGCGCAAGACGGAGCCTTCGCGTGACCGACGACGCGAAGGTGCCGTCCAACAGCACCGTCCACGTCGCCAGAAGCCTGACGTCAGTTACTCCGCACATGGCGGAGGGGAACCGTTCGCGTGACCACGACGCGAACAGCTCCCCGCGCGAATCTTCGTGTCAGCAGCTCGAACAACAGCCGCAGCCGGGCCCCGTACACCCGGAACAGCACCCACACGTACCCATCGGGCCTCCCCGTCCTCCAAGCCGGACCTGCGCGGGACATCCGCGCACCTCACGGTCCGCCCCGGCACCAGCCCTGGGAACCCCTCTCACCCGAACGCGTGCGCACAACCACCGGGGCGTCGCAGCACGTGATCGCGCTACGCGCCCAGCTCCTCCAGGGCCTTCTGGGCTGCCTCCAGTTCGGCGCGCAGTTGCTCCACGCGGGCGAGCTGCTGGGCACGCGCCGCGTTCAGCACGCCCTCGACGATCTCGGAGACCTCGGGCGTGAGCAGCTTCGCGGCTTGGGCCACCTGCGCGGGCGGCACCGGCGTCGGGCGGACCGTCCTGCGGGTGCCCTGCAGCACCTCCACGGCCCACTCGCCCTCGCCCGTCGTCACCAGCGTGATCGTGACCTCGGGGAAGGTGGTCTTCGCGGACTGCTTGCGCGCGGCGGGCTTCGCGGGCGCCTGCTCGGCGGGAGCGGGTGCGGGTTTCGGCTTGGGGGCCGCGGGCTTCACCGGCGCCTCCGGGAGGTAGGGGTGGACGACCTCAGTCTCTCGCGGCGGTTCCGGCTGCGCTGGAGGAGGGGTCGCCGGCTTCTTGCGCGGCGGCGGCTTCTCCAGCGTCAACTCGGCCGGGGAGAAGGACATCTCGTCCTTCGAGCCGGTGGGCCGGACCTGGATGAAGTCGCCTTCCGGAGGGTCGGTGACGGCCAGCAGCTTCGCCGACCTGCCCTCCTCCATGCCGACCGCGGCCGCCGTGAACCACACCATCGGCTGACTGCCCTCGTCCAACTGCGATCGCAGGTCGACGACGTCCTCCGCCGACAGCCCGCTCTTCTTCGCCATCGCGCTGCCTCCCCGTTCGAACACTTGTGCCCCAGCATGCCCTACACCTCCGACAATTCTGAGCACAGGGTCGGCAGCAAGATCGTTACGGGTTTCCGTCCACCCCGCAGATGTACCCGGCGTTGATGCAGTTGGAGACACGCCGTTGCAGCTCAACGGGATCCCACGCGTTCATGAAGTCGCCGTGGAACGTGTACCCAGGCGCGCTCGTGACGTTCGCACCGTTGAGGGTGCCTCCCCGAAGAACTCGTGCATGTGGGAGACGCCGGACTGGTTCTGGAACACGATCGAGTCATCTTGGCGGCGATGACTGGACGAGCAGGTCACCCGGAACTCCGACCCCGGAACCGCCTGCTGCTCCACCATCGCCCGCGCCTGCTCGGCGCTGTACACATGGCCGTGCCCCGCGTGAGAAACCGGTTGCCCCACCACGAAGCCCGCCGCCACGACCGCCATCGCCACCGCCGCGACGCCGATCGTTCCTCGAATGAGCACGTGCATGGAAACTCCTCTCGCACCACAGTGTGTGAGAGCGCTCTCATGACAAGACGGTAAACCTGCTTGCCTCTTCGTGTCCACGTGAGGCTTGGTCAGGTTTCGTCGTCTTCCCCCGCCCGCAGCCGGTACTCGCACCCGTACTCGACGGCGTACTGGAGGTCGTAGACGTGCACGATCTTGGGCCCGCCGTGCAGATGGACGTACGTCACGGTCTGCTTCGGAATTTCGGGCGTGGACGGCAGCGAGTCGACCCTGCCGTCGAGGGGACCGCCGACGTACCGCACGACATATGGCTGGGACATGGCGACCTCCTCTCGCGTTCGGTCCAGTCTACGAGGTCGCTCACTGGATCCGTCCCCGATACAGCCGGTTGGCTCACTCACTCCCCGAACCACCGCACGGCGAGTTCGTCGAACGAATCCCCCGCGGGCATCTCACGCATGTACTTCGGCATGTTGGAGTAGACGTGCAACAGCGCGTAGGCCATCACGCGCCGAGGATCCGGCACCCGCCCGTACGCCTCGACCAACGCCTTCCAGCACCTCGCGTCGCCTTTGGTGACGAACAGCCCGACACTGGCGAACTCGTACTCGAACGCCCCGCGCATCGCCGGCTCGAAGTCGAACAGCCCGGAGAGTTCCCCGCCGCGCCGCAACAGATGTGCGCTCATCACCTCGGTGTGCAGCAGCACCGGCGGCTCATCGCCGAGATCCACCCCGTCGAGAAACGCCGGAATCCGCTCCAGCCACCGCTCGTCCAGCCCACGTTTCCGTTGCAGCTCAACGCATCCGCGCCGCTGTCCGGCAACGAACGCCGCCCAGTCCCCCGGCCCCAGCACCGCGGGCGGCTCGATCGCGTGCAACGCCTTCAGCATCTCCCCGACCCGCGCACTGACCTCGACGTCCGGCACCGCGGGTTCCTCGCCGTGCAGCCGCGACATCAGCACGTACCCCCAGTCGTCGAGCACCCCGACGCCCTGCAACCGGGGAGTCGGCACCGGCAGCCTGCCGTGCACCGCCTCCATCACCGCGACCTCGACCGGCACCTCGCCGTGGTACCGCGGCGGGAACAGCTTCAGCACCAGGTCGTGCCCGACTGCGAAGACGGGCAGCGACCCCTCCTCGAACCGCACCACGTCGCCGTCCAGTCCCAGGCGGTCGCGGTACGACTCGGCGTCTCGCTGCGTCAGCTCCATGCCGTGATCATCACCGGTTGGTGTCGACGAACGCCGCTTCCGCACGCCCCCACCGCTCCAACAGGTCACGTGCGACGCTGACCTCGCTCTCGTCACCGCAGTAGCGCATCAACGCTTCAGCCAACGCAGGGCGTCGGGATTGGACGAAGTTGAGCGGCGACCACGACAGCCCTCCCTCGAACGCCGCAGCCGCGATCATCGCGATCATCGCTCGTGCCCCGACGTGGTTGCTCCCTGCGTCGGCCAGGTCGGCTCGATCGAGGTCAGAGGTGATCGATGGCAGCACCGAGGCCGGGATCGGCATCACGTCCGGCCACGCCACAGCAAGCCGGCGCAGCTCGTAGGAATCAACGCAGCCGTCACCGACGCACTTCACCATCGGACCCGGTACATACCTCTCGCTCCCCTTGGGCAAGGAAGCGTAGACCCACGCCGCCGCACCGTGGATTTGCTCGAACCTGTTGTTCAAGCTACGAAGTCCGTGCCGTTCTTCCCCCAGCGCCACCTCGTAGGACACCGATGGCACCCGTACCACCAACCCCGCCCCCAGACGGAGGTCCGAACCCAGGTCTGCTGTGGTGCGCGCCAGCACCGCACGCGCGACCGTGGCGGTGCGGGTGCGTTTCACATGCCTCGTGGCGCGCAGGGCGTGGTAGAGCGAACCGTCTCCGGTCCGGCCGAGCGCCGCGAAAGCGTGCTCGAGCAGCACTTCCACCGTGGCCCGGCGCAAGTTGTTGTGTTCGAGGAAGCTGACGCAGAAGGTGAGGACCTCGACTTCATCGCCGGCCATCGCCAGCAACAGCCGGACACAGGCGTCACCACCGTCTGCACGATTCACGTCGTACATCTGCAAGGCGATCTGAGGCACTACGAAGCTCTTGCCAGACGTGAGCATCGGAAGCAGGACTCTGACGATCTCATCGGCCGTGTCGCAGGTGCGCAACACGTAACACGCCGTGTAGTACTCCATGAAGGTGCGGTGTGTGAAGCCGAACCGCCGTTCGCCGTCGAGCGAAGTGTCGACCTGCGTGAGCACCCATGCCCGCTCGGCGCAGTAGTCCAGGAACTCGCGCGCTTTCTGGTGGTAGGACTGCGAATCCTCTTCTTCGCGTTCGCTCAGGTGTGCGACCACCAGTCGTTCCAGCGTCTTCTCCCCCTCGTCTCCCCGACCGTCGAGGGTGAAGAAGAAGTGTTGCGCCAACTCCTGCACGAGGAACTTCGCCAGCTTCACCGACCGGATCACCGATGGCACCTGACTCACCGCGTCCCACCGCACCAGCATCAGCTCAGAACACTCCCGGTAAACGTCAGCAGTGTTCTCCGGGATGTAACCCTCGCTCTGGTAGAGCATGCACAGCAGCGAAAGCATCAGCGGGTTCGACCGCAGGTCGGCCAAGTGCTCGCTGTCCCGCAGGAACGCTTCCACCCTGCTTTCCGCGTACACGAGGGCGAACCAGGTGCGGACGTAGCGCATGACCTGGTCGGCGTCGAAGTCGGGCAGCCAGTACACGGGGAACGACGTGCTGTCGAGCTTCGCAACCGGGTAGCTCTCCTGCCGACAGGTCACCACGATGCGTGCCAGAGGGAAGCGCGCGGCGAACGCCTCGATCGCCGCCACCGCCGATCGCCGCGCCTGGATGTCACCGACCTCGTCCAGCCCGTCGAACACGACCACCGCCTCACCGGCGTCGAGCAGGTCAGCAACGTGCTGGACGTCCACAGCACGCTGGACGAGCGGACGCAGTTCCTCGGCGATGATCGTGACGAAGTCGTTCGACAGCTTCTGATGCTGCTTCAGCTGAACCAGCAACGGGACCAGCACCGCCCGGTGGAGGAGACGCCGCATGAACGTGCTCTTTCCGGCACCGGGATTCCCCACCAGCACGAACCGGCGGTCACCCACTTCGTCCTCGGCGATCGGGGCGTCATCCAGGCGGAGCTTGCGCGGCACGTAGATCCGGTCGATCGGAAAGCGGAAGTCCGCCTTCGAATGCGGCATGACCATGCGGTCGTAGGCACGCGCCATGGCCGCGCGGATCACACTGCCGGTGGCCCGCGCCGTCGCCAGCCTGCCGACATCGGAGGCAAGACCGAGGCGCTCCGCGATCGGCCGGTCCGGGCCGGTCACCTTGATCCGGATTCGGTCACGGGAGTCGACAGTGCGGTATGGCGCGTTCTGCTCGATCGCGGCCCACAGGGACGACGCGAACTCCTCAGACTCCGTTGTTTCGCGTCGCACGGCCCGCTGGAACTCGCGCCGGAACGCCTCAGCCAGTTCTCCCCGGTCCACCTTCTGGTGGAACTTGCCCTCCTCGGTGTAGTCGAGCTGACACAGCAACTCCAGCAGCGAAGCGCAGTCAGGCCCACGCAGGTAGTCCTCGATGCGCCGCCGCACGAGTGCGGACACGGGCACGGGCGAGTCGGTCACCCACCGCACGGCGGTCTCCGCCAATTCCGCAACGACGGTCGCGATCGCTGTCACGCAGAGAAGATCGGCGCCGAACGATCGGCTGTTACTCCTGCTTGCGGGCGCGGGAGGGCTGCACCCGCAGCGGCTCGCCGGGCATCTTCGGGTAGTCCGGCGGGTACGGCATCTCGCCGCGCGGATCGGCCGCGTACCACTCCAGCAGCGTCTCGATCCCGAACGCCTCGGAGTCCAGCCCGGCGTGCGGATCACCCCGCTCCTGCAGGTACTTCGGCACGGTCAGCACGTCGAAGTCATCAGGGTCCACAGTGGACAACTCGTCCCACGGCACCGGAGTCGACACAGTCGCGCGGGCAGTCCCCCGAACAGACCAGGCGGAAGCGATCGTCCGGTCGCGGGCGGCCTGGTTGAAGTCGATGAAGACGCGCTCCCCGCGTTCTTCCTTCCACCAGGCCGAAGTCGCCTGGGAGGGGGCGCGCTTCTCCACCTCGCGCGCCAGTGCGATCACGGCGTGCCGGACGTCGATGAAGTCCCACTCCGGCCGGATCCGCACGGCGACGTGGATGCCGCGGCCGCCGGAGGTCTTCGGGTAGCCGGTCAGGCCCGCGTCGGCCAGCACCTCGCGCAGCACCAGGGCGACGCGGGCGGCGTCGGAGAAGTCGGTGCCCGGCTGCGGGTCCAGGTCGATGCGCAGCTCGTCCGGGCGGTCGACGTCGGCGCGGCGCACCGGCCACGGGTGGAAGTCGAACGTGCCGAGGTTCGCGGCCCAGACGATCACGGCCTCGGAGGTCGGGCAGATCTCGTCGGCGGGGCGGCCGGACGGGAACTTCACCTGCACGGTCTCCACGTACGAAGGAGCGCCCTTGGGCACGCGCTTCTGGTAGAACGCCTCGCCCTCGACGCCGTCGACGTAGCGCTTCAGCACGACGGGACGGTCGCGCAGGACCCGCAGCAGGGCCGGCGCCACCGTGCGGTAGTACTCGACCACCTGCCGCTTGGTGATGCCCCGCGCGGGGAAGTACGGCTTGTCCGGGTTGGACACCCGCACCAGCTGGTCACCGACCTCGAGCTCGATCGCCTTGGAAGCCACGGCAGAACACTAAAGGCCGCGCACGAACGCCGCGAGCGCCAGCTCGAAGCTGTCCCGGTCGAGTTCGCGGGCGACGCCCGGCAGCAGGTGGGCGCGGTCGAGGTGCGGGTAGCGGTCGGTGTAGTCCGCGGGATCGGACGAGAACCCGCTGGAGAACGAGCTCAGGGCCGAGCCGAACACGATGTACATCAGGCCCGCGGCGATCATCGTGGCCTCGCGGCGTGACCAGCCGGCGTCGACGAGGGCGCCGTGCAGCAGGTCGAGGCGCTGGAGCGACTCCTCGCGGCCGGCCGGGCCGTACGCCAGGAACGGAACGATGTTCGGGTGCGACGACAACGCCGCACGGTACGAGCGCGCGCACCGGATCAGGCCCTCGCGCCAGTCGACCTCGAAGCCCGAGATGTCGACGGTCGACAGGACCGACGAGGCGATGTCGTTCAGCAGCTGGTCCTTGGTGCGGACGTGCCCGTACAGCGACGCGGCCTGCACGCCCAGCTCCGCGGCGAGCTTGCGCATCGACAGGCCGTCGAGGCCGTCTCGATCGATGATGGCCAGAGCCACCGACCTGATGCGGTCGGAGCTCAGAAGGGGCGTGCTCGGCCGGGGCATGTGGGTTAACCTAACACTGTTCGGTTAGTCGGGAGGGTCTGTGGATCTAACGCTTTCGGACGAACACCGGCAGCTCAGGGAGCTGGCCCGGCGGTTCACCGACGAACGCATCGTCCCCCATGCCACGCGCTGGGACCGCGACGAGGCGATCGACAGGGACCTGGTGCCCGCGCTCGGCGAGGTCGGGTTCCTGGGGCTCGGGATCGACGAGCGCCACGGCGGCTCCGGCGGCGACAACCTCGCCTACTGCCTGGTCCTCGAGGAGATCGCCCGCGGCGACAGCGCGGTCCGGGGCATCATCTCCGTCTCGCTCGGCCTGGTCGCGAAGTCGATCGCCCAGCACGGCACGGAAGAGCAGAAACAACGCTGGTTGCCAGGCCTGACCGCGGGCACCCAGGTCGGCTGCTTCGCCCTCACCGAACCCGGCACCGGCAGCGACGCGGGCAGCCTCGTCACCAAGGCCACCAGGACGGACCACGGCTACCGCATCAACGGCCGCAAGGTCTTCATCACCAACGGCACGTGGGCCGACGTCGCGCTCGTGTTCGCCCGCACCGGCGGACCGGGCCCGAAGGGCATCAGCGCCTTCCTGGTCCCCACCGACTCGCCGGGCTTCACGGCCACCGAGATCAAGGGCAAGCTCGGCATGCGCGGCCAGGCCACCGCCGAGATCACCCTCGACGACGTCGAGGTGGCGGAGGACGCCCTGCTCAGCACCGAGGGCTTCAAGCTCGCGATGGGCTCGCTCGACAAGGGCCGCATGTCCGTCGCGGCGGGCTGCGTCGGTGCCGCGCGGGGCGCGCTCGAAGCCGCGCTGGAGTACGCCGGGCAACGCGAGCAGTTCGGCAAGCCCATCGCGGGCTTCCAGCTCGTCCAGGAACTCCTCGCGGACATGGCCGTGGAGACCGACGCCGCGCGGCTCCTCACCTGGCGCGTCGCCGACCTCGCCGACCGCGGCCGGCCGTTCCGCACCGAGGCGAGCATGGCCAAGCTCTTCGCCAGCGAGGCGGCGGTCAAGGTCGCCAACAACGCCATCCAGGTCTTCGGCGGCTACGGCTACATCGACGAGTACCCGGTGGGCAAGTACCTGCGGGACGCCCGTGTCACCACCCTCTACGAGGGCACCAGCCAGATCCAGAAACTGCTCATCGGTCGCGCGCTGACGGGCATCAACGCGTTCGCCTGAAAGGAAAGAAATGGACTTCACGCTCGACGAGGAGCAGAAGGAGATCCGCGACTGGGTGCGGACCTTCGTGCGCAAGGAGATCATCCCGCTGGAGCCCGAGGTGCTGCGCCGCGAACGCGCGGGCCAGCCGGGTCTCGCGCGGGACGAGCTGAAGGAGCTGCAGAACAAGGCCAAGCAGGCCGGGTTCTTCGGCGTCCTCACGCCGCAGGAGTACGGCGGCATGGGCCTCGGCGCGGTGATGACCGCGCTCCTCGAGGCCGAGCTGGGCCGCAGTTTCGTCCCGTTCCGCTTCGGCGGTTACGCGGACAACATCCTGTTCCACGGCAACGAGGAGCAGAAGCAGCGCTACCTGCTGCCGACGATCTCCGGCGAACGCGTGTCGTGCTTCGCGATCACCGAGCCCGGCGCCGGCAGTGACGCCAAGGCCATCCGCACGTCCGCCGTGAGGGACGGCGACGAGTGGGTCATCAACGGCGAGAAGACCTTCATCACGCAGGGCAACGAGGCCGACTTCGTGATGGTGTTCGCGGTGACGGACAAGGAGAAGGGCGCCAACGGCGGCGTCACCTGCTTCCTGGTCGACCGCGACATGGGCTGGAAGTCCGAGCCCATCCCGACGATGGGCCAGTGGGGTCCGGCGGCGCTCGTGTTCGACAACGTCCGCGTGCCGCACGAGAACATCCTCGGCGAGGAGGGCAAGGGCTTCCACCTCGCGATGCAGTGGATCGGCCAGGGCCGCTACCTGCTGCCCGCCCGCGCGCTCGGCAGCGTCGAGCGGCTGGTCGAGATGGCGATCGAGCAGGCCAAGAACCGCGTCACGTTCGGCCAGCCCATCGCCGAGTACCAGGCCATCCAGTGGATGATCGCCGACTCCGCGGTCGAGATCGAGGCACTGCGCTGGCTCGTGCTGCACGCCGCGTGGCTCGTCGACCAGAAGCAGGACTCCCGGCAGGCGCAGTCGATCGCGAAGCTCTACGGCGGCATCAAGGCCAACGAGATCGTCGACCGCGTGCTGCAGATCCACGGCGGCATGGGCTACACCCGCGAACTGCCGATCGAGCGCTGGTACCGCGAACTTCGGCTGCTGCGCATCTACGAGGGCACCGACGAGATCCAGCGCCGCACGATCGCCCGCAACCTCCTCAAGGGCCACGCGAACATCCGCGGCACGCTCGGCTAGTGGTGTGGCCCGGAAGGTTGCCGGGGGAATTCGCGGTCAGACGGGTGCATCGTGGTGCCGCCCCCACGTCCTCGTACTGGATGTACGGGGGCGTGGGGGCGGTGCCGCGAGGCGCCCTGCTGAGCGTGGATCACCTCGCCAACGTTCCGGGTCGCGCCACTGGCCCTATCTTGGGGAAGTGCTCAACCACGACATCCTCGGCGTCGTCGAACGACAGGTCCGCACCTGGTCGGCCGGCGACGCCGAGGTGTACGCGGCGGCGGCCGGCGGCCCCTCCCCCGCGTTCGCCATCCCGTTGCTGCAGCACGGCGGCCCGCAACTCGGCCTGACCGGCGCCGACATGACCCAGGTCCTGCACGCCGAGCAGTCGTTGTGGCTGCACGGCAAGCTCCCGGCCCACGGTTCCACGGTCGTCACCAAGACCGTGACGGACATCTACGACAAGGGATCCGGCGCTCTCGTCGTCAGCACGTGGGAGTCGGAGTACGCGACAACGCGCTCGTCGTGCTTCATCAAGGGCGAGGGCGGCTTCGGCGGCGAACGCGGTGAGACGCGCGAGCTCACCGTTCCCGCCACCCGCCCGGAGATCAGCTTCTTCCGGACGACGGCGGACCAGGCGCTGCGGTACCGCGAGACCGGTGACGTGAACCCGATGCACCACGACGCCGAGTTCGCGCGCCGGGCCGGGTTCGCGACACCCATCCTGCACGGCCTCTGCACGCTCGGGATCACCGTGGCCCACCTGGACTTCACCGAACTGCACGCCCGGTTCACCGCGCCCGTGACGCCCGGCGACGAGCTCCGGATCGAGCGCTGGCCGACCGGCGAGTTCCGCACGTTCGCGAACGGCCGGCAGGTTCTGCTCGGATCGGTTCGGTTTTCCGAAGTGGACAGCCGCTGAAAGTTCGCACGATCGTCACATGAGTACTGCTCTGGCAACCGTGGACTCCGGAATCGAACCGGTGCGCGTGGCGGTGGAGTCCCGTGACCTGATCAGCGCGGCCGGCGTGACGCACCTGTTGAAGAACTCACCGCGCGTGCGCGTGGTGCAAGACCGTTTGGACGCACACGTGCTGCTGGCCCTGGTGAACGAGCTGTGCGCGCAACAGGCCGCACGGCTGAGGGCCTGCGGTTCGCCCAAGATCGTGGTGATCGCGGCCCGAGTGCACGACCTCACCCCGTCGATCGCGGCCCAGGCGGGGCTGGCGGTTCCGTTGCGGCGGGCGGACGTCAACGCCGAACGCCTGATCAAGCTGCTCGTCGGCGGCCAGGCGGTGCAGGACCGCTCACCGGTGCTGAACGACCGCGACCTGCAACTGCTGAAGCTGCTGGCCGACGGCGCGACCATCGCGGAGGTCGCCGCCCGGCTGTTCTGTTCGGAGCGGACGGTGAAGTACGCGCTGCACCAGTTGCTGGAACGGTTCGGGCTGCGCAACCGGGTGCACGCGGTGGCGTGGGCACTGCGCTCCGGTCTGCTCTGACAGCTCCGCGACTCCTGTTGAGACGCAACGGATCGATCAACCGCGGACGGCCTATAACCTCTCCCCGAGATCGCTCCCGCGGAATGGCCTTCGTCATCCGGACGAGGTGGGCGACGACCACCCCTGCTGTTCCGACGAAGGAAAGTCATGCGCTTCAGCCCGTCCATCGTGCTGTCCCGGATCCTCGAGGGCACGCTCGCCCTGCTCGGTGTCCCCATCTTCTTCGCGGAGGTGAACGACACCAGATGGATCGCGTTGTGGGACCTCATCGCCGTCGTCTACCTCACGATCCGCGTCATCCGCCTCAGTCGCAGCAAGCGGGCGGGCGACGACAAGGGCGCGTGGGTCAAGAGCGCGCTGGGCCGCCGCAGCGGCACCCTGTTCACCCTGTTCACCAGCCTCGTCGGGATCACGGCCGGCCTGACCATCGTGCTCATCGAGGAAGGCACCCAGGCGGCGGTGGCCGCCAAGGCCATGGGTGTGCTCGCCGTGCTGCTGGCGTGGGCGATCCTGCACTTCGGCTACGCCGACCGCTACGCGCAGGCCTACTACAGCGCCCTGCCCGAGAAGCTGCTGGTGTTCCCCGGCACCGAGCACCCGACGTACATCGACTTCACGTACTTCTCGTTCACCGTCGGCACCACGTTCGCGGTCTCCGACGTCGACTCGCAGACCTCCGGGATGCGGCTGCGGATCCTCGCGCACGGCGTGCTCTCGTTCATCTACAACACCGCGATGCTCGGCATCGCCATCGGCGTGATCGGCGGCTGATCACCCGAGTGGCCGTCAGGCAAGGCCGAAGACGGAGGAGAGCTGCACTCGCCTGCTGATGCCGACCTTGCGGTAGACGCGGGTGAGGTGCAGCTCGACCGCCCGCTGCGTGACGTTGAACCGCGCCGCGATCGCCCGATTCGTCTCGCCTTCCAGCACCAGCAAGACTATTCGCGACTCGTGCGGCGACAACCTGTCCCACGCCGCCCCGCGCGGCGGCCGGTGTTCCCGGCCCAGCGCCGCCCGTGCCTGGTCCACCAACTCGGCCGCCCCGGCGCGTTCGGCGTCGGCCAGCGCGGCACGGGCGGATCCGAGCGCGAGATGCATGCGAGCGCGCTGGTGCACCAGCAGCGTGCACGCCCGTACCGGCGGCAGCGTTCCGGTGTAACCGAGCCGCACCAGCATCTCCCGTGCCTCGCCAGGACGGCCGCCGTCCACACAGGACGCGACGAACGCCGCCGCCCCCAGCGCCACACAACCCCGCAACGGTGACGCCTGGGCGAGTTCCCGCATCAGCCGCGAGACCTCGGCGTGGTCCCCGCCGGCCCGATGGGCCCACATCTCCAGAGCGGTCAGCCAGTCCCGTTCCGTGCCGACGAGCTGCGACCGCAGCTGGGGCACGAGATCCAGCACGACCCGTTCGGAACCCCGGCGCAGCAGACCGAGTCCGGCGAGGGCGAGCGGAACGACCCGCGGCCCGCTCTCGGGAAGAGTGCGCAGGACCCGCTCGGGATCCTCCGGGACGACGGGGTCGGCCGAGTGACCGAGCAGGTCCTCGTCGCACTGCCAGTCGAGCACCACCGCGTCGAACCACTCCCCCGCGGCGAGCCGCTGCCGGGCGAGTTCATCGGCCCGCGGCGCGATGCCGCACCGCAGGTGGAGCTTCGCCATCGCCACGGCCACGCGTTCCGCGATTCCGCCGTCCAACGGCTCGCGCAGAGCGGCACGCAGGCACCTCACCGCCTGTTCCGGCCGCCCGGCCGCCTGGTGCAGCCGCGCCGCCCCGTGCAGCACCGGCGCCGCCCACCGCGCCCCGACGGGTTCCGCGCACGCCACCACGTGCTCGGCGACGGCTACCGGTGGATCGCACCGCCGATGCAGGACCTCGGCGGCCGCGCGGTGCAAGGACTCGCGCGCCTCAGGTGCCATCTCGTGCCGGATCGCATGACTCAGCGCCGGCGACCGGACGCGCATCGGCTCGCCGACCGCGAGACGCGCGTCGACGAGGCGTTCGAACGCGGCCAAGGTGCGGAACGACCCCATCCCGACGACCTCGCACAGCACGTCGAGCGGCGCGCTGCCCAGCACCGCCAGCGAACGGGCGACCGTGATCGCGTCGGCGTCCAGCACCTCCCAGCTCCGCCGCACGGCCCGCAACAGGCGCGGCAGGCGCAGGCCGGGAAGCACGGCGGGCAACGAGGACAGGTCCGTGACCACGTCCAGGACGTCGCTCAGCACACCGGGAGCCCCGCCGCTGTACTCCAGGCACATCGCGGTCAGCTCCGGCGGCACCTCGGTGTCGAACCGCCGCCGGATCATCTCCGCGACCGCGTCGGCGCCGACCGGCCGCAACGGCACCCGCACGGCGTCCACGACCGCCAGAGCGTCCGGATCGCAGTCGCCCGCGAGCAGCACCGCGCCCCGGAAACGCGCCAGCCGGTCGGCCTCCTCCGCACAAAGCCGCTCGGCGTCGTCGACCACCAGCACCGTGTGGCCGTCCACCCCGCTCAACGCCCGCAATCCGCGCACCGGCCGCAACCCGCTGCGCACCGCGATTGAAGACGCAACGGACAGCAATGCGCTTTTGCCCATACCAGTTGCACCATGCACAACGCACGAGCGAGCGCCACCGCTCAACGCCTCCGTCAGAACGGCGATCTCCCGCTCACGGCCGACGAGCAGGCCACCGGCCCTGCGCACGGCGGTGCCCACGAGACCTGGGCTGAGTGGGGCGACCATGTCAACCAGCAAATCGTGCACCGACCTGCAGGACCATGCAGAACCACCGGCAGAAGTTCCGCAGGTCTGCCCCTTCGCACAGCATCGGACGCCGAAGCACCCGCCGGGAACGCGAAAACATTCGACCAATCAATTGGTAATGACAACAACAGCTCGTGAACCAATTCGCTGCCGATTACGTGATTCCCTATGTACACCTCACGAACACCTCTAGGAGTTCCGATGCGGGTCGCGTCACGCACCGTCTTCGACTTCGTCCGGCCGAACGGCTCCACCGCGCCGGTCGAGACGGAGCTGCTCTACCGGTCGGAAGACCCGTTCGCGGTGACGATGAGGTTCAGCGCGGGCGGCTCGGTCGCCACCTGGATCGTGGGCAGGGACCTGCTCGTCGAGGGCATGGGCGCGAGATCGGGTGACGGCGACGTGCGGCTGCGGCCGCACTCGAGCCGGGTGCTGGTGCTGGAGCTCGTCTCCGACCGGCACATGACGGTCTTCCGCGTGCCGGCGCGCACGCTGCGCAAGTTCCTCGACGCCACCGACCGGCTGGTGCCGCGCGGCACCGAGCGGTTCGACGCCGACGCGTTCCTGAGCACCGTCCTGCGCTGAGAGGCCGAGCTCCTCCGAGAGCTCGTGCTGCAGCTTCGTCATGCCGGGCGACTCGTAGCCCTCGCTCTCGGCCAGCGCCCGCACCCGGTGCCGGACGGCGGCGTCGTGGTCGCCCGCGCGGTCGCATAGCCCGGCGATCTCCATCAGCACGGCCACCTTGACCTCCGGGTCGGACAGCGACTCCACCGCCGCGGCCAGCTGGTCGCGTGCCTCGGCGAACCGTCCGGCGGCGGCCAGCACGCGGCCACGGGTGTGCCTGGCCATCGACAGCAGGTTCGCCGAGCCCCGTCCGAGGAGTTCCTCGGCGTGCGCCACCACGTTCAGCGCCTCGTCGTGCTCGCCGGCCTCGACGAGGGCGTCCGCCAGGCGGAGCGCCAGCTGGGCGGCGTTCTCCAGCGCCACGCCACGCTGGTCGCCGCGCAACGCGCGTTCCTGCTCGACACACGCCCGGTGCGTGTCGACGGCCTCTTCGAACCGGCCCTGCCGTTGCAGCAGAACACCCGAGTACGACAGCGCGAACACCACGTCCATCGGCCGGCCCGCCTCCCGGAACAGCTCGGCGGCCTTCCTGGCGTGGGTCACGCCGTCCGCCTGAGTGCCGTCGCGGTTCGCGATGGCCGCCCGGTAGTAGTGCGCCCAGGCCCTCTCCGTCAGCGAGCCGCACTCCCGCGCCGCCCGCATCGCCTCGTGGTGCCACCGCTTGGCCAGCGGGATGTTGGTGTGCCGCGCGATGTAGACCCAGCACACGAAGTTGAGCTGCTGGGCGCGCTGTTCCTCCTCGCCCAGTGCCGTGGCCGCGCCGACGCCCGCCGTGTAGACCTCCCGCCACAGCTCGCCCGTGCCGCGGTGGTCCGAGTACCAGTGCATCGACATCGCCAGCGCCAGCACCTGCTCGTGAGCGCCGTCGGCGACCGCCTCGCGGAACGCGCCACGCCAGTTCGCGAGCTCCCCCGACAACCAGCGGTCCGCAGCGGCCAGATCGGCCGCCCCCTGGTCGTCCGGCAGGAACGCCGACGCGAACCGAGTCGCGGTGGCCAGCAACCAGTCACGCGTGCGCAGGCGGTGTGTCTCGACATCGGGTTCGTCGCTGTGCAGCCGTTCGCGCGCGTAGTCGCGGATCAGGTCGTGGAACGAGTACCGGCCCGGAACGCCCGCACGGAGAAGGCTGGCGTCCACGAGCTCCTCCAGCAACGCCTCGACGTCGTCGGCTCCGGCCGCCACGGCGGCGAGTTCGACGGACGTGTCCGGCCCGTGGATCAGCGCGAGCCGGCGGAACAGGGTCGCCGCTTCGGGTGCGAGCAGACGGTAGGACAGCTCGAACGCGGTGCGGACCTGGACGTCACCGGTCGCGAGCACGCCGAGCCGTTCGCGTTCGTCGGAGAGCTGGTCGGCGAGGTGCCGCAACGACGACGTGGTGCGGCCCGCGATGGTGAGCGCCAGCGGCACCCCTCCGCACAGCGCCGCGACCCGGTCCGCCGACTCCAGGTCGGCCGCGATCCGCTCGGCCCCGGCGGTCGCGGCGAGCAGAGCGACGGCGCGGTCGTGCCGCAGCGGGCCGAGGTCGAGCCGCGTGCGGCTGTTCAGTCCCGCCAGCACGTTGCGGCTGGTCACGATCACGAGCGAACCGGGGCTCACGGCGAGCAGCGGCCGGACCTGGGCCTCGTTCGCGGCGTTGTCGAGCACGAGCAGCACCGTCCGTTCGCGCAGCAGCGAGCGGTAGAGGCGAAGGCCGTCGTTCGGATCGGACGGCATCTTGGCGTCCGGCACTCCGAACGCCCGCAGCAGCCGCGCGACGGCCCGTTCCGCCGAGAGCGGCGACGGGTCCATGCCGCGCAGGTCGAGGTGCAGGCAGCCGTCGGTGAACTGACCGGCGAACCGGTGCGCCGCGTCCACCGCGAGAGAGGTCTTCCCCACGCCGGGAGGTCCGTGCACGACCACGACGTCCAGCACGGGCGACGCCGCCGCACGGCTGACGTAGTCGGCTATCTGCTTCTGCTCGGCTTCCCGGCCGATGAGTGTCTCGGCCTTGGGTGGCGTGCAGCCTGTGCGTTCAGGACGCGGTTGCGAGGCCTCAGACGACCGTGCGAGCGCTACGAACCCCTCAGCCTCTTCGTTCCGCAGACCCAGTCCGCTCACCAGCAGGTCGACGGTCTGGGCCTGCGGGGTGTGCACGCGGCCGCGTTCGAGGTCGCTCAGCGTGCGGACGCCCAGGCCGGTGCGGGCGGCGAGGTCCTCCTGGGTGAGTCCCCTGCGGCGCCGGTAGAAGCGCAGGAACTCGCTGAAGGTGGTCGCCCGCATCCCCTCACCCTCCGGACAGGCACTTCCGCACCTCGGCGGCGATCTCGCGCGTCGCGTCCGTGTCCCACCGTTCGCACGCCGCGAGCGAGTCTCGCAGAAGACGACGGCACGCGCTGTGGTCACCGCGTAGCTCCGCGTTGTCCGCGAGCGCCCGCAGGATCTCGATCTCGCCCACGCCGTCACCCAACGCGCGGAACGCGGTGAGCGCCCGGTCCAGGTCCTCGTCCGACTCCGCGAGGCGGCCTGCCGCGCGGTGGGCGAGACCGCGGTGCCACAAGGTCGTGGCGAGCCAGGACGCCATCTGGGCGCGCCTGTAGACGGCCTCCGCCTCGGTGAGCGCCGTGACGGCGTCGTCCGGCCTGTCGACGTCTATCAGCGCGAGGCCGAGCCATCCGAGCGTGCGGCCCAGGGCGGAGAGTTCGTAGATGGTGTCGGCGTAGGCGCGCTGTTCCTTCGCTACTTCTTCGTGTGCGGTCACGGCGGCGATCGGGCGGTCCATCAACCGCCACAGGACACCGAGAACGGACCGCGCGTAGTGCTCGTCCATCGGTTCGTGCATCGAGTCGATCGCCTTGAGGCACACGCGTTCGGCCTCGTCGAACTGCCCGAGCCCGCTGTACGAGGCCGACGCGATCAGCCGGACCCAGCCGAGGTGCCCGGTCTCCCCCGACTCCTCGGCGATCCGGACCGCGCCGGTCAGCACCTCCAGCGCCGGTCCCGGCCGGTGCGCGACGTCGAACAGCACCCAGCCGAGCTGGGCGCGCACGACGACCTCCTGCCACGGTTCGCGTGCGGAGGCGAGCGCGAGGCGGTAGACGCGTTCCCAGACCAGGCCCGGTTCGATGGCCGCGTAGTGCGAGAGGGCGATCACCGCGCGGGTCACGTCCTCGTGCAGACCCCTGGCCTGCGCCCGCTCGACGATCTCGGGCAGCAGGTCGCGGTGCTCGTCCAGCCAGCGCCGTCCCGTCGCGACGTCGTCGAAGGTCCTGCGCCGCGGACTCACCCGGCGGGCGTCCCCGGTCTGTCCGAAGAGGACTCCGGCGGCCACGGTCGTCTCCAGGAGCCAGGCGAGCATCCTGCGGTCCGCGTCGTCGTCGGTGGCGTCGACCAGGCCGGTGGCGAACGTCCGCACGAGGCCGTGGATCGCGTAACCGCGGTCGTCGGGGTCGAGGAGGCTGACGTCGGCGAGGTCCTCCAGCGCCTGTTCGGCCTCGTCGACGGTGATGCCGGCCAGCTCGGCCGCGAGCTCCGGGCCGACGTGGGTGCCGACGAGCAGCCCGAGCCGCCGGAACACCAGCCGCGCGGTCTCCGGCAGGTGCGCGAGCGACACCTCGAACGCGCCGCGCACGTCCAGGTCGCCCGCGGTGAGCGCGGCCAGGCGGCGTTCCTCGATCTGCTCCACGAGGTGACCGAGAGGCCAGCGCGGACGGCTGGCGAGCCGGTTGCCGGCGATCCGGAGCGCGAGCGGCGACGCCCCGCAGAGCCGGACGAGTTCCCGCGCGGTGCCGGGATCGGCCTCGACGCGGTGGGCGCCGATGATCGACGCGAGCAACGCGACGGCGCACGGTTCGGTGAGCCCGCCGAGCCGGATCCACGTCGCGCCCGCCAGCCCGGCGAGCCGGTGCCGGGACGTGACGATCGTGAGGCAGCCCGGATCCGCTCTCAGCGTGCGGACCTCCTCCTCCGTGGTCGCCCCGTCGAGCACGAGCAGCAAGCGTTTGCCCGCGAGCAACGACCGGTAGAGCCGCATCTGGCCGTGCACATCCTCTGGCACGTGTTCGGCAGGCACCCCGAGGTCTTTGAGCAACCGCTGGAGCGGCTGCGCAGAGCTCTCCAGGTCGATGAGCAGCTGACCGTCCGGAAAGCGGCCCTCCAGCAGATGGGCGGCCCTCACGGCGAGGCTCGTCTTACCGGTGCCGGCAGCCCCGTGCAGCACTACGAGCCCGTTGGATTTGTGCGCGATGGCGTCGAGTTCGGCGTCGCGGCCGACGAGGTCCGCCACGTACATCGGGAGCGACCAGACCGGGCCGGTCAGCGCGACCCGGCCGGTCCTGGCGAGCCGCCGCAGTTCGGCCTGGTCGTGTTCGCCGAGGTCCAGCGCGTCGATCAGGGCCTCGGTCGTGCGGCGCTGCGGGCAACGGGCGCGGCCGCGTTCCATGTCGCTGATCGCGCGGACGCTCACCCCGGACCGCTCGCTGAGCTCTTCCTGGCTGAGCCCGGCGTTCTTGCGGTGCCGCAGGAGCCGGGCGCCGAACGTCATGTCACAGAAGTTAGTGGGTCAAGCTCGTGATCATCTGGGCGCACACGCGGGAGAGGTGCCGGCGCATCACCGTCGCCGCCCTGGCCGCGTCTCCGTCCGCGATCGCGTGGACGAGTTCGTCGTGGTCGTCCATCGACGCGTGCTGGTGTGGCGGGTCGTCGTCCAGCGCGCTGCGCAGCAGCACCACTCGTTGCTGCACGAGCCGCACCTGCTCGGCGATGTACGGGCTGCGGGCGGCCTCGATCAACGTCTGGTGGAACGCGAGGTCCAGCCGGTACGGGAACGGCTGCCCGGCCTTGTAGTTGCGGCGGCTCTCCGCGCACACGTCCTGCAGCCGCACGAGGTCGACATCGGTACGCCGCGACGCCGCCAGCTCCGCGGCCGCGCATTCCAGCGCGGTGCGCAGCTCGAACAACGCCCGCACGTCCTCGGGGCTGGCGTCGGGCACGAACGCGCCGCGGTGCGGGACGAGCGTCAGCAGCCCTTCGGAGGCCAGGTGCCGGATGGCCTCGCGCAACGGGCCACGGCTGATGCCGAGCTTCTGCGCCACCTCGACCTCGTTGACCCGCGAGCCCGGCGGGATCTCCCCGGTGAGCACCTGCTCGCGCAGCACGTCCACGGCCTGCCCGGCCAGGCTGAGGTGCAGTGGGACCGGAGGTGTCACCTTCGTCTCCTGATCTGGACGGCACCGGCCGTCCTCCCGCTAAACTAGCGAACGTGTCAACTGTCGACAGTTGGCAATTTTACTCACGGGCTGGAGGGGCGACATGGCACACGAAGTGGTGGCTGAGGTCTGGCGGGGCGATTTCCTCGAGTCGGTGCACCACGGCACCGTCGTCGCCACCGATGCCTCCGGTGACCCGATCCTCTCCATCGGACGCCCCGGCGACGTCGCGTTCCCGCGGTCGTCGAACAAGCCGCTCCAGGCCCTCGCGATGCTGCGCAGCGGCCTCGACCTCGACGGCGCGCTGCTCGCCCTGGCCTGCGCGTCGCACTCGGGCGAGGACTTCCACGTCGCCGGCGCCCTGCGGATCCTGGCCTCGGCGGGTCTCGGCGAAGACGCCTTGCAGTGCACTCCCGACCTCCCGCTCGGCGAGCAGGCGCGCGCCCAGCACCTCGCGCAGGGCCTGGCCCCCGCCCCGAAGTACATGAACTGCTCCGGCAAGCACGCCGCCATGCTCGCCACCTGCGTCGTCAACGGCTGGTCGACCGGCGACTACCTGGACCCGGCGCACCCGTTGCAGGTCGCGACCCGCCTCACGATCGAGGACGTGGCCGGCGAGCCCGTCGCCCAGGTCGGCGTGGACGGCTGCGGCGCCCCGATCTTCGCCATCAGCCTCACCGGCCTCGCCCGCGCGTTCGGCCGTCTCGCCAGCGCCGCCGAGGGCACCCTCGAACACCGCGTCGCCACCGCCATGAACACCTACCCGCAGTGGGTCGGCGGCACCGGCCGCGACGTCACCACGCTCATGGACGCCCTGCCCGGCGTCGTCGCCAAGGACGGCGCCGAGGGCGTCTACGCGGTCGGCCTGCCCACCGGCGAGGGCGTGGCGCTGAAGATCGCGGACGGTTCGTCGCGCGCCCGCGCGGTCGTCGTCGTCGCGGTGCTCAAGCGGCTCGGGGTCGACGTGAGCAAGGTCGAGGACCTCGCCACGGTGCCGGTCCTCGGGCACGGCCGCGCGGTCGGCGCCGTCAGGCCGTCGCTCGCGCTGGCGAGTTGACGCCCGCCGCCCGTGAACGGCCGCCGAGCCCGAATCCCGCGCCCCAGCCACTAAGCTGGGGTTTATGGGCGATTCGAAGGACGAGGACGAGAAGTTCCAGGAGGAACTGATCGGCCTCGACCCACACGACCCCGAGACGAAGGCGTTCGCCGACCATCTGGACAAGATGAAGCGGCAACGCCCGGGCTTCACCGTCGAGGGTTACCTGGAGGGCGTGCGGGACTTCGCCGACTCGGCGAACCGCACGACGGGCCACCAGAGGCTCGTCGCCGTGATCGTCGTCGGGCTCATCCTGCTGGGCGTGCTCCTCACGATCTGGTTCGCACTCGGCGACATCATCGCCATCATCTTCTGAGTCGAACGTCTTCTGGGCACAAACGAGAACGAGACCTTAACGGGGCCTTACGGCGCCGCACCCCACAGCGTCGCCGGGAAGCCCTGAGGGCAGGCCGGAGTTATAAAGAGACATGGAACCTGTTGTCGGCGCCACCCCCAAAGTCGTGCGTTCCGAAGAGGAATGGCGCGCCCAGCTCAACCCCGCCGAGTTCGCGGTGCTGCGGCAGGCGGGCACGGAGCGTCCATGGACCGGCGAGTACACCGAGACCAAGACCGAGGGCGTCTACGAGTGCCGTGCCTGCGGAGCAGAACTCTTCCGCAGCGACACCAAGTTCGACTCGCACTGCGGCTGGCCGTCGTTCTTCTCGCCGCTGGCCGGAGACGCGGTCATCCTGCGTGAGGACCGCGCCCTCGGCATGAAGCGCGTGGAGGTCATCTGTGCCACGTGCCACAGCCACCTCGGGCACGTCTTCGAGGGCGAGGGGTATCCCACCCCGACGGATCAGCGGTACTGCATCAACTCCGTCTCCTTGAAACTCGTTCCGTCCGAATAGGAGACTGAGCGCCAGTCCGGTCACCAAGGCATCGGACGGACCCTGGGAGGCACAATGATCTTCCGCATCGCCCTGCGCGGCACTGACGGTGAAGGCTCCGGCGGAGTCGACGGCGGCTCCTCGAGCTAGCCACAGGCAGTAGCCAGAGGCAGAAGACCGGCAACCCTAAGGCTTCGTCAACAAGCCTTGTGGGGCTGTGGCGCGGACCACACCATTGACTCACCGAAGCAGTTTCGGGGCAGTCAGGGGGTGGGTCGCATGCCAAGGCCTTGGGGATTGTCCGGACCTGAGTTCCTTCAGCTGTACTGGATCGGGCTGGCACTGGCGGTGCTGGTCGCGATCGTCGTCCGGGTACGCGTGCGGGCGGGTCACAGCACCCAGCCCGTGCGCTCACTCGACATGGACGAGCTCGCATTCCTCGCGGGCGGTCCAAGGCGCGTGGTCGAAACGGCCGTCGCGCGGCTGCTCACCTCGGGTGAGCTCAGGCCTTCACGGCGGGGCACCGTTCAGGTCACGTCCACCACGCAGTCACTCAACCCGGTGGACCGCGCGGTCATCACCGACTGCCAGCGCTACACCAACCGCACGGTCAAGCTGATGATCGAGTCCGTCTCGGCGGACCGCGTGGTCACGGGGATCGGCCAGCGACTCGAGGACATGGGTCTCCTGGTCAACCGGGACGTCGCGAAAAGCGCGTTGCGCAAGGGATCCATCGCCCTCTGGGCGCTGCTCGCGATCGGGATCGCGCGCTGGGTCAACGGCATCGCGATCGACGCGCCCGTCGGCTGGCTCACGCTGCAGCTCGTCCTCACCGGCCTGCTGATCCTGTTCCTCACCCGGCGCGGCACGAAGATCGTGCGCACCGGCAAGGGCAGTGCGGTTCTCGACGACGCTCGCCGCACGAGCACCAAGGCGGCGGGAAGCGTGGACGAGGTCCTGTACGCGGGCGCGGCCGGCGCGGTCCTCTTCGGCGGTCTCGTCATGTATCCGGATCTGGCGGTGCGCACGTCGTTGCTCGCCTCCTCCAGTACCAGCAGCTACAGCAGCGGCAGCCACAGCACGTGTTCGACCGGTTCTTCTTCGTGTTCAAGCGGAAGCAGCTGCGGCGGCGGCGGGGGCGGCGGTTGCGGCGGCGGCGGAGGCGGCGGCTGATCGGTCGTTCGGTCCTTTTCAGGTAACAACAGGAACCCAGGGGTAGATCTCACGTCGAAGAGTCACTGACACCAGTGAGGGGAGTGCTGATGTCCGAGTCTTCGGCACCGCACCGGACCACGTGGTCCGCGGAGGAGATCGGGTTCCTGGCAGGGGGACCGGGAAGAGCGGCACACGCCGCTCTCGCCCGGCTGGTGGACGGCGGTCTCGTGCGCGTCTCCCGCGAGGGACTCGTGACCGCCGTTCACCAGAACGGCTGGGGTGCCTCGACTCCGCTGGAGGCGTACGTCCTCGCCGGACTCCAGGGCACCGCTCGTCCTGTCCCGCAGGTCATCCAGGTGGCGATGGCGAGCCACGAGATGGGCGCGCTGGCGCAGAGCTTGATCGCTCGCGGAGTCGTGCAGCCCCGGTGGGGCAGGCCCGACGGCGGCAGGAGCGCGCTGCGCGTGGTGTTGTTCCTGCTGGCCTTCATCTCGATCTTCGTCGCCTTCGCGGTCGAGTCGTGGGTGTTCGTGCTCACCGGGATGCTGTTGGTGGGGGCACTGCTGTTGCGCAAGCAGGGCAGGCTCACGGCGAACGGCAGGACCGTGGTCCGGTACGCCTTCCGGAGCGCGCGCAGCCGCGCGGAGCACGTGGCGTTGTTCGGACTGCGACCGGGCAAGCCCGGCATGAAGACGTCCACTCCGCACGTGAGCAGCGGCAGTTGTGGTTCCTACGACTGGAACCACCACGGCTGCGCCGGTTCGTCGAGCTGTTCGAGCAGCAGTTGCAGCAGTTCCAGCAGCAGTTGTTCCAGCAGCAGCAGTTCAAGTTGCAGCAGCAGTAGCAGCAGTAGTAGCTGCAGCAGCAGTTCCAGCAGTTGAGGGGGAAGCTGATGGAAACACCGGCAACGGCGCAGGGGACGTGGCTGTCCGCGGAGGAGGCCGGCTTCCTGAAGGCCGGTCCCCGACGGGCCGCGGAGACCGTGCTGGCCCGGCTGATCGACACCGGACTCGTGCGGGTCTCCCGCGACGGCCTCGTCTCCGCGGTGCACCAGGACGACCACGGCGCCACCACCTCGGTCGAGGCGCGGCTGCTGAGCCACGCGCAGACTCCCGTCCGGTTCGACATGATCGTGCAGTCGATCGCGCGGAGCACGGAGATCGCCGACCTGTACCGGCACCTGTTCAGCCGCAGGCTCATGCAGGTGCCTCGCCGCCGCGGCGAGGGCTGGTGGTTCTCCCTCGCGGTCGCGGGCCTGCTGACCCTGGCGGGCTTCGTCTCACCGCCGTTCTTCGCCGGCGTGCCGATCGCCCTGTGCTTCTCCTTCCTGCAGTACGGCAGGAGCCCCGTCACCAAGGCCGGCAAGGCCGCGCTGAAGCAGGTGACCACGCACGACAGGGTGCACGCGGTGGCGCTGCACGGGTTCACCGGAAAGGCCGGCGGGCGGAACGTCAGCGAGTTGTTCGAACTGCCGCAGAGCGTCGTGAAGATGATCCCGCCCAAATCGCGCAAGCCCGGGAAGCGGTCCCACTCGGACGGTGGCGGAGGCGGTGCGGCGTCGAGTTGCAGCAGCTGTGGTACCACTTCCAGCGGTTGCGGCAGTTCGAGCGGTTCGAGTTGCGGCGGCAGCAGCAGCTGTGGCGGCGGAGGAGGAGGCGACTGATGGCGACACCGACGACAGCACGCGGAACGCGGTTGCCCCCGGAGGAGATCGGCTACCTGGTGGCGGGACCCGGCCGGGCGGCGGAGACCGCACTGGCCAGGCTGCTCGACGCCGACCTGGTGCGCGTGTCGCGCGACGGGCTCGTGTCCGCCGTGCACCAGACCGAGCTGGGGGCCTCGACCGCGGTCGAGACGGTCATCCTCGTCAACCTGCGCAAGGCGGTCCGGTTCGACGCGGTCGTGCGGAACGCCGCGAAGAGCGCGGAGATGCGGGCGTTGCACCAGCAGCTGCGGGCACGCGGGCTGACGCGTGACCCCCGTCCCCGGCTCGCGGTGTGGTGGGTCTTCCTCGCGATCGGCGTCGTCCTGAGTGCGCTGGCCTTCCTGGAGCCGTGGACCCTCTTCGGTGCGGTGATGTTCCTGGGAGTCGCGTACTGGACGTTCGGCGCGAAGCCGCTCACCAGGGCGGGCCGGGCGGCCTTGAAGGACGTGACCGCGAGCGACAGGGTTCTCGCGGTGGCACTAAAAGGCTTCCGCGGCAGGATCGGCAACCAGAGCGTCGGCGAGCTCTTCGGGCTGCCGCAGAGCGTCGTGAAGATGTTGCCGCGCAAGAAGAAGAGGAAGGCCGGCAGCGGAGGCGCCGCGGGCACGGCCGGCTGTGGCAGCAGCAGTTGTGGCACCAGCAGCAGTTGTTCGTCGGGCAGCGGCAGCAGCTGCGGTGGCGGCAGCAGCTGTGGCGGTGGCGGAGGAGGAGGCGACTGATGGCGGGCATCAAGGACCTGGGTGTCGGCATCGGCTGGCGTTCCGAGATCGACCTGACCGTGGAACGGCTGCCCGGCGTGGACTTCGTCGAGGTCGTCGCCGAGAACCTCCACATCGGACACCTGCCGGAGTCGGTGACGCTGCTGCTGGAGCGCGGCGTACCGGTGCTCCCCCACGCCGTGTCGCTCTCGCTGGGCAGTGCCGACCAGGTCGACCTCCACCGGGTCGAGCACCTGGGCGCCGTCGCCGAGGCGGTCGGCGCGCCGATGGTCAGCGACCACGTGTGCTTCGTGCGGGCGGGCGGGCTCGACTCCGGCCACCTGATGCCGGTGCCGCGCACCAGGGACGCGCTCGACGTGCTCGTCGCGAACGTGAAGCTGGCGCAGCGGAACCTGCCCGTGCCGCTCGCGCTGGAGAACGTCGCCGCGCTGCTGGAGTGGCCGGACGGCGAGCTGTCCGAAGGCCAGTTCCTCGCCGAGCTAGTCGAACGCACGGGCTGCTGGTTGCTCGTGGACGTCGCGAACCTCTACGCGAACGCCCGCAACATCGGCACGGACCCGGAGCGGTTCCTCGACGAGATCCCGCTGGAGCGCCTGGCCTACGTGCACGTGGCCGGCGGCGAGCAGAACGGCGACATCTACCACGACACGCACGCGCACGCGGTTCTGCCGGAAGTCCTGGAGGTGCTGGACGAACTGTGTTCGCGCGTCGCCCCGCCCGGCGTTCTGCTGGAACGGGACGACAACTACCCGTCCGACACCGAAATCGCGAGCGAGCTGGCCGCGATCCGCGCGGTGGTGGACAAACATCGTGGCTGAAATCGCGGAAGGAAATGGCCTTTCGTCCGCACGCGAAAGGCTTGCCACCCAGCAGGCCGAGCTGCTAAATGCATTGCTCGCGAACGGACCGGCACCGGCGGGATTCGACGAACAACGCCTCGGCGTCGAACGTCGCGCGTTGCTGTCGAAACGGCGCGGCATCGTGCGGATGCTCGGCCCCGCGGTCGCCGACGAGCTCGGCGACCGGTTCCGGCCGCTCTTCGACGCCTACGCCGCTGATCACCCACGTCGTGCGGGGTCTCGCGCACGCGAGGATGCCGCGGCGTTCGCGGAATGGTGCCGCGCTTCCGGAGAACTGCCAGAAAAGCGCAAGGCGCGCTGGAAGTTCTGGCAGTCGAACTGACGGGCGAGCAAAACGGGGGCCAGAATCCCCCGTTCGGCCCTGTGTGACCCTCAGCGCCATCGATACGTTCGAAAGGGTTGGGGGACCTTTTCGCACTGCCTTCGCTTTACCGCGAAAGGCCTTCCGGCCTGCGCGGACCACAGCGCGCAGAATTCGAACCACGAGGGGATTCGAATGCGCGGAAAATCCAAAGTGCTGGGCGCCGTCACGGCGCTCGCCCTGACCGTGGCACCGGCCGCCACAGCCGCGGCCGCTCCACCAGCGGGCAACGCCCCGCAGAAGACCGCCGACGAGGTCACCCTCGTCACCGGCGACAAGGTCCTGCTGGGACACGACAGGCAGGTCGTCGCGATCCAGCCCGGTGAGGGCCGCGGGAACATGGCCTTCAAGACCGCCCGCACCGCGGACGGTCACACGATGGTCGTGCCGAAGGACGCGTTCGAGCCCCTGGCGGCGGGCCGGCTCGACCGCAGGCTCTTCGACGTCACGACGTTGCTGGAGTTCGGCTACCGCGACCGCATGCCGTTGATCGTGGACGGCCGGGCGAGACTCGGCGCCAGGTCCTCGAATGACTGGACGGCGCTCAAGGCCGAGGCCGCGACCGGCGACAAGGTCTGGCTCGACGGCATCCGCAAGCCGAGCCTCGACCGCAGCGTCGCCCAGATCGGCGCGCCGGCCGCCCACCAGAACGGCATCACCGGCCAGGGGATCAAGGTCGCGATCGTCGACACCGGTGTCGACGAGAAGCACCCGGACCTCGCCGGCCAGCAGATCGCGGAGAAGAACTTCACGACCGACCCCGACAACACCGACAACGTCGGCCACGGCACGCACGTCGGGTCGACCGTCGCGAGCCGCGACTCGAAGTACGGCGGCGTCGCGCCCGGCGCGCAGCTCATCGACGCGAAGGTCTGCGTCGAGTTCGGCTGCCAGGAGTCCTGGATCCTCGACGGCATGCGCTGGGCGGCGGAGCAGGGCGCCCAGGTCGTCAACATGAGCCTCGGCGGTGGCGACACCCCCGAGATCGACCCGCTGGAGCAGGCCGTCAACGACCTGACGGCCCAGTACGGCACGTTGTTCGTCATCGCGGCGGGCAACTCGGGTTCGTCCGGCTCGGTCAGCTCACCCAGCACGGCCGAGGCCGCGCTGTCGGTCGGCGCCGTCGACCGCGACGACAAGATCGCGCCGTTCTCCAGCAAGGGCCCTCGCGTGGGAGACAGCGGGCTCAAGCCCGAGGTGACCGCGCCGGGTGTCGACATCGTCGCCGCCAAGGCCGGTGGCGCGGACCACTTCGCGGCCAGCGGCACGTCCATGGCGACCCCGCACGTGGCGGGCGCGGCGGCGTTGCTCAAGCAGCAGCACCCGGAGTGGACGCCCGCACAGCTCAAGTCGGTGCTCGCGACCACGGCCAAGCCCACCGAGGGCGTCAGCGCGTTCGACCAGGGCGCCGGGCGCATCGACGTGGCCAAGGCCATCGGGCAGGTGCTGACCGGCGACGTCACCGTCAACCTCGGCCTGCACGAGTGGCCGCACGGTGACGACAAGCCGGTGACCAAGCCGATCACCTACACCAACCCGACGGACGCGGCGATCACGCTCGACCTCGCGTTCAGGGGCAGTGCCCCGGCGGGCATGTTCACGCTGGGCGCCACGAAGGTCACCGTGCCGGCCAAGGGCACCGCGTCGGTGAACGTCACCGGTGACTCGCGTGCCGGCACCAAGGACGCCGCGTACGCGGGCGAGGTCGTGGCCACGTCCGGTCCGCACACCGTCCGCACGCTCGTCGGCATCGACCGCGAGGTGGAGAGCTACACCCTCACGATCGACATGATCGGCCGCGACGGCGGGGACCCGGATTCGTTCACGTTCCTGGTGGGTCTGGACAACAACACGTTCAAGCCGGTCGCCGGTACGGGCGACGTCAAGATCCGCCTGCCCAAGGGCACGTACTTCCTCGACACGACGATGTTCAGCGGCGAGCGGGGCACGGACCTGCTCTACCAGCCCACCGTGAAGCTGACCGGCGACACGACGATCAAGCAGGACGCCCGCCTGGCCCAGCCCGTGTCGGTGAAGGCGCCGGAGGAGACCGGTGACTTCACGCTCGGGATCATCGCCTTCCGCCGTGCGGTCGACGGTGAGAGCCGCCTGCAGGGCACGATGCTCATGTTCGGCGGGTTCGAGGGCGTCGGGATCGCGCAGGCAGGCGGACCGTTGCCGCCCGCCGACCTGTCGTCGCTCGCGATGCTGCAGGCCAACACCACGGCCGACCCGCACACGTTCTACCGGCTCGCCTATCCGGTTCCCGGCGGTCTCCCCGTCGGCCTCGTCAAGGCGCCTGCCCGCAAGGACCTGGCCAGGGTCGAGGCCACCATCGGCGGCCAGAAGCCGGACAGCCAGGCGTCGAAGGGCGAGCTGCCGGTGACCCAGCTGGGTTTGGGCGGCAGCACAGCGCTCTACCCGGTGGCGCCGGGCGCGACCGCGGTCGACTACGTGAACACCGAGGACGTGCGCTGGCAGTCCGCGATCATGACGCGCCACGCCAACGGCGCCCAGGAGCGCATCACCTCGGCGACCCGCACGTACAGGGCGGGCAAGACGTACGAGGAACGTGAGGTCCGGCCGGTGTTCTCGCCGGGTCTGCCCGAGGCCGAGTACGGGTTCCTCGAGCGGTACGGCACGCAGTTCTACGTCAGCCCGCCGATGACGAGCGACGGCACGCACGGCGACGGCACGTCCACTGTGGACACGGCGAGGGCCGCCCTGTACCGCAACGGGGTGCTGCTCGGCGAGACCGACACCCCAGGCGGCCTGTTCTCAGGCGTGCCGCTGCCGCAGGGCGACTTCCGCGCCGAGGTGAGCCTCGACCGGAGCTCGCAGTTCGAGTTCAGCACCAAGGTGTCGGCGGCGTGGAACTTCAAGTCCCAGGGCACCGAGGGCGAGATCGTCGCGCCTTCGCTGCCGGTGGTGAAGTTCGAGCCGAGGCTCGACGCCGACGGCGCGGTGCCCGCGGGCACGTTGCAGCGCGTCGGACTGCTCACCCAGTCGCAGGGCGACGCGGGCAGGGTGCGCGTCACCGGCGTCGAGTACTCGCACGACGACGGCAAGTCGTGGCGCCGTGCGGGTGTGGTGGGCAACAGCGCGTTGATCTACCACCCGGCCGGCGCGAAGTGGACCTCGCTGAAGGCCACGGCGAAGGACGCCAACGGCCACACCGTCGAACTGACGGTGATCCGCGCCTACAAGGTGGCGTAGGAGAACGGAAAGGGCCGCCTGGACACCGTCCAGGCGGCCCTTTCGCCGTTGTTACGGCAGGTTCAGCACGAGCTCGGCCGCCGGCACGCGGGTGCCCGTGTAGAACGGGATCTCCTCGCGCACGTGCAGCCGCGCCTCGGTGCCGCGCAGGTGGCGCATGAGGTCGACGATGCGGTGCAGTTCGTCGGCCTCGAACGCGAGCAGCCACTCGTAGTCGCCGAGGGCGAACGACGCGACGGTGTTCGCGCGCACGTCCGGGAAGTCGCGGGCCTCCTTGCCGTGGTCCGCCAGCATCTTGCGGCGGTCCTCCTCCGGCAGCAGGTACCACTCGTAGGACCGCACGAACGGGTAGACGCAGACGTACTTGCGCGCCTCTTCACCCGCGAGGAACGCGGGGATGTGGCTGCGGTTGAACTCCGCGGGGCGGTGCAGGGCGACCTGCGACCAGACCGGCGTGGAGACCTTGCCGAGCGGGGTGCGGCGGAAGCCCGTGTAGGCGGCCTGCACCTGCTCGATCTCCTCGGCGTGCCACCAGATCATGAAGTCCGCGTCGGCGCGCAGACCGGCCACGTCGTAGACGCCGCGGACGACGACGCCCTTGCCCTCCAACGCGTCCAGGTAGTTCTGGGTCTCGCTGGCCGCGGCCGAACGGTCGTCCGGCAGCTTGCCGGGTTCGACCCGGAACACCGACCACATCGTGTAGCGGATGGTGTCGTTGAGCTCGTTGTAGTTGAGGCGCGCCATACGTCCATCTTGGCACGGGCCCCTCAACGGCGAACGCGGCCCAGCAGGTGGGCTGCGACACGGGCGGCGGCCGCGTCGGCGGTCGCGATGCAGGCAGGCACACCCACTCCGTGCAGCGTGGCGCCCGCGACGGCGAGGCCCGGCACGTCGGCGATGCCGCGTTCGATGGTGTCCACCAGGTCGACGTGACCGACGCCGTACTGCGGCAGCCCTCCACCCCAGCGTTGCACCACGTAGTCGATCGGCGCGGCCTTGATGCCCGTCAGCTCGTGCAGGTCGTTGCGCACGGCCTTGACGAGGTCGGCGTCGCTGCGCTGCAGGAGCGCCGTCTCGCCGTGCCGCCCGACCGAACCGCGCAGGACGACCGGCTCGCCGTAGTGCGCCCACTTGCGGCTGGAGAACGTGAACGCCTTGGCGGTGAAGGGGGTGATGCGGTCGGAGTACCGCTCCCCCTCCGCGATCAGGATGCCGGAGCGCCGCGGCAGTTCGGTGCCCGGCGGCAGCGCCAGCGCGACGACCGCCATCGAGGCGACCTCGACCTTGCCGTACGCGGCGGACACCTGCGGGGCGATCTCGTGCAGCAGCTTGCGCGCGGACGGGGCCGGGACCGCGAGGACGACGCCGTCGCACTCCAGGTACTCCGGGGTCGCGGCCGAGCCGATCTCGAGCCGCCAGCCGGCGCCGAGCCACGACAGCACGCGGACCGGCAGACCTAACCTGACCTCGGGCTTCGCGACCTCGGCGAGCCTGTCGACGAGCGACGACACGCCGCCTGAGAGGCTGGCGAACACCGGCGGGCGCGCGGCACGGGGCTGCGGTGGCGCGGGCATCATCATCGCGGCGGCCGCGAGCAGTGAGCCGACGCCCTTGTCCAGCAGGGTGGCGATCTGCGGCATCGTGGCGCGCAGGCCGAGCTCGTCCGCGCGACCCGCGTAGACGCCGCCCAGCAACGGGCTGACCAGGCGGTCCGCGACCTCCGGGCCGAACCTGTCCTTCATCAGCGCGCCGACCGCGACGTCGCCGCCCCGCAGTTCGATCGACGGCAGCGTCGGTTCCATCTCGACCCGCAGCGCGCCTTCGGACGACAGCATGTGCCGCACGCTCTCGACGCTCGCCGGAACGCCCATGAACGTGTGCGCGGGCAACTGGTGCGTGCGCCCCGCCGCGTGCACGCTCGCCTTCGCGTCCGTGGGGTGCACGACGTGATCGGTGAGGCCGACCTCGTTGATCAGCTCCTGCGCCTCGGGCTTGCGGTGCAGGAACGCCTCCGCGCCCACGTCGAACCGCACACCCGCGAGTTCGGTCGTGCGCAGCTTGCCGCCGAGCCGGTCGGACTGCTCGATCACCGTGATCCGCGCGGCGGGTCCGAGCAGCATCCTCAGCCGGTGTGCGGCGGCCAGACCGGAGATGCCTCCCCCGACGACTGCGACGTGCGGCGCCCTTGCGTGCATTACAAGCTGTGGATCAGTTCGACGGTCCGGGTGATGATCTCCGGATCGGTGTCGGGCAGCACGCCGTGGCCGAGGTTGAAGATGTGGCCCGCGGCGGCCTTGCCCTCGGCGTGGATGCGGCGCACCTCGCGTTCGACGGCCTCGAAGCCCGCGAAGAACAGCGCAGGGTCGAGGTTGCCCTGCACGACCGGCTTCGGCAACTCGGGGTTCGCCTGCTCGAGGCGCTGCACGGCGACGTCCAGGGGGATGCGCCAGTCGACGCCGACGACATCCGCGCCGGCCTCGCGCATCGCGGGCAGCAGCTCGCCGGTGCCGACGCCGAAGTGGATCCGCGGGACGGTGGTGATCGTCTCCAGGACGCGCTTCGAGTGCGGCAGAACGAACTCGCGGTAGTCGCGCTCGGACAGCGCGCCCGCCCACGAGTCGAACAGCTGCACGGCCTGGACGCCCGCGTCGAGCTGCGCGTGCAGGAACGCCGTCGTGACGCCTGCGATCTTGGCGAGCAGCGCGTGCCACAGCTCCGGGTTGCCGTGCATGAGCGCCTTGGTGCGCTCGTGGTTCTTGCTCGGCCCGCCCTCGACGAGGTAGGAGGCCAGCGTGAACGGCGCTCCCGCGAACCCGATCAGGGCGACTTCCTGCGGGAGTTCCTTGAGCAGCAACCCGATCGCGTCCGCGACCGGCTGGACCTGCTCGGCGTGCAGCTCGGGAAGAGCCTCCACGTCGGCGAGCGTCCTGACCGGGTTCGCGACCACGGGACCGGTGCCCGCGACGATGTCGAGGTCGACACCGGCGGCCTTGAGCGGCACGACGATGTCGGAGAAGAGGATCGCGCCGTCGACCCCGTGCCGCCGGACGGGCTGCATGGTGATCTCGCAGACCATCTCCGGGTCCATGCACGCGTCGAGCATCGCGGTGCCCTGGCGGAGCGCCCGGTACTCGGGCAGCGACCGTCCCGCCTGCCTCATGAACCAGACAGGGGTGTGCGACGGGGTGCCGCCACGAGCGGCCACGAGGAGGGGGACTTGAGTGCTCATATCTCTTTCATGGTCCCACGTCCCGGCGTGCCGCCATCACTCGGCCGGATTGCGAGGCATACAGTCAGTTGTGTGACCGAGCCGGAAATCTTCCGCCGGGCGGTGGGGACGCTCAAGTCGGTTCGCCACAGGCCCGAGATCGAACTCACCGAAGTTCGCCCACCGCAGCGGCTCGCTCCGTGGGCGTACGCGCTGACGGCTGAGGTCACCGGCCCGTCGGACGAACTGTCGACCGGAAGGCTCGTGCTGCTGCACGATCCGGACGGCGACGAGGCGTGGGGCGGTGTCCTTCGCGTCGTGGCGTACGTCCGCGTCGAACTGGACCACGAGCTGGCGTCCGATCCCCTGCTGCCCGAGGTCGGGTGGTCGTGGCTGACCGAGGCGCTGGAGCAGTCCGGGGCCGGGTTCACCGCGCTGGGCGGCACCGTGACGCAGACGTCGTCGGCCCGGTTCGGCGACATCGCGGGTCCCGCGCGCACCGACGATCTGGAGCTGCGCGCGTCGTGGACCGCGCTCGACGGAGAACTCGCCGAGCACGGCACCGCGTTCTACGAGCTGATGGCGACGGCCGTGGGGCTGCCGCCGGTCGGCGTCACCCTCTTCGGGCAGCGCCAGCCCTAGGGCGTGTCCGCCTCCCGCAGGACCCGGAGGACGTTCGCGCCCGCGAGCTTGGCGCAGTCGTCCTCGGACCAGCCCCTGTCGAGCAGCGCGCCGAAGAGGCTCGGGTAGGTGGAGACGTCCTCCAGGCCCTGCGGCAGCGCCTGGACGCCGTCGTAGTCGCCGCCGATGCCGAGGTGGTCGACACCGACGACCTCACGGGCGTGGTCGAGGTGCAGGACGACGTCGTCGAGCGTGGCGGCCGGCTTCGGGTGCTCGACGATCCACTTCTCGCCGAACGCCTTGCGCTCCCCCATGTCGGCGTGGTTCGCGCCGGCGGCCGTCATGGCCTCACGAAGGGCTGCGTCCCATTCAGCGACACGAGGTGAGACGAAGTCCGGCACGAATGTGATCATGGCCACACCGCCGTTTGCCTTCAACTTGGTAAGGACGTCGTCCGGGATGTTGCGCGGGTGGTCCGCGACGTGGCGGCACGACGAGTGGCTGAAGATGACGGGCTTGACGCTCGTGTCGAGCGCGGCGTGCATCGTGCTGGGCGCGACGTGGCTCAGGTCGACGAGCATGCCGATGCGGTTCATCTCGCGCACGACGTCGCGGCCGAACTCGGTGAGCCCGCCGTGTTCTGGCTGGTCAGTCGCACTGTCGGCCCACGGGGTGTTGTCGTTGTGGGTCAGCGTCATGTACCGGACGCCGAGGCGGCGCAACGCCCGCAGGACGCCGAGTGAAGAGTTGATGGAGTGGCCGCCCTCGGCTCCGAGGAGGGAGGCGACACGCCCGGTGGCGAAAACTTTTTCGGCTTCCGCGGCGGTCGTCGCGATGCCGAGGTGATCGGAGTAGCGCTCCGCCAGCTCGTAGACCAGTTCGACCTGTTCCAGCACGGCGGTGACGGCTCCGTCGCCCGCGAGCCTGCCGGGAATCCAGACGGACCAGAACTGCATCCCCAGTCCGCCCTCGCGCATTTTCACGAGATCCGTGTGCAGGCTGGGATGACGTTCCGTGAGATCGATCTTCGCGGCGGTCGTGTAGACGTCCTCGCCCGTTCCGTCGCCGAACTCGCGCAGAGCCCACGGGAGGTCGTTGTGGCCGTCGACGAGGGGGAAACGCTGCAGCAACGCCCGCGCTCGTTCGAGACCGGAACTGCTAGGCACAACCAACTCCAAGATGTCGTTCTGAGAGGGGCTCGCGTTACACCCCCTATCTAGTTGTCATCCAATCGTGTGACACGTGGGGCCATCTGTCACAACTCAATAGGGATAGATACCCGATTGATCGTCCCGTAGACCCGCATGGGCGGCTACGCTGCCCCAGACGACACCACTTTCGGTCGATCAGTGGCGCGGCTGATTGGACGAAAGTCTCCGGTGCCGGTCGGGGGGCACGACCGACTCCAGGGAGGTAGTGACGTGGCTGCCGTCGGCTTAGGTCAGGCCGTTCGTACCACGCCAGCCGGCTCGTTGCCGGCGAACATGGTCCCGCACCCGCGGGAAGAGCTTTTTTCAGTGCTGGTGGTCGACGACCACCCACTGCTGAGGGAGGCGATATCAGCTCGGCTCACACAAATGGGAGCCGGGACAGTGCATGAGGCCGCATCGGTGGCAGAGGCTCGGGCGCGGGCACTTGCAACCGGTCCTTGCGACCTCGCGATCCTCGATCTGGGTCTGCCGGATGGCACCGGCATCGACCTGGTCACGGAACTCCGTGCCCAGGGCTGGCCCCGCATCGTGGTCCTCGCATCCTCCGACGACCCCTACGCGGTCAGGTCGGCCTTCCAGGCGGGCGCCCAGGCGTACCTCCTGAAGTCCGCCTCTCCGATGGTGGTCACCGACGGGGTGCGCAGGGTTCTCGATGGTGGCGTTTACGCAGATCCGAGCGTGGCACCAGTACTCGCAGCGGGTACTCGGGTGCCGGGCACGGACAACACGCCGCGGGAACTCTCCGCGCGTGAGGTCGAGGTGCTCCAGCTGGTCGCCGATGGCCAGAGCAACAAGGAGATCGGCGAGGCTCTGAGCTTGTCCGCGTTGACGGTGAAGTCTCACCTGTCGCGGATCGGCCGGAAGCTGGGCACAGGAGATCGCGCTCAGATGGTCGCGCTGGCCATGCGTGCCGGCGTGATCCGTTAGATACCGGTTTGAAGCACTGAACCGGCCGAGAACACCTGTGAGTGGTGCGATCGTCGTAGGGTCATCCGCTGTGGATGTACCCGCCGACGAGCCAACCGCACCAACCGGACCAGAACCGGTACCGCTGACGGAACCTGCTGATGGGGTCCCGCCCGTGGTCGCCGATCCAGCTGCGCTCCGGCGAGCCGCTGACGCGCTCGCCGGGGCGAAGGGCCCGGTCGCGGTGGACACCGAGCGAGCCTCGGGCTACCGCTACTCACAGCGTGCCTATCTGGTGCAACTGCGCCGGGAAGGCGCCGGCACCTGGTTGGTCGACCCGATCGCCTTGGGCGGACGGCTAGACCCCCTGGTGGAGGCGCTCGAGGGCACTGAGTGGGTGTTGCACGCGGCGTCTCAGGACCTGCCGTGCCTCGCCGAACTCGGGCTCCGACCCGGCGTGCTGTTCGACACCGAGCTGGCGGGCAGGCTGGCTGGGTTCGACCGTGTCGCACTGGGCACGCTGGTGGAACGGCTACTTGGTTACAGGCTCGAGAAGGGGCACGGCGCGGCCGACTGGTCGCGCCGGCCCCTTCCTGCCGATTGGCTGACGTATGCCGCTCTCGACGTGGAGCTGCTCGTGCAGCTGCGCGACGTTCTCGAAGCCGAACTGGAGCGCCAGGGCAAACTCGCCTGGGCGCTCGAGGAGTTCGAGGCGGTGCGCACGGCGCCATTGCCGCGCCCCCGCACCGACCCCTGGCGACGCACGTCCGGTATCCACCGCGTGCGCAACCAGCGGCAACTGGCCCTCGTGCGTGCGCTGTGGGAAGCCCGCGACACCGTGGCCCGTGAACGTGACATCGCCCCCGGCCGAGTCCTCCCGGACTCCGCGCTGATGGAGGCGGCCGCCCGCAACCCGGCCAACGAGGCGGAGCTGCTCGCCCTGCCGGTGTTCCGAGGCCGAGCCCAGCGCCGCATGTCCGGCGTCTGGATGAACGCCCTGCGCAAGGCAGGCGCTCTGGCGAAGTCGGAGCTCCCGGAGCCCGCGGGCCAGCACGACGGCCCGCCCCCGCCCAACCGCTGGGCGGACAAGGACCCGGACGCCGCGGCCCGCCTGGCCGCGACCCGAGCGGCACTGGCGACCATCGCCGAGGCGAACACCCTCCCGGTGGAGAACCTGCTGCTGCCCGACCTCGTGCGCCGCACCTGCTGGCAACCGCCGGCCGACCTCTCCCCCGAGTCCGTGGCCACCGTGCTGCGCGACGGAGGCGCCAGGTCGTGGCAGATCGAGCTGACCCTGGACGCCCTCTCCAAGGCGCTGACAGCGACAGCACCGACGCCGTCCGACTCCGACTGACATCCGACAGATCAGCTGCCGTGCGTGATCCGCTCACGCACGGCAGCTGATCTCCATGCCGTCCTCGACGGGGAACGCGACGCTGACGTACCCGTTTGCCGGGCGTCGCCGGGCAGGATCGTCACGACCCCACCGAGCCCCGCCTCGTCGAGGTTCTTCCTCGCCGCGGCGACCTTCACTGCGGACATCTCCGTCCCGTAGACGTGCCCGCGCCCGTTGTCCGCGACGGCCGCCGCCAGGTAGAGCGTCGAGATCCCGAACGACGTGCCGAACTCGACGACGGTCTCCGGCCGGCCCGACCTCACCAGCCCGTACAGAAGCTCCCCACCGCGGGCCGAGATCGGCATGTAGACCCCGGCCAGCGCATCAGCGCGTTCCTGCGCACTACCCGTGCGCACCACGTCCCGCGGCGCGTCGAAGTTGTCGTCCGCGCCAGCCGCGCCGAAGAGCCGGTCGAGCACCGAACGAACCCGCGTCTCGTGCAAGGTGATGGTCATGGCAGCCAGAGTAGACGCAACGTTGCGTCTAGCCTAGCCCTGGCTAAAGTACGCCCCCTGGAGGTGACGATGGGGAGCAACACCGCGCATCGCGGAAACCGGCACGGCCGCAGCGAGGAAGCCAGGCAGGCCGTCCTGGAGGCCGCCGACGACCTGCTGGCCGAACGGGGATTCGCCGGCGTGACGATCGAAGGCATCGCCGCACGCGCGGGCGTCGCGAAGCAGACGATCTACCGCTGGTGGCCGTCCAAGGTCGACGTGCTGCTGGAGGCGTTCACCGAGGACATGGCCGAACACCTCACCCCACCGGACACCGGCGACCTGGGCACCGACCTGCGCACCCACCTGGCGACCCTGGCCGAGTTCCTCACCACCACAGACCCAGGCGCGGTCTTCCGCGCCCTCACGGGCCAGGCCCAGCACGACCCGCACCTGGCCGCCCGCCTGCGCGACGACCACCTGAGCCACCAACGCGAACGCGACCGCCTCCCCCTGCACCGCGCGATCGAACGCGGCGACCTCCCCGCCGACCTGGACGTCGAGGCGGCACTCGACCACCTGGTGGGCCCGATCTACTACCGCGTCCTGGTCACCGGCTCCCCCGTCCCCCGCACCTTCACCGACGACCTGGCAGCAGCCTTCCTGCACCGCCACCAGCGATGATCAGCACCGCCCGCCTGGACCTGCTCCCGCTGCGAGCCGAACACGCCGCCGAGATGGCCGAGGTGCTGGCAGACCCGGCGCTGCACGCGTTCACTGGCGGCACCCCGCTTTCCCCGGAAGCACTGCTCGCCCGGTACCGGCGACTGGCCGAGGACTCCCCCGACCCGGCCGTGCGGTGGCTGAACTGGGTGATCCGGCTCCGCGACGAAGACCGCCTGACCGGCACCGTCCAGGCGACGATCACCCACGCCGACGGGTCAGCCGAGATCGCCTGGGTCGTCGGCACGCCGTGGCAGGGCCGCGGCATCGCCCGCGAAGCAGCCCGCGGCCTCGTCACCTGGCTGGCCACGCAGCCCGTCCGCACCGTGATCGCGCACATCCACCCCGACCACCACGCGTCCGCCGCAGTAGCCGAGTCCGCTGGCCTCACCGCCACCGACGAGGTCCACGACGGCGAGACCCGCTGGCTCCTCCACCTCCACTGACCCGCCCTTGCAATGGCTCATTTGCGGACGAAGTCCAAAGAGTCATTGCTAAGCAGCAGGTCACAGGCAGTGCTGAACTGATATATCGGCCTATATCAGTCGGCCCTGCACTCACCGAGCCGCTGAGCCAGTTGCGCCACCTCGTCGTGGGGCACGTCGAGGATGCCGCGCGAAACCTCGAAGACGGCGATTCGCTGATCTTCGTAAGGCACACCCGGCAGGACGCCCGCTCTTTCACTCCGTCCGGCCGAACTCCCCTGCTCCCCAGACCCTTTGCAACGAGTCTTTTGCGGACGAAGTCCAAAAAGTCATTGCTAATCAGCAGGTCACAGCCGCGCAAACTAATATATTGCGCGATATATCAGTTCTGGGCAGGCCCGTCGCCCAACACCTCGCTAGACACCTGGGCATGCGCGAGCCGCCGCAAGGCCTTGATGACGGTGTCACCGATGAGCGTGCCGACGACCATCGCCTCAATGACGTCGTCGGGCGACGTGTGCCGGACGACGTACTCGAGGTCGGCCTGCGCGATGATCTTCAACCCCTCGAAGTAGGCGTCGAGGAGGTCGCGGAAGTGGCCGTGCCCGACTGACCGGGCCGAGGACAGGGCGGCCGCGAGCATGTGGGTCACGTTGGACTCGGTGACGTCGATGCACTCGGACTGACCGTGCCTCGCGAAGAACGCCTGGACGTCCGCGATCGCCAGCGGGTCGAGCTCGGCCGCACCCGGCTGGCTGATGGCCTCCTGGACGGAGCCGAGTTTTTTGTGCAGTGACTCGTCGCGGGTGTCGATGGCGGAGAGCACCTCGCGCACGGAGGCGATGGACAGGCCGCCCACGTCGACGAGCGCGCGGACCAGGCGGAGCCGGCGCAGGTGCTCGTCGTCGTAGTGGGCCTGGTTGGGGCTGGTCAGCACGCCGGCGGGCAGCAGTCCCTCGCGCAGGTAGTACTTGATCGTCGGCACCGCGACGCCGCTTCTCTTGGAAAGCTCGCCAACACGCATATGGATAGTGTAGCTTCCGGATAGTAGAGAGTGTCGCTATCCATTCAGGGGGTAAAGAGAGATGCTTCGCACGTGGCACCGCCCGTTAGTCCTCTTCGGCTGGTCGATGGTGCTTCTGATCCCGATCTCGCTCCTCGGGCTGCTGTTCGACGAGCGGATGATGGTCAACTCGCCGATCTGGCTCAAGCCGTTCAAGTTCGCCGTGTCGCTGGCGCTCTACGCCTTCACGCTGGCGTGGCTGCTCACGTACCTGAAGAGGTTCCAGCGCGTCGGCTGGTGGGCCGGCACCGTTCTGGCCGCGGCCGGGGCGCTGGAGATGGTCGTCATCGTCGGCCAGGTCGTGCGCGGCAAGCGCAGTCACTTCAACTTCGAGACCCCGCTCGACGGGGCGTTGTTCTCGATCATGGGCGCGACGATCGTCGTGCTGTGGGTGACGCACGCGATCGTCGCGATCCTGCTGTGGCGCACGAAGATCGAGAACGAGGCCCTGTCGTGGTCGATCCGGCTCGGGCTCGTCATCTCGTTCCTGGGGCTCGGCGTCGGTTTCCTGATGACGCAGCCGAAGCCCGGCCAGGCCCTCGACGGCGGCACTCTCGGCTCGCACACGATCGGCGCGCCCGACGGCGGTGCCTACATGGCGATCACCGGGTGGAGCACCGAGCACGGTGACCTGAGGGTCGGGCACTTCGTGGGCATGCACGCGCTGCAGGTGTTGCCGGTGCTCATCGCGCTTCTGGGCGACCGCGCCAACGCGAAGCTCGCGTGGGTCGCCAGCGGGTCGTTCCTGGGGATCTTCCTGCTCGTGACCTGGCAGGCGTTGCGCGGCCAGGCCCTGCTCCAGCCCGACGGCACGACGTTGCTGGCACTCGCCGGGATCATCGGCGCGACCGCACTCGGCGTGATGTGGGCGCGTGCACCGAAGAAGGAGCTTGTGAACGCATGACCGCCATCCTGTTCGACCTGACGTTCCTGCTGATCGCGCCGTTCTGGGCGCTCATGATCCTGGCCCCGAAGTGGACGTGGACGCGGCGGATCGCCGAGTCCCACTTGATCGTGCTGCCGCCGGTCGTGATCTACGTCGTGCTGATGATCCCCGTGCTGCCGGAGCTGCTGCCGCTGGTCACGAGTCCCGAGATCGGCGCGCTGGCCGAGTTCATGAGCACGCCGACCGGCGCGGCGCTGGTGTGGGCGCACATGCTCGCGTGGGACCTGTTCGTCGGGCGCTGGATGTACCTCGAAGGGCGACGGCTCGACGTCCACCCGCTGGTCATGGCACCCGTTCTGGTGATCACGATCCTGCTGGCGCCCGTCGGGTTGCCGCTGTTCCTGATCGTGCGCAAGGTGTGTGACACAAAGAACAGGGGTGCCGCTGTGGTTACTCACCAGTAACTAGGGTTAGAGTTGGCGTTACCGACCGGTAGGGATGTCGCGCAGCCCCACCGGAGTGGACAGAGTTGTCACCACAAGTGGAGGAGACGCCGTGGCCGCACCAGCAGCGCCGGCACGCGTTCGGAACGTGGTCTTCGTCGACGGCGTCCGCACGCCGTTCGGCAAGGCCGGCCCCAAGGGGATTTTCGCCGAGACCCGTGCAGACGACCTCATCGTGAAGGTCATCCGTGAGCTGCTGCGCAGGCACCCCGAGCTGCCGCCGGAGCGGGTCGACGAGGTCGCCATCGCCGCGACCACGCAGATCGGCGACCAGGGCCTCACGCTCGGCCGCACCGCCGCACTGCTCGCGGGCCTGCCGAAGTCGGTCCCCGGCTACTCGATCGACCGCATGTGCGCGGGCGCGATGACCGCCGTGACCACGGCCGCGAGCGGCATCGCGTTCGGCGCCTACGACGTCGCCATCGCGGGCGGTGTCGAGCACATGGGCCGCCACCCGATGGGCGAGGGCGTCGACCCGAACCCGCGCTTCCTGTCGGACAAGATCGTCGACACCAGCGCGCTCGTGATGGGCCAGACCGCCGAGAACCTGCACGACCGGTTCCCGCACATCACCAAGGACCGCACCGACGCCTACGCGGCCGCTTCCCAGGCCAAGTACGCCGACGCGATCAAGAACGGCAAGATCGGCCCGGAGCTCGTACCCGTCGCGACCCGCTCCGCGGAGAACGGCTGGGGCCTCGCGACGGCCGACGAGCCGCCGCGTCCGGGCACCACGGTCGAGGACCTGGCGAAGCTCAAGACGCCGTTCCGCCCGCACGGCCGGATCACCGCGGGCAACGCGGCCGGTCTGAACGACGGCGCGACCGGCTGCATCCTCGCCGAGGAGGAGACCGCGCGCGAACTCGGCCTTCCCGTCGGCATGCGGATGGTCGGCTACTCCTTCCTGGGCGTCGAGCCCGAGGTCATGGGCATCGGCCCGGTCCCGGCCACCGAGAAGGCTCTCGAGCGCGCCGGTCTGTCCATTGAGGACATCGGCCTGTTCGAGGTCAACGAGGCGTTCGCCATCCAGGTGCTCGCGTTCCTCGACCACTTCGGCATCGCCGACGACGACCCCCGCGTGAACCAGTGGGGCGGCGCGATCGCGACCGGCCACCCGCTCGCTTCTTCTGGCGTGCGCCTCATGACGCAGCTGTCGCGTCAGTTCGCCGAGCGTCCGGACGTGCGCTACGGCCTCACCACCATGTGCATCGGCATCGGCATGGGCGGGACCGTCATCTGGGAGAACCCGAACTGGAGTGGCAAGTGACCATCACCGCTGAGGAAGCAAAGGCGATCTTCCCCGACGAGGTCGTCACCCACGCCAAGACGCGTCTGATCAGCGTGCCCGGCCTCGACAAGCCGGTCGCGTTCATCACGATCGACAACGGCCTGGACCACACCCGCCCGTCGACGTTCGGCCCGCAGTCGCTCGTCTCGCTCGGCGCGGCGTTCGACGAGGCCTACGCCGCCTCGCCCGCCGCGATCGCGGTGACCGGCAAGCCGTTCATCTTCGCCGTCGGCGCGGACCTGACCGCCGTCGAGCAGGCCACGGACCGCTCGCAGGGCGTCACGATCGGTCAGCTGGGCCACGAGGTCTTCAAGAAGTTCACCGACTCGGACATCCCGACCTTCGCCTTCGTCAACGGCGCGGTCATGGGTGGCGGCCTGGAGCTCGCGCTGTCGTGCCACTACCGCACGCTGGCGTCGAACGCGGCCGCGATCGCGCTGCCCGAGGTGTTCCTGGGCCTGTTCCCGGGCTGGGGCGGCACGCAGCTGCTGCCGAACCTGATCGGCGCCAACGACGCCGTGACGGTGATCTTCGAGAACGCGCTGAACCAGAACAAGATGCTCAAGCCGAAGGAAGCTCTCGCGCTGGGCATCGCGGACGTGCTGTTCGACTCCGCCGACTACCTGGAGCAGTCGCTGCTGTGGCTGTCCGGCGTCGTGCGCGGCGAGATCTCCGTGCCCCGCAAGGAGATCGACCGCGGTGACGCGTGGGACGCCGCCGTCGCGCGCGCCAAGGGCATCGTGCACGGCAAGACCAAGGGCGCGGCGCCCGGCGCGTTGAAGGCGCTGGAGCTGCTGGAGCTGGCGCGCGAGAACGACCTGGAGAAGGGCTACGCCGCCGAGACCGAGGGCCTCGCGGACCTCGTCATGAGCGACGAGCTGCGCGCGGGCCTGTACTCGTTCAACCTGGTGCAGAAGCGCGCGAAGCGTCCGGCCGGCGCGCCGGACAAGTCGCTGGCGCGCAAGGTCACCAAGGTCGGTGTCGTCGGCGCGGGCCTGATGGCCTCGCAGATGGCGCTGCTGTTCATCCGCCGCCTGCACGTGCCGGTCGTGCTGACCGACATCGACCAGGCGCGCGTGGACAAGGGCGTCGGCTACGTCCACAGCGAGATCGACAAGCTGGCGGGCAAGAAGCGGATCTCGCCCGACGAGGCGAACCGGCTGAAGGCGCTGGTGTCGGGTTCGCTCGACAAGTCCGCGTTCTCCGACGCCGACTTCGTGATCGAGGCCGTGTTCGAGGACCTCGCCGTGAAGCAGCAGGTGTTCGCCGAGGTCGAGGAGCACGTCTCCGCCGAGGCGATCCTCGCCACGAACACGTCGTCGCTGTCCATCACGGACATGGCGTCGAAGCTCAAGCACCCCGAGCGGGTCGTGGGCTTCCACTTCTTCAACCCGGTCGCGGTCATGCCGCTGCTGGAGATCGTGCGCGCCGAGCAGACCGACGACGCCACGCTCGCGACGGCGTTCTCGATCGGCAAGCAGCTCAAGAAGTCCTCGGTGCTCGTGAAGGACGCGCCCGCGTTCGTCGTGAACCGCCTGCTGACCCGCTTCATGGGCGAGGTCATCAAGTCGGTCGACGAGGGCACGTCGTTCGAGGTCGCCGACAAGGCCACCGAGCCGCTCGGCCTGCCGATGTCGCCGATGATCCTGCTGCAGCTCGTCGGTTCCGCCGTCGCGCTGCACGTGTCGGAGACGATGCACGGCGCGTTCCCGGACCGCTTCGCGGTGTCGGAGAACATGAAGAAGTTCGTCGCCGCCGGCAAGGGCGCGGTCTGGCAGTGGGACTCCACGGGCAAGCAGACCGTCGACCCCGAGGTCCAGGCGCTGTGGGAGTTCGGCGACTCGCCCCTCACCGGTGACGAGGTCAAGACGCGCGCGCTCGAGGCGCTGGCCGAGGAGATCCGGATCATGCTCGACGAGGGCGTGGTCGCGGAGGCGCAGGACATCGACCTGTGCATGCTCCTGGGCGCCGGGTGGCCGTTCTGGCTGGGCGGCATCACGCCGTACCTGGACCGCACCGGCATCTCGGAGAAGGTGACCGGTAAGCGTTTCCTGGCACCGGGTGTGGCCTCCGTGCCCGCCTGATCGCCGCGACGTTCAGGGGCGCCTTCCACCGCTGGTGGAGGGCGCCTCTGTCGTTGGACCGCCAGGAGCGGGGTCCTAGGCCTCCGGTGCCATCTCCGGCTGGTGGAGCTCGGCCGACCCGTCCTCGCGGATGAAGTAGGCGTCAATGTTCGTCGCGCGCAGCGTCACCTCGGAGCCGGCCACCAGTTCCCGGTAGCGCAGCAGGTCGGGCAGGCCGATGGCGACGGTGTCGAACGGGTGCGTCTGGCGCAGCATCAACGACCTGCGCAACGCCTCGCTGAACGCCCAGCGGGGTGCGTCGTCGTCTCCGGGAACTTCTACCAGCGCGCCTTCGAGGTGGCGTTCGAGCGCGGCTCGCACGTGGTCCGCCGTACCCCACGACGCGATGTCCGTGACAGTCATGTGTCACGTATCGGGATGAATCGCGGGATCATTAGCCGTTGGGATGTTTCGATCAGGTCATGTTCTTGCGTCCGGCGATCCTGCTGGACGTCGACGGCCCGCTGAACCCGTACCTGGCGAAGCCGACCCGGCGTCCGGCCGGCTACACCACACATCGAATCCGTCCGTACGGCTTCTTCCGCCCTCTGCGCGTGTGGCTGGACCCGTCACACGGCCCGTGGCTGCTCTCGCTCGCCGCCGCGACCAGTGCGGACCTGGTGTGGGCGACGACCTGGGAGCACGAGGCGAACGAGTTCATCGGGCCGCGCATCGGACTGCCCGAGCTGGAGTGGATCGACTTCGGCGGCCGCGGCTCCGATCATGCCGACGGCCACCACGGCAAGGTTCCGGCGATCACCGAGTGGGCGCGAACGCGTCCGATCGCGTGGCTGGACGACGAGTTCCAGCCACGCGACCAGGAATGGGCGGCGAGCAGGCCGGACACGCTGCTGGTGCCGGTCGACCCGCGCAAGGGCATCGGCGTGGACCACCTGGAACGGGTCCGGGCGTTCCTCACTGGTGCAGAGCGATCTCCGCGAACTCCTGCACCCGCGCGACCGTGATGCCCTCGCGCTGTTCCACGGCGAGCGGGTGAGCGGTGGGCTCGACCTCGACCAACGGCCGCACCCCGACCTCCTGCGTGTGCAGGTTGATCTTGAGGTTGAGCGTCGTGGGCTCGTAACCGGGCAGGATCGTCGACAGCCAGCCGAAGTAAGGCGGCTCGTTCACGCGGGCGGGGTCTTCGAAGACCTCGGTCATGCGCAGGAAGTTCGCCGGCGAGAGCGACACCCACACTCCCCACTCGAAGTCCTCGTCGGCGTCGCGCACCGGCAGGACGATGCGGCCGCGCACGAAGAAGTGCTCGTTCTCGATCACGCACTGCTCCCCGTCGAGGAAGCTGCCCGGCTTCCCGGCGACGTCCGGCGACCAGTACACGGGCGCGACCATCGAGTAACCGGACGGAAGGCCTTCGTGCACCTCGCCGCAGCACGAACAGGTGAACCCCGGAGAGATCATGGCGGGCAGCCTAGAGCTTGCCGGACGGTTGCAGTTCATCTCCGCCACCTACCCTCGCCGCCGTGGCACTCGTCGCGATCACTGCTCTACGGCATGCTCGTGTTCACCGTCGGTCTCAGCCAGTACTTCTTCCACAGCGCTCAGACCTGACGGATCGGCACGACCTCCACGAGCCGCCCGACGTCCTTGAAGTCCTTGACGTTCATCGTCAGCACGGGCAGGCCCGCGACCGCCGCCGTGGCCGCGATCTGCAGGTCCATCCGCCGCGGGCGCGGGCTCCGGCCGGCCCGGCGCACCAGCGAGGCCATCTGCCCGTAGACCTTGGCCTCCTCGACGCCGAACGGCAGCACCTCGAACGTCTGCAGCGCCGCGTAATACCGTTCCGTGCGCGCGAACCGCTCGACCGGGTCCTCGGTGTCGAGCCCGAACGCGAGCTCCGCGATCGTGACGGTGCTCAGGAACGGCTGGGCGTTCACGTACTCGCCCAGATTCGCCCGCTCGAGCCTGATCAGCACACACGTGTCGAGCAGACAGCTCAGCTCTGCCACGGGTCGTCCAGCGGGTCGTCCGCGCCGAACACCTCGTCGGCCGCGCGGCGGTCGGCCTCCCACCGGTCCGCGTCGACCGAGGGCAGCGTGCCGAACAGGACCTGGACATCCCCCAGGGGCGGCCGCGTCACGGCGTCCTCCCGGTACGGCAGGAGCTGGGCGACGGGCTTGTTGTTGCGGGTGACGACGAAGCCCTCACCCGCCTCGACGCGCCGCATGATCTCCGCGTTGTCGTTGCGGAGCTCACGCTGGCCGATGGCTTTGAGCTGCTGCATGCCACCACCGTAGCGCAAAATGCAGAAAAGTGCTACGGAGTAGCTACAGCGGCGCCGGGCTACCCGGACGGGGTGATCAGCATCGGCACGTCGGGCTGGCGCTACCCCGAGTGGCGCGACGGCTTCTACCGCGGCGTCCCTCAGCGGCTGTGGCTCAGTCACCTGGCCGCCCAGATGGACACGATCGAGATCAACAGCTCCTTCTACCGCCTCCAGCCCGCGTCGAACTACCGCAAGTGGGTCGCCGAGACCCCGCCGGACTTCGTCTTCGCCGTCAAGGGCCCAAAGCTGATCACGCACGTCAAACGCCTGCGGCACATCGAGGACCCGCTCAAGACGTTCACCGAGTCGCTCGCGCTGGGCCCGAAGCAGGGACCGGTCCTCTGGCAGCTGCCGCCGTCACTGCGCTTCGACCGCGCGACGATCCAGGACTTCCTCGCCGCACTCCCGCAAGGCCGGCACGCGTTCGAACCGCGCCACGAGTCGTTCCGCACGGACGCCTACTTCGACCTGCTCCACGCGCACAACGTCGCCCACGTCGTGTCGGACGCACCGACGTTCCCGTGCATCGAGGCCGTGACCGCCGACTTCGCCTATCTGCGCCTGCACGGCCACGACGAGCTGTACATCAGCTCCTACGACGACGAACAGCTCGACGAGTGGGCCGGGAAGATCCACGAGTGGAACCGCGACACCTACGTCTACTTCGACAACACGATGCACGGCGCGGCGCCGTACAACGCACAGGAACTCGCCAAGAAACTGCTGCCCGCGACATTTCGATCTTGAAGACCAACGTCTCGATCCGCCCTGCGGACGACTCGGGGATTCTGCGGGAGCTGTTGCACCGCTAGCCTGCTCAGATATGAGAACGATTCGCGTCTTGGCTCCCCTGCTCCTGGCCGCGAGTCTCGTGGCTCCCGTGCAAGCGCACGCGGAGGAGGCGGCCTGGACCGGCCCCCTCAGCACCCGAGGCCGGTGGATCGTCGACGCCCACGGCGACCGCTTCAAGCTCAAGTCCGGCAACTGGCACGGTGCGAGCGGCACCTACACCGGCTCCGGCGACATCAACGACCCCGCCAACCACCATTCCGGCGAGAAGGCCGACCAGGTCCCGCTCGGTCTCGACCGCGCGACCATGGCCACGATCATCAGCGGCTTCAAGGAGATCGGCGTCAACAGCGTCAGGCTGCCGTTCTCCAATCAGATGATCAAAGACACCAACCCGGTCAACGGCCTGAAAGACGCGCAGCTCAACGGAAAGCGGCCGCTGGAGGTCTACGACGCGGTCGTGGCCGAACTGACGCGCAACAACCTCGCCGTCATCCTCAACAACCACACGACGACCTCGCGGTGGTGCTGCGGCGTCGACGGCAACGAGCGGTGGAACACCAGCCAGAGCACCGACCAGTGGATCAACGACTGGGCGTTCGTGGCCGACCGCTACAAGGCGAACAAGCGCGTGGTGGGAGCTGACCTCTACAACGAGGTGCGCCGCAACGTCTGGGACGACCCGAACTGGGGCTGGGGCAACGACCACGACTGGCACAAGGCCTCCCAGCAGGCCGCCGACCGTCTCCAGCAGACAGCGCCCGACCTGCTCGTGATCGTGGAGGGCATCAACTGGACGGGCATCCCCGTCGACGGTTTCGCGCACGGCCGGCCGACGCTGGAGCCGGCGCGCTTCCTCAGCCACACGCTCGCCAACCCCGCCAAGCTCGTCTACTCGGCCCACTTCTACGGCTACACGGGGCCGAACCACAGCGGCGCGACGGGAATCGGCGAGACGACCGATCCTCGTTACCAGGACCTCTCGCCGCAGGAGCACGTCAACGTCCTGCAGCGCCAGGCCTTCTTCATCACCGAGGCGCAGAAGCACTTCACCGCGCCGCTGTGGATCAGCGAGTTCGGCGTCGGCGGCCGGGGCGAGAACAACCCGGTGGCGCGCGACTGGTTCGAGCGGTTCGTGAACCAGTTGATCGCCAACGACACGGACTTCGCCTACTGGCCCCTGGTCGGCTTCCACACCAACCGCGGTGGCAACGGGTGGGCGTTGCTGCACTGGGACGCGGCGGGCAACCGCATGGGCGTCAACGACGGTGACGACTGGCGGGCCGGCGCGTGGAACCGTCTCGTCACCGCGCCGAGCCGCACCGGGCAGGTCCCGCAGGAGACCCGGTGGAACCAGCTCCTCAAGGAGTCCTGCCCGCAGAGTGAAAAGCTCGTCGGCATCAGCCACACCGGTAACCGCGGCCTGTGCGTCAGTGGTCCACAGTGGAGCAGCACGACCAGGGTCACCAACGAGCAGCACGTGACCAACGACTGGGCTTCCGGCTACACGAAGCTCCAGTGCCCGAACAACAACGCGGCCGTCGGCTACTCGAACCTCACACTGGTCTGCACACCGGTCGCCGCTGGATCCACCAGCCGCGTCCTCTGGTTCGACCGCGGCGACAACCGGCCGGACCAGGGCGGCGACTGGGCCAACGGGCACTACAAGGGCCAGTGCGCGCAGGACGAGCACATCGCCGGTGTCGCCTACAACTGGCGCAGGACCCCGGACGCGTTGCTCTGCCGGAAGTGAAGCCCGAAGTGCTCCAGGAGAGCGGCTGCGGGATCTTCGACGTCCGTCGAGGTCTTGTGGCCGTTCTCCGTCCGCACGACCTTCTTGTCCGTCACGGTGATCCGGCCCGCCGGCAACGCGAGCGACGCCATCGGGCCGGCGCGGAAGTGCGATTCCGGCGCGGTCTGGTGCCACCAGCAGGTCGGCACGAACTCGGCGAGGTCACGCGGCCGGCGTTCGAGCCGGTAGCTGGGCTTGCCGTTCATCCGCACCTCCACGTCGTCGCCCGAGTCCACGAGCCGGAACACGCCGAACGGGTCGTGCTGGTCCTCGCGCGAGGTCCAGTCGAGCGGGTGCAGCGTGAACGACCCGAACCCGACGTCGGCGAGCCACTTTCCGTCCACGAGCAGTGCCAGGTGGTCGAACGGCGGCCCGAGCCGCTGGTCCTCGCCCACCGTCCGGGCCGCGAGCAGGTCGACGCTGTGTCCCAAGTGCCGCAACAACTCCGCGAACAACCCGTTGAGCTCGTAGCAGAACCCGCCCCGCCGCTGCGTCACGATCTTGTCGTGGAGCCACGGGATCTCCAGCACGATCCGCGTGTCCATGTGCGTGTAGAGGTTCTCGAACGGGACGGTCAGCAGGTGCCGTTCGTGCAGCTCTGCCAACGACGACGTGCGAGAGGCACCGATGCGCTGTAGGTAGTCGTCCACCGTGCCACGATATCCACATGGGTGAGGTCAGGATCGGCACTTCGGGGTGGGTTTACCCACCTTGGCGCGGCGTGTTCTACCCCAAGGGTGTCACGCAGAAGCGCGAGCTGGCGTACCTGAGCGAGCAGCTCGGCTCGGTGGAGATCAACGGCTCCTTCTACTCGCTGCAACGCCCGTCGAGCTACCGGAAGTGGGCCGCCGACACACCGGACGACTTCGTGTTCTCCGTCAAGGGCAGCCGTTTCATCACGCACATGAAGCGCCTCAAGGACGGCAAGGAGCTCCTCGCGAACTACCTCGCGTCCGGAGTCCTCGCCCTGGGCCCGAAGCTCGGCCCGATCCTCTGGCAGCTCCCGCCCACGTTGCAGTTCGACGCGGATCTGCTCACCGGCTTCTTCGAGGGCCTCCCCCGCACCACCACCGAGGCCGCCGAGGTCGCGAAACTCCACGACCACCGCGTCGACCCGGCCCACACCAGCACGGACGCCGAACGGCCGATGCGCTACGCCCTGGAAGTGCGCCACGACAGCTTCAACACACCGGAGTTCATCGAGCTGCTCCGGCGCCACGACATCGCGCTGGTGGTCGCGGACGCGGCCGGCAAGTACCCGCTGATCGAAGAGGTGACGAGCGACTTCGTCTACGTCCGGCTGCACGGCCACGACGAGCTCTACGTCAGCGGCTACACCGACGAAGGCCTCGACGAGTGGGCCGAGAAGGTCCGCGCCTGGCAGAAGCAGGGCGACGTGTTCGTCTACTTCGACAACGACGCCAAGGCCTACGCCCCGCGCGACGCCATAGCACTTCAAGATCGTCTGGCACGTTGATCCGAACGGACGCACACTCATCCGGACGGAGGTGCGCCCATGTCGACGAAGAGCATCATCGCCGCCCTGGTGATCACTGCGGGTTCGGTTGCCTCCAGTGGGGTCGCCGTAGCGCAGAGTGACAAGACCTGCGACAAGGGGGAGTTCTGCGTGTGGTCGGGTGCCGACTACACGGGAACCGTCCAGCGCCTCGACGTGGAATCGGCGAACCCCGGCGAGTGCATCACGCTCACGGTGACCGGGAAGTCCTTCGCCAACCGCCTGAGCAGGGACGCGACCGTCTACCAGCGCGAGAACTGCTCGACCGAGGCCGAGTTCACCACCTATCCGAAGCACGGCACCTATGTGCCGGACGCCTACTTCGTGATCAGGGGCCTGCAGGTGTGGGGTCCTTAACGACGGCGGCCTACTTTAGTCACCCTATGTAACACCACTCGATCGTGTGAGTACTCGTCAGTAGGTCCCCTTTCGTGCCTAAGTTGCCGCCCTATCGAGTGGTGGCAGCTGGAGGAAATGTGACCGTGGCGGGTGAAGCCGGGTTACTCGAACTGATGGCCGGGAGACTGGCCAAAGACGATCTCACCCCACGTGCGGCAGAACTGGTGCTGGCGGCGTGCCGGGGAGACGCGGCGCTGGAGCGCGCTCTCGCCGGTGTGCCCTCGCGGGATGAGCCTCCGCGACAGCGGACCGACGGCCCCGGCCAGGAGATCTTCGTGTCGGAGATCCGGGTGCGGGGCTTCCGGGGCATCGGCCCCCAGACGCGCCTGCCGCTGGCACCGGGTCCAGGACTGACCGTCGTCACCGGACGCAACGGCTCGGGCAAGTCGAGCTTCGCCGAGGCTGCCGAACTGGCGCTGACCGGCTACAACTCGCGCTGGACCCGAGCACGGCACGACGTGTGGCGGCAGGGCTGGCGCAACCTGCACCAGAGGGACACCGCCGTCGAGCTGGAGCTCTTCCAGAGTGCCCGGACGGACAGGACGACGATCCGAAGACGGTGGGCGCCGGAGGACGAGCTGGCGCAGGGCGAGTGGACGCAGGACGACCAGCCGTTCGACGACAGCAGGTGGCACGAAGCGCTGGAGACCTACCGGCCGTTCCTGCCCTACAGCGAGCTGGGGACCGTTCTCGACGCGCAACCCGAGGACCTCTACGAGGCGATGCACCGCCTCCTGGGCCTGGAAGCGATCACCGAAGCGCAACAGGCGCTCGCCGAGCACCGCAAACGTCTCGCCGAGGTCGTCGCCCGCCCTCACGACCGGCGGGAACGCGTGCGCGCGGAGTTGCTGGCGTCCCAGGACGAACGGGCCCGCCGCGCCGCCGCACTGCTCGGCAGCGACTCCCCCGACCTCGACGCCGTCGCGGACCTCGCGCTCGGCGCGGACGTCGGCACCGGCACGAACCTGCTGCACCAGATCGTGGACGTGACGCTGCCGCCCGACGACGAGGTCGAGCGGGTCCGCGAGACGCTCGACCTGGCGCTCGGCGCGGTCACCGCGGTGGCCACGGCCAACGCGCAGGACTCGTTGCGGTGCAGCGAGATCCTGCGCCTCGCGATCCAGCTGCAGGAGTCGGGCGGCAGCCAGACGTGCCCGGTGTGCGATCTCGGCCGGCTCGACGGGATGTGGCTCGGGAAGGCCAAGGAACGCGCCGAGCACCTCGCGAGGGCCGCCGCCGAACTGCACGAGGCCGCCGACCGCCTGGACGTGGCCGTCGCCGCCACGCGGGCGTTGTGCGTGCCGGTGCCCGAGGTGCTGGCCGAGGTGCAGGACGTGCTCGACACGACGACCGCGCTGCAGGCCTGGCAGGCGTGGGAGGCCTGCGCCTCGATCGACGACCCGGTGCGGCTGCGCCAGGAGTCGTTCGACCGGTACGCGGACCTCGTCCAGGCCGTGGACCAGCTCAAGGCCGTGGCGCGCGACCAGATCGACCGGCGTGACCTGGTGTGGCGGCCGATGGCGATCGCGTTGTTCGAGTGGCATTCGCAGGCGCAGCAAGCGCTTGCGGACGCCGAGGTGCTCGCCGGCGTGACGGAGGCGGAGAACTGGATCCGCAAGACCGCGGCCACGCTGCGGTCCGAGCGGATCGCGCCGTTCGCCAAGGAGTCGCAGCGGATCTGGCAGCGGTTGCGCCAGCAGAGCAACGTCGACCTGGGCGCGGTGCGGCTCGGCGGCACCCGCAACGTCGAGCTGGACGTGTCGGTCGACGGCGTCTCGAACTCGGCGCTCGCGGTGATGAGCCAGGGCGAACTGCACTCGCTGGGGCTCGCGTTGTTCCTGCCGCGCGCGTTGGTGGACGAGAGCCCGTTCCGGTTCGTGATGATCGACGACCCGGTGCAGGCGATGGACCCGACCAAGGTGGACGGTCTCGCGCAGGTGCTCGCCGACGTCGGGCTGACCCGCCAGGTCGTGGTCTTCACGCACGACGAACGGCTGGTGGAGGCGTTGCGGCGGCTGCGGTTGCCGGCGACGGTCTGGGAGGTCTGCCGCGGCGAGGACTCCGTCGTGCAGGTGCGGATGTCCGACGACCCGGTCGGCCGCTGCCTGGCCGACGCCCGCGCGATGCGGGTCGACGAGGACCTGCCGGAGGCGTTGCGGGCCGAACTCGTGGCGTCGTGCTGCCGCACGGCCCTGGAAGCGGCGGCGCACGCCCGGTTCCGCCGCGAACGGCTCGGCCGCGGCGTCCCGCACGCCGAGGTCGAGCGCCTGCTCGAATGCGCGCTGACGACCAGGCAGAAGCTCTCGCTGGCCGTCCTCGACGACCTCACGGAATCCCCGAAGCTGTTGCCACATCTGGAGGAGGTCGTCGGATCGTGGGCGGTGGACTTGCTGCTGGCGTGCCGGGTCGGAGGCGAGAGCGGAGATTTGGACGTTCTGATCCGCGACACCGAGCTGCTCGCGGGGTGGCTGCAGCGATGAGCCTCCCCTCCGATGTCCAGGACCGGCTGACCTGCGTGGCGAACCTGCTGGCGCGCCCCGATCAGCTCGACGGCGTGCGGATCCGTTGCTGTGCCGAGCTGTTGCGCACCGCGGTGGAACGGTCGGTGGCCCGCGCCTGCGGGGCCGGGAACACCGACCAGCCCGTGCACGCGTTGCTGATCAGTCTTCCGTCCCATGTGGACGCCGACGTGGCGCACGACGCCTCCCAGCTGTGGCACGCGCTGAGCCGCGCGATCCGGCACCACGGCTACGAGCTGACCCCGACCGTCGCGGAGCTGACCGGCTGGCACTCCGACACCGCCTCGGTCGCGGCCTCTCTCCGGCCGACCCTGACCCTGTCCGGCAACATCGACCTCACCTGAGGGCATTGGTGAAACTGCTGCTGTTCGCGGACCTGCACCTGGACACGCGCTTTTCCTGCGCGGGCCCGGAGCGGCGTCAAGCGTTGCGTGACACGCTGGGCCACATCGTCGACCTCGCCGAGGAATCCGGCGTGGACGCGATGCTCTGCGCCGGCGACCTGTACGAGCACGACCGCTGCTCCCCTTCGACGGCGGAGTTCCTGCGGTCGTCGTTCGACTGCCCGGTGCCGGTGTTCCTGGCCCCGGGCAACGACGACTGGTACGGGCCGCAGTCGGTCTACCGGCAGGTGGACTGGACGCCGAACGTGCACGTGTTCTCGTCGGAGTCCATGACACCCGTGGAGCTCGCCGACGGCATCACGCTGTGGGGCGCCGCGAACGTCGGACCCGGCCCGGCGCGGGACGTCCTGGACGGGTTCGCGGTGAACCGGAGCGGCGTGAACGTGGCCCTGTGCCACGGTTCCGCACCCGAGGACGTCGCGATCACCGGCCTGGACCACGCGTTCCTCGGGCACGTGCACACCCCGGAGCACGCCGCCGACTACACGTTCCCCGGCAACCCCGATCCGCTGACGCCGGGCGAGACCGGTGAGCGCGGAGCCGTTCTGTGCACGGTGCACGAGGACGGTTCGGTGTCGCGCGAGGTGTTCGACGTGTCGGCGTCGCGGTCGCTCGGCTGGCTCGACGCCGAGAGGACGTTCCCGTTGCTGGACTTCGACACCGTCGCCGCGGAACGGACCGTGCGCGGTCAGTTCGTGCGCGATGTGCTCGCTGATCCCGCTCTCGACGTGGCCCTGCGCGGACGCGTGCTGTCGGCCGGCCTGCGCGCGCTGGAGGAACGATGAGGATCGAATCTATTACAGCGCACGCGTTCGGGCCGTTGCACGACCGCAGCTTGTCGCTGGCGCCCGGTCTCACCGTGGTGTCGGGCGCGAACGAGTCCGCGAAGTCGTCGTGGCACGCGGCGATCCGCGCGGCCTTGTGCGGCGATCCCTCGGCGCGGCACCGTCCGTGGCAGGGCGACTCCTGGCGGGTGGCGGCCACGGTGGCGCTGGAGTCGGGCGAGGTCGTCTCGGTGGACCGCGACCTGAACGCCGACCTGGCGCCGGACGCCGCGCGCTGGGTGGGGCTGGACCGCATGTCGTTCGCCGCGACCGCGTGCGTCGACCAGGCGCAGCTGCTGACCGTGCTGGACGCGGCGGACGGCCTGCAGAACCACCTGCGCCGCGCGGCGGCCACCGCGGGCACGGACGGCACGGTGGAGCAGGCGTTGCAACGGCTGACCGCGCCCGTGGACACGTTGCGCAACGCACGGAACCGCCTGCGCGAAGCCGAAACCGATCTGGCCGCGGCTCGCCGCGAGCACACCCGCTACCTGGAGCTGAGCGCGCAGGCCCGTTCGGCCGCCGCCGCGCGTGCCCGCCTGGCCGTCCAGCAGCACGCGGAGTCGCTCGACTCGATCTCCGCCAGGGTGGCCCGGCTGGCCGAGTTGCAGGAGCGCTTCGGCGACTCGCCGCCGTCCGGACTCGCCGCACAGGAGGAGCTGACCCACCTGGTCAACCGCGCGCTGGCCGCGTGGCGTGCCGCACCGACCCCACGCGTGCTGACGGGCCCGTCCGCGGCGGCGCTGGAAGCGGAACTCGCGGCCCTGCCGGACTTCCCCGTCGGCGAGACCGCGCTGGACGACGAACTCCGCGTCGTGGCCTCGGCCTACGCGACCGCGTCCGCCGTCGCCGCCGCGCACCACGAACGCCGGCCCTCGCCGCCGACGAACGCCGAACCGTCCGTGCTGCGCGGCATCGCCACGCGCCTGGACCCGGCCGCCGGTGCCCGCCTGACCACGGCGTCGGTCGACGTGGACAACGCCCGCCAGTACCAGGACGAGGCAGCCGCCTGCGCGGCCCGCACCCAGGTCGAGGCGGACGTGGCGGCGGCGCACGTGCAGGAGATCGCGGTGCCGAACCCGTTCCTGCGCAACGCTTTGCTGGCGTTGAGCTGTCTCACGAGCCTGGTGGGCCTGCTGCTGTTCCTGACCGGCCAGCAACTGGCCGCCGCCGGCGTCCTCGTCGCCGCGCTGGTAGCCGGGGTCGGCGGCGCGATGTCCCGCGGCAACGCCGATGAACGCGAGACCGCCGTGACCTTCGCCGCCGAACGCGCGGCCGCCGCCACCCAGGCGCGGGGCGTGCTGTTCAGCGCGGACCGCACCATGGCCGAGGCCGAAGGCCAGCGCGCGGTGGCCGCGGAGGCCGCGCGCGTGCACGACGAGGCGGTGGCCGAGTGCGCGTCCCTGGGCGTGCCCGCGGACCGCGAAACGTTGTGGCGCCTGGCCAACCGCGCCGCGTGGGAGGCCGACCACGCCGACCTGCTGTCCGAGGTCGCCCGCACCGAGAAGGCCATCCGCGTGGAACTCGCGGCACGCGGCAAGATCGACCCCGCGATGACCGTGCCCGACCTGCTGGTGGACTACGAGACCGACTGCAAGGTGCGCGCCCGCCAGGCGTCGATGGCGGCCCAGCGCCCCCAGCTGTCCCAGACCCTGGCGGACCGCCGCCTGGCCGAGGCCACCGTCGCCGAGGCGACCGCCGCGCACGACCGAGCCCTGGCTCTGCTGCGCGAAGCCGTCACCGCGATCGGCGGCACCGGCGAGCGCCCGGAGGACCTGCTGCGCGCGATCGCCGAGTGGCAACGAGGCTGGGACCGCCTGCTGCGCGAAGCCGAGGACGAGCAGAAGGCCTGGGCCGAACTGCAAGCTTTGATCGCCGCAGGAACCCTGGACGACCTGGAAGCCACCCGCTCAGCCGCCCAGACCCACCACGCCACCCTGCTGGAAGCGGCCGCCCGCTACGCGGCCTGCGACCCGGTGGACCCGGCTTCGGCCGCCTCCGCGGACTCCCTGGCGGCCACCGTCGCCGAACTGGCCCGCGCCCTGCCGAGCGTCCCGGACGCCGAGGAGGCGGTGCAGGCCGCCAGCGCGTTCCTCACCGAGGTGACCGCCGAGGTGGAGGCCATCGGCCTCGCCTCCCGCTACCTCACCGCGGCCCGCGAGAAGGTGCACAGCACCATCGCCCCGGCCCTGGAGAACACACTCCGGACGTGGCTGCCCTCGGTGACCGAAGGCCGCTACGTGGACGCCGCCGTCGACCCGTCAACACTCACCGTGCGCGTGTGCGCGGCCTCCGAGTCGTGGCACCAGGCCTCACGCCTGTCCCTCGGCACCGCGGAACAGATCTACCTGCTGCTGCGCGTGGCCCTCGCCCAGCACCTCGCCACCGAATCCTGCCCGCTGCTGCTGGACGACGTCACCGTGCAGGCGGACGACGCCCGTACACGTGCCGTGCTGGACCTGCTGCTGCAACTGTCCGCGGACCGGCAGATCGTCCTGTTCGCGCAGGACGCGGCGGTGGCCGAGTGGGCCCAGGAGCGGCTGGGTGAGCGGGACGTGCTGCACCAGCTCACGCCGGTGGCGGCCTGACCGGGAGAAAGGCCGCCGGTGCGGTGCCCTGGACTTGACCTGGGGCACCGCACTCTCACGTCTTGGCCCGGCTGCCGGCCACGAGCCTGGTGATCTGGTCAGCGACGTCGCCCGGGTCCTCGTGTTCCCACACGCGGACGACGAGCCAACCTGCGGACGTGAGCTGGGCATCGGTGTCCCGGTCGCGAACGACCACTCCGTGCAGTTTCACGCGCCACCACTCGCGGTTCGCCTTCGGCAGTTGACCGTGCTCCGGGCACGAGTGCCAGAAGCAACCGTCGACGAACAACGCGATCCGCGGCCCGCGCAGCAGCACGTCGACACGTCTGCGGCGGTTGGTGCCGGGCGGGGCGACGTCGACGAGGTAGCGCAGCCCCCGCCGGTGCAGCGCTCGCCTGACCGCCAGTTCCGGCGCGGTGCCGACGCGGCGAGTGCGGCGCATGACCCTCGAGGTGGCCTCGGAGGTGGCGGGCGGAGCAGGGCCTGCATCGACGTAGCGGTACACGACCAGCAGTTTCCCGGAAATGTCAGACCCCATCGCTACCGTCGGCCCATGACCAACGCCGCCTTCCGCAAGCTCACCCCCACCACCGACGACAGGCTCGCCGACCTGGGCCTGCGCACCGCGGTCCTGGACCGGGCGATCGCCGCCGGCATCGACGCGCGCGCCGCCTCGCCGCCGTTCGGGCCGACCAACGCGCCGGGCCTGCTCGACTGGATCCACCGGGTGGGCACGCTGCGGCAGCTGCTGGCGGCCGAGGGCTGGCAGCGCCTCGACCACTGGAACGCGGGGCTGATCCGGCACCCGTCACGTCCGGTGCTGCTCGGCACGTTGCAGGGCAACCGGGGCACGGGGTCGCTGGAGGCGCCGTTGCGCAGCGATTACGCGAAGGGGCCCGCCCTCGCGGCGATGATGCGGGACAATGACCACGACCAGTTCGCGCTGTTCGAGGGCGCGCGCAGCGAGGGGCTGAAGTTGTGGTTCCTGGTGACGTACCCGCTGCAGCTCGAAGACCGGCTCGTGGTGTTGCGCGAGGTGTCGCAGCCGGAGCCGACGCCGCAGAACCAGGTCATCGAGCGGTGGGCGCACCGGATCACGTTGCCGCCGATGGAGTTCCCGCAGCTCAAGGCTCCCAATGTGGACGGTCCTGAGGAGGTGGACTTCCCGATCGCGCTCCGCCGTTAGAACACCGGCCTGGCGACGTCGACGGCGACGTGCGTCAGTGCGCCGGCACCTGCCAGCAGCACGAGGGTCAGCAGGCCGAGCCGGATCGTCCCGCCGAGGTGCCGCAGCCGGTAGACGGCGGCCAGCGCGAGCAGCGCGCAGGCGATCGGAGGCGCCCACACCCAGTGCGGCCACCGGATGAGGCCGACGACCGCAAGGCCCAGGAACAGCAGGCCGAGCAGCCAGCCGCCGAACCAGGCGTTGCGCGCGATCGAGTCCCGCCACAGGTCATGATCCCTCCGGGCCACGCGCCCGAAACTACGCCGAACAGCAGAGCCGCGCTGATCCGGCCGGCGCACCAGGACCCGCCTGGCAGTCCGCCGCGCCACCAGCGACAATGACCGGATCATGCTCACGCCCTCGCGACTCACGCTCGCCCGCACCCGGCGCGGACTCACCGCGGCCGAGCTGGCGCGGAAGTCGGGCGTGCCGGCGCGGGCCATCGACGAGTACGAGCGAGGTCAGCGCAGGCCCAAGGCCGCCGCGGTCGAGTCGCTGGCGGGTGCGCTCGGTTTCCCGGCCGAGTTCTTGACGGCGCCGGAGCCTCCGCGGCCGCAGAACGCGCCGCACGACGCGCAGGCGACGGCGGCGGCGCAGCTCGCGATCGAGTTCAACGGATGGCTGGACCGGCTGTTCGTGCTCCCCCAGCCCGACCTGCCGCCGCCGCGCACCTCGCCGCAGGGCACGCGCGACGCGTGGCGGCTCGCCACCGGGCCGGCGCCCAACATGGTGCAGCTGCTGGAGTCCCACGGTGTGCGGGTGTTCTCGCTGCCGGTCGACTGCGCCGGGCAAGCGGCTTTTTCCTGCTGGCACAACGGAACACCGTTCGTCTTCCTCACGCCGTCGGCGACGCCGGAGCAGGCCCGGTTCGACACGGCGGTCCAGCTCGCCGTGCTCCTCGGGCACGACGAACCGCACGAGTTCGCCGCCGAGTTCCTGATGCCCCAGCGACAACTGCCCGGCACCGACCACCGGCACTGGCACGTGGACAGGGAGCAGTTCACGAAGTGGGCGAACGTCCACAGCCTCGTGCCGGGCGGTATGACGCGCCGGGAGACCTCGAAGCTGCTCACGAAGGTGTTCCGGGTTCTCCGCGAGAACGGCACGACACCGTCGCACGTGGCCAAAGAACTGAACCTGGGCCTGGAAGAACTGAACGGACTGGTGTTCGGGCTCGTGCTGACCGCACTACCGGGTGGCGGAGAACCAGGGCCGAGAGGACGCGCACGCCTTACCCTGGTCCACTGATCAGACCTGGGGGCCTGCACATGATGTTCTTGCGGTATCTCGTTGCCGTGCCGTTGATCCTGCTCAGCTACGCCGCGTGCCGTTCGGATACCTGACGCTGTCGTCGTACCTGTTCCAGCGATCACTGCCCGGCAGGCGGGAGGAGTTCGACTTCGCGGCCGAGTTCGCGGAGAAGTTCACCGACCTCAACGGGTTCTGGCCCGTCCCGGTGGCGCTGCTGCTCTTCGTGGTGCTCTGGTGGATGACGGCGGCGTGGACGCGCATCGCGTTGCTGCCATCGGCGCCGGTCGCCTTCGTCGGCCTGCTCGCCGGGACGAGCTGGGAGAAGTCCGTGCTGTCCGTGGCGACGCCGTTGGTCGCATGGGGGCTCGCGTGGCTCGCGGCGAAGGTCGTGTCGTGGCCGGTCACCGGTGACGTGCGGCGCTCGGCCGTCGAGGTCCTCGTCGGACTGCGTGGCGGGGGCCGGCTGCGAGTGCAGTCGCGCAGGTTGCTGCTCGACAAGCTGCCGCCGCCGCGGCACAAGGAGGCACCGGTCGGTCGGGTCGCGATCCGGTTCGACCGGATCGGTCACGTCGAGGCCGGCTTCGTGCACTCGCCCGCGCAGTGGCGGTTCGGCAACACGAGCGAGCTCACGATCACGCCGGGGCCGGTGCTGCGGATCATCGGCGGCGGGCAGCAGTGGCTGCTGCCGGTCGACGACGTCGAGACGGTGACGCGGCTGGTCCTGGCACGGGCGAAGGTGCGCGCGAAGGCAGATCCGCGGCCGCCCCTGGAGAGCCCGCGGTGGGCGAACGCCAAGAAGCTGTGGGGCCTGAGCCGCTCGCCGCCGATGCAGCCGAACCAGCAGAAGGTGAAGCACGGCATGCATCACGTAATGCTCGTGCTCAGTGTCCTCACGGCGGCGATGGCCGGCTATGCGGTGTTCCGGGCGTTCACCGGCAGCTGGAGCTTCGTCTTCGGGGCTCTCATCTTCGGCGGCGTCTCCTACGGAGTCGCTCGCGGATGGGCTTCCATCGGTGCCGCACTGAAGCTCGCCGAAGAAAATCCTCACTCACCGTTGGCGGACGATCCCGATCCGCGATAGAGCCCGGTCACTGGCTGGAGCGCTCAGCCCGTCGTACTAGGCCAAACGAGCGATTTGTGAAACGCATCGCCCGGCTTCCCCGACACTGAGAGTGACGGGAAGCCTAGTCGTGAGGATGCCCCATGACGATGCAGCAACGCACAGAACCCTCGCCTGCCGCCGTTTTGATCGCCGTAGCCGTGCTCGCGCTGGTTCTGACCGTTGCTTTCGGCCCTGTGGGGTTCGTCATCGGTCTCGCGCTGTTCGCGTTGATGTTCATCGGTACGAAGAACAAGCCGGCCGACCAGATCGTGCCGGCGCGCACCCGTTCACGCCTTCGCCGCCTGTCGACAGCCGGCCGGATCGCGGTCGTCGGCGAAGCACATCACCAGGACGCCATCGCCGAGGTGGTCAGGCTCTCGGCGCCCGATCCCAGGGACGACACGTCGGCCCTGGCGACCGCGGTGCTCATCCCGGAGGCCGCCGGCCGCCACGAGCGCGCGGTGCGGGTCGACCTGCTGCGCGGCGACGGCACCGCCGTCACCGCCGGCTACCTGCGCAGAGAGCAGGCCGCCGAATACCAGCCGCTTCTGCTCGACCTGGCCGAACGCGGCGAGGTCGGCTCGTGCCCGGCCCGCATCCTCGGAGGCGGCCAGCGCTACGGCGTGCACCTGCATCTCGGTGCCCCGCGCCTGCTGCTGCTCGATCACGAGGCACTCGGCACCGCGCCGACGTTGCCGGCTGAACAGCAGGTCGCCGTCGTGGGCGAGGACGCCCACCAGTACGTGCTGCACCGCGTGGTGAACGGCCGCACTCCCGTGCACGTCATCGCCGAACTCCGCGACTGCAGGATCGTGAAGGGGTCTCACACCGGTGAACACACGCTCGAGGTCCTCCTCGAAGGCGAGTGCATCGGCCAACTCACCTATGCGATGGGCCTTCGCTACTGCGACATGACGCAGGAGTGGCGAGCCCGCACCGGACGCGCGCTCTGCGAAGCCGTCATCACCAACGAGGGCACGCGTGGTCTTCAGGCGAACTTGCTGCTGCCCAAGTAGTCGGCGAACGTCCGCGGCTCACGGCCGAGAACACGCTGCACACCGTCGGACAGGTGCGCCTCTTCTCCCGTGCGGATGCGCACGAGCAGCATCGTGACGAGGTCCGCGATCTCGTCCGGGTAGCCGAGCCCGCGCATCCCTGCCGCGAACTCCTCCGGCGCGATGTCCGCGTACAGCACCGGGCTTCCGGTCACCGCGACGATCCGCGCCAGCACCTCGGCGAACGACAACGCCTCTGGTCCGCTGAGATCGTAGGTCTCGCCGTGGTGACCGGGCTGGGTCAGTGCGGCGACCGCGACCTCGGCGATGTCCACCACGTCGATGAACGGGTGGACGCCCTGACCGGCGGGCACCGCGAGCTCACCCTGCTGGACGGGCCCGGCGAAGATGTCCTCGTCGAAGTTCTGCATGAACCAGGTGGGCCGCAGGATCGTCCACTCCGCACCAGACTCCTTGATCGCCGACTCGAACGGGTCGTCGTCGGGAGCACCGCGCATCGACAGCAGCACGAGCCGGGTGACGCCGGCCTTCACCGCGACGCGCACGAAGTCGTTCAGCAGCAAGGGGTTCTCCGGCGGTACGACATAGACGGCGGTCGTGCCCGCGAGGGCAGGCTCCCACGTGTCCGGGGCGGACCAGTCGAACCTCGTCGACGCGGACCGCGATGCCGGACGTGCGGCGGGGCCGAGGAGGTCGGTGACGCGGCGGCCGGTCTTACCGGTGGCACCCAGTACGAGGACAGACGAGGCGTTGATTCCGCTCAATGTTGACATGACTGGAGTCAATCAACGTTGACCCGGACGATCCATGCTTGATCAGCCGCCATCCTTGCTCGTTCGTCCACGTGGTAGTTAGTGGAGCATGAGTCAGCGTGATCTCGTGGACCTGAGGGACGCCCTGCGTGCGTTCGCCGCTGCCCGCGACTGGGACAGCTACCACACGCCCAAGAACCTGGTGATGGCCTTGTCCGCGGAGGTCGGCGAGCTCACCGACCTCTTCCAGTGGCTGACGCCGGAAGAGGCCCGGGACGCGATGAAAGACCCGGAACTCGCCTGGAACGTCCGCGACGAGCTCGCGGACGTGATGCACTACCTGACCAGGCTGGCGGACAAGCTCGGTGTCGACCTCGTCGAGGCCGCGTTCGCCAAGATCGACCGCAATGAACAGCGGTTCCCGACCGGGAGCCTGATTCCCGTGCCAGTCGAGAAGGGTGAGCAGTGAGTCTCCAGAACGTGCACGTCCTGCATGTGCACCAGAAGGTCACGTTCATGGTCAACCGGTACGAGGTGTTCGTCGACGACAACGGCGCACCGGGCCAGCTGGTCGGCTTCGCCGAGCAGAAGAGGCTCAAGATCAAGGAACGGGTCACGATCTACACCGACTCGTCGAAGAACCAGGTGCTGTTCGAGTTCAACGCGCGCAAGGTGCTCGACCTGGGCGGCGGCTACGACGTGACGGACGGGCAGAACAGGTCGATCGGGTTGTTCCGCAAGAACTTCGCCAAGTCGCTGCTGCGGTCCACCTGGCACCTGGAGCAGCACGGCTGGGGTCAGGCGACGGGCGCGGAGCGGAACAAGTTCCTCGCGGGCTTTCGCCGGCTGTGGCAGTGGATCCCGGTGATCGGAGATGCGCCGTTCCCCATGCGGTATCACTTCGACTTCGTCAAGGAGAACGGCGCGCCCGTGTTCAGCGTCGACAAGAAGACCTGGCTTCGGGACCACTACGTGGTCTCGATCCAGGATCCTGGCGTCGACCGCCGGCTCGTGATCGCACAGGCCGTGGCGCTCGACGCGCTGCAGTCCCGCTAGGACTAGAGGTAAGTCAGCAGGAGGAGGATCAGGCACACCAGCAGCACGACGCCGAACACTGCGGGCAGGATCGACTGCGATGACGGCGCGGGCTCGCGGGCGTGCCTGCCCCGCCTCCTGCGCGCTCGCCACCGCAAAGGTGCCTCCCCTGCCCACTGCTCGTTCATGACGATCACGGTAGGGAGGAACAACCCGCGCTTGACTCACGTCACCCGCTCGCCGGGGTCGCATCACCCGGACAGCCGCTCAATGAACACAGCGCCACATGTTCGAAGACATGAAAAAGCCCTGCGGGGAGCGCTTGTGGCGCTCAACCCGCAGGGCAAATTAAGTTCGGCGGCGACCTACTCTCCCACACCGTAACCAGTGCAGTACCATCGGCGCAGAAGGGCTTAACTACCGGGTTCGGAATGGGACCGGGTGTTTCCCCAACGCTATGACCACCGAAACACTATGAAATTACAACCTGAACCCCGAGACCAGCAGAAACCCTGCCGGCGGGCTCGATCGGTCCTGGTTGTTCTTCCAGAACCGCACAGTGGATGCGTAGCGTCTTTGTAACAAGTCCTCGGCCTATTAGTACCAGTCAGCTCCAACCGTTACCGGTCTTCCACCTCTGGCCTATCAACCCAGTGGTCTAGCTGGGGGCCTTAACTCACGAAGAGTGGGATACCTCATCTTGGAACGAGCTTC
>NZ_JBFBAW010000003.1:0-568269 GCF_040682435.1 Lentzea sp. NPDC051208 | reverse complement strand
TGCTGATGGACTGGGCCGGCGAGCGCAGCTTCGACGTGCTGAGCACGACGGCACCGCTGATGGCGTCGCTGAGCATGATCCCGCTGGTGATCATGTCAAGCGGACGAAAAGCGCGTCCGCTTGACACCCCTTCTCTCATGCAGCAAGAGCTATGGCGCGACTCGTGACGGGACACACCGCCTGGCCCGTGTGGAAGGACGCTCGCCTTTGGCTTCGCTTGCGATGAGACTGGCGGCTTGTGTGGGTGCAGTGAGGGTGGGTGAGTTGTGGGAGCGGTTCGAGAAGCAGTCAGGCGTGGGTTCGGCCGGTGGCGCGGGGCCGCTTTGCCGATCGTCCAATGTGCTCTGTCCGCTGGCCTTGCCTGGTTGGTTGCGACGATGGTCATCGGGCATCAGCACCCGTTCTTCGCGCCCATTGCCGCTGTTGTCTGCCTTGGGGTTTCGCTGGGACAGCGGCTGCGGCGGGTTGGGGAGCTTGTCGTTGGCGTTTCGGTTGGTGTTGGGGTTGGCGACGCGCTGATCAGTTGGATCGGTAGTGGGCCCTGGCAGATCGCGCTCGTTGTGGCGTTGGCGATGTCTGCTGCCGTGCTGCTGGACGGTGGGTCCGTCATCGCGTTGCAGGCCGGGTCGTCTGCCGTGCTCGTGGCCACGTTGTTGCCGCCCAGTGCTGGTGGTGGGTTCGATCGGATGATCGACGCGTTGACCGGCGGGCTGGTCGGGTTGGCTGTGGCTGCGCTCATTCCCGCCAATCCTGTGACGGTGGCGCAGCGGCAGTTGAAGGTGCTCACGAACACCCTCAGTGGGGCGTTGCGGGAGCTTGCTGGTGCGCTTGACTCGAAGGATTCGGTCAAGGCTGCTGGGGTTCTGGCCGAGTTGCGGACCAGTCAGACGACCATCGACGACTACAAGGCGGCGTTGCAGACCGGGCGGGAGATCACTCGGATCGCGCCTATTCGGTGGCGGTCCAAGGACGAGCTCAAGAGGTATCAGACTGCTGCCGGGCCGGTGGACTACGCGATTCGGAACACGCGGGTGCTGGCTCGGCGGACCATGGCCGCGTTGAAGGCCGATGAGCGGATTCCGGACGGGGTGCCGGACGTGCTCAAGGACTACGCGGACGCTGTGGACTGTCTGAAGGGCGAGTTGGAGAAGAACAAGGAGCCGAAGCTCACCCGGGAGGCCGTGCGGGACGCCGCGCGGGTGCTCACCGCACGGCGTCTCGGCGGGGACGGGTTCTCGTCCAAGGTCGTGCTGGCGCAGATCCGCAGTGTCGCGGTGGACCTGCTGCAGGCGACCGGGTTGAGCCGGAGTGAGGCGATGGAGGCGTTGCCGCCCCTCAGCCCTCCGGCCGATGCAGAAGCCCGTGCAGAAGAGAGTGCACCTGTTCGTGATCGCGAGGATCCGTCAGAACGCACGAAGCGCCCGTGATCGCGTACCACTCCTCCGCGCCCTCGTAGCGGACCAGCGCGCGAAGCTTTCCGTCGTCGGAAAGTTCCGTGCTCAGTTCCAGGTCGCCCGTGACCACGCCGACCTCGTCGGTCATCACGCCGCCGGGACCCGCTACGAAAAGCGAGGAGAGTGGTGTCATCAGCACCTTCCGAGCATGCTCGTCAATTCTGTCTTCTCGGCCGGGTTCACGCTGAGCCTGTACTTCGCTTTCACGTGTACCCACATCTTGGCGTAAGTGCACCAGTAGGACGTCACCGGTGGCTTCCAGGTGGCCGGGGTCTGGTCGCCCTTGGCCTGGTTCACGTTGTCGGTCACCGCGATCAGCTGCGGGTAGTCGGTGTCGTTCGCGAACTCCTGGCGCCGGGTCGTGGTCCAGGACGCCGCTCCGGACCTCCAGGCGGCCGCCAGGGGGACGACGTGGTCGATGTCCACGTCGGAGGCCGCGGTCCACGTCGCGCCGTCGTACGGTGAGAACCAGCGGCCCGACGTCGCGGCGCAGCTGGAGTCGGTCACCACGCTCGTGCCGTCGCGCTTGAGCACGAACTCACGGGTGTTGCAGGTGCCTTCCTTGGTGATCCAATGAGGGAACTTGTCGCGTGAATAGCCCGTCATCGAGCTGTCCGCGCGCACGGTGAGGCCGGCCAGTTCGGACTTGGCGACCGTTGCGGTGGGGATGTTGAGCGGTGTCGCAAGTGCAGGGGAAACAAAACCAAAGGTGAGAGCTGCGGTGGCAACTAAAACACCAATGGCTCGGTTAACTTTTGACATCGTCCCGACTTTCCTCGTTGGGAAGTGATCGGGACCACCCTCAGTCACATTATGAAATTAGGCAATGCCTTCGAGTGACACTCTAGTGAATGACAGGCGCACGGCTAGAGGCCTCGGACGAGCCTCAAGTCCTCGGTGTGGCGGTACCAGGTCCACTTGTCGACCGGTCGCGGGTGCTTGTGACCGTCCTGGACCACGGTCGTGGGGAGGCAGCCGAGCTGGAACGCGCGCGGGCGGCTGACCCGGACCTTGGAGCCGATGAGGCGCTTGTTGACGATCCGGATCCGCAGCCCCAGGCCGCCGTCCGGGTCCGGCGTGCACTCGACCCGCGAGGCCTGGCCGCGCAGCACGTTGTCCGCGTCGCTGTAGCCGACGCCCCGGACGGGGGCCAACACGCCGAGACCCATCAGCACTCCGCCGACGTCGTCGCGGACGAACGGGACGGGATCTACGTCACCGTTCAGGGCGATGTCGAGGGCCCGCGCGGGGTCGGTCGAAAGCCCCCAGAGCGCGGCAACGGACGAATCGGCGAGGGGTACGTAACCCAGTGCCACCGAACCCAGCTTTTCCTTGCGCAGCAACCGCAGCGCCACCGCCGCGAGGTCGGCGTCGGTGCCCGCCACGACCAGTCGCTCGGCGTCCAGATGTGGATCTACGTGGTCCTTGCCGGGCCTCGCCGGGACGACGTGGACGTCGTCACGTTGAGCGATCATTGGCAACTGCGTGTTTCCGCAGGCCAACACGATTCCGCGCACGGTCATCTCCTGGTCTACCCTCACTTACCGGCATTCGCTCGAACCAGTCCAAGTGCTTGGAGTTTCACATGCCGGCCGTCGTGCTGATCGGTGCCCAGTGGGGCGATGAGGGCAAGGGCAAGGCCACCGACATCCTCGGTGAGCGTGTCCAGTGGATCGTTCGTTACCAGGGCGGCAACAACGCGGGTCACACCGTCGTCCTCCCGGACGGTCAGAAGTTCGCCCTGCACCTGATCCCGTCCGGCATCCTCACGCCCGGCGTGAAGAACGTGATCGGCAACGGTGTCGTGGTCGACCCCGGCGTGCTGCTCACGGAGCTCGCGGGCCTGGAGGAGAAGGGCGTCGACACCAGCGGACTGCTGATCTCGTCGGACGCGCACTTGATCATGCCGTACCACGTGGCCATCGACAAGGTGACCGAGCGCTACCTGGGCAAGGCGAAGATCGGCACGACCGGCCGCGGCATCGGCCCGGCCTACCAGGACAAGCTGGCCCGCGTCGGCGTCCGGGTGCAGGACCTGCTGGACGAGAAGATCCTCCGGCAGAAGGTCGAGGCGGCCCTGGACTTCAAGAACCAGGTGCTGGTCAAGGTCTACAACCGCAAGGCGCTCGACCCCGAGCAGGTCGTCGACCAGGTGCTGGAGCACGGTCAGCACTTCGTGCACCGCATCGCCGACACCCGCCTGCTGCTCAACCAGGCGCTCGACCGCGACGAGATCGTCGTGCTGGAGGGCTCGCAGGGCACCCTGCTCGACGTCGACCACGGCACCTACCCGTTCGTCACGTCGTCGAACCCGACCTCGGGTGGCGCGACCGTCGGTTCCGGTGTCGGCCCGACCCGCATCAGCACCGTGATCGGCATCCTGAAGGCGTACACGACCCGCGTCGGCTCCGGTCCGTTCCCGACCGAGCTCAACGACGACCAGGGCGAGTACCTGCGCAAGCAGGGCGGTGAGTTCGGTGTCACCACCGGACGCTCGCGCCGCACCGGCTGGTTCGACGCCGTGATCGCCCGCTACGCCTCGCGCGTCAACGGCATCACCGACTACTTCCTCACCAAGCTCGACGTGCTGTCCGGCCTCGAGAAGGTGCCGGTCTGCGTCGCGTACGAAGTGGACGGTCGCCGGGTCGACGAGATGCCGATGACGCAGACCGACGTGCACCACGCCGTCCCGGTCTACGAGGAGCTGCCGGGCTGGTTCGAGGACATCTCGCACTGCCGCTCGTTCGACGAGCTGCCGGCGAACGCCAAGTCCTACGTCGAGTACCTGGAGAGCATCATCGGGGCCCGCGTCTCGGCGATCGGTGTCGGCCCCGGCCGCGACCAGACGATCGTGCGCCACGACGTGCTCAGCTGACAGCTCGCTCCTGGGCCTCGACCAGCGCGGTCCGCGTGACCTCCAGCTGGTCGAGGCCCTTCAGGAACTCCTTCGTCATCGAACCGTCGTCGGGGCCCTTGTCCCGGAACACGACGAGGCACGCCCGCGTGCCGTTCTCCAGCGCCCGCAACGCCTCCGCCCAGCTCGTGGCGATCTTCGGGGCCGGGGCCGGGGCCGGGGCCGGGGGCGCGGGGAACGGCTCGCGCAGCACCGGCCCGAGCGCCTCGCACCCGGACGCGATCGCCGCCGGGTCCGCGGCACGCACGCCGCTGAACACCTGCTCGCTGGCCCGTACGACGGCGCGACGACGAAGGCGCGGAACACCGCCTGTGAGGCGGAGTCGAGCGCGAGGCCGAGTGACTCACCGGTGTCTTGGGTCAGGTAGAGGCCTGACCGCACCTGGCATCGGGCGTCGTCGAGCGGAGTGGCCGTCGTCCACGCGTGCGCGTACCGGTCGAAGATCAGCAACGTGGCCGCGACCGCCAGCAGCGTCAGTGACGCGAACCTGAGCGTGGTGCCGGAAGGCACCCCTGGTCTGCCGCCTTCCGGATCCATGGCGTGAATCGTGATCGCCACGAGCCCGGCTGTCACCAAGCCGTTGGCAGGAAATATGTCCGCCCGGGGAACATCTCGATGTACGACGCGTTTTCACGATCTGGGCGTCGTTGACTCATTTCCCGGGCTCGCCTGTACTTCCTGCCCATGACCTTGTCCATAGCGGGAGTGGCCGCGCGGCCGAAAACCGCAACGCCCGTGCAGGCGCGGAAATTCAGGCCGCCGCTGCGGTGGATCAGCCCCGTCGCGCTGGTCCTGCTGTGGCAACTGGCCAGCTCAACGGGTGTGCTGTCGCCCGACAAACTGGCTTCTCCGCTCACCGTCGCGCAGTCCGCCGGTGAGCTGATCGCGGACGGCCAATTGGGCGAAGCGTTCGCGGTGTCCATCACGCGCGTTCTGTTCGGATTTCTCATCGGCGGATTTGCCGGAGTCGTTCTGGGGCTCGCGTCCGGTCTTTCCCGGTGGGGCGAGACATTGCTGGACCCGCCCGTGCAGATGTTGCGGACGCTGCCGCACCTCGGCCTGATCCCGTTGTTCATCCTCTGGTTCGGCATCGGCGAGGAACCCAAACTCGCGCTGGTCGCGGCCGGGGTGGCGTTCCCGCTCTACCTCAACCTGCACGCGGGCATCCGGCAGACCGATCCCGGTCTGGTCGAGGCCGCCCGCGTGCTCGGCTACAGCCGGTTCGAACGGGTCGTGCACGTCGTGCTGCCGTCCGCCGTGCCGCAAACCCTGGTGGGACTGCGGATCGCGTTCGGCACGGCCTGGCTGTCGCTGATCGTCGCCGAGCAGATCAACGCCGACGCTGGCCTCGGCTTCCTGATCAACAACGCCCGTGAGTTCCTCCGCACCGACGTCGTGGTCGTCGGCCTCGTGGTCTACGCGCTGCTCGGCCTGACGACGGACGCCCTGGTGCGGTTGCTGGAAAGGAGGATCCTGCGATGGCGAGCCCGGTGAAGCCGGCCGTGAGCGTGCGCGGTCTGCACAAGGCCTTCGGCGCGCGAACGGTGCTGGACGGCATCGACCTGGAGGTCGAGCCCGGCGAGTTCGTGGCACTGCTCGGACGCAGCGGGTGCGGCAAGTCGACGTTGCTGCGCATCCTCGCGGGCCTGGACCGCGAGGTCGCAGGCGAGGCGGAAGTCCCCGGCACGGTGTCGATCGCGTTCCAGCAGCCGCGGCTGCTGCCGTGGCGCAAGGTCTGGCGCAACATCTCGCTGGGCCTGCACAAGCCGAACGGCCGCGCGGTCGCCCTGAAGGCGCTGGAGGAAGTGCGGCTGACCGATCACGCCGACGCCTGGCCGTTGACGCTGTCCGGCGGTGAGGCGCAACGGGTCTCGCTCGCGCGGGCGTTGGTCCGCGAGCCGGACGTGCTGCTGCTCGACGAACCGTTCGGCGCGCTGGACGCGTTGACCAGGCTCGCCATGCACCACCTGGTGGAAGACCTGTGGACCAGGCACCAGCCCGCCGTGCTGCTCGTGACGCACGACGTCGACGAGGCGTTGCTGCTGGCCGACCGGATCCTCGTGCTCGACGAGGGCCGGATCGTCGCGACCCACCACGTCGACCTGCCCCGCCCGCGCCGCCGGGCATCCGTTGTGGAGCAACGCACCCGCGTACTCGCTGACCTTGGAGTGGACGTTGAAGAAGCTGCGTGACAGAAGCCTGCTCGGCCTGCTGGCCGCGATCCTCCTCGCCACCGGGTGCTCGACGGGCACGCAGTCCGCGGACACGCCCGCCGCCGACGTCGTCCTCAAGGTCGGCGACCAGAAGGGCGGCGCCAAGTCGGTGCTGACCGCCGCCGGTCTGCTGAACGACTTCCCGTACAAGATCGAGTGGTCGACGTTCACCTCCGGCCCGCCCCTGCTCGAAGCGGCCTCCGCGGGCGCGATCGACGTCGGCGCGGTAGGCAACACACCGCCGATCTTCGCCGCGGCCGCGAACGCCAAGATCGCCGCGATCGGTGTCTCCAAGGGCCAGGTCGAGGCGGACGCGATCCTCGTGCCGGAGAACTCGCCGCTGCGCACGGTCGCCGAGCTGAGGGGCAAGAACATCGCGGTGGCCAAGGGAAGTTCGGCGCACGGCCAGATCCTGCTGACGTTGCGTTCGGCCGGTCTCACGACCAAGGACGTCACGCTGAACTTCCTGCAGCCCGCCGACGCGTACGGCGCGTTCACCCAGGGCAAGATCGACGCGTGGGCGGTCTGGGACCCCTACACCGCACAGGCGCAGCAGGAAGCCAAGGCGCGCGTGCTGACCACCGGCGAGGGGAAGTCGAACGGCTACGGCTTCCAGGTCGCCGGCCGGAAGGCGTTGGAGGACAAGGGGAAGAACCCGGCGCTGAAGGAGTACCTGATCCGCTACTACAAGGCCCAGAAGTGGGCCGACACGCACCGCGAGGAGTGGGCGAAGGCGTGGTCGGCGGAGACGGGCCTGAAGTACGAGGTCGCTCTGGCCGCGGTGAACCGCAACGGCGACGCGGTGGTGCAGCTGGACGACGCGGTGATCAGGTCGGAGCAGGAGCTCGCGGACGCGTTCACGGAGGACAAGACGCTGCCGGGCAAGGTCGACTTCGCGAAGTTCGTGGACACGAGGTTCCAGGGGGATCTGGCATGAGCATCACGCTGCACTGGTTCCTGCCGACGTCCGGTGACGGCCGCACGGTCGTGGAGCACTTCCACGCCAACCGGGCGCCCGCTGCCGGGGCACGCCGTGAGCCGGACATCGACTACCTGGCCCAGATCGCGCGCACAGCCGAGCAGGTCGGGTTCACCGGCGTGCTGACGCCGACCGGCACGTGGTGCGAGGACGCCTGGCTCACCACGTCCGCGTTGATCGCGCAGACCACGAAGCTGAAGTTCCTGGTGGCGTTCCGGCCCGGCGTGCTGTCGCCGACGCTGGCCGCGCAGATGGCCGCGACGTACCAGCGCATCTCGCGCGGCCGGTTGCTGCTCAACGTGGTCACCGGCGGCGACTCCGTGGAGCAGCGGCGGTTCGGGGACTGGCTCGACAAGGACCAGCGGTACGCGCGCACCGACGAGTTCCTTCAGGTGGTGCGCGGGATCTGGACCGGCAAGCCGTACACGTTCCAGGGCGAGCACTACCAGGTCCAGGACGCGACGGTGCTGGCCGCGCCGGACCCGCTGCCGCCGATCTACTTCGGCGGTTCGTCCGACGCCGCCCTGCCGGTGGCGGCCGCCCGCGCCGACGTCTACCTGACCTGGGGCGAGCCGCCGGAGGACGTGGCGGCGAAGATCGCGCGGGTGCGGGCGCTGACCGATCGCCCGATCCGGTTCGGCATCCGGCTGCACACGATCAGCCGGGACACGTCGGCGGAGGCGTGGGCGTCGGCCGCGAAGCTGCTCGACGCGCTGGACCCGGCCGCGGTCGCGAAGGCTCAGGAGCAACTGGGCGCGTCGGAGTCCGTTGGCCAGCAACGGATGCTGGCACTGCACGGCGGCGACCTGAGTCGCGGTGTGCGCGGGTTGGAGATCTACCCGAACCTGTGGGCCGGCGTCGGGCTCGTGCGCGGTGGCGCGGGAACGGCGTTGGTGGGATCGCACTCCGAGGTCGCGGATCTCATCGAGGAGTACCACTCCATCGGGATCGACGAGTTCGTGCTGTCCGGCTACCCGCACCTGGAAGAGGCCTACTGGTTCGGCGAGGGCGTGCGGCCCCTGCTGAAGCAACGCGGGTTGCTCGACGGGGACCGCACGCTCGCGCTGGCTAGCGCTTGACCTTGGCCTCCACGGCCGTGTCGGGGTTGTCCGCGAACACGCCGTCGACGCCCTGCTTGAAGAACAGGTCGTACTCCTCGAAGGCCCGGCCGTACGCGGCCGGGTCGGTCGAGGACCGGAAGTCCGCGGGCAGGAACGAGTTCTCGTTGCGGAACGTCCACGAGTGCACGATCAGTCCCGCCTTGTGGGCGTCCTTCACGACGGTGGTCGGCGCCTTGAGGAAGCCATTGGCGTCACGCGGGATGATGACGTCCTTGGCGAGGCCGACACCGTCCGCGTAGGAACGGATCTCGCGCAGGCCCGCCGGGGTGACCAGGTCGGCGTAGGTGCGCTTGTCGCCGGCCACGACGAAGTCGTACGGCGCGCCGGAACCGTTGACCAGCTGCACGATCGGCACGCGCAGCGACCTGTTGAGCTCCTTGAGGTTCGCGACCTCGAACGACTGCACGTAGACCTTGGCGCTGCTTCGGTTCAGGCCGTTGCGGTTCAGGACGTCGACGAGCTTCGGCTCCAGGGCGAGACCGATCGACTTGAAGTACGTCGGGTGCTTGGTCTCGGGGTAGATGCCGATCTCGCGGTGCAGCTCGCGGGACAGGCGCTTGGAGAGGTCGATGACCTCCTGCAGCGTCGGCACCTCGAAGCGGCCGTCGTAGAGCGTGTTGCGCGGACGGATCGCCGGAATGCGTTCCTTGGCGCGCAACGTCTTCAGCTCGGCGAGCGTGAAGTCCTCGGTGAACCAGCCGGTGACGGCGACACCGTCGATGGTCTTGGTCTTCTTGCGGTCGGCGAACTGCGCCTTGGTGGCGACGTCGGTGGTGCCGCCGATCTCGTTCTCGTGCCGGGCGACCAGCTTGCCGTCCTTGGTGGGCACCAGGTCCGGCTCGATGAAGTCGGCACCCATGCGCGCGGCCAGTTCGTACGCCGCGAGCGTGTGCTCGGGCCGGTACGCCGAAGCGCCCCGGTGCCCGATGACGATCGGACCCTTGTCGTCGTGGGCGGACGCGGAGGGCAGGGACGCCACCACCGCACCCGCGAACACGAGGACTACGGCGGCTAGACCACGGGCCCGGATCCCTCTGGGATACATCGTTCGACCTCCCGTTTGTGTTGAGAGCGCACTCAAGCATCGCAACACGAAAAGCAGGTGAACGGTTACTCACGAGAGAGTGCGGCCTCCTCCAGGTCCAGCTCCCGCAGCACCCGGAACAGCACCTCGTCGTCGATCTCGCCCTTGTCCCTGGCCTTGACGAACTCGTCCCGTTCGGCGCTCAGCATCACTCTGCGCAGCCTCCGGTACGCGGCCGCGGGGCTCTCCTCCTCCTGCCGCCCGAGCCGTTCCCAGGCGGCGTTGCCCCGGTGCTCGGCGAGCGATCGGAGCTGGTCGCGGACGTGGTCGGGGACCTCCTCGGTCTCCTGGTCGAGCCTCGTGACCGCGGCCTGCGCGGCCCGGTGCTGCACCTGCGCCTCGGCCAGCGCGTCCTTGCGGGCGTCGTCGCCCTCGAAGCCGATCTTGTTGATCAGCCACGGCAACGTCGTGCCCTGCAATAGCAGCGTCGCGACCGTGACCACGAACGCGCAGAACAGGATGACGTCACGTCCCGGAACGTCCGTCGGGATCGCGGCCGCCGCGGCCAGCGTCACGACACCCCGCATGCCGGCCCACGAGATCACCGTCACCTGCCCCAGGTGCGGCACGCCCTCACGTTCCCGGATGCGTTTGTTGAGGTACACCGGCAGGTAGGAGGCCGGGTACATCCACACGAACCGGGCGAGGATCGTGGCCAGCAGCACCGCGCCCGCACCGAGCAGCAGGCGCGGTCCGAGCTCGACGTCGCTGATGATCGACGACACCTGCAGCCCGATGAGCGCGAACACGAACGACTCCATCAGCGCGTCCACCGAACGCCACACCGCCCCGTCCTGCAGGCGGGTCGTGTAGCTGCCGCGCGGGGCGTTGTGCCCGATGTACAGACCGGCGACGACGACCGCGAGCACGCCGGAGACGTGGAAGCCCTCTTCCGCGAGCAGGTAGGCACCGAACGGCACGAGCAGGCCGAGCGCGCTCTCCAGCACACCCTCGCAGAGCCGTTTGCGCAGGAACCGGACGACGACCCCGACGATCAGGCCGATCGCGATGCCGCCGATCGTCACCTTCACGAACATCCACACCCCGTCGAGCGGGTGCATCGCCGCACCCGCCGCGGCCGCCACCGCGACCTTGAACGCCGTCAGCGCCGTCGCGTCGTTGATCAGGCTCTCGCCGACCAGCAACGTCATCGCGCGGCGCTGCAACCCGAGCTTGCGGCCGATCGCGACGGCCGCCACGGCGTCCGGCGGCGCCACGACCGCGCCCAGCACGAGCGCGGCGGCGAACGGCAGGTCCGGGAAGACCAGCTTCGCCGTCACGCCCACCACGAACGTCGTGAACAGGACGAGCCCCACCGCGAGGAACCCGATCGGCCGCAGGTTCGCGCGGATGTTGAGGTAGGAGCTGTCCAGCGCCGCGCTGTAGAGCAGCGGCGGCAGCACCACCAGCAGGATCAGGTGCGGATCGAGCTCGAACTCCGGCACGCCCGGGATGAACGAGACGATCAGACCGACGGCCACGAGGACCAGCGGCGCCGACCAGTTCACCCGGCGTGCGACGGCCGTGACGATCAACGCCCCGAGGAGCAGCAGCAGGAGCTCAGGCCCGTACATGCCGCTTATTTTGCGTAATGATGGAAGTCATGACCTGTTCGCACGTGGGGGCGCTGCCCCCGTCGGTCGCGCCGGAGTCCACCGAGGGCTGTGCCGACTGCCTCGCTCTGGGTGAGCGCAACTGGGCCCACCTGCGGATGTGCCTGTCCTGCGGGCACGTGGCGTGCTGCGACTCCAGTCCCCACAAGCACGCGACGGCGCACTTCCGGGCGTCCCAGCATCCGGTCATGCGCTCGTTCGAGCCGGGCGAGGACTGGCGCTGGTGCTATGTGGACATTGCCGTCGTGTGAAGTCTTTGCAGTTCCTTTGGATTGATCCTCTGCTGCTGTGATCGCGCCCACAGTACGGTCGGTCCGTGGCCAACCCCGACCTCGCCCGCATCGTCGCGGAGCACGACGAGGAGATGCCGTCGCGTTCGCTCTCACCGCGGTGGGAGCGGGCGTTGTGGATCGCCGGCCTGCTGATCGCACTGCTGGTGCTCAAGCAGGTGTTCTTCCCGTTCGCCAAGGGAAGCCAGTACTACCTGATCATGTTCCTGGCGGTGACCCTGCCGCTGGTGTTCCTCGCGTACGGCCGCGGGCACGCGCCGCCCTGGTGGGACTGGGTGCTGGCGGCTCTGGCCTTCGTGGTCGGCGCCTATCCGCTGTTCGGGGGCTACGACGAGTTCCTGAACAGGCAGGGCCAGCTCTCGACGCTCGACGTCCTCGCGGGCTCGGTGCTGCTGGTGCTGATCCTGGAGGCGTGCCGGCGCACGACCGGCTGGGTGCTCCCGGTGGTCTGCCTCGCGTTCGTCGCCTACGCCTACTACGGCGGGTTCCTGCCGCCGGCGTGGTCGATCGCGCACTCCGGCGTCGACTTCCCGCAGATCATCAACGGCTTCTTCAACGACGGCAGCGGGTTCTACGGCACGCCGCTGGACGTGGCGGCGACCTACATCGTGCTGTTCACGATCTACGGCGCCGTGCTGAACGCTTCGGGCGCCGGCAAGTTCTTCGTCGACGTCAGCTTCGCCGCTTTCCGGAAGTCGCGGACCGCTCCCGGTCGCACGGCGGCGACCGCGGGCTTCCTGCTGGGCACGGTGTCGGGCTCCGGTACGGCGACCACGGTGTCGCTGGGTGCCGTGACCTGGCCGATGCTGCAGAAGGCCGGATATCCCAAGGAGAACGCGGGCGGCTTGCTCGCGGCGTCCGGCATCGGCGCGATCCTGTCGCCGCCCACGCTGGGCGCGGCGGCGTTCATCATCGCCGAGTACCTGGAGGTCTCGTACCTGTCGGTGCTGGTCTGGGCGATCATCCCGACGCTGCTCTACTACCTGGGCATCGCGCTGGCCGTGGAGGCCGACGCGCGGCGGTTCGGGGCGCGTCCGGTCGACGTGGACGGGCCGCGGTTCTGGGACGTGTTCAAGCTCGGCTGGTACCACTTCCTGTCGCTCGGGATCATCATCGTGTTCCTCGCGATGGACATCCCGGTCTACAAGGCCGTCGTGTACGCGACGGGCGTGGCCGCGCTGTTCGCGTTGATCAACCACCGGCACGAGTGGCTGAAGTTGATCGCGGACGCGTTGTCCGTCGGGGTGCGCTCGGCGTTCCCGGTGATCGCGGTGTGCGCGGCGGCCGGTGTCGTGACCTCGACGATCACCAAGACCGGGCTGGGGCAAGCGCTTGCGGGGTCGTTGGTCGACCTGGCTTCGGCGTTGACGTCCGAGCCCGTCGTGGTGCTGATGCTGACGGCGGTGCTCGCGGCCGTGGCGGTGTCGGTGCTCGGGCTGGCCGTGCCGGTGACGGCGTCGTTCATCATCTCGTGGGTCGTCATCGGACCGGCGTTGATCACGCTCGGGGTCGAGCCGGCCGAGACCGCCATGTTCATCTTCTACTACGCGGTGTTGTCCGAAGTGACGCCGCCGACCGCACTCGCGGCCGTCGCCGCGGCGGCCCTGACCGGCGGCGACGTGATGAAGACGATGTGGCAGACGTGGAAGTACACGCTGCCCGCGTTCCTGGTGCCGCTGGCGTTCGTGCTGACCGACGCCGGCGCCGCTCTGCTGCTGCGCGGGCCGTTGCTGGACTCGGTGTGGGCGTTCGGAGCGTCCGCGCTGGGGGTGGCCGCTCTCGCCGTGCTGACGGGCGGCTGGTTGTTCGGTCGCGCGCGCTGGCCGGAACGGATCTTGTGCCTGCTGGCCGCGTTGTTCCTGCTCTATCTGCAGCCGTTGACGATCGCCATCGGGGCCGGGTTCCTCGTGGTGGCCGTGGCGGTACACCTGGTGACCCGTGGGAGGGTTCGTGATGCTGCGTAAATACGCGATCGGTGCGATCGCTTTGGCGCTCGTGGTTTCCGGGTGTGGCGGCAAACGCACACCCACCACGCCTGACGCAGGCGGTTCTCAGACGTCCTGCGAGGCCTCGGACGGCCGGATCACGATCGCGACCGGCAACTCCGGTGGCGTGTACTTCGTGGTCGGCGGCGGTCTGGCGAAGCTGATCTCCGACAACTCGAAGCTCAAGGCGTCGTCCGCCGAGACCGGCGCGTCGGTGCAGAACATCCAGCAGCTCGTCGCCGGCACCTACGACATCGCGTTCTCGCTGGCGGACACCGCGGCGGACGCCGTCAACGGCGCAGGGGCGTTCAACGGCAAGAAGGAGAAGATCGCGGCGCTGACGCGGATCTACCCGAACTACACGCAGGTGCTCGTGCGCGCGGACTCCGGGATCAACTCCGTGGCGGACATGAAGGGCAAGCGGATCTCGACCGGTTCGCCGAAGTCCGGCACCGAGGTGATCGCCGGACGGCTGCTGAAGTCGGCGGGTCTCAACATCGACTCGGACGTCCAGGCGCAGCGGCTCGACCTGACCAAGACCGCGGACGGCATGAAGGACGGCAGCATCGACGGCCTGATCTGGTCGGGCGGCTTGCCGACGCCGCAGATCACGGACATCACCACGTCCCTCAAGGACAAGGTGAAGTTCATCGACATCACCCCGCTGCTGCCGGAGATGAAGAAGATCAGCCCGGTGTACGACACCGCGCCGATCCCGGCGGCGACCTACGGGGTGGCCGAGGTTCCCACGATCGTGGTGCCGAACCTGCTGCTCGTCCGTGAGGACTTCGCGGCCAACAACGCCTGCGCCGTCACCAAGCTGATCTTCGACAAGAAGGCTGACCTGGAGAAGGTTCACCCGGCCGTGAAGGACATCGCTCGGGACAAGGCCGCGGCCTCCGACCCCGTCCCGCTGCACCCTGGGGCGAAGCAGGCGCTGGGCTGAACTACTCTCAGGCCTCGTGCGCGTCCTGGTCATCGGGTCTGGAGCCCGTGAGCATGCCCTTGTCCTCGCGTTGTCGCGCGACCCGCAGCTGACTGCTTTGGCGTGCGCGCCGGGCAACGCAGGCATAGCCGGGCACGCCGAGATCTACGGCGTCGACGTCGCCGATGCCTCGGCCGTCGCCGGCCTCGCGAAGGAGTGGAAGGCCGATCTGGTCGTCATCGGCCCCGAACAACCTCTGGTGGTCGGGGCCGCTGACGCGGTCAGGGCCCTCGGCATCCCGTGCTTCGGTCCCTCGAAGGCCGCCGCCCGGATCGAGGGCTCGAAGGCGTTCGCGAAGGACGTCATGAACGCGGCGGGGGTGCCGACCGCGCACAGCGAGGTCGTGGACAACCCGGCCCGCCTGGACGCCGCTCTCGGGCGGTTCGGGCCGACGTGGGTCGTGAAGGACGACGGTCTCGCCGCCGGCAAGGGCGTCGTCGTCACGTCCGACCTGGCCGCGGCCCGTGCACACGCCATGACGCTGCTCGACGGCGGCCACCCCGTGCTGCTGGAGTCGTTCCTGGACGGTCCGGAGGTGTCGCTGTTCTGCGTCACCGACGGCGAGACCGTGGTGCCGCTGCTCCCCGCGCAGGACTTCAAGCGCGTGGGCGACGGCGACGCCGGCCCGAACACCGGCGGCATGGGTGCCTACGCGCCGCTGCCGTGGGCGCCGGAGGGCCTGGTCGACGACATCGTGTCGCAGTGCGTGCAGCCCGTGGTCGACGAGCTGCGCGCTCGCGAGACGCCGTTCGTCGGCCTGCTGTACGCGGGCCTGGCGCTGACGTCGTCCGGCGTGCAGGTGATCGAGTTCAACTGCCGCTTCGGCGACCCGGAGACGCAGTCGGTGCTCGCACTGCTGAAGTCGCCGATCTCGGCTCTGTTCCTCGCGGCGGCCAACGGCTCGCTGGCCTCGTTGCCCGCCCTGGAGTGGGAGAACGGCTACGCCGTGACCGTCGTGATCGCGGCCGAGGGCTACCCGAACCTCCCGCGCACCGGCGACGTGATCACCGGCTCCGAGGCCGACGGCGTCCTGCACGCCGGCACGCGCCGCCGTGAGGACGGCGCCGTGGTCTCCGCGGGCGGCCGCGTCCTGTCCGTCGTCGGCACCGGCAAGTCGCTGTCGAAGGCCCGCGAGCGCGCCTACAAGCGCATCGCGGACATCCACCTCACCGGCTCGCACCACCGTTCGGACATCGCGACGAAGGCCATCGACGGCAAGATCACCGTGCCGTGAGCCTCCTCGGGTGTGTGCTGGGCGGGGCCGTGGGAGATGGCCTGGGCGCGCCGATCGAGTTCTCGTCGATCGACACGATCCGCCATCTCCACGGCCCCGCGGGCGTAGTCGACCTGCCGTCGCTGGAGATCACCGACGACACCCAGATGGTGCTCTTCACCCTCGAAGGCCTCCTCCTGGCCCGCCGGCACGGCGTCGACCCGCGACTGACCGTGCGGGCCGCCTACGGGCGCTGGCTGCACACGCAGGGCGGCCCACTGGTCGCCTCCGACGGCTGGCTGATGGCGGACCAGCGCCTGCACTCACGGCGGGCGCCGGGCCACACGTGCATCACCGCGTTGAAGCACAACGAGAAGAACAACTCGAAGGGCTGCGGCGGGGTCATGCGCGCCGCCCCCGTCGCAGTCTGGTCACAAGACGTGCGCGAGGTCTTCACGCTGGCCGCGGACACCGCCCGCATGACGCACCACCACCCGAGCGGCTACCTGTCCGCAGGCGCTCTGGCAGTGATCGTCCAAGCCCTGCTGGCAGGCTCGGACCTGGTTTCGGCGGTGGCCGTGGCACGAGCGGAACTCGTCCGCTGGGAAGGCCACGAGGAACAGACCTCGTTGCTGGACAAGGTGATGGGCCTGGGCCCGTTGACCCCGGAGGAGATCGAGTCCGAACTCGGCGGCGGCTGGGTGGGCGAAGAAGCCCTGGCCATAGGCCTGCACGCCGCCCTCGTCGGCGCGAACTTCGCCGACGCCGTCCGGATCGCCGTGAACCACTCGGGCGACAGCGACTCGACGGGCTCGATCTGCGGCAACATCCTCGGCGCCCGCGACGGCACAGACGTGATCCCCGACGCGTGGCTGGCCGTTCTGGAACTACGAGACGTGATGGAACGCCTGGTACTCAGCTGGTGACAGGAATCCACAACTCGGCCGTGGCCTGATCACCGTCGATCTGCGTGCGCAACATCGACGGCCCCTCAACACTCTCGTAGCTGTTGGCCGGGAACCACTGCGTGTAGACGTCCCGCCACATGTGCTGAATCGTCTCGGGATACGGCCCAGCCGCCGTGAACACCGCCCACGTGTTCTCAGGCACCTCAAGGGTTTCCATGTCCTCCGGCGCCTCCTGGCTGGTCACCACCCCCTGGAAGTAGTCGAGCATGTCGCCCTCCTCGACCCCTTCCTGGTTGAAGGTGAGCGCCAGCATCCCCGCGGGCTCCCCGTCGCTGAGCTCCTTCATCCTGTCGAGCGTCGGCATCCCGATGCCCTTCACGAACTCGACGATCGCGGGGTTCATCCCCAAGTGCACCAACGGCACCCGCGTCCCCCGCCCGACAACCCGGAACGCGTCCTTCTCGACAACCCGGTACTCCATGTTCGTACTCCCCTCCACAACCAGTCTGAACGTGAGAATCTGCTGCGACTGCAACGCCTTCTTGCTGGCCCGAGCCTCCTGAGGCCCCACCCCGTGCATGGCCTTGAAGGCCCGGGCAAAGGCCTCGTTGGACCCGTAACCCCACCTGACCGCGATGTCGAGCAACGACCTCTGTCCACTGAGGACCTCGTTCGCCGCCTTGGTGAGCCGCCGGCGCCGGACGTACTCGCTGAGCGGAATCCCCGCCAGCGCACTGAACATCCGACGCAGGTGGTACTCACTGGTCCCCGCGATCCGCGCGAGCACCTTGACGTCGACCTCGCCTTCGAGGTCGTCCTCGATGCGGGCCATGGCCTCGTTGAGTCGCTCTAGCACGTGTCCAACGCTATTGGGCTCGTGGCGTTCTCACCCGACTTGCTGTGCCCTATCCGATCGCCTTCCGCACCTTCGACGCAGGCGACTGCGTCCCCGACCCTCTCCCGCACCGGCGTGGCGTTGCCGAGGGCCTGCCGTGCGGCGGAGCCCTGGGCGCAGTCGGGTTCGTTGATCGCCCCCATCGCGGCGTCGACGGCGTGCGTCTTCTCCAAGGCGCGGACGTACCGAATCGACGTCCCGCGCTACCAGGAACGGCACTGAGCGTGATGTGGAACCAACGAGGGGTGGTCTTCGTCCAACCACAGGTACGTCTTACGCAGGCGTTGGTAGCCTGCGAAGCGGGACCGAACCGTTACCAACCGTACGGGGGTAGGACGTCGTGACACAGGAGAGCGCGGGGGCGGATGCCGCTCTCAGTGCCGTCGCGGGTGTGGCCGGTGGCGCGGTAGCTGGAGCGGCGATGGCCTTCAAGGCCGCGTCGTCGATGATCGACAGGCTGACCGCCGGCCCGTCGTCGCAACAGTTCAACGTGGACAAGGACACCGTCTTGAAGGCCGGCAGGGTCATCCATGACCAGCTCGACCTGTTGGAGAGGGCGTACAAACGCAACGTTCCCAAGCTGCGAATCCCAGGCAGTGACGACAAGGTTTCCGAAGACGTCGTCAATGCGTGGAACGACAGGCTCGTCTACCACGAGGACTCGTACGCAAACAGAATCACCCTGTACATGGAAAAGCTTCGGAGTCTCTCTGAGCAGCTGCAGTCCTCGGCGCAGCAGTACGGTTACACCGAGGACGAGATTCAGGCCGTGTTCAGCAAGTCGAAAGAGTGAAGATGCGTATCTCCAAGCTCGCCGTTGCGGTTTTTGCCGTGATGGTCGCCTCGGCTTGCACGACCGGCGGGGAGAAGGGAAACCCAACCCCAGCTCCCCAGTCGAACACCTCTTCCGGAAGCGATTCCGGAAGCAAGATGCCTGAGCGTCCGCAGGCGCTCAAGTTGGACTCGATCGATACCTGCAAGCTGCTCACCGCAGAACAGATGAAGCAGATCAGCGCTGTTTCCGCCGATCCTGTTCAGCTGGATCTAGTGGAGGGCAAGGAGTCACCCAGCTGTGATTACGGCAGTGACGGCGGATTCGGCTACCAAGTCGGCGCGGTGACCCACGACGGTGTTTCTTATTGGCTGAAGGGTGGCGGCAACGTTGACGCGAAAGTGATCAAGGTTGGCGACTTCGGCGCGGTGGAGGTCAAGCTGAAAGGCGGGTCTGGGTTCGACTGCTCGGTGGCGATTGACGTTGCCGATGGCCAGCAGTTGATGGTCAGTTATATCCCGACCACCACCAAGGAAAAAGACCAGGCCGTGCTGTGCGGGAAGGCTGAGAAGGCCGCTGGTCTCGCGCTCTCGACGCTCAAGACATTGAAGTGAGGGGGAGCCATGTCGGGTTATCGGCAGCTCAACGACTGGAACTTCGACGGCTGGTCCAACCAGGACTTGGCTGACGAGGTCCAGAAGCTCTCAGGCACCACGATCGCGACGCAGTTCAGCGAAGCATCCGAGGCGCTGCGAACGTTGGCCAACACCATCGACGGTATCGATCAGACGATTCGCGCGCAGCTGAGAGAACTCAAGATCGAATGGGGCGGCGCGGCTGCTCAGAAGAGTCATGAGGAAACCGACGTCGTTGCCGCTGGTCTCGACGACAGCACCCAGGCGTCGAATGAAAGCTCTCATGCCATAACACAGCAGGGCGAGAGCACCAGCCATGCCCGCTACAGCACGCCCCCGTCGCAGGACCTGCGTGGCGACACCGAACAAAATCTCAAGGACAAGGTCGGAGGCTTCTTCGGCATCGAGACGGACCACGCCAAGGAGGTCGAGGCGACCAACAGGGCTCGCCAGCAGGCCATCGACAGCCTCAACGGTTACGTCTCGAACAGCCAGAACTCGCTCGACGGCTTCCGCGCTCCTGCTCAGGCACCAGACATCGTCGTGGCCAGTGGTGCCGTCGCCACGCCTGTCGGCCCTCAGGTCGGCACGCCGGCAGGCGGCCCTCCCGGCATCAACGGCGGCCCAGGCTTCACCGGCTCGCCCGGTAGCCCCGGCTCCCCAGGCGTCCCGGTCGGCCCCATCCCGAGCACGCCCGGCAACACCACCGGCGTCATGCCCGGCACGGGCACGCCCAACCCGCTCGCCGCAGGCCCCGGCCTGCCCAAGCCGTTCGGCACCCCGTCGATCGGCCTCGCCGCCGCGACAGCCGCTGCCGCCGGTCTCGCCGGTGGCACGGCCAGCGCGCGTGGAGCGCAGGTCGTCGGCGGTGGGCGTGGTCCGAGCCAGGCTCCGAAGACGCCCATCGCACCCACCGGACCGAAGGGCGCGCCCAGCACGATCGGCGGCACCAAGGCTGGTGGCGGCGGTGCTGGAGCCGGTGGTGCAGGTGCTGGTGCCGGCGGTACCGGTGCTGCGGGCAAGGGACCGGGTGGTGCGATGACGCCCGGCGGTGTCAGCGGCGTCGGACCTGAGGCGAATCGCGGCGGCGCTGCGGCTGCCGGCAAGGGTGGTGTGGCAGGCAAGGGTGCTGGTTCGCTCATGTCGCCCGCGGCCAGTGCTGCCAAGGGTGAGGGCGAGGAGGACGGCGAGCACGTGCGCAAGTACGGCGTCGACTCCGACGAGATGTTCGGCGATGACCGCATGGTGGTTCAGTCCGTCATCGGCGAAGACCCGAAGGACAAGTAGATCCCTTGAGCTCACCAGGTTCTGTGGTTCTGTCCACAGTGGAGTTCGCCGTGGTCTGGGAGGCGCAACGCCTCCCGGCCGCGCACGTCGCGCTCGACACGCGGATTCCCTCCATCACCCACACCGAGAAGTCCGAGGTGGTGAAGCGGGCCTGGGAGTCGCTGGAGGCGCGCGGCCTCGCCCGCAACGGGCGGGTCGTGCCCGAGCTCGCCGACGGGTTCGCGTTGCTGGCGAACCACCAGGTGTCGATCGACCTGTGGATCTGGGCCGACCGGCAGATCAGCGGACTCGCGGCGGCGATCGGGGACGAGGCGATCCTGGCGGTGCAGGATCGCGACGAGATGTGGTTGATCGAGGCGCGCGGCACGGCTCTCGCCGAGGCCGCGGTGTCGGTCGCCGGGGAGATGCCTGCCGGGTTCGGGCGGTCGACGAGCATGCCCTACGACGAGCTGGTGGCCGCCGCCAAGAACGTCGGGCTCGACGCTCAGGCGATGATCACCTCGCTGGAGCGGCGCGGAATGCGGCTCGGTGACGCGCAGGAGCTCGCCGGCATGCTCGACGGCATGTCCACGCGCGGTCAGTTCGGCGCGCAACGCAACGGACGGCGTGCGGATCGTGTCGTTTCCTTCCACGACACGCACAACGGGCGCTATCTCCGTCAGCTCAAGCCGAGCAGCGACGGCCGCAAGTGGTGCACCATCACGCCGGTCGACAACCATCGGCTCGCCGGGGCGATCTGGGAGCTCTTGCAGGAAGTCTGATCACGGAACCCTCGTACGTGCCCGCCCGTCGAACTCGACGGGCGGGCATCGTCGTCTCGAAAGAGCGAATCGGCGCACTGCCCGGCGCAATTCGTTCTAAAGTCGATGAGCAGACGTTGAGGGGGTAGGGCGCGCATGGCTGCGACGAAGTTCAACACTGAAGCCATGGAACAGTGCCGAACGACCGTGAGCAGTCAGGCCGGACAATTCGGCGCGATCGGTGACGGCTTTTCCGGCCAGTACGGCAATTCGGACATCTTCGGAAAACTCGGTTCGTCCGGTGCGATCTCCGCAGCGGTGTCCGCAATGGACCAGGCGGGCACCCAGGAGTTCGAGGCGGCCGAAAAGGTGCTGCGCAAGGTCGAGGGTGCGCTGGACGCGATCCAGACCAACGTCGCCGACGTCGAGGAAGCCAACAAGAACTCCTTGAAGGCGGTCTGACATGAGCGCGATGGACGAAGTCGCGGCGCTGCCCGGCGGCGCCGAACTGGCCGCGCTCGCGGACAAGATCGAGACCGCACAACCCCAGGCCGTGCGCGACATCGCGAACCGCTGGAAGCAGGCCGCGGGCAAGTGCGGCGACCAGACGAACGTCCTGCAGAGGTCCGTCACGCAGCTGGACGGCGCCTGGGAAGGCAAGTCCGCCGACGGTTTCGTCGCCTACATGGCCAACGTCACGAAGTGCGGCACCTCGATGGCCGAAGCGCTCAACAACGCCGCGACCGACCTGGAGGCGGCCGCGAACGCGTTGGAAACCGCGAAGACCTCGATGAGCCGCATCTGCGAAAACCTTCTGAGCCGCGCCCGCCAAGCGCGCCAGCAACTCCGCAACCAGCCACAAGAGGACGTCGACAGCCTAATCCGCAGCTACTGCGCCGAAGCCACCAGTGACGCCCAACCCGTTGTCTCCCAAGCAGAAAGCGCGGTCAACGCCGCCGCCGGCACCCTGAAGTCCCGCCCCGGCGCGCTGACCCCGAAGTTCTCGTCGCTCCAGGACCCGAACACCCAGTCCTTCACCCCGGCCCCCGGCAAGCCCATCGAGTGGGCTCCGGCCCCACCGCCGGACGAGTCGACCAAGCCGTCGTCCACATCGGACCCGCAGCCCGCGCCCGCCACTACGTCGAATAACGGCGGCGGTGGAGGAAGTGGCGGTGCCTCCGGCGGTGGAGGAGGCGGCGGTGGCGGCGGAGGTGAGGGCGGCGGCATGGGCGGCCTCGGCTCCAGCGGCGGCCCGCCCTCCGGCAGCCCGCCTCCCGGCAACGTCGAGGAGTGGATCCGCGAGGCCATCAAGATCCTCCAGGCCGCCGGGATTCCCGTCACCGACGAGAACATCGACGAGATCTGGAAGATCATCGAGAAGGAGTCGAGCGGCAACCCGCACGCCATCAACCTCTGGGATTCCAATGCCCAGGCGGGAACGCCCTCCAAGGGCCTCATGCAGTGCATCGACTCGACGTTCAACGCGCACAAGCTGCCCGGCCACGACGACATCTGGAATCCGGTGGACAACATCATCGCCGGCGTTCGCTACACGTTCTCGCGCTACGGCGGCTTCGAAGGGCACCCCGGCCTGAAGGCGATGTCCCAGGGCGGCGGTTACCAAGGGTATTAGCGCGCTCGATCGGGTGAGCTTTGTCCGGAATCCGGCACTTCATCGTCAGGTATCTCGTGACGGAGATGTGCCGGATTTCGGTTATCCACACCCACACGGGTAGCGCATGTCCTGAAACACTGTTATCTGCGCCCGCATATTGCGGAAGCGCGGGGGGTGCGACCGGAGGTGCTGCCCCCAGAGGGCGTTGTGAGTTGACGTGATTGGAGAGCTGAAGCTGGTACTGGGGTGTGGGTGCTGGGCTGGTCGGGACTTGGGTGCAGGGTGCTGGGGTGGCGGGACTGAGGTGGCGGGGAGCTGATGATGGGGAGCTGGGGTGTTTCGGTGGTGGTCGTGGGGTGGTGATGACCGGGACCTGAGAACGCGGACCGGGACCGGGACCTGAGAACGGGACCGCGGATCTGGGGACGGGACCGCGGATCTGGGGACGGGACCGCGGATCTGGGGACGGGACCGCGGATCTGGGGACGGGACCGCGGATCTGGGAACGGGACCGCGGATCTGAGCACGGGGACTGGAGAACCTGAGCACGGGGACTGCGGATGTGAGGACGGGAACCGGGGAACGAGGACCTGGGGACCGGGACCTGAGAACGGGTACCGGGGACGAGGACCTGGCGACCGGGGACCTCGGGACGAGGCCCCAGGGACCTTGGTGGGGAGCCGACGCGGTGAAGGCGGACGCGGAGATCCGAGGCGACGCGCGAACCCGACAGACGTGAGGCGCGAGACGGACAGAGGTCGGGCGAGGTAGCGGGCAGTTAGCCTGACGGCATGCTGACCGTGGCCGCCCGCGCCGACGTCCCGCCCTTCCACGTCATGGACGTGCTGTCCGCCGCCGCGCAGAGGCAGCGGACGCACGGTGACGTGATCTCCCTGGCCGCCGGCCAGCCGTCGAGCCCAGCGCCGCGTCCGGTGCGGGAGGCCGCGGCACGGGCTCTGGACGTGCACGCGCTGGGCTACACGGAGCAGCTCGGGATTCCGGAGCTGCGGCAGGCCATCGCCGGGCACTACAAGCGGCAGTACGACCTCGACGTGTCGGCGGACGACGTGGTGGTGACCACCGGGTCGTCGGGGGCTTTCACGCTCGCGTTCCTGGCGGCCTTCGACGCGGGTGATCGGGTCGCCCTGGCGCGGCCGGGGTATCCGGCTTACCGCAACATCCTCAAGGCGTTGGGGTGTGAGGTCGTCGAGTTGCCGTGTGGGCCGGAGACGCGGTTCCAGCCCACGGTCGAGATGCTCGATCCCGGGCTCAAGGGTGTGATCGTGGCCAGTCCGGCCAACCCGACCGGGACCGTCGCCGACGTCGAGCCGATCGCGGCGTGGTGTTCGGCCAACGGGGTTCAGCTGATCAGCGACGAGATCTACCACGGGATCAGCTACGGCCAGCCGTTGAAGTGTGCTTGGGAGACGTCGCGGGACGCGATCGTCGTCAACTCGTTCTCCAAGGCTTTTGCGATGACCGGGTGGCGGCTCGGGTGGATGTTGTTGCCGGAGCGGTTGCGGCGGGCTGTGGACTGCCTGACTGGCAACTTCACGCTGTGTCCGCCCGCGTTGGCGCAGTACGCGGCGGTCGAGGCCTTCCACGAGGACGCCTACGCGGAGACGGCCGAGCACCTCAAGCGGTACAAGGTGAACCGGGATCTGCTGGTCGGAGGACTCACCGACCTCGGTATCGACAAGCTTGCGCCGGCCGACGGGGCGTTCTACGTGTACGCGGACGTGCGGCATCTGACCGACGACTCGATGGGGTTCTGCAAGAAGCTGCTCGACGAGACCGGGGTCGCGATCGTGCCCGGGATCGACTTCGACCCCGTGGACGGGCACCACTTCGTGCGGATGTCGTTCGCGGGCTCGACGCGGGACATCGAGGAGGCCCTGCGGCGGCTGAAGGCCTGGCTCTGACCCACGAGACCCAACCAGACCCGCCAGACCCGTCACGCCCGTCAGACCAGGAGCCCACGAGACCCGCGCCACGCCGAGCGGAACCAAGAGCAACAAATCCGGGCGGCCGGACGTTCACGAAGCGAGGAACGGGAGGTCCTATGTGGGCGATCATCGGGTGGCTCGTGGCGATCTGGATCGTGCTGGCCGTCGTCGGCGCCGTGGTGAAAGGCCTTTTCTGGCTCGCTGTGATTGGAGGACTACTCCTCGCAGGCACGGCGGCCTTTGGCGCCATCAAATCCAAGCGATGACTCTGGATTAATGCGAACGCACCGCTCACCATGAGGCGGTGTTGTTAGCCAACGAGGCCCGCCTCGAGCGGTGGGAACGAAAGGTCGAGTGGCCGATGACGGCCCTCGCCGTGGTGTTCCTCGCCGCCTATGCGTGGCAGGTCTTCGATGATCACGGGGCGATGCACTTCACCCTGGAGATCGTGTTGTGGCTGGTCTGGGCTGTGTTCGCGGCCGAGTTCGCCATGAGGCTGACCCTGGCGCAGAACAAGCTGAAGTTCTTGAGAACGCATATTTTCGATCTTGCGGCAGTGATCTTGCCGATGGTGCGGCAGCTCAGGGTTCTCCGGTTGATCACGGTCATCACGTTGCTCAACAAGAAGTTCCAGCACAAGATCAGGCAACGCGTCAGCATTTACGTCGCGGCCGTGACGGTGATCGTCATGTTTTGTGCGAGCCTCGCGGTGCTGGATGCGGAAAGGCACGCGGAGAACGCCACCATCACCACGTTCGGTGACGCGCTGTGGTGGACGATGACCACCATGTCGACGGTCGGGTACGGCGACCGCTACCCCGTCACGGGTGAGGGGCGGCTCGTCGCCGGGCTGTTGATGGTGGGTGGCATCGCGTTGCTCGGTGTCATCACCGGCACGATCGCCAGCTGGCTCGTGGAGAAGCTGCGCGGTGTCGAGGAAGCCGAGCTCGAGACCGCGCAGGAACTCCGGAACCTACGGGCGGAGATCGCCGAACTCCGCAAGGAGCTCGACCCGCGCAGCGGCGGCTGACGTCCACAGCCGCGCGTCCCAGCCCGCGGCCCGTGCGCCCTCCACGTTGGACGCGCGGTCGTCGAAGAAGATCACGTCCGACGAGCCGAGCACGGACGACGTGTGCTCCCAGATCTCCGGGTCCGGCTTCGCGCAGCCGAGGTCACCCGAGAAGATCAGGTGCCGGAAGTGCTTGGCCCACGGCACCTTCTCGGCCAGCCGCCCGAGCGTCGAGGGCGCGTTCGACAGCAACGCCAGCGGCACGCCGAGGGACGCCAGGTCCTCGATCAGCGCGACGGTCTCCACCACCGGGTCGTCGAGCCAGCCCGCGTTGTCCATGGCGGTCAGTTCGCGGACCAGGGCGTCGTCGAGGCTCAGCCCGAGAACGGAACCGATCCGCGCCCAGTAGTCCGAGTCGGATCCGCCGCGGTCGTAGGCGTCGCGGTCCCAGTACGCCGTCTCGAAGACCTCCAGCGTCACCCCGAGCTTCGCCGCCATGGCGGGCCGAGCCGGGTTCCGCTGGCTGATCACCTCGCCGAAGTCGAACACGATCCAGCGCATCTAGATGTCCTCTCGCAGCCGGCGAAGCACCTCGGCGACGTCGGACGAGTCCACGTCGCCGTGCGTCACGAACCGAACCTTGCCCGACATGGGACTGGCCAGGACTCCGACATCACGCAACGACAGCAGCGTCTTCTCCAGATCGGGTGCCGACGCCAGCACGATGTTCGTCGAGGGCTCGTCCACCTCCCAGCCCAGCGCCCTCAACCCGGAAGCCAATCCATTGGCATTGGAATGATCGGCCGCCAGGCGGTCGATCCGGTCGAGAGCCACTAGACCCGCGGCCGCGAGCACACCGCCCTGCCGGACTCCGCCACCGAGCATCTTCCGGACGCGACGGGCCTCGACGACGAACGACGCGGAGCCGGCCACGACCGACCCGACCGGTGCGCCGAGCCCCTTCGACAGGCACACCTGAACGGTGTCGACGCCGGCCGTCAGCGAGGTCAGCGGCACCCCGAGAGCGACGGACGCGTTCCACAGCCGGGCGCCGTCGAGGTGCACCGCCAGCCCGATCGACCGAGCGGCGGCGACCAGGGCAGCGTGCTCGTCGACGGAGGTCACCGTGCCGCCGGAAGCGTTGTGCGTGTTCTCCACGCACAGCAACGAGGTGCGCAGCCCGTAATAAGGAGACTCGCCACCACCGGCCGCGATCACGGCCTCCGGGGTGAGCACCGGCAACGCGTGCGGCATCCCGCCGGCCAGCCACGCGGCGGTGCCGAGTTCGGCGTCCAGCACGTGCGCGCCCAGCGGGGCGAGGAACCGGTCACCGCGCCGCAGGTGCAGGAACAGGGCGATCAGGTTGCCCATGGAGCCGGAGGGGACCCAGAGCGCGGCCTCGACCCCGAGCAGCCCGGCGACCCGCTCCTCCAGGGCGGCCATGGTCGGGTCGTGGTCCAGCACGTCGTCGCCGACTTCCGCCGCCGCCATGGCGCGGCGCATGGCCTCATCGGGCTGGGTAACGGTGTCCGAGCGCAGGTCAATGGGGGTCACAGCCCCGATCACATCACATCAGGTGAACGACCGAGGGGGTGATGTAGCTCTCGCCGCTGGTTCGTGCAACCGTTGGTGCCTCAGTTTCCGTCCAGTCAGTGCAACTCGAGGAACGAGCGGAGAGCAGTCCGCGTGGATCAGCGCGACGAGCAGGAGTTCGCGGAGTACTTCGTGGCTCGCCGTGAGGCCGTGCGCCGAACGGCATACCTGCTGTGCGGCGACTGGCACCGCGCTGACGACTTCGCGCAGACGGCCTTCGTCGCGGTGCACAGGAGGTGGCGGAAGATCAGGGACAAGCAGGCCCTCGACGCCTACGTCCGACGTACCGTCGTGCGCGCGGTGATCGACGAGTCACGCCGTCCGTGGCGGCGCGAGAAGTTCACCGACGAGATGCCGGAGTCGCCGACGACGGACAACGAGATCGGTGACACCGTCGCGACGCGCGAAGCGTTGATGAAGGGTCTGCGCAGGGTTCCGCCCAGGCAACGGGCCGTGCTCGTGCTGAGGTTCCTCGAGGGCCTCGACGTCACGGCCACGGCCGAGGCGCTGAAGTGCTCGGAAGGAACTGTGAAGAGTCAGACCGCCCGAGGGCTCGCCGCACTGCGGGAAGCTCTGGGTGACGCGATCGACGACCTGCGACCGGCGTCGTGACCAGCGAGAGGAGGACGACGTAGATGGACGAGCAGAAGCTCGCGGACCTGTTCCGCGACGCCGCACACGACGCACCACCGGCGTCCTTCGACGCGGGCGACGTCCGCAAGGCCTCGCGCCGCGCCACGCTGCGCCGGCGCAACGCCATCGCGGCCGGCACCACCCTGGTCGTCGTGCTCGGCTTCGGCGGGGTTTTCGCCGCCAACGGCTGGGTAAACCAGGACACGAAAACTTCGGACAGCGCGGGTTCTGGGCAGAAGCAGGACAACGCGGCAGAATCCCCGATGACTCCACTGCAGGCGCAACCGCCCACGAACTTCTCCGGTGAAGGCAAGTCCACGCAGGGGGACGGGTCGATGCCGGGAAGCACTGGTCTTTCGGCCAGTGAAAGCACAGTGCAGGGCTGTGCAGGTGTGGACCGAGAGCTCGCCGACGCCCTCGCCGTCGAGCTTTCGGTCTCACCGGACTTCGCCGTGGCACCCACGCAGACCTGCTCGCCCGACTCCCGCTCCGCCGCGTTCAAGATCGACGGGCTGACGGTCACCGCGATCGTCACGCCGCAGCCGTTCGACGCCCCGTCCGGCGCGGAGAAGCTGAAGACCCCCAAGGGGCAGGACCTCTACGTGTTCACGCAGGGCGACGGCGAGCTGAAAGGCCAGGCCAAGCGGATCGCGGACGCACTGGCCCCGAAGTTCTGATCGTTCGCCCAGTACCCTGGCTCGACTATGACGGCAGCAACCCCCAAGGGTGAGCGCAGGCGGCAGGCGCTCGTGGAGGCCGCGTCCGGCCTGTTCTCCGAGGGCGGCTTCGACGCGGTCAGGCACCGCGCGGTCGCCGAACGCGCAGGTCTGCCGCTCGCGTCGACCACGTACTACTTCGACTCGCTGGACGAGCTGATCACCGCGGCCGTCGAGCTCCACGGCCGCAGCGAGCTCGCGAGCTTCCGGCAACGGCTCTCCTCGATCCCGGAGAAGATGACCGACGACGTGCTCGTCGAGTTCATGCTGGACCTGCTCGTCGGCGAGGACGCGACGGACATCGAGGCCGTGCTGCTGCGCTACGAACGCCTCGTCGCGACCGGCCGCCGCCCGTACCTGCGGCCGTTGATGCGCTCCCTGTCGACCGAACTGCGCGAGCTGGTCGCCGACGTCTTCGCCCGCGCGGGCCGTGACATCGACGGCGACCGGGTCGAGGAGCTGATCGCGCTGGTCGACGGTTCGGTGGTCAACTCGTTCATCGAGCTCAAGTCGGATCCGCGGGGCGTGGCGGCCAGGATGCTCCGTTCGGCCCTTTCGCGTCACGCGTGATGCAACCCCGCGTTCCTCCGACGCGTTCCCCTGGTTGAGGACGCGAGAGGGGTACGCATGCGCAAGGCCGACGAACAGGGCTTTCGCGAGTTCGCGGCAGCCAATGCCGCGTCCTTGCGACGTACTGCGTACCTCTTTTGTGGCGACTGGCACACAGCGGAAGACCTGATGCAGTCGAGCCTCATGAAGATGTACCTGGCGTGGAAGCGCATCAAGGACCTGGACAACCTGATCGCCTACGCCCGCAAGGTGCTGTTGCGCACCTGGCTGGACGAGAAGCGCAGGCCGTGGCGCAGAGCCGAGCAGCGTGACGGGGAACTTCCCGACGCCGCCGACGCCACCGTGGACCCGGAGACGACCAGCGCCAAGCTGTGGGCACGTGAGCTGGTGCACACCGCGTTGCTGCAGGTGCCGCCACGTCAACGGGCGGTGCTCGTGCTGCGTTATTTCGAAGACCTGTCGGTAGCCGAAGTGGCAGTGGCCATGGGCTGCACCGAGGGAACGGTCAAGAGCCAGACGGCGCGTGGTCTCGCGACGCTGCGCACCATCGTGGAGAAGCTCGACAGCAGTTCGGGGAGGGTCGCGTCGTGAGTGAGCAGGAGATCCGCGAGGGAATGCTGCTGGCCGTCTGGGACGAGCCGCCGCTCGACTTCGACCCCGACACCCTGATCAGGCGGGTCGAGCAGAAAAAAAGTCGCCGACGAGCGCTGGTCGCTGTGGGCGTGGCTACGGCGGTGATCGCCGTGGCGTCGTTCTCACTGCCCGGCCTGCTGCCGCGCGACCGGGACACCCAGCTCGGTTCCGAGACGCAGACGACCTCGTCGTCACCGTCCGCCGAATCGGCGGAGAAGAGGGCTCAGCGCGTCGGCGACAAGCTCGTGGAGTCGCTCGGGGTCCGGATGACGAACTTCAAGGAGCTCTACGCGGCGTTCAACCCCGGCCGGAACCCGGTCTACCCGCCGTCCCAGACGAGGGCGCCGGAGTGGAAGCAGGACGAGACGGAGTACTCGGGCTTCCTGTACCTGACCGACGGCATCGGACCGACCGCGTTGCAGGTGAGGGTCTCCAAGAAGACGTTCTCCAAGAGCGCTTTCTGCGGTGAGGCGACGACGTGCCAGGAGGTCAAGCGGGAGGACGGGTCGGTCGTCCACTCGGTCGAGCAGCTCTACGGCTCCCCCCAGGTCCAGCAGGCCGGTGTCGTGCGCGAGTTCGAGAGCGGGCTCGTCGTGGAGATCACCGCCTACGCGTACAACCCCTCGAACGGCAACGGCCAGCGCGAGACCGTCCCGGTGCGCGTGGGAGTGCTCACAGAGCTGGTCATGGAGCCCGGCATCAACTGGGAGTGAGTCCCGTGTGCACTAATCTGAGGGCGTGACGAAGCCCCGCATCGCCAACGTCCTCGCAGGTCGGTACGCCTCCACGTCGCTCGCGACGCTCTGGTCGGCCGAGCACAAGATCGTGCTGGAACGCCAGCTGTGGCTCGCGGTCCTGCGGGCACAGGCCGCCGCGGGCATCGACGTGCCGGCCACCGCGGTCGCGGACTACGAGCGCGTGCTGGAGCAGGTCGACCTGGAGTCGATCGCGGCGCGCGAGCGGGTCACCCGCCACGACGTGAAGGCGCGCATCGAGGAGTTCAACGCGCTCGCGGGCCACGAGCAGGTCCACAAGGGAATGACCTCGCGCGACCTGACCGAGAACGTCGAGCAGCTGCAGGTGCTGCGGTCGCTGGAGCTGATCCGCTCCAAGGTCGCCGCCGTCCTCGTCCGGCTCGCGCGCCTCGCGGCCGAGCACTCCGACCTCGTCATGGCCGGTCGTTCGCACAACGTGGCCGCGCAGGCCACGACGCTGGGCAAGCGCTTCGCGACCGGCGCCGACGAGCTGCTGGTGGCGTTCGGCAGGCTCGACGAGCTGATCGCGCGCTACCCGTTGCGCGGCATCAAGGGCCCGGTCGGCACGGCCCAGGACATGCTCGACCTGCTCAGCACCCCCGAGAAGCTGGAGGAGCTCGAGCAGACGGTCGCAGGCCACCTCGGCTTCGAGCGCGTGCTCACGAGCGTCGGCCAGGTCTACCCGCGCTCGCTCGACTTCGACGTCGTCTCGACGCTCGTGCAGCTCGCCGCGGCGCCGTCGTCGGTGGCGAAGACGATCCGGCTCATGGCGGGCCACGAGCTGGTCACCGAGGGCTTCAAGCCCGGCCAGGTCGGGTCCAGCGCCATGCCGCACAAGATGAACACCCGCTCGTGCGAGCGCGTGAACGGCTTCGCGGTGATCCTGCGCGGCTACCTGTCGATGGTCGGCGAGCTCGCGGGCGACCAGTGGAACGAGGGCGACGTGTCGTGCTCGGTGGTCCGCCGGGTCGCGCTGCCGGACGCGTTCTTCGCGTTCGACGGGCTGCTGGAGACGTTCCTGACGGTGCTCGACGAGTTCGGCGCCTACCCGGCCGTCGTCGCCCGTGAACTGGACCGCTACCTGCCGTTCCTCGGCACCACGAAGGTGCTGATGGCGGCCGTGCGCGCGGGTGTCGGCCGAGAGACCGCGCACGAGGCCATCAAGGAGAACGCGGTGGCCGTCGCGCTGGCGATGCGCGAGCAGGGCCTGGCGCAGAACGACCTGCTGGACCGGCTCGCCGCGGACTCCCGGCTGCCGCTCGACCGCGCCGCCCTGGACGCGCTGCTGGCCGACCGCCTGTCGTTCACCGGCGTGGCGTCGGCGCAGGTCGCGTCCGTCGTGGAGCAGGTCGCCGCGGTCGTCGACAAGTACCCGGTCTACGAGCCGGAGCCGATCCTGTGATCGTGTCCGACCTGGTCGTCTACCCGGTCAAGGGCTGCGGCGGGTACTCCGTCGCGTCCTCGGCCGTCGAGCCGACGGGGTTGCGCGACGACCGGATGATGATGCTCGTCGACGACGAAGGCGTGTTCCTGTCGCAGCGCAAGGTTCCGGAGATGGCCGCGCTGCGACCGTCCCTCGTGGACTCGGCGTTGACGATCGGTGGTGAATCCTTCCCGGTCGTCGTCGACGGGCCGCGGGTTCCCGTGGTCGTGCACGTCTGGCACGGCACCGGGATCGACCAGGGTGACGAGGCCGCCGCGTACTTCTCCGACGTGCTCGGCAGGTCCGTGCGGCTCGTGCGGACACCGCCGGACATCCACCGCGAGACGACGGGCGAGACCACCGGAGTCATCGGATATGCCGACGGCAACGCGTTGCTGGTGCTCTCGCTGTCCTCATTGGACGGGTTGAACGAGCGCATCCTGGAACGCGGCGGGGAGCCGGTGCCGATGAACCGCTTCCGCCCCAACGTCGTCGTGTCCGGCTGGCCGGAACCGCACACGGAGGACCGGGTGCGGCGCGCGGCGATCGGTGACGTGGAACTGGCCTACGCCAAGGACTGCGTGCGTTGTGCGGTACCGATGGTGGATCAGGAGACCGGGCTGAAGAACGGCCCGGAGCCGATTCGTTCGCTGGCGACCTACCGCCGTGACCCCGACGGCGGCGTCACGTTCGGCATGAAGGCTCAGGTAGTGCGCACCGGCACGATCAGCGTCGGCGACAAGATCGACGTGCTGGAGTGGCGCGGCTAGGCCTTCTGCCAGCGCAGCCTGTCACCGCGGTTGGGATCCTTGCGGCAGGTCAACGGCTCGTCCCGGAAATCGATTCCGTTCGCGCCTTCGGGACTGCAAGTCGCGCCTTCGACGACGAGCAGTCCTCGTTGCGGGGGCTCGGTGGTCGTCGGCTGCTGCACGGGCGGAGGCTGCTGGGCCGGTGGCGGCTTCGGCTGCGTGGTCTTCGTCGTGGTGGTGGTCGTCGCCTCGGATGAGGAGCCCTTCACCGTGATGTCGGCGACGTCGGGGGTCGGCACGATGCTCACCGACTGGGTCGTGCTCGGGTTCAGCGAGCCGCCCGACGAGGGGGATGAGATGGGACTGGAGTCGAAGCTCCACCCGGCCACGCCCAGCACGATGAGCAGTCCCAAGCTTGCCAAAGCCGGGATCCACAGGGCCTTTCTAGGGAGCACGGGTGCACCTTAAGCTTCTTTGCCCTTGATCTGTAGTGGTGGCGGGGTGTACGTCGGTTTCAGGACAAGGCCCCGTAGGCTGACCAGCGTGCCTACGCTCGCTGACTACCAGCACGTCGCCCGCGGCAAGGTTCGCGATCTGTACGACGTGGACGACGAGCTGCTGCTGTTCGTCGCGTCGGACCGCATCTCGGCGTACGACCACATCCTGAGCTCGGAGATCCCCGACAAGGGGCGCGTGCTCACCGCGATGAGCGTCTTCTGGTTCGAGCGGCTCACCCCGAACCACCTGGTCGCGTTCGACGACCCGCGCATCCCCGCCGAGGTCCGCGGCCGCGCGTTGCTGGTGCGCAAGCTGCAGATGGTCGACGTCGAGTGCGTGGCGCGCGGGTACCTGACGGGCTCCGGCATGGCCGACTACACCGCGACCGGTGCGGTGTGCGGGATCGAGCTGCCGGCCGGGCTGGTCGAGGCGTCCGAGCTGGATCCGCCGATCTTCACGCCCGCGTCGAAGGCCGAGATCGGTGCGCACGACGAGAACGTGTCGTTCGACGTCATCGCCGAGAAGCACGGTGTCGAGCTGGCGTCGAAGTTGCGCGACCGCACGATCGAGCTGTACAGCGAGGCGCGCGCGTACGCGTTGACGCGTGGCCTGATCCTGGCGGACACGAAGTTCGAGTTCGGGCTGGACGCCTCGGGCGAGCTGATCCTCGCGGACGAGGTCTTCACGCCGGACTCGTCGCGCTACTGGCCGGCCGAGGGCTACGAGCCCGGCCGCGTGCAGCCGTCGTTCGACAAGCAGTTCGTGCGCGACTGGCTGACGTCCTCCGCGTCCGGCTGGGACCGCAAGAGCGACGTCCCGCCGCCTCCGCTGCCCGCCGACGTCGTCGAGGCGACCCGTCAGCGGTACGTCGAGGCTTACGAGCGGCTCACTGGCCGGTCCTTCGCTGACTGGCTTGCGTGAGTTAGCTCCGCTTTCACGCGGATGTCACCACGGCGTGGCGCACTCATACCGTGCACTCACAGCTCGTGGTCTCCCTGTCCGGCATCGGTCCGCAGACACTCGACCGATGCGCTGATCTCGCCGCGGCCCTTGATCCGCGGCAGGTGCCGTTGTCGCTGCTCGTAGCACCTCGCGAGCTCGGCAGGGCGCAGGAATGGGTGCGGCACCGCACCTCGCTCGGCGATGCCGTCGTGCTGCACGGTCTCGGTCAACGGCGGCTGCCCGCCTACGAAGCCGGGTTGTTGCTGATGGGCGCGCGTCTGCAGATGGACGCCATCGGGCTCAGCGCCGACACGTTCGCGCCACGGCGTTGCGTGGCGTCGCCCGGTACGTTGATCGCGCTGGCCAAGCACAAGTTCAGCCGCTGCGCCGACGCGCACGCCGTCCGCGAGGTCGGCAGCGGACTTGCGACCCTCGGTCGCCTGCACGCGCTGACCGAACGCACCAGCTTCGGCGAGCTGCGGTCGCTGGCGCTGGTCTACGCGGCGGCCAGGTCCGCTCGCCGCGGCGGGCTGACCCGGATCACCGTCGACGCCCGTGACCTGCACCGACCTGGTGCGCGGCAGGCCGTGCTCGACGCCGTGGACATCGCTCTCGCCCACGACGCCGCGCCGACCACCTACGTCAGACTGCCGTCTCCTCGCCTGGCGTCAGCGGCCTGACCTCGGTGCCCTCCGGCTTGAGCATCTCGAAGAGCCGGTGGGCCATCTGCGGGCTCGCGAGCGTCTTCTCGTGGATCGGCACGGCGACACGCGGCTTCACGGCGCGCATGAAGTCGACCGCCTCGCCGGTGCGCATCCACGGCGCGCCCGCGGGCAGACCGAGCACGTCGACGTCCTCGTCCGGCACGAACAGCGAGTCGCCGGGGTGGTAGAACGCGCCGTCGCCGACCACGTAGGCGGCGTTCGGCACGATCGGGATGTCCTCGTGGATCATCGCGTGCTGCCCGCCGACGACCCGGACGGTCGTGTCGCCGACCTTGAAGGTGTCACCCGGCCTGGCGACGGTCGCGTTCTCGACGGTGGGCGCGGTGCCCTCGTCGACGATGAGCTGCGCCCGCGGGTTGGCCCTGAGCAGCGCGGGCAGCTTCTCCAGGTCGACGTGGTCGAAGTGCTGGTGCGTGATCAGCACCGCGTCCAGGTCCTCCAGGCCCTCGAAACCCGTGGAGAACGTGCCGGGATCGATCAGGATCCGCGTCGCCCCCGAGTCCAGCAGCACGCAGGCATGACCGAAATGGACAAGTTGCACAGATTCCTCCATTACCGACGTTCGGCGGGCTGACACGGTCAGGTGACGTCGGAAGTATCAAATGGCATGAGGAAAACCCTGCAACTCCTCACGGCACTGGCTCTTGCCCTGCCGATGACGTCCATCGTCCCTGCTACCACCACCTCTACACCTGCTCAGGCTGCTTCGCCGCAGAGCCAGGAAATCGGAACTGAGGAATCGGTCTCAGTCCGCGTGGGTGGCGCGAATCGTTCGACGGTGATCGAACGACCGGGGTCCGGTTACGTGAAGCTGCATTTCACGGACCTGCGGATCCTCCCCGGTGACGTGCTGACGGTGTCGAACCCTGACGGCACCGAGAAGTACACGTACACGAGAGACCTGAAGGCCTCGCTGACCGCCACGGTCGACGCGTCGGGCTTCTGGGCCATGTCGATCACGGGTGACCGGGCCGTGGTGTCGGTGACGAACCCGCTGTCCCGCGTCCGGATCGACAAGCTCACGCGTGGCTACACCGAGGCCGAGATGTCCTCGCAGCCGTCCGTGCAGAGCATCTGCGGCACGAACGACTACAAGGACGCGGTCTGCTACCAGTCCAGCAACCCGACCGAGTGGGGCAAGACCGCGTCCGTGGCGAAGCTGCTGCGCAACGGCAGTTCGCTGTGCACGGCGTGGCGGGTCGGCCCCAACAACCGCATGCTGACCAACGAACACTGCTTCACCAGCACCAGTGGCATCGAGGTGTGGTTCAACTACCAGTGCCCGACCTGCGGCGGAACCACTTCGGCCACCGTCACGAAGGTGCTGGCGGCCCAGGTCCTGAAGTACAGCGCTGCGCTGGACTACACCCTCTTCACCGTGAACAACTTCGCCGCCATCAGCTCGTTCGGTTACCTCGAACTGGACGCGCGCGTTCCGGCCGTGGGTGAGGAGATGTACATCGTCGGCCACCCGGCCGGGAAGCTGAAGAAGTTGTCGTTGCGCGACAACAGCAACGGCGGCGGCTACTGCGTCGTGCGCGCGGTGCGCGTGAACGGCAGCTCGTCGCAGTCCGACATCAGCTACATGTGCGACACCGAAGGCGGCTCGTCCGGCTCACCCGTGCTGTCGAGGCGCACGCACAAGGTGATCGGGCTCCACCACTTCGGCGGCTGCCCGAACCAGGGCGTGCGCATCGACCTCGTCGCCGCGCAGATCAACTCACTGCTGTGAGGATTTCCTGCTCTTCCTGCTGAGTGAGCCCCGCCTTGCGGGGCCGGTCCAGCCCGAGGCCGCGTTCGTACTCCAGCGAGTCGAGCGCGGTCTCGGCCAGCGGCCTGACCCGCAGCCCGTTGGCCAGCGCGTTGCTGACGTCGCGGCCGACCATCTTGGCCCACTCCTGCGGCAGCCACAGCGGCAGCGACCGCGGCCCGGCCCACGGGTTGACGCCGAGCTCCTTCAGCACGCTCTCCGGCACCGGCACGAGCTGCGTTCCCGGCTGAGCGGTCGCGCCGGCGATCTCGCCGATGGCCATCTGGAACGGCATGACCGGCCCGGTCGAGTCGTACGTGCCCGTCACCCGCTCCTCGGCCGCGAACACGATCCACTGCGCCAGGTCCCGCGCGTCGATGTGCTGGAACCCCAGGTCAGGGCTGTCCGGCACGACCACGCGCCCGCCCTGCGCCATCCGCGCGGGCCAGTACCCGAACCTGTCGCTCGGGTCGTCCGGCCCGGTGATGAGCCCGGCCCTGACGATGAAGTCCCGCCCGGCGACGGCCTCCCTGACCGCGATCTCACTGGCCACCTTGACGCTGCCGTACCGCTCGGCCGTGAACTCCTCGGCCGGGTCGTCCTCCAGCGGCGGCAACAGCTCGTCGCTGCCCGTCGAGTGGTCCGCGTAGACGGAGATGCTGGACACGAACGTCCAGTGCGGCGTGGTCGCCCCGAACGCCTCCAGCGCGTCCCGCACCCAGTTCACCGAGTACTTGGACACGTCGATCACCGCGTCGAACTGCTCACCGGCCAGCGCGTCGAACGCACCGGGCTTGTTCCTGTCGACCGGAACGAGCGTGGCTCCCTCCGGCACCCCGCCGGAGGCACCGCGGGCAGCGCAGACCACGTCGTGGCCGCGGCGGACCGCCTCCGCCGTGATGGCCTTGCTGAGGAACACGGTTCCGCCGAGCACGAGGATCTTCATGATCTCCAGCATCCGTCCGATCGGGCTCGGCTGCCAGTGGTCTCGCTTTGGGCGAAATAGCTTGTTGGAATAGGTCCAATACTTGATCGTTCGGCCCCGATCAGTTGGAGTTGTTGAACTGTTGTTCGGGTTCTGCCGATGGACGTTCCGTGAGTCTGCATGCCTTCGTCGACGAGTCGCGACGAAACAACACGTACCTGCTGGCGGTGGCCCTGGTGCCACCTGGTCAGCTGCACAAGTTCCGCAAGGCCCTGCGTTGTCTGCTGATGCCGGGACAGCGGGAGCTTCATTGCAAGAAGGAGACCCCCAGTCGACGCAAAACGATCGCGTCCCGGATGGTGGACGAGAAGGTCTCCGTGCGGCTGTACAAGCGCAGCTGCGATCAGGGTGACGAGCAGGCGCGTCAAACGTGCGTCCGGAGGCTTGTCGAGGATCTGCTGAACGCCGGCGCCCCATCGGCTCGTCCTTGACTCGCGTGCCCAACGGGACATGCATGACCTCCTGACGATCCGCACGTCACTCGGCCACGTCGCGTTGTCCACGAACCTCGTCTACGAGCACTGCCGCAGCAGCAACGAAGAATTGTTGTGGATCGCGGATTTCGCGGCTTGGTGCTACGGCTCCGGCGGTGAGTGGCGGGAGCGGGTGATGCCAATCGTCGAGTCGATCGTCGACCTGGACTAACCCCAGAAAGCGCGATACCCAGCCGTCGACCGTCCGGACGTGGGCTGGGTACACTTCCTCGGCTTACGGGCCTCGGCTGACACCACTCTACCAAACGGTCCCGCCGAGGCAAGCTCGTTCACCCGAAGGTGGACCGGTGACGATGTGCCCCCGAACACGTGTCGGGAGGATGAACGCACAGGTCAGATAGGCTCTCGAGGTACCGCCAGCCCCTCAAACCCGGGAGCAGTCTGTCGTGGCCCGAGTCGTCGTCGACGTCATGCCGAAGCCCGAAATTCTCGACCCCCAAGGCCAGGCGGTGGCGAACGCGCTGCCCCGTCTCGGCTTCGACGGCGTCACCGCCGTCCGTCAGGGCAAGCACTTCGAGCTGGAGGTCGCCGACGACGTCGACGACGCCACGCTCGCCAAGATCGCCGAGACCTTCCTCGCGAACCCCGTGATCGAGGACTGGACCGTGCGCAGGGTCGAGGCATGAGGGTCGGTGTCATCACCTTCCCCGGCACCCTCGACGACGTCGACGCGCAGCGGGCCGTCCGGTACGCCGACGGTGAGGCCGTGCCGTTGTGGCACGGGGATCACGACCTCAAGGGCGTCGACGCGGTCATCGTGCCCGGCGGGTTCTCGTACGGCGACTACCTGCGGTGCGGTGCCATCGCGCGGTTCGCGCCCGTCATGCAGGAAGTGATCGAGGCCGCGGACAAGGGGATGCCGGTTCTCGGCATCTGCAACGGTTTCCAGATCCTCGCCGAGGCCCATCTGCTGCCCGGTGCGCTCACCCGCAACCACAAGCTGCACTTCGTGTGCCGCGACCAGTGGCTCGCGGTCGAGAACAACACCACGGCCTGGACCACCCGCTACGACGCAAACGCCGAGATCCTCGTGCCGTTGAAGTCGGGCGAGGGCGGCTACCAGGCCGACGAGGACACGCTCAAAGAACTCGAGGACAACGGCAGGGTCGTTTTCCGGTACGTCGGCGGCAACCCCAACGGCAGCCGCAACAACATCGCGGGCATCACGAACGCCAGGGGCAACGTCGTCGGGCTGATGCCGCACCCCGAGCACGCCATCGACGCGCTCACCGGCCCCACGGACGACGGACTGGGCATGTTCCTGTCCCTGCTGGACGCGGTGGTGAAGGCATGATCGACACCGTCAAGAACGCCGAGGCGACGCCCGACCAGGAGCAGCCCTACCGGGAACTGGGCCTCAAGGACGACGAGTACGCGCGCATCAAGGAGATCCTGAAGCGCCGCCCGACCGACGCCGAGTTGGCCATGTACTCGGTCATGTGGAGCGAGCACTGCTCCTACAAGTCGTCCAAGGTGCACCTGAAGTACTTCGGCGACACCACGACCGACGAGATGCGCAGCAAGATGCTCGCGGGCATCGGCGAGAACGCCGGCGTCGTCGACGTCGGTGACGGCTGGGCCGTCACGTTCAAGGTCGAGAGCCACAACCACCCGTCGTACGTCGAGCCCTACCAGGGCGCCGCGACGGGCGTCGGCGGCATCGTGCGCGACATCCTCGCGATGGGCGCGCGGCCGCTCGCCGTCATGGACCCGCTGCGGTTCGGCAGGCCCGACGCCGAGGACACGAAGCGCGTCCTGCCCGGCATCGTCGCGGGCGTCGGCGGCTACGGGAACTGCCTCGGCCTGCCGAACATCGGCGGCGAGGTCGTGTTCGACGAGTCGTACCAGGGCAACCCGCTGGTCAACGCCCTGTGCGTGGGTGCGATGCGCGTCGAGGACCTGCATCTCGCGCACGCGAGCGGCACCGGCAACAAGGTCATCCTCTACGGCGCGCGCACCGGCCTCGACGGCATCGGTGGCGTGAGCGTGCTGGCGAGCGAGACGTTCGACGACACCGCCGGCAAGCGCAAGAAGCTGCCGAGCGTGCAGGTCGGCGACCCGTTCACCGAGAAGGTGCTGATCGAGTGCTCGCTCGAGCTCTTCGAGAAGGGCATCGTCGCCGGCATCCAGGACCTCGGCGGTGCGGGCCTGTCCTGCGCGACGTCCGAACTGGCGTCCGCGGGTGACGGCGGCATGCACGTGCGGCTCGACCGCGTGCCGTTGCGCGCCACCGGCATGACGCCGGCCGAGATCCTCTCCAGCGAGTCCCAGGAACGCATGTGCGCGGTGGTCGAACCGGCCAACGTCGAGGCGTTCATGGAGGTCTGCGCGAAGTGGGACGTCATCGCCACCGAGATCGGTGAGGTGACCGAAGGCGACCGCCTGGTCATCACCTACCACGACGAGGTGGTCGTCGACGTGCCTCCGCGCACGGTCGCGCACGAGGGCCCGGTCTACCACCGGCCGATCCAGCGGCCCGCCGACCAGGACGAGCTGCAGGCGAACACGCCGGACAGCCTGCCGCGGCCGGGCCGGGACGAGCTGCTCGCGTTGATCAAGACCATGGCGGCCAGCCCCAACCTGGCCTCCAAGAAGTGGGTCACGCAGCAGTACGACCGCTATGTCCGCGGCGGCACGGTCCTCGCGCAGCCGAGCGACAGCGGCATGATCCGGATCGACGAGGAGACGGGCCGCGGCGTGGCGCTCTCCACGGACTGCAACGGCCGCTACACGAAGCTCGATCCGTACGAGGGCGCGAAGCTGGCGCTGGCCGAGGCCTACCGCAACGTCGCGGCCACGGGTGCCACCCCGGTCGCCGTCACCAACTGCCTCAACTTCGGCTCGCCGGAGGACCCGGCGGTCATGTGGCAGTTCGAGCAGGCCGTGAAGGGCCTGGCGGACGGCTGCGCCGAGCTCGGCATCCCGGTGACCGGCGGCAACGTCAGCTTCTACAACCAGACCGGCTCCACGGCGATCCTGCCGACGCCGGTCGTGGGCGTGCTGGGCGTCATCGACGACGTGCGCCGCCGCATCCCCACCGGGATCGGGGCCGAGGCCGGCGAGACGCTGCTGCTGCTCGGCGAGACGCACGACGAGTTCGGCGGGTCGGAGTGGGCGCACCACGTCCACGGCCACCTGGGCGGACTGCCGCCGAAGGCCGACCTGAAGCGGGAGAAGCTGCTCGGCGAGATCCTCGTCGCGGGCTCGCGCGACGGCATGGTCTCCGCCGCGCACGACCTGTCCGAGGGCGGCCTGGCGCAGGCGCTGGTCGAGACGTGCCTGATCGGCGAGGTGGGCGCGCGGGTCTTCCCCGAGGGCGACCTGTTCACCGCGTTGTTCAGCGAGTCCGCCGGCCGCGTGCTGGTCGCCGTGCCGCGCACCGAGGAGCAGCGGTTCACCGACATGTGCACCGCGCGCCGCCTGCCGTGGCGCAAGATCGGCGTCGTCGACCCGGAGTCGAACGCCCTGGAGGTCCAGGGCCTCGGCGAACTGCCGTTGGATGAGCTGCGCGAAGCCTGGGAGGGCACCCTCCCGGCGCTGTTCGGCTGAGCACGAAGGGCCCCGTCACCGACGGGGCCCTTCTCAGCTCGACGCGACGCGTTGCAGCTGTTCGAACCTGCCGTTGAACAGGTTCTGGTCACCGGGGAAGAGCCCGGCCGCCTGCCACTGCCAGATCGTGTGGAAGTCGAACCCGACCGGCAACGGGCCGAGCTTCGAGTTGTAGTGCGCGATCCACAACGGGTTGTGGTCGCCGAACTTCACCGAGCCGCCGACGCACTTGTTCCACCAGTTCGTGGACGTGTAGATCACCGGGTAACGCTTGGTGCGCGCGTAGACCGTGTCGCTGAACGCCTTGACCCACGCCGTCATCGCGGCCTGGTTCATGTTGTAGCAACTCTCGCCGTACGGGTTGTACTCCATGTCGAGCGCGGGCGGCAGCGTCTTGCCGTCGGGCGACCACCCACCACCGTTCTCGACGAAGAAGTTCGCCTGCTGCACGCCGTTGGCGCGGTCCGGCAGCGCGAAGTGGTACGCGCCGCGGATCATGCCGACGTTCAGGGAACCGTTGTACTGCTGGGTGAACTTCGGGTTCAGGTAGTGGGTGCCCTCGGTCGCCTTGACGTAGGCGAACCGGGCGCCTTTGTCCCAAGAGGACTTCCAGTCGACGTCGCCCTGGTGGCTGCTGACGTCCATGCCGGGCACCTTGCCCTCGGTGGGCGGGGAGTCCGAGGCCGAACGAAGGTCACCCGTGCCTTCGTGCTTGAGGATCTGGGAACCCGCTGTGTGGTCCGCGGAGCCCTCGGGCAAGGGCGCCGCGGACGCGGGTGCCGGCGTCATGCCGGCGACGATCGCGACGATGCTGATCAAGGTCCGCATGGACTAGATCGTGCGACCATTTGTCGCAATTGGCTACCGGGGTCACCCGTCCAGGCGGGACAGCTCCTCGGCGGACAACTCCAGGTGGGTGGCCGAGGCCGAATCCCGGATGCTCGCCGGTCGGGAAGCACCCGGAATGGGGACTACCACTTCGGACTTCGCGAGCATCCACGCGAGGCAGACCTGGTGAGCGCTCACGCCGTGGGCGTCACCGACCTCCTTGAACGGACCGCTCAGCTCGCCGGCCTTGCCGATCCCGCCGAACGGGCTCCACGGCAGGAACGCGATGCCGAGCTTCGCGCACAGCTCCAGCTCGGGTTCGCTCGACCGGAACACCGGCGAGAACTGGTTCTGCACGGCCGCGAGCCGTCCGCCGAGGATGTCGTTGGCGAGCACGATCTCGTCCGGGTTGAAGTTCGAGACACCGGCGTAGCGGATCTTGCCGTTGTCCAGCAGCTCCTTCAACGTCCCGACCGAGTCGGCGATCGGCGTCTTCGGGTCCGGCCGGTGGAACTGGTAGAGGAAGATCTGGTCCACGCCGAGCCGCTGCAACGACCCGTCGACGGCCTTGCGCAGGTACTCCGGCCGTCCGTCGAGCGCCCAGCCACCGCCCGGCACGCGCGTGTGCCCGCCCTTGGTCGCGACGAACACCTCTTCGGAACGGCCGCGCAGCGCTTCGGCGATGAGCGACTCGTTGTGCCCGAAGTCGGTGTCGTCGAGCGAGTAGGCGTCAGCGGTGTCGATGAACGTCACGCCCGAGTCCAGTGCGGCGTGGATGGTCTCGATCGCCTGCGCGCGGTCCGGCCTCCCCTGCACGGAGACGGGCATGCCGCCCAGGCCGATGGCGCTGACTTCCACTTCTCCGATACGACGCTTCTGCATGCACTCCACTCTGGACCCTGGCGATTAAGCTGTCCAACGCAGAGAACTGATCTCATTGAGCACTGCGGGTGATGAATCGTGGAACTCAGACAGCTCGAACATTTTCTCGCGGTCGCCGAAGAGTGCCACTTCACGCGGGCCGCACACCGGCTGCACATGGCTCAGTCCGGTCTTTCGGCGTCGATCCGCGCGCTGGAGGTCGAGCTGGGCGCGCCGTTGTTCCTGCGCACCACCCGCCAGGTCGAGCTGACCCAGGCCGGACGGGCGCTGCTGCCCGAGGCGCGCCGGGCGTTGAGCAGCGTCTCCGCCGCCAAGGACGCGGTCGCCGCCGTCCAGGGGCTGCTGCGCGGCACGTTGTCCGTCGGCAGCCTGCAGTGCCTGCACGTGGTGCACCTGCCCGCGGTGCTGGCCCGGTTCCACGAGCTGCACCCCGGCGTGGAGATCAGGATGCGCCAGTCCGGCAACGCCGAACTGGTCGAGGAGGTGCGCGCCGGCAGGCTCGACCTCGCGTTCGTCACCCGTCAGCACAGGATGGCGGACGACCTGCGGGTGTCCACCCTGTCCAGTGAACCGCTCGTGCTCGCCTGCGCGCCGGACAGCCCCTTCGCCACCAGGGACTCCGTCGAGCTCGCCGAGCTGGCCGGTCGGTCGTTCGTCGACTTCAACGCCGACTGGGGCACGCGTGACGAGGTCGACCGCACCCTCGCGGCCGCCGGGGTCGAGCGGCACGTCGCCGTCGAGGTCAACGACGTGCACTCACTGCTCGACTTCGTCACGTTCGGGCTGGGTGTCGCGTTAGTCCCGCAGTCCTTCGCTGTCAAGACGGACCGCGCGTGCTTCGTCGGGCTTCGCGGGGACGTTCCCGTTGCCGAGACGGTCGTCGTCACCGCGAACACCGTCGGCGCCTCGGCGAGCGTCCTGCTGGACATGGTTCTGGAGGCCAGGTCCGGCCGCCTTCGTGCTGCCGGTTAGGTGCCACCCCGTCGCGGGCTCGCGGAACTCGGTCCCCTCCAGCACCTTCATCTCGCCGTCCTGCTCGGCGGGTGGCGTCGGTGACGGGTGGAAGAACCTGCCCACCCTGGCGAAGCCCATCTTCGGGTTGCCCAGGTTGACCACCTGGGCGAAAGTCGTCTCCTGGAAGGAGATCCCGCCTTCGAAGTTGCCGTTCTCCAGCTGCAGCCTGCCGTGGAACGCACCGCCGGAGAACAACGCGACGCTCTGCACGTGGACGTTGCGGAGGTTCGTGATCCCGTAGAACCGCGCGCGCCGGGCGACGAACCGGTTGACGTGCCTGCCGTCCAGCGAGAAGTACTCCAGGACCGCCCCGGTCAGGTCCAGGTCGAGGTGGTCGTGCTCCCGGTCGCCCCACGACAGCGTGTCCTTGATCAGCCGCTGTGCGGTGAGCCGGACCTGGTGCTCCAGCCTGATGTCGTGGTCGACGTCGAGGAAGGCCTTGTCGGGGTCTTCCGGCTTGGCCTCGTGCGCGGGATGCGTGAAGGGACGCCGGAGGTACGCGCAGAGGACGTCGAGCACCGTCTGCCGATAGCGCGGGGTGGACTTCGCCAGCCACGCCAGGGCGTGCATGGCGCCCACCCGCACCTGGTCGGCCTCGTTGCCCAGCAGTTCGACCGAGCGGGCGAACCTCTCGTCGGCGACCTTCTCGCTTTCCAGCGAGTGCCGCGCCTCCTCGGTGCGGCGCCGCTTGTCGTTGAGCCACAACGCGTACAGCGCGACCACCGCGCCGCCCGCGACCCCCGCGGTCTTCACAATCTCGATCTTCGAAGCACTTGGATCCCAGAGGTAGAGCCCAATGCCAGAGGCTGCTGACAGGATGATTGCGGCGATTGTGGCCGTAAGCCAGCGCATTGCTCCTGGGGCGTTTTGTCGCTTCATACCGCTAGATGGTCGCTCCTGTCTCGTACGGCAAGGTCAACATTTAACGGAACTATGACGTAGGTCACAGTTTTTGTCGGCTTGGATTGAGGGTTTGTTTCTTTGCTACGGTGTTTGGCGGGGAAGAAATTGCAGTGCTCAACTTATAGATCTTGGGGGATCTATGTTCAGCAAGTCTGTTGGCCGATTCGGTGCTGTGGTCGCCGCAGTGACGCTGCTCATTGTTGACGGTTCAGTCAATGCGTTAGCGCAGCCTACTGTGGCTCAGTCGGCTGCACCTGTTGAATGTGTTGCCAAGTATGAACCTGCGGATGGGCGTTCCGTAGGTGGGGCAGTGGTGCTGGTGCTCAAAAGCTACTCGTGTGGCGATGTTACGAGCCAGTGGTGGAGCTCGATCAAGCTCTTCAAGGATGCGAACTTCAGTGGCGACTCGCTGACGCTAGAGATCCCGGCTCCTTATAGGAGCTGCGATCAAGACGGAATGCGTATTGACTCCTTGCCGTCGGAGTGGGATGCCGTGACGTCATCCTTCCGTGTGTACAACGAGTGCTGGCATTCGAGGTTGTACACTGAAGCGCTCACTGCGGGCGATTGTCGCAAATACAAGGATGACGTCTCGTATGTGGGGGATTTCATGAATGACAAAATGATGTCAGTTCGGTTGCAGTCAGTTGAACGCGCCTGTTGAATCATGTGAACCTTGAATTGAGTCAACGTTGTTGACCTTGATTGGGGTAGGTCGATGATGTCCAGGCCTGCCCCAATCAAGGGTTGCGAATCTCGTCAGTTCCTCCACGCGTCGGGAAGATCGGCTTCCAGGGCGAACGCACAGCCGTCCGCCTTCACGTCGGTCCACTCCGAGTCCGCGAACTTGGTCTCCCCGCCGAACTTCGTCTCCGTGAAGACCGCGAGCCCGCGCGCCTTGACCCTGCTGAACCACGCCTTGCGGCGGAAGTCGTTGTGGTGCATGTACAACCGGCCGGTCACCTCGGCGTCGGTGAGGTAGACGTCGCCGTGGACCACCATGTGGTGGAAGGCGTTGGACTCGTTGAGGTGCGCGACCCGCATGATCAGGTCGCCGACCTGCCGGTACGACAGGTCCATGTACTCGAGGTGGGCCTTGGTGAGGTTGAGGTCGTAGATCGGCGGGTTTTTCTCCTCCAGGCGCGGCAGCAGGTCCTCGATCAGCCGCTGCGAGGTGAGCCGGACCTCCAGCTCGATCTCCTCGGGATCGTTCTTCGTCTTCCGGTACGGCTGGCGCAGGTAGGCGCAGAGGATGTCGAGCACGGTCTGCGTGTACTCCGTCCTCGACTTCGCGAGGCCGGCGAGCGCGTGCATCGCGCCCACCCGCACCTGTGCGGTCTCGTGGCCCAGCAGCTCGACGGCGCGCGCGAACCGTTCGTCGGCCACGCGGGACCGGTCGTGGTCGATGCGCTGGCTCTCGATCTCCTGGCGTGCCTCCTCGACCTTGCGGCGCCGGTCGTTCAGCCACAACGCGTAGAGGGCGATGATCGCGCCGCCCGCGAGACCGCCGGTCTTGATCGCCTCGTGCTTGGGCGCGCCGGGGTCGACGAGCAGCAACGCGCCGCCGACCAGCACGAACACGCCGATGGACGCGAGAATGGTCGACAGCAGCAAACTTTTCCTCACGAGGTCGGCATTCTGCCAAGCGCCGAGGGCATGATGGGCTCGAACGGTCCGAACGCGAGTGGGGTGAGCGAGTGGAGCGGCCGAACTGGGCGCCTGCGGACATCGACCTGGAGCGGCCCAGTGTCGCGCGGGTGTACGACTACTGGCTCGGCGGCGCGCACAACTTCGCCGCGGACAGGGCCGTCGCCCAGAAGACGCTGGAGACCATGCCCGAGTTACGCGGGGTGGTGCTCAACCACCGCGCGTTCCTGCGCAGGGCCGTCCGCTACCTGCTGGGCCGCGGCGTCCGGCAGTTCCTCGACCTCGGCTCCGGCATCCCGACCGTCGGCAACGTGCACGAGATCGCGCAGGCCGCCGATCCCGGGGCCAGGGTCGTCTACGTGGACGTCGACCCGGTCGCCGTCGCGCACAGCCGGTCGTTGCTGGCCGACAACGACCACGTGAGCGTGCTGCACGCCGACGTCCGCGACTGGGCGGGCGTGCTGGCCTCGGACGAGGTGGCCAAGCAGCTCGACTTCGACGAGCCGGTCGCCGTGCTGATGATCGCGCTGCTGCACTTCGTGGCGGACGAAGAAGACCCGTGGGGCGTCGTCGGCGGGTATCGCGACCGCCTGTCGCCCGGCAGTTTCCTCGCTGTCTCGCACGCCGGTTACCAGGCGGACGAGGAGACGGAGGCCTACCGGCAGGCCCGCGAGATCTACGACCGCGGCGTCACGCGGATGACGTTCCGCGACTCGGCCGAGATCAGCCGCCTCTTCGACGGGTTCGCGCTGGTCGAGCCCGGTGTCGTACGAGTCCCCGCCTGGCATCCCGAGTCCCCGGCCGACGTGGAGGAGTCCGGGGAGGGGTTTCCCGGGTTCGCCGCGTTGGGCCGGAAGGCTTAGAGATGACTCCGGAGGGCGACCGGCCGTATGCTGCGCGTTCGTGGCGTTAGGGCCGAGAAGATGACCGATCGGGTTGACCAGCGGGTGCGTGAGGATCGCTCTCCTTTGAGTCCGGCCGTACTGGCCGGTGCCGAGGCGTTCGCGCGCAGCTGGGCCTCGGCCGTGATCGGGTCGAGTTACGTGCCGATGACCAGGGCGGAGGTCGCCCAGCACCTCCAGGACCTCACCGAGCTGCTGGTCGAGGCGCTGTTCGCGAACCCGTTCCGCCCGGCACCCGGCCACGAGATCGGCTCGCGGCTGGTCGACGCGCACTTCACCGGCACCGACACGCTCGGCCGCACCGTCCAGCTGCTCGGCGACGACCTGCTGGTCGAGCTCGGCTTCCCCGGCGACGCCCGGCTGACGTCCCGCCTGACCGCCCTGCAGGGCGCGCTGGCCGCCGGGTACGCCCGCGCGCTGCGGGAACGCACGCTCGCCGAGCAGGAGGCCATCAGGGCGGCCGTGCTGGACGCCCGCGACCAGGCCGAGTCGATGCTGCGGGCCTCGGAGGCCCGGTTCCGCGCCATGTTCACCGAGGCCGCGATCGGCATCGGCATCGCGGCCATCGACGGCCGGATCCTGGACGTCAACCAGGCCCTGCAGGACATGCTCGGGTTCAGCGTCGAGGAGATGCGCCAGTACAACGTGCGCGACCTCATGCACCCCGAGGACGCGGGCAGCGTGTGGCGGCTCTACGACCAGCTCATCGCGGGCGAGTGCGACCACTACCGGGCCGAGAAGCGGTTCCACCGGGCCGACGGCGAGCAGGTGTGGACGCACCTGACGTTGTCGCTGGTCCGCGACGACCACGGCGAGCCGCAGTACCAGGTCGCGATGATCGAGGACGTCACCGACCGGCACCTGCTGCAGAACCGGCTGCGTTACCAGGCGTTGCACGATCCGCTCACCGGGCTGCCGAACCGCGCGCTGTTCCTCGAACGCCTCGGGCGCGTGTTCAACAACCGGGCCAAGCACGTGCGGGCCGGTCTCTGCTACCTGGACCTGGACGGTTTCAAGGTCATCAACGACTCGCTGGGCCACGACACGGGGGACCAGTTGCTGGTCGAGGTCGGCCGCCGGCTCGACCACTCGGTGTCCGGCGAGGGCAAGCTGGTCGCGCGCATGGGCGGCGACGAGTTCGTGATCCTGGTCGAGGGCTCGTCCGGCGAGCAGGACATCGTGGACGTCGCGGACCGGGTGCTGACCGAGCTGGAGGCACCGATCCGCATCGCGGGCCACGAGCTGTCCGTGTCGGCGTCGATCGGCATCGTCGAACGGCAGCTGTCCGGCACCACGTCCGCGGACCTGATGCGCGACGCGGACATCACGCTGTACTGGGCCAAGGCGGACGGCAAGGCGCGCTGGGCGTTGTACGACCCGGAGCGCAACGCCCGCGAGGTCGCCCGGTTCACGCTGTCCGCGACGATGCCGCGTGCGTTGGAACGCGGCGAGTTCTACGTCGAGTACCAGCCGCTGGTGCGCCTGGAGGACTCGAAGGTCACCGGCGTCGAGGCCCTGGTGCGCTGGCAGCACCCGGAGTTCGGGCGGCTCGCGCCGGACCGGTTCATCGAACTGGCCGAGGAGACCGGCCTGATCGTCCCCTTAGGACGGTGGGTGCTGCGCAAGGCCTGCGAGGAGGCGCGGCGCTGGCTGGAGGAGTTCGGCGACGCGGCGCCGTTCGTGTCGGTGAACCTGGCCGTGCGGCAGTCCCGCGACCCCGAGCTGGTGCGCGACGTCAAGCAGATCCTGGACGAGTGCGCGCTGCCGCCGCACCACCTGCAGCTGGAGCTCACCGAGTCGGCGATCATGGGCACCGCCGACGAGCCGCTGGAGGCGCTGCGGGCGTTGTGCGACATGGGTGTGCGCATCGCGATCGACGACTTCGGCACCGGTTACTCGAACCTGGCGTACCTCAAGCACCTGCCCGTGCACGAGCTGAAGATCGCCGGTTCGTTCATGGAGGGGCTGCGGGCCGAGAACGAGGAGGACCCGGTCGACGCGCAGATCGTCGCGACGCTGGTCCAGCTCGCGCACGCACTCTCGCTGGGCGTCACGGCGGAGGGTGTGGAGACGCCCGCGCAGGCCGCCCGGTTGCTGCGCCTGGGATGTGACACGGGCCAGGGCTGGTTCTTCGCACGGCCGGGACCGCCGGAGAACATCGACAGCCTGTTGCGTGGTGATCTCTAGCCCGGGGAACACCCCAGGGCATGAAGCCATTGGCCCTGGTCGTACTCCTGCTGATCATGTCGGCCCCGGTCGCCCGTGCGGCCGAAGTGGTTCCCCTGCCCGCGGACAAGCAGGCGCTCGGCACTGCCCGGTCCGCCGCCAGCCCGGTGTGGTTCACCCTCGGCCACCAAGGGCTGTCCGAGATCTTCTACCCCGACCTCAGCACGCCCGCGACTCGCGAGACGCGGCTGCTGGTCGACGGAAAGCCCGGTCAGGCCTACACCGAGCCCGCTGACGACAGGTCGCTGACCTTCCGCCAGCACCTGCGAGGTGACGGCTGGCGGGCCGAGATCACCTACGTGACCGATCCGCAGCGGGCGGCCGTGCTCGCGGACGTGTCGGTCACGGCCCAGCGCCCGGTCCGGCTCTCGGTCGAGCACGTGCCGATGAAGGGCGCCGGCGAGGTCAGGACCACCTTGCCCGCCGAGCCGGTGCGCCGCGCCCGCGGGACGTTCGCGGTCGGGTTTGGCCAGGGCGTCGCCCAGGCGGCGCTGGACCGGGGATTCCGCGCCAGCGCGAAAGAGTACGCACGCGGCTGGCACACCTACCTCGACGCGCTGTTGCGCCCGAGGTCCGCGGACCGGCGGCTCTACGACATGTCGGTGATGGTGCTGGCGGCGACCGAGGACAAGACCCACCCCGGCGCGTCGATCGCCTCGCCGAGCTTCCCGTGGGCCTTCGGGTTCGACCGGGAACTGGCGCCGGAACTCGGCCCCTACGCGCTGGTCTGGCCGCGCGACCTCTACCACGTGTCCACGGCCATGATCGCCGCCGGTGATCGCGGGTTCGCCGAACGGTCGCTGGACTTCATGCTGCGCGAACAGCAGGAGCCGGACGGCCACCTGCCGCAGAACACGCGCGTCGACGGAACCCCGGTGTGGACCAAGGTCCAGCTGGACCAGACCGCGGCACCGCTCCTGCTCGCGTGGCACCTGAGCCGGACCGACAAGTCCACAATGGACTCCTTGCGCCGCTCGGCCGACTACCTGCTGAGCTACCCGAAGTCGCCGTTCAGCGAGCAGGAGCGCTGGGAGAACCAGGACGGCTACTCGCCCGCCACCATCGCGTCGGTCGTCGCCGGGCTGGTGTGCTTCGCGGACCTGGTGCAGCGCAACGGGGAGAACGCGGACAGGTACCTCCAGGCCGCGGACGAGTGGCAGCGGAAGGTGGAGGGCTGGACCGCGACGAAGACCGGGCCGTACTCGCCGAAGCCGTACTACCTGCGCCTGACCAAGGACGGGCAGCCGGATCAGGGCACGAAGTACAACCTCGGCGACAACAACCCCACCGACATCGACCAGCGCGCCGTCGTCGACCCGAGCTTCCTCGAACTGGTGCGGCTCGGGGTGAAGCGCGCCGACGACCCGGTCATCCGCAACACCGTGCGAGTCGTGGACCAGCAGTTGAAGGAGCAGGGCTACTGGCACCGCTTCACGCAGGACGGCTACGGCGAGACCGCGGACGGCAGGCCGTGGGGCATCAACTGGCCGACGCCGACGCGCACCTACGGCAGGTTGTGGCCGTTGCTCAGCGGTGAACGCGGTGAGTACGAACTGCTCGCCGGCGACAAGGCCCTCGCCGCCAAGCGGCTGCGGGAGATCGCCGCGACCGCCAACAGCGGCCTCATGCTGCCTGAACAGGTGTGGAACGGCCGGGGAACCGGCTCGGCCACCCCGCTGGCCTGGACGCACGCGCAGTACGTGCGGCTGGCGTGGTCGCTCGACGCGGGCCGTCCCGTGGAACGACCCGACGTCGTCGTGAACCGTTACAACAGTTAGCGCCTGCTCACGTTGTGCCCGGAGAGCTGGACGACCGGCTGAGCGCCGCCCAGGTCGGACGTCCGGTACTCGGCCCGGATCGTCTGGCTCTCACCGGGGAACAGCGTGATGTAGTTGTCGCTCCAGTCGACCGGCAGCACCTCGGCACCGCCCTGACCCTTGCGCAGCGACGCCCGCATGAAGAACGCCACGGAGGTACCGGTGTTCTTCACCGTCACGCTCGTGGCCTGCCTGCCGTTCGTGCCCGTCGTCGTCGTGGAGGTCACCGACACCTGACCGGCCCTCAACGAGCTCAACGACTTCAGGTCCGTGTACTGGGCCTGCGGCGTGTACCACCAGTCGCCGGCGTTGTAGTTCAGCGTGTCCGCCTTCGTGGACAGCCAGTAGACGTTGCGGTCGATCTCCTTGCCCGTGGCGTCCTTCAGCAGCAGCCGCACGAAGTACGCGGGCGTCAGGCCGGAAGGCTGGGGCAGGGTGCCGACCCGCACGGAACCGTTGGCCTTGGCCGGAACCGGACGCGTCTCGTTCGCCTTCTGCGTGCCGTCGGAGTTGAAGACCGTCACCTGCAGGTTCATGCCCTGCTTGGCTTCCAGGCCCATGTTCACCACGGCGAGCGACTTGTCGTCGTAGGAGTACTGGGCGTGCAGCGCCTTGTTCGCCGTCTTGGCACCGAAGTACGACCCCGCGGTCGCGAGGTTGTAGTTGTAGAGGTGCCAGAAGAGCTTGGGCCACGGGTCGTTCTGCATCCAGTAGATGAGGCCCTGGGCCTGGTTCGCGCCGGTGTCGGAGAAGTCGCGGCCGAACGCCTCGAACTGCGCGCGGTTCGTCTCGTACTGCTGCAGCTGCGCCTTCTTGACGAAGTCGTCGACGCTGGACGGCTTGCCGTAGCGGTTGTCGAGCGCCGTGCCCCAGAAGCCGATCTTGCTGAAGTTGGCCGACGGCGACAGGTGGTACTGCGTCGCGTTGTAGTCGGTCAGTTTGCTGATCTCGGCCTGGCTCAGGAACTTCTTGAGCTCGTCCATCTCCGGGATGGCGAGGCCGGGACCGATCTCGGACGCGAAGCCCGCGCTGCCGCCCTTCTGGTTGTCGTACCAGTAGACCGGTGGCTCCCACCAGTACGGACCCTCCATCTTCATGCCCGAGTCACCGAGCTGCGGAGAGCTGCGGCGCGCGGCCGCGGTGACGATCGGCGTCTGCCAGTCCGCACGCTTCAGGGCGTCCAGGTAGATCTTCTCGACGTCGGCGACGGGGGCCTCGTCCGAGCCGATCAGGAACGTGAACACGCTGGGGTGGTTGCGGATCCGCTTGGCCTCGCCCTCGGCGGACGCGCCGGCGACCCTCTTGTCCTCCGTGCTGAACCCGCCGGTGTTCTGCCACTTCGAGCAGCACTCCCAGCCGGTCATCAGCAGGATGCCCATGCGGTCGGCCAGGTCGTAGATCTCGTCGTTCTCGGGCTTGCCCTCGAGACGGATCGTGTTGAGGCCCATGGACTTCGTCAGCATCATCTCGTCGGCGATCTTCTGCACGTTGGTGCGCAGGAAGAGATCCGACGCCCAGCCGCCACCGCGGATCAGGATCGGCTTGCCGTTGATCTGGTACTGGAGGTTGCCGCTGATCATCTTCGAGGTGACCTCGCGGATGCCGAACGTCGTCTTCTGCTCGTCCGACTTCGTGCCGCTCACGGTCGCGGTGGCGGTCGCGTCGTACAGCGGCTGCGCGCCCATCTGGTACGGCCACCAGATCTGCGGGTCGGCGACGTTCAGCGTGAACGTGACGGTCTTCGTCTCGTTCGCGGCCAGGCTCACGGTCTGGCCGTAGTTCTGGCCCGCGGCGCTGCCGGCGACGGTCGTGGTGACCGCGCTGCCGGTGTTGTTGCGCGCGTCGACCTTCACGGTGACCGCGGCGGTGTTGAGGTCCGGCAACGGCAGGTCGGACAGGACGTGCAGGCCGCGCAACGAGACCGCGCCGCTCTGCACGAGGTCGACGTCGCGGAACAGGCCCTGGTTGCGGTCGGGCGGGAGCTGGGCCCAGTCGATGAAGTGGATCACCAGGTCCTTGGCGGGATCGGACGGCGACGCCTTGATCGCGAGCGCGTTGCCGCCCTTGCGCAGCAGGCCGGTGACGTTGAACTCGAACGTCGGGTAGGCGCCGACGACGGTGTCCGTGCCGGCGACCTTCGTGCCGTTCAGCCACACCTCACCGCGGGAGATCACACCGCCGTTGAGCTTGAGGAACGTGTTGACGCCCGGCTGCGGGTCGGCCTGGAAGACCTTGCGGTACCACCACGGCACCTTGAAGTCGCCGGGGTTCGCCCTCTTCAGGTTCTCCGAGTGGTTGACGTCCCCGTACTTGCCGTTCGCGATCAGGCCGGCCATCACCGTCGACCGCGCGGGCACGGTCAGCCACCCGGCGTCCGAGTAGCCGGTCCCGGAGATCACGCTCCCGGCCTGGGTCGCGGTGGTGCTGGTCTGCATGCGCCAGTCCGGGATGGTGGAGGTCTGTCCGGGGACGGCGGCCACGGTGAGCGCCGTTCCCGTGCCGGGCACGGGGCCCGCGTTGGCTGAGGTGCCTGGCACGAGCAAGGCCAGACCCACCGCCGCCACGACCATGGTCGGTAGTGGTCGGTTGCGCAGCATGTCGCTCCTCGACGCATCGGGGCGGCGGCGCTTCGGGGTATCGTAAAGAAGGTTTCCTTTCGCTGAGGTGACCGGCAATGCGGCTAACGGGTGACGCGGGACACCGCGTTCGCGACCCTGCGTGCCCGGTGATCCGATACGTTGGCCGTCATGCGTCGACTCGCCATCCCGTTCTTGCTGGCAGCGGTCCTGGCAGGGTGTTCAGCGACCGAGCCGGGCAAGCCCTCCGCGGGTGACCAGACGGGCTCCGCTCCGGCGACCGGATCTTCGACCGGTACGGCCGCCCCCGTGAACAGGCCCAAGGCCGTCGATCTGACGACCGTCGAGCCGTGCTCGCTGATCACTGCCGAACAGAGGCCCGCTTTGGGTTTGAGCAAGGTCGAACCGGGTAACCCGCTTCCCGATTTCGGGGAGGGGAGCAAGCGGTGCAATCAGACCTATGCCTCGGTCAAGTTCGTCTCGAGCATCCACACGCTTCTCAACGGCGGCGTGGACAGGTTGAAGCAGACGACGGGTGAGTCGAAGCTCACCCCTCTCCAGGTCGCCGGGTATCCCGCGTACCTGACGCAGCGGGAAGCGCCCGGAGGCGCCCCGGTCTGCGAGATCTACGTCGACGCCCACGACGGCCAGTTGTTGCTGGTGGACGCGGGTGGGGTCTTCGGCGAGAAGGGCAACACCCCGGAAGCCGCCTGCGTGCAGGCCAAGGCGCTCGCCGAAGCCGTCGCCACCGCGCTGGCGGCCAAGTGAAGGTTGAGTAGAACTACCCGCCTTGTACCGGGAACCGGTCACTCGCGTAATGCATCAGAGCTAAAGTCGTCCCAAATGCACACATGGCCCGTTCCCTGAGGGCCGTACTGAGGAGGGTGTGCCGTGTTTCTCGCGGATGGTGGAGGTGGAGGCGTCTCATCGCCCCCGGAGTTCGGGCAGCGCAAGCTGAAGGTGGACCCGTCCGCCATTCCACAGGCGAGGAAGGCCTTCGAACAGGCGCTTGCCGAGTTCGACAGCAAGATCACGCAGGCCGTCAACGACCTGCCCACCAGGCCGTGGGCCGCCGACCCGATCAGCAGTGAGACGTCGCAGGCGTTCAACGAGCAGACGTCGGAGAAGGCCCTCGCCGCGCTCAGCTCCTACAAGAAGCAGCTCATCGGCGTCATCGATCAGCTCAAGGCGATCGAAGAGCAGTACCGCATGACCGAAGGCGACAACGCCGCCATGTGGGGCAAGCACCTTCGAGACCAGGGCTGAGAGGGGGACTGACCGATGACTGACCACCGCTTCCAGGGGTACGCGCACCCCGAGCTGTACAAGATGATCAACTCCGGTCCCGGCGTCTCCGCCTCCATCCCGGTCGAACAGGGCTGGAAGCAGATCGCCGCGACGCTCGCCCAGATCGACGCCGACCTGCACGCCGGTCTGACGAAGATGGGCGCTGACTGGGAGTCCGACGCCGCCGACGCCGCCCAGGGCGCGCTGTCGCCGCTGGCCGAGTGGGCCGGTTTCGCCGAGACCGGCGCGACGACCATGGAGAGCTCCGCGCGTCTGCAGGGCGAGTACATCGCCGAGGCGCGCAAGAAGATGCCCGAGGTCGTCCCGGTCACGACCGAGAAGCCCGGCTTCCTCGACTACGCCGGTGGCGCGCTGACCGGTCCGCTCGGCATGGCGCACGTCATCGGCCAGCAGCAGGACCACGAGCGGCAGGAAGCCGCGGCGGACAACGCCGCCGCCCAGGCCGTCAAGGTCATGGAGGACTACCAGTCGGACAGCCGCTGGAACTCCTCGACGCTCGGTGACTTCCCGACGCCGCCGCAGGTCGTGATCGACACGCCGCCTCCCGGCGACACGGGTACCGGCAGCACGCGCGCCGGCTACACGTCGACCGGCTCCGGTGCGCCGACCGGCCACAACACGACGACCCCGTCGTGGACCGGCACGCCGACGCCGACCCCGCAGCACCAGGTCTCGACCGGCTGGACGCCGCCGCCCACCGACACCACGCACACGTCGTGGACGCAGCCTCCGACGACGACGCCGACGCCGCCCCCCACGTACACCCCGCCTCCCACGAGCCTGCCGCAGCCGACGCCCACCCCGACGCCGGTCCCCGGTGGCCCGGTGTTCACCCGGCCCGGCCAGGGCGGTCCCGGTGGCGGGCCCAACGGCGCCAACGGTCCCAAGGGCCAGGGCGGTTCCACCGGCGTTCGCGGTGGCCAGCTCGGTTCCGGAGCCGGCAAGGCGTTCGGGCCGATGTCCGGCTCGCTCGGCGCGGCTGGCCAGCAGGGCGCGATGAAGCCCGGCGGGATGCCCGGTGGCATGTCCGGTCTGGGTTCCGGTCCTGACGCGCTGCGCGGCGGTGCCGCGGGCGCCGGTGCGGGTGCGGGTGCGGGCAAGGCCGGTGCGGCCGGTGTCGGTGCCGGTGGCGGCGCGGCCGGCCAGCGGGGCGAGGGCGAGGACGACATCGAGCACAAGGCAGCCGACTACCTGGTCGAGACCGACGACGTGTTCGGCGACGAGCGCATGGTCGCGCCACCGGTCATCGGTGGCCTGTCAGAGTGAGCCTGTTCGGCGCTCCGGCGGAGAGAGAACCGATCACTCTCTCCGCCGAGGAGTTCGACGTGCTGTGGGAACGCATGAACGTCGGCCCCATGCCGCTCATTCTGAAAGTTCCCACGCCTGGTAAGACCCGCGACGAGCGCATCCAGCTCGAGAACCGCGTCTACCAGCAGTTGGACCACCGGCGCCTGGGCAACTCGCGCGGGCTCTCGTCCGAACTGGACGGGCTCCTGCGCATGTTCGTGAAGCCCGAGCGGGAGGCGGACGGTCGCCTCTGGCTCGGCTACAGCCTGCGCGTCCTCGCCGTGGCGAACGGCGACTGGGGCGCGCTGGCGACGTTGCGGGACGACCAGCTGACGTTCCAGCCGTGGGCGGGCTCCGGGCTCGCCTCGGCGGTGCTGTCGGTGCTGCCCGCACACCCCGCCGGGACGGGTCTCTCGGTGACGCTGCCGAGCGCGGACATCGAGAAGGCGATCGCGCAGACCGACGGCTCGCCGAAGTCGATGGAGGCCGCGTTCCGCGGTGTCGGGTTGCGCGAGGCCGACGCGAAGGCGCTGGTGAACATGTTCACCGGGCTCGTGCACACCGGGAACTTCGGCGCGGCCGCCCGCGACAAGTACGGCAAGCGCTGGCGGCCCGAGCGCGTGGTGGCGTTCTTCGACACCGAAGAGGGCCGCTACCTGCAGCAACGTCGTGCGTCGAACGGCCAGCCGCCGTGGAGCACGTTCACGCCGACCGACGCGCGCCGGATGATGCACCAGGTCGAAGAGCTGATCTCCGAGGCGGTCCGTTCCGCGGGCGTCTGATCTCTGGTTTGATCTGACCACCGCCGCCGTGGCCAAGACCCCTTGGAGACGGCGAAATGAGCATCGACAGAAGGCTGTTCCTGCTGGCTACAGGGGCTGCACTGGTCGGGACGTCAGCGATGACGGGGACTGCCACCGCGCAGTCCTCCGCGTCGCTGTGGCACGAGTTCGTTGCCAACCCGTACAACCACCCGCAGATCCCCAACGTCGCCTACGCCGGCTACCGCACGGGCGAGAAGCCCGCTCGTCGACCGGTACTCGCGAACGTCCTCTTCTTCGGCGCCGAGCGAGATGGCTCGGCCGACGCCTCCGCCGCCATCAACAAGGCCGTCGAGTTCGTCGGCAGGCTGGGCGGCGGCACCGTGTTCGTGCCGCCGGGCCGCTACCGGATCGACGACATCATCCGCATCGGCTACGACAACGTGGTGCTGCGCGGCGCGGGCAGCGCGAAGACGACGTTCTGCGCGACCAGGTCGCTGGAGGAGATCGTCGGCATCAACCGCAGCCGCTACGGCTCGGAGAACTCGGCGTGGAGCTGGTCCGGTGGCCTGGTGTGGGTCTGCCACCGCGACCGGTACCAGCCGCTGGTGGACGCGATCAAGGCCCGCAGGTGGCCGTTCGAGGGCTGGACGGGCAACGAGCTGGAGCAGGGCTCGACGCTGACGGCCGTGACCGGCTCCGCCGCAAGGGGTTCGTTCGTCGTGACCGTCGAGAACGGACGTTCGCTGCGGGCGGGTCAGCGCGTGCTGCTGCGGCTCGACGACTCGAACTACTCGTTGCCCAAGCACATGTGCGGGGACGTTCCCGGTACCGCCACGTACAGGTGGGACGACAAGGACAAGCTCCTGTCGTACTTCCCGTTCCTGTGGCCAGTGCGGGTGGAGTGGGCGCGCGGCAACAGGGTGAAGCTCGCGCAGCCGCTGCCGCTGGAGATCCGCCCGGAGTGGAAGGCCCGTTTGACCACGATGGCGCCGGTCGTCACGGGCGCGGGTGTCGAGGGCATCAAGATCGAGATGTTCAAGGTGCCGACGCCGAAGCATTTGCAGGACAAGGGGTACAACGGTGTCGCGTTCCAGTGCGCGTGGGACTGCTGGGCCGACGACGTGCACGTCCAGGACGTCGACAACGGCTTCCTCCTGGTGTCCTCCAAGGGAATCTCGCTGCTGAACACGCGCGTGTCCGGCCGCGGCCACCACCACGCGTACGCGGTGCGCGAGCAGTCCCACGACAACCTGACCGACGGCTTCGTGATCGAGGCCCCGTCCGAGCCCTCGCAGGCGGGCGCGGGCAACCACGGCCTGAACGTCGAAGGCCTGTCCTGCGGCAACGTCTGGACCCGCGGCCGCATGGACCACGACGTCTTCGACACCCACCGCGGCCTGCCGTTCGCGAACGTCCGCACCGAGATCACCATCAACAACGTCGGCGCGCACGGTGGCAGCGCGAACGCGGGCCCGTTGTACGGCGCCCGTTTCGCGCACTGGAACGTCACCGTCACCAACCAGCGCGCCGGCAACGTCCGCATCGACCAGGTCGCGCCGTGCAGTGCCACCGTGGCGATCTCCGAGGTCCGCGACTTCGGCCAGATCGACAAGCCGGACTTCACCGGCGAGCTGAACTCCCGCCTGGAGCTCTACGGCACGACCGATGTGACACCGCGCAACCTCTATGACGCACAACGGAAGTTGCGCCGCTCATGAGTTAGCCATCGCCACCGGCAGGGACCACGCCACGTCGTTGAGGTCGGTGGGGAGCAGGAGCCTCTCCACCGACCTCCCGATGCGCCGCGTCCAGCCCTGGCCGGTGAGCTCCAGCCGGTACGACGAGTGCTCGCTCGGTGTCGTGTCGGACAGCAACAGGTGCTGGCCGTAGGTGCGTCCCGCCGTGGCAAGGGTCTGCAGGATCTCCCTGAACTCCGGCCGTTCCTCCAAGAGCCCGTGCACACCGTCGACGCAGACCAGCAGCTCGGGCAGTGTGTGTCCTGCCGCGCGGTGGTCCCAGATGGTGCGGTGACGATTGTCGGCCACCGTTCTCGTGCGCTGTTCGTGGTCTTCCAGCAGGTCCACGATGCCGTGCCGCACGTGCGGTGCGCCGTCCAGGCCCGCGAACACGCCGTTGCCGTGGAAGTCGATGAGGACGACCTGGAGTTCGTTCGGTGAGTGCCGCAGCATCTGGCCGAGAACCAGCGCACGGATGCCTTCCGCCCGTCGTCCCTCCGGCGCGACCACGTCGCCGTGCGGCCCCATCCCGTCCTGCAGGTGCTTGGACTTCAGGTCGATCTCGACCGGCTGCCCGTACTCGTCCACCCCGACCGCGACCCGGTACTGCAGCTTGACCGGCCGCGGCCGCCACACGTGCTTGTTCGGCATCTCGTGCAGGGTGAAGAAGTCCGGCACCGGCTCGTCCTGAAGCATCAAGCGCGGCAACGACTGCGCCACCTCGTCGAGGTTCGCGGGCACAGCGCAGTCGTCGACCCGCAGGTCCGCCACCTCGTGCGGACCGTCGAGCAACAGCTGCACGCCGGACTTCCCGACGTCCTGCGCGATGGTCAGCAGCGCCGCACCTAGCTCGGTCGCTTCGAGATCGGCGAAACCCCTGACGCAGACGAGGAGCTGGGGCAGCACCTGGTCGAACCCGCGGTGGTCGAAGATCGTCCAGGTGTTGCCGACGACTTCGAGCCGGCGTTCCGACTCGGCCAGGAGCTCCTCCGCGACCCTTTGCGGGGCAAGGGATGCGTGACGATGATGTGCCAGCACGTGCGGGGCCTGATCAAGCCCGGCGAACACGTCCGTGTCGTGCGCGTCGATGAAGACCGCCTGGAACAGCTTGGGCGAGTGCGTGGTCATCAACCCCAGCACCAGGCTCCGGAACGCTTCCGGCGCGGTGACGCTCAGATGTGATCCCGTCCGCCACTTCCCGTCGGCGAAGTGCGTGAGCTCCGCGACCACCGGCTTGCCGCTCGCGCTGACACCGACCGGAACCTTCCACCACCGCCCCTTCCACGCGAGCGCCTTGGTGAACCGCGCCAACCCGTGCAGGGAAAGGAAGTCCAGCACCTCGACCCGCAACGGCAGCCGCTCCGGCAGCTCGTCCACGGCCCGCGCGGTGATGACCACCCGCACGTTCCAGGCCGCCGCCGCGATCCACCGGACGGAGTCGGCCAGCCCCGGATCGGCGTCGCTGCAGAACTTCCAGTCGTCGATCAGCAGCGTCGCGCCGGGCTCGGCCCCCCGCTCGAACCACGCCAGCAGGTTCTGCCGCCGCCGCTCGTCGGAAGGCTCGAAGCTCACCGCGACCCCCGCCGCCTCGCCCCGCCCGATGCGGTAGATCCCCGGTATCGCGGCGATCCGGCGCTTGACGAGCTCGGGCGGGCCGATGAGGGCGAGATGGTTCACGGGAGCGCGATCTGCGCGGGGAGGCGGTGCGGCACGGAGAGGCCGAAGCCGGGCCGGTCCGGCACGCGGGCGGCCAGGCCGGGGTCGACGAGCGAGGTGGCCGGGTCGTCCAGGCGGAACTCGACGGCGAAGGCCAGGCTGTTCCTGATGAACGGCGGCACCTGGTCCCACGTGCGGGCGGTGACGACGATGTGGCGTTGCGGATCGAGCGGCTCGCCGGGGCCGTCGAGGAGCTGGTAGCGGCCCGGATCACCGAGCACGGCGGCGAGGGTGCGCAGCGTCGTGCTCTTGCCGGTGCCCGGTCTGCCGACGATGGCGCCGTGGCGGAGTTCCTCGGTGAACGTCGGAACCAGCACGTCACGTCGTTGCTCGAAGGGGTTGTCCACCAGGCCGATGGCGCCGGGCGGCAGCATCTTCAGCGTCAGTTCCGGCTGGCTTTGGCGCTGTGGCGGCACCATCTTCAGCGTCACGTCCGCGTGGCTCTGGCGCTGTGGTGGCAGCGCGAGGACATGGGCGGGCGGAGCGGAGCCGATCAGCATGGCCGGCAGCAGTTCCGCCCAGTCCTCCAGGTCGTGCGGAGGCACCGCGGAGGGCCATTCGGGAATCCGGAAGGGCAACGAGGCCGGGAACGCGTCACCGGAGTAGAGCAGGTGGATGCCCAGACCGCGGCCCGCTCGGGTGAGGGACTCCAGGACGTGCTGGAAGCCGGGGTGCCGCTCGATCAGCACCTCGGCGCTGTCCACGCAGATCAGCAGCACCGGCAACGGTTCGCGGCCGAGGAGCCGCTGCCGCCGGTCGAGCTCGCCGGCGAGCCCGTCCTGGAACCGCTCGAACAACTCGCGGTCGTCCTCGCCGTTGAGCGCGAACGACACGTGGGGCGCCGTGTCCAGACCGTCGAAGACGCCGATGTTCTTCATGTCGATCAAGCCGAGGTTCAGGTCGTCCGACGAGTGGGTGACCATGAGACCCAGCAACGCGGCGAGGAGCCGCTGTTCGCGAACAGCGGCAGGGCCGAGGTAGGTGCCGTGCGGCCCGTCGGCGCCGATGTCCAGGTACACCGGCCATCCGCTGGCGTCCCCGCCGACGGCGGCGCTGAGGTCGTGGCGCTGGTGCTTGTTGCTCAGGTCGGACTCGATCTCGTGCAGGCCGAGGAAGTCCGTGGCCTCACCGTGCAGGTGCCGCCGCAGCCGGTCCGGCACGTCCGCCCAGTTCCGCGCCGTGACGACGACCTGCACTCCCCTGGCAGGACCGAAGGCGGCGATCCACTCGACGGTGCCGACCAGGTCCGGGTCGTACCCGGCGCACAGCGACCAGTCGTCCACCAGCAGCACCGCACCCGACGGCGCGCCGCGCTCGAACCAGTCCAGCACGCTCCGGCACCCCGGCTGGTCGGAGGGGTCGAAGGTGGCCGAGACGGGTAACGGGTCCGCGCCCCGCCCGATCCGGTAGGTCGAGATGTTCGGTGCCGCCGCCAGAGCCGCCGTCAACCGCTCCCTGGTCGCCTGCCCGGGACCGACGACGGCGAAGTTCCTGATCACAGCCCAGAGGTATACCAATAGCCCGGGGAGCGCCGCTGCCCCTTCGCTAATGTGGGCGACGTGCCAGCCAAAGCCGTCGACCCAGCCGAGATGCGAGCCGCCGTGCAGGCGGTGCTCCCGTGGTTGCGAGGAGAGGCTGACCAGCCAGAACGTCCCGCGCTCGCCGCCGCCGTCCGGCTGAGCCTGCGCACCCTCGAGCAGATCGCGCCCGGCCGCAGCGTCGAGGTGCGCGTTCCCCCGTTCGCGGCGGTGCAGTGCGTCGAAGGGCCGCGGCACACCCGCGGCACGCCCCCGAACGTCGTGGAGACCGACGCCCGCACGTGGCTGGAACTGGCCACCGGCGCGCTCGCCTGGACCGACGCGCTGGACGGTGCCCGGGTCACCGCTTCGGGAACCCGGGCCGACCTCTCACCCCTGCTGCCAGTCGTGAAGTTCTAGAACCACGACCCGATCGTCTTCACAGCGCCGCCGACGCCGTCGACGACGTCGCGCCCGAGCTCCACCGCGTTGCCCACGGTGTCGACCACGACGTCGCCCGCGTCGCTCGCGACCTCGCCGACGGTGTCCACCGCGTGCCCGGCCGCGTCACCCCAGCGGCCGTTCGAGATGTCGTCCACGACCTGACCACCACCGCGCCAGACGTCCTCGCCCATGTCGACGACCTCCTTGCCGGTGTTGACCCCCCAGTCGATGACCGGCCCGACCCCGGGAATGTCCGAACCGGGCACCTCACGCGGCGTGGGTGCGTCCTGCCAGCGCTGCTCGGTGACGCTCCCGCCGTCGCCGTTGGCGATCTTGGCGAGGTTGTTGAGCGACTCGGAGTCCTTGTCGTAGTAGGACGAGTGGGCGTGCCCGATCCACGACTCGCCGGACGTGCCGAACGTCTTCGCGCCGAACGAGGAGTCGTAGGGACCGGTCGACGACCCGTCCTTGGTGAACCAGTCACCACTCGTCGCCTGGATGACCGGATCGTGTTCGGTGCCACCGACGTAGACGTGCCCGCCGCCGGCCGACAGCTGGTCGACGTTGGACGCACCGACACCCGGCGAGCCGACGAACACGATGTCGTCCGCCTTCAGGCCGTTGTCCATGGCCGAGTAGCCGACGACCGTGCTGCCGTAGCTGTGGCCGATCACCGTGACGTGGGCGTTCGGGTTGGTGGCGCGGTAGCCCTCGACGTCCTTCGCCAGGATCTGACCGCCCTCGATCGCCTGTGCGGGGTCGTTCACCTGGCCGGGCAGGAACTCCGGTGCGTCGTAGCCGAGCCACTGGATCGCCGCGCCGTCCGGGCCCATCTTCGCGCTGAGGTTCGAGGCCTGGTCCAGGCCGAAGCTGCTGAGCGTGGACGTGGTGCCGGGCACGCACACCGCGACGTTCTTCGCGGTGTCCGGGTTGCCGAACGCGACGGCGATCGCGCCTTCCTTGGCGCCGGCGCCGTCCGGGCTCCACGCGAGCACGTACGCCTGCTTGCCGCTCTCCTTGCTCATCTGTTCGGCTTGGACCAACGCGCCGACCGCATCGTCCGCGTTCTTCGCGCGCCGCGCCGCCTCGTCGTACTGCGACATCAGCTGCGAGCCCTGGGCGTCGTTGCGCAGCGCGCGCTGGCCCTCCGACGAGTTCGGGTCGACGCCGAGTTCGCGTGCACGGTCGGCGAGCTGCTGCTTGAGCTGGTCCTTCTCCGCGTTGAACCGCGCCGCGTCCTCGGGGATCCGCTTGCGGTTCGCGTGGTCCAGCACGTCGGCGGGAAGCCCGCGGAGCTGGCCGAGCTCCTGGTACTTGGTGTTCTTGAGCGCTTCCTGCTGGTCCTTGCTGAGCGACTTCCACCAGTCGGCGACGGCCTTCGGATCGCTGCCGGGCGGCGGCACCGGCGGCAGGGCACCGCCCGCACCAGCGCGCTGGGCAGCGCGGTTCCAGCCGCCGTCCGTGCGCGCGGACTCCTCAAAGCCCGGCGGAATCTTCGTGAGCGCGCTCGCATACGAGCGCAGGACGTTGTTGTAGCCCGACTTCACCTTGTCCAGGTGCTCGTTGACCTGGTTGGCGAGCTGGCGGGTCTGTTCCGCGTCCATGCCCGGCGGACGGCCACGCCACACGCTGATCGCCTGGTCCGCCGCACCGCGCATCTGGCCGTAGGCACGCGAAGCGGCCTGCACGATGTCGACGCCCGCGCCGAGTCGTTCGGCAGCAGCCTTGGCAGCGGTGGCGGACAACTGGGCCCGCGCGGTGAACTTCGAGGCTGCGTCGCCGGTCCAGTTGCTCGCGGCGGTCTTGCCGGCGTTGGTGACGGACTCCCCGGCACGGCCGACCGCGCTGATCGCGCCGGTGATCGGGTCCGCGGCGGAGGCGATCCGGCCGACGTCACCGGACGCGAGCCTGCCGTACAGGCTCTCGGGATCCGTGTAGCTCACTGCCCGCCCCCGAATCCCTGCAAGAGCTTCTTCAACGCGGACGCGTGGTCGTCATCGGTGCGCTGGTAGGCCTCGGCGTTCGACACGAGACCCTCTGCAGCGTCGGTGAACCAGGAGGAACCGCGCTGCAGGTCCTGGGAGTGCGTGCCGACGAACTTCGACAGCGCGTCCGCGAACTCCGCGGCGGCGTCGACCTCCCCGAACGCGCCCGCGTCGAGCTGGAGCATCGAGATCATCTCCGCTGCCTCGCGCACCGCGTCGGAGCCGTTGCCGAACTCCTTGGACGCGGTGCGCAGCAGCTCTGGCTCAACGCCGAACATCGCCACCCCCGTGTTGGTCTTCGATCACTGCGACGCAGACACATCATGACCGGTTCCCCACTCGCGGGTTGAACGTTTCGGGCACGATGTCGCTCATGGTGCAGACAGGGTGGACGGCTCAGCGGTGGACCGCTGTGTTCATCGAGCAGGCGGAGTTGTTCCGCAAGGCAGTGACGGACGCGGACCCGGCCGCCGAGGTGCCGACACGTCCCGGCTGGACCGTCCAGGACCTGGTGATCCACCTCGCGCGCTTCCTGCAGACCTCCACCGAGTACCTGCGCACCGGCAGCCGCACCGCGATGCAGCCGCCGCCCCCGCCTGCCGGGCTGTCGCCGCTGCAGTACCTCGACCTGCAGCTGACCGCGGCCGCGGAGATCCTGACGGCCGTGCCGGGAAACCGCCCGGTGTGGACGTTCTCGCCGGCCGCACCCGACCTGGCCTGGGTCTGGCACCGCCGGATCGCGCACGAGACCGTGCTGCGCCGGTTCGACGCGCAGACGGTCGTCCGGCAGGTCGCGGCCACGGACGCCGACCTCTGCGCAGACGGCATCGACGAGGTGCTGAGCACGATCGTCGCGGCCCAGCTCGACGGCGACGTGCCGAGCACCGTGACCGGCACCGCATTGGTGCGTCCCACCGACGTGCCGGAGTCGTGGCTGATCTCTCTCGTGGCGGGCGAAGTACCGGAGATCCGGGCTGCTGCTCCCGGTGAAGAGGGCGACGCGCAGGTGACCGGTGAGGCCGAGGTCGTCTACTTCTGGCTCTGGAACCGCATGACCTTCAAGGAGATGACCGGCGACCGGCGCGTGCTGGACGTCCTCCAGGTCGGACGGGGGCACTGATGCGCAAGCTCGCTGCGGTGGTGCTCGGTTGCCTGTTGCTCGCCGGATGTGCGGCGTCCTGGCAACAGGAACTCCGATACAAGATCGTCTCGTCGCACAACACCAGCTCGTCCGAGTTCTTCGACCTCGAACTGGTGGGAGAGGTGCCCGGGGGTTCGCTGAAACCCGAGGACCTGAAGAGCACGCCACTGCTCACGAGCCAGGCCGGAGGCGCTCAGGTCGGTGACGAGGTGCTTTGCTCCGTTGAACAGGAGAAGGGCAACGCGTTCGGGAACTCGAACGTCGTGACGCACATCAGGAAGTGCAAGAAGGCCTGATGCGCAAGATCATCGTCACGTTCGCCGCCTGCCTCGTGCTGACCGCCTGTGGCGACGGGCGGTTCGAGGGCGACGTCAGGTTCAAGGTCACCGAGGCGGACTCCGAGGGGTACGAGCTGGTTCTGGCGCAGGATCAGCCGGTCGACATGGTCAGCGACTGGTACTCGGGCCGCGTCCTCGCCAGGGAGTTCCCGGAACCTGTCGCGATCGGCGACGAGGTGGTGTGCCACGTCGTGCAGCAACGGGTCGACGAGAAGCACATCGCGACCCGCTCCCAGACCACGAACTGCAAGAAGGCTTGATGCGCAAGATCATCGCGGCGCTCGCGGCCTGTCTGGTGCTGACCGGCTGCGGCCTCGGCCGCTGGGAGGGCGAGATCCGCTTCCGGGTCTCCAGCATCAACACCTGCTACGACGGCTACAGCGACGTCATCTGCGCCACCCGCATCTACCTCGACCTCGTGGGAGGCCTGCCGGGCGGCGCACCCGAGCCGGGTGCCTTCAAGGGCGCCTTCGTGGAGCCGGACGACTTCGTGGACGAGTCGAAGGTGCGCGACCAGGTGGCGGTGGGCGACGAGATCATCTGCGTGGGCGAGGAACAGTCCGAGGGCTTCGAGTACCTCAACGGGAACCCGCTGCAGCTCTCGAAGTGCCGGAAGGCATGAGTTTCATCACCTCACCAGGGGTCTGGAGGGGGTAGTTGGCCCCCTGCTCCACTTACACTCGGGTTGAAGCCAGCCCCATCGTTAGGGAGCCAATTCGGTGGTCGACGACCATTCCCAGTCCGAACAGGAACCCCGTGAGGAGTGTGGCGTCTTCGGCGTCTGGGCTCCGGGTGAAGACGTCTCCAAGATGACCTACTACGGGCTCTACGCCCTGCAGCACCGCGGCCAGGAGGCCGCGGGCATCTCGGTCGGAGACGGGGCGCAGGTCGTCGTCTTCAAGGACCTCGGACTCGTCAGCCAGGTGTTCGACGAGCAGGTCCTGCAGAGCCTCAAGGGCCACGTGGCCGTCGGCCACTGCCGCTACTCCACCACCGGGTCCACGACCTGGGAGAACGCGCAGCCCACGTTCCGCACCACCGCCGCCGGTTCCGGGCTGAGCCTCGGCCACAACGGCAACCTGGTGAACACCGCCGAGCTGCTGGAGAAGGCCAAGAGCCTCGGCATCGTCGAGCGCAACGGCGCCACCACCGACTCGGACATCCTCTGCGGCCTGCTCGCCCACGCGGCGGCCGACAAGGGCATCGAGCAGGCCGCGCTGGAGCTGCTGCCGACGGTCAAGGGCGCGTACTGCCTCACGTTCTCCGACGAGTCCACCCTCTACGCCGCGCGCGATCCGCACGGCGTCCGTCCGCTGGTCCTGGGCCGGTTGGAACGCGGCTGGGTCGTCGCGAGCGAGACCGCGGCACTCGACATCGTCGGTGCGAGCTTCGTGCGCGAGGTCGAGCCCGGTGAGCTGATCGCGATCGACGGCGACGGGCTGCGGTCCACCCGCTTCGCGACCCCCGAGCCCAAGGGCTGCATCTTCGAGTACGTCTACCTGGCGCGGCCGGACACGACGATCTCCGGTCGCGGCGTCCACGCCACGCGCGTCGAGATCGGCCGCCGCCTCGCCAAGGAACACCCGGTCGAGGCCGACCTGGTGATCCCGGTGCCGGAGTCCGGCACGCCGGCCGCGATCGGTTACGCGCAGGCCAGCGGCATCCCGTACGGGTCGGGCCTGGTCAAGAACGCCTACGTCGGCCGGACGTTCATCCAGCCGTCGCAGACCATCCGCCAGCTCGGCATCCGGCTGAAGCTGAACCCGCTGCGCGACGTCATCCGCGGCAAGCGCCTGGTCGTCGTGGACGACTCGATCGTGCGCGGCAACACCCAGCGCGCGCTCGTCCGCATGCTGCGGGAGGCCGGTGCGCTCGAGGTGCACGTGCGGATCGCGTCGCCGCCCGTCAAGTGGCCGTGCTTCTACGGCATCGACTTCGCCTCGCGGGCGGAGCTCATCGCGAACGGCCTGGACGACGACGGCATCCGGCGTTCGGTCGGCGCCGACTCGCTCGGGTACGTGTCGCTGGAGCAGCTCGTGGCGGCCACGGAGCAGCCCAAGTCGCGGCTGTGCTCGGCGTGCTTCGACGGCGAGTACCCGATCGAACTGCCGCAGGACGCCCTCATCGGCAAGCACCTGCTCGAGGGCCTCAAGGGCGTGTCGGGCTCGGCGGCTCCCGTTCTGGCGAGCGGCTATGGTGCCGAAGACGCCTTGCGTCGCCCCTGAGCACCCGATATCCAAGTGGAAGAAGTTGACGTGACCGACAGCGCCAAGGCCACCTACGCCGCCGCCGGAGTCAGTATCGCCGCAGGTGACGAGGCGGTGGAGAAGCTCAAGCCGTGGGCGGCCAAGGCGCACCGGCCCGAGGTGCTCGGTGGCATCGGTGGCTTCGCGGGTCTGTTCCAGCTCAAGCTCGACCGCTGGAAGGAGCCGATCCTCGCCTCCTCCACGGACGGCGTCGGCACCAAGATCGCGATCGCGCAGGCGCTCGACAAGCACGACACCGTCGGCATCGACCTCGTCGCCATGATCGTGGACGACCTGGTCGTGTGCGGCGCCGAGCCGTTGTTCGTGCAGGACTACATCGCCGTCGGCAAGGTCGTCCCCGACAGGATCGCCTCGCTGGTCAAGGGCATCGCCGAAGGCTGCGTCCAGGCCGGCTGCGCGCTGCTCGGCGGCGAGACCGCGGAGCACCCCGGCCTGATGGGCGACGACGACTACGACATCTCCGGCACCGGCGTCGGCGTGGTCGAGCACTCCAAGCTGCTCGGCCCCGACCGCGTCCGCGACGGTGACGTCGTGATCGCGATGGGCTCGTCCGGCCTGCACTCCAACGGCTACTCGCTCGCCCGGCACGTGCTGCTGGAGATCGCGCGGATGCCGCTGGAGGGCCACGTCGAGGAGTTCGGCCGCACCCTCGGCGAGGAGATGCTGGAGCCGACCAAGATCTACGCCAAGGACTGCCTGGCGTTGATCGCCGAGACCGAGGTCCGCGGGTTCTCCCACGTCACCGGTGGTGGCCTGGCCGCGAACCTGGCCCGCGTGCTGCCGGACGGCCTGCACGCGACGCTCGACCGCGGCACCTGGACGCCCGCGCCGGTGTTCCAGCTCATCGCCCAGCGCGGCCGCGTGGAGCGCGAGGAGATGGAGAAGGCGTTCAACATGGGCGTCGGCATGGTCGCCGTCGTCGCGCCCGAGGACGTCGACCGCGCACTGGCCGTGCTCACCGCCCGCCACGTGCCGGCGTGGGTGCTCGGCGAGATCACCAAGTCCGAGCAGGGCGGCGCCGCACTCGTCGGCGACCACCCGCGGTTCTGACGGTCAGCCCAGGGGACGGTGCCGGCGATCTCGCCGGCATCGTCCCTGCTCGCTGCGGAGCGAGACCGCTCTCACCGGTTGTCGAACTTCTCGTACTCCCAGTCCGTGGGCTCGACCATCGGACGTTGCTTCACCACGCCGAGCAGTCGATGTCCCTTCAAGGTCCACCGCCCGCCTGCGGTGTCGAACTCGAACTCCACCGGGCCGAACACCGACCCCGTGAAGCCCCCAGCTCGGTGGTACAGCCTCGTTGTCGCGGTCGCCTCGGCGACCACGGTGTTCTCACAGGCGGACACCGAGTTCACCTTGACGTTGTTGATCTCGTAACGCACGTAGCCGGCTTCCGCATTGGACCAGGACAGCACGTTGTAGGCGCGTTCGGCGGTCTTCGCCGCGTCAGGCGAGACCTGGACAGCGTCGTCGCTCAACACGAGTGGCGCTGATCCTTCCGCCGCGTTGATGATCGCGCGTGTCCGGTGTTCGGCCACGTCCCGTACCACCGTGACGATCCGCTCGCTGACCACCGGATCGGAGACAGCCGGACAGCCGGGCTCGGCTTCACCGGACGAGCAGCCCGCGGACGCAACGGCCACGGCGCTGAGGGCCAGTGCGAAGGGTTTCATCCGAACCTCACGCCGCCTTCCAGGTCGTTGCTCGTGTGGTAGCTCAACAACAGCCCCCTGTGGTCGAAAACTGCGACCATCATGGACGGGAAACCACGATCACCGGCCAACTGCTCCGCGGGCTCGCGAAGTGCTGAGGCAACCTTCCGGCACAGTCGCCGCGTAGTAAGCGGCGACCGAGGAGGGGGCACTTGGACCGCGACCGCGAGTTCGGGGAGTTCGTCGACGCCCGTGCGCTCGTCATGCGCCGCACGGCCTATCTGCTGTGCGGCGACTGGCACCGCGCGGAGGACATCGTCCAGACCGCGCTGATCAAGATGTACGTGGCCTGGTCGCGCGTGCGCAAGGACAGCGTCGACGCCTACGCCCGCAAGGTGCTCGTGCGCACCGCCGTCGACGAGACCCGGCGCGGGTTCTTCCAGCGCGAACGCATCGTCGACACCGTGCCCGAGAGCGCGGTGACGGACGCCACCACGGATCTGGACCTCCGTCGTGCCCTCGACGCGTTGCCGGCCGGGCAACGCGCCGTCGTCGTGCTGCGGTACTGGGAGGACCTGAGCATCACCGAGACCGCCCGCATCCTCGGCAGGACGGAGGGCACGGTGAAGAGCCAGGCCGCCAAGGGACTCGCCGCGTTGCGCGACCTGCTGGAGAACGAGCCGGTGTCGCGGATCTACACCTCCGAGGTGATCCGCAAGGGCAGGACGAAGCTGGTCCGCAGGCGCACGGCGATCGCGGGGGCCATGGCGTTCGTGCTGCTGGCCGGGATCGGACTGACCGGCTACCTGGCGAGTCCGCACGAGACATCGGCTCCGGCGATGTCCCAGGCGGATTCCGCGGCCGACCGCAACGCCGAGTTGACCAACCTGCTGCGGACCTCCTACGAGTTGCCGCCGGGCGTCACGGCCGAGGACGTCCCGGAGATCAAGGCCGGTGCGCTCACGTTCTTCACCCGTGACACCAACACTCCCGACAACCTGCGGCGAGCGGTGGCGAGGCTGCGGGACTCCCAGGGCGTCGGCGGTCTGACGATCGTGATCGGCCGCGCCAAGAGTTCCGAGCTCGGCAGCTGCGACGACCCCTCGTGCCGCATCGAGGAGCGTGACGGCACCAGGATCCGCAGCATCCAGCTGCCGAGCACGAGCCCGGGCGTGCAGGTCGTGTACGTCAACGCCATCAGGCCCGACGGCACGAGCATCCGGATCAGCAGCGACAACATCGGCCGTTTCAGCGACGCGGTGTGGGGCGATCCCACCGGCGGTGGGACTCCGCAGCGGTTCGCGCCACTGCTGGACCGCGAGGAGCTGATAAAGATCGCGACATTGCCGGGCCTCACCTTCTAACCTTGAGGCATGAACGACGTGACCGTGACGAGGACGCTGGTGGTGCCGGCGTCCGAGCTGCGCGAACGTTTTTCCAGGTCAGGTGGGCCGGGCGGGCAGGGAGTGAACACGGCGGACAGCCGCGTGGAGCTCTCGTTCGACCTGGCTGCCTCGCCGTCGATCCCCGATCACCTCAAGCAGCGGATGCTCGATCGGCTCGCGGGCAGGCTCGTCGACGGCGTGATCACGATCGCCGCCTCCGAGCACCGCGCGCAGCTGCAGAACCGTGCCGCCGCGCGCGAACGCCTCGCCGTGATCCTGCGCGAGGCCGCCGCGCCACCGCCTCCGGTGCGCAGGGCGACCAAGCCCACCAGGGGTTCGCAGGAACGCCGCATCGCCTCGAAGAAGCGCCGCGCGGACACCAAACGAGGCCGCGGCCGATCAGGCTCCTGGGACTGAGGTGAGGTGCCCGCAATCTCCGCCGCGTCTGTCGGCGCTCAGCAGGACGCCTCGCGGCACCGGCCCCGCGCCCCCATATGCCCGATATGAGGACGCGGGGCCGGTGCCACGATGCGCCCGTCTGAACGTCGACAGACGCGGCGAAGGTTAGCGGTCACCCCACCCACCCGTAGATCCGTTCGGGCCGGCCGGTGCCGCCGTACCGCAACCGGACCTCGGCCCGTCCCATCGACACGAAGTGCTCCAGGTACCGGCGCGCGCTGACCCGTGCGACGCCCGTCGACGAAGCGCATTCCGACGCCGACAGCCCTTCCGGGTGTGAGCGCAGCGCGGTCTCCACGAGCCGCGCGGTCTCCGGCGTCAACCCCTTGGGCAGCAACGGTTTCGAGGTCGGCCGCGCGCCGAACACCTGGTCCACGTCCGCCTGCCCGGCCGAGTCGAGCCGGTGCAGCTTCTCCCGCAACGACGCGAAGTGCGCGAGCTGGTCGCGCAGGGCCGAGTAGTCGAACGGCTTGATCAGGTAGTGCAGCACGCCGCCACGCATCGCACTGCGCACCGTCTCGACGTCGGTCGCCGCCGTGATCACGATGACGTCCACGTCCTCGTTGGCGCGCAACGACTTCAGCACTTCCAGCCCGCTCATGTCCGGCAGGTAGATGTCGAGCAGCACGAGGTCGGGCTTCAGCTCCCGCACCAGCCGCAGCGCGTCCCCGCCGGTGTGCGCGACCCCGGCGATCTCGAACCCGTCGGTGCGCGCGACGTAACCGCTGTGCACCTTGGCCACCATGAAGTCGTCGTCGACGACCAGCACCCGGATCACCAGGGCAGCCTTGCCGTGAAGACCGAACCGGACACGCTCACCGAACCGCCGCGCCGCAGGCACGCGCGCCTGATCAGCGCGAGCCCGATGCCGCGTTCGCCGTGCGATGCCGCCTTGGTCGTGAACCCGTGCCGGAACACCTCTTCCGCGAGTTCCGGCGCCACACCGGGACCGGAGTCGCGCACCACGACCTGGACCTCGTCGTCCAACTGCGTCACACCTACCTCGATCCACTTCCCCGCGCCGTTCGTGTTCAGCGAACTCAGCGCGTCCAACGCGTTGTCGACGAGATTTCCCAGCACCATCACCAGGTCCGCCGACAGCGCCTCGTCGACCCTGCCCAGCACGCTGTCCGGGCCCATCCGCAGCGCCGCCCCGCGTTCGGCCGCGAGCGACGCCTTGGCGATCAGCAGCGCGGCCACGGCGGGGTCGCCGATCGACGAGCCGACCTCGGCCCGCCACTGGTCCTGCGCCGAGCTGATCTGGTGAATGTAGTTGGTGACCTCGTCGTACTCCTTGAGCGCGATCAGCCCGGCGATGGTGTGCAGCCGGTTCGCGAACTCGTGAGCCTGCGCCCGCAGCGTGTCCGTCGCGTGCTGTGAGGCGTCGAGTTCATGTTGCAGCGCAAGGAGTTCCGTGCGATCTCGCAACGTCACGACGGCGCCGTCGCCGCCCTCGATCGGCATCCGGTTCAACGTCAGCACGACGCCCTGCCGCAGCACCAGCTGGTCCACGCCGGTCGCACGGCCGGTCAGCACGTCGCGCAGGCGGTCGTTCAGCTCCAGCTCCTCGACCGAACGCCCGACCGCGTCCTCCGGCAACGCCAGCAGGTCGCTCGCGTGGTCGTTGACCAGCGTGATCCGGTGCTGCCCGTCGAGGCCGACGACGCCCTCGCGGATGCCGTGCAGCAACGCCTCGCGGTTCTCGACCAGCGCGGTGATCTCGTGCGGCTCCAGCCCGAGCGTCTGGTTCTTCACCCGGCGGGCCAGCAGCAACGACCCGGTGACGCCGATGATCAGCGCGATCGCGAGGTAGCGCAGCACGTCGACGGGCTGCTCCAGCGCACCGGCGAAGATGCCCGGGTCCTCCGCGCCGGCGACCACCATGCCGTTGACCTGGCGGCTCGTCGGGTCGAACACCGGCACGTGCGCCTCGATGGAGTCGCGGACCGTGCCCGTCCAGGACCTGCCCTCCAGCGCGGTGGTGCGGGTGTCCAATGTGGTCCCGATCTGGGCCGGATCCGGCGACGCGATCACGAGCCGCTTCTCGTCGAGGATCAGCACGTAGGAGGCACCGGAGAGGCTGCGCGCGGTCTCGGCGGGCGCGGACAGCAGGCGCCAGTTGCCCATCTGCTCCTGGACCAGCGAGTTCGCGGCGACCGTCTCCGCGACCGACAGCATCCGGCGTTCCTCGTTGGAGCGAAAGTTGCTGCCCGTCTGGACGACTGTCAGCGCGCCCACCGCGCCGAGTAGCAGCGTGACGACTACCAGTTGCCATGCGAGGAGCTGACTGGCCAGGGAACGGCGGCGACGCATGTGACCTCCCGTGACCAGAAAGACCGAAAGAAACCTTAGAAGCGCAAGAGCGACATCAAGGTTTACACCAGAGCAACATGTCCAACCACGCGGACGAGAGGCGGGGATCACAGTGTCGGTGAAGGTGTGGGTGGCGGTGGCGGCGGCGTTGCTCGCCGTCCTGCTCGTGCCACCGCTGCTGACGCCGGGTGCGGACAGCGGCGAAGGCAGTCAGGTGCGGGCGCTTCGAGTGCTGGTGCCGAACGCGCCAGGTGGCGGTTACGACATCACGGCGCGCACGGCGGCGAAGGCCATGGAAGACGCTGACCTGCTGCGCAACGCCGAGGTGTTCAACCTCCCCGGCGCCGGCGGCACGGTCGGACTCGGCCGCACGGTCGGCGAGCGCGGCAACGGCAAGCTGATCATGTCGATGGGTCTGGGCGTCGTCGGCGCGGTGTACACGAACAAGTCGCCGAACTCGCTGCTCGACACCACCCCGATCGCGAAGCTGATCGAGGAACCGGACATCGTCGTGGTCGCGAAGGACTCGCCGTACACGTCGATGCAACAACTCGTCGACGCTTGGAAGGCCAACCCCGGCACGGTGACGGTCGGCGGCGGTTCGGCTCCCGGCGGTCCCGACCACCTGGCGCCGATGCTGATCGCCAAGGCCGTGGGCCTGCCGCCCAAGACCGTCAACTACATCCCGTTCGACGGTGGTGGCGAGCTGCTGGCGAGCGTGCTGGGCGGCAAGGTCGCGTTCGGCGTCTCCGGCGTCGGCGAGTACCGCGACCAGATCCAGGCCGGCACGCTGCGGGTGCTCGCGGTGACGAGCAAGAACCGCATCGAGGGCGTCGACGCGCCGACGTTGCAGCAGTCCGGTGTGGACGTCGAGTTCACCAACTGGCGCGGCATCGTCGCTCCTCCCGGCATCTCGCCGACCGACAGGGCGAAGCTGGTCGAGGTGTTCCAGAACCTCCAGAAGACGCCGCAGTGGAAGGAAGCGCTGCAGCGCAACGGCTGGACGGACGCCTTCGCGCCGGGAGACGAGTTCAGGACCTTCCTGGAGAACGAGAACAAGCGGGTGGCAACGGTGCTGAAGGACTTGGGGCTGGCATGACGACCGTGACGAAACCGGAGCGCAGGAGCTGGCTCCGCGACCACTCCGAGCTGGGCATCTGCGCCCTGCTGGTCGTGCTCGGCGTGCTGGTGCTCACCGACGCGCTGCGCATCCCCACCGACTTCGCCCAGCGCGGCCCGGTCGGCCCGAAGGCCGTGCCGATCCTGGTCGGCTCGCTGCTGCTGATCGTCGCCGCGCTGCTGGCCCGCGACGTGCTGCGCGGCGGCAAGGGCGAGGCGGAGGCGGGCGAGGACGTCGACCTGTCCGCACCCGCCGACTGGCGCACGGTTCTGCTGCTGTGCGGGGCTTTCCTCGCGAACGCCGTGCTGATCGGCGTGGTCGGGTTCCCCATCTCCGGCGCGATCCTGTTCTGGGGCGCGGCCTACGCCCTGGGCAGCCGCAACCTGGTGCGCGACCCGCTGATCGCGGCCGGCCTGTCGATCTTCACCTTCGTGGTGTTCAACAACCTGCTCGGCGTCCCCCTGCCCGGTGGCCCGTTGATGGAGGTGTTCTAGGTGGAACAACTGCTCGACGGCTTCGCGACCGCGCTGACGCCGACACACCTGCTGCTCGCCGCGATCGGTGTGCTCCTGGGCACCGCGATCGGCGTCCTGCCGGGCATCGGCCCGGCCATGGCGGTGGCCCTGCTGCTGCCCGTCACCTACGGCATGGAGCCGACCGGCGCGTTCATCATGTTCGCGGGCATCTACTACGGCGGCATGTTCGGCGGTTCGACGACGTCGATCCTGCTGAACACACCGGGTGAGAGCGCCGCGGTCGTGGCCGCCTTCGAAGGCAATCCCATGGCCCGCAAGGGACGGGGTGCGCAAGCGCTTGCCGCCGCTGCCATCGGCCACTTCACCGGCGGCATCATCGGCACGATCCTGATCGTCCTGCTGGCCCCGTTCGTCGCCAAGCACGCCGTCGACATCGGCGCGCCCGACCTGTTCGCGGTCATGGTGCTGGCGTTCATCGCCGTCACCTCGGTGCTCGGCGCGTCCCGCATCCGCGGGTTCGCCTCGCTGCTCATCGGCCTGACGCTCGGCCTGGTCGGCCTCGACGAGATGACCGGCCAGCAGCGCCTGACGTTCGGCTCGCTGCACCTCGCCGACGGCATCGACATCGTCGTGGTCGCGGTGGCCCTGTTCGCGGTGGGCGAGGCCCTGTGGGTCGCCGCCCACCTGCGCCGCAAGCCGTTCGAACCGATCCCGGTCGGCCGTCCGTGGCTGTCTCGCGCGGACCTGAAGCGCACCTGGAAGCCGTGGCTGCGCGGCCCGGTGATCGGGTTCCCGTTCGGCGCGATCCCGGCCGGCGGCGCGGAAATCCCGACGTTCCTGTCGTACGTGACGGAGAAGCGGCTCTCCAAGCACAAGGACGAGTTCGGCAAGGGCGCCATCGAGGGCGTGGCGGGCCCGGAGTCCACGGCCTCCGCCTCCGCGGCGGGAACCCTGGTCACGATGCTGACCCTGGGCCTGCCGACCACGGCGGTCGCGGCCGTCATGCTCGCGGCGTTCCAGCAGTACGGCATCCAGCCCGGCCCGTTGCTGTTCCAGCGCGAGTCCGGCCTGGTGTGGGCGCTGATCGCGTCGCTGTTCATCGGCCTGACGCTGCTGCTGGTGCTGAACCTGCCGCTGGCACCCCTGTGGGCGAAGCTGCTGCGCATCCCGCGGCCGTACCTCTACGCGGGCATCCTGTTCTTCGCCTCGGTCGGCGCCTACGCGGTCAACGCGGACATCTTCGACCTGCTGCTGATGTTCGTGATCGGCCTGCTGGGCTTCGGCATGCGCCGCTACGGCCTGCCGGTGCTGCCCGCGATCATCGGCGTGATCCTCGGCCCGGCCGCGGAACAGCAGATGCGCCGCTCGTTGCAGCTCTCCGACGGCTCGCTGACCGGCCTGGTCAACAGCCCGATGGCGATCATCGTCTACGTGGTCGTCGTGGTGATCCTGTTCTTCCCGCTGCTCAAGCGGTTCCTGCCGAAGCCTCCTGCCGCGGCGGCGGAACCGGAACGCGAGAAGATCGACGCCTGATCGCACGAGGAAGGCCCCCGCTCAGGAACCGAGCGGGGGCATTCTCATGCGCTGCGCACGATCAGGATCGCGAACGGTTTCTCGTCCTCCGGCCCGCGCACCGCGAGCTCGGTCTGCTCGCGCAACGTCGCCCAAAGCTCCATCACGCGGGCCACCTGCGGCTCCGGCATCCCGCAGATCGTCACGAACGCCCGCACCTGCTCGGGTTTCGTCGGCAGCTTGCCGCGCTTGAACAACGAGTAGACCTGGCTGCGCGGCAGCCGTCTGCCGGCCCGGCGGTGGATCTCCGGCAGGGTCAGGCCAGACCTGACCTGGATCGTCCGCAACAGCTCGATGAACTCGGCCTCGGTCGCCGCTCGCAGTTCGGCGGTCGAGGTCGCGATCAGCGGCTGCACGGGAGGCGGGTCGATGCCGAGTTCCGCTCCGAGAATCGTGCTCATCTCGCGGTACGCCGCGATCGCCTCCGCGCGCCTTCCCGATCTCGACAGGCCGAGCAGGAGCTGCGGCCAGAGCCGGTGCAGGCGTTCGAGCGGATCGCCCTCCGGGTAGGTCATCGCTGCTCTTCCGGCCAGATCACCATCGGGTTCACGGGAGGCAACGGGCCGAACCTCGCGGTGAACGGGCGGCTGCGGCCCAGCGTGACCGTCACGGCCAGCACGGCGGCTGTCGTGGACACGGCGACGACCGGCGAGTGGTCGTGCGCGAGCATCCACGCCGTGAAGATGAACGCGGCCGTCGCCAGCATTACCGTGCTGGTGCCGGAGGTGGAGCACCGCCGGCGCGGGTGAAGAGCCCCGTTGTAGGGGGTGGTGGTCATCAGAAACTCCTGGATGGGGTCGGCGCAGGCGTCACCGCGCGCCGGGTGGACCAGCTGATTTGCGAACAGCGAAAAGCCGGATGTGTGGAAAGCGTCCGTGCGGGCAATTGGCGTTGCCGCCGGACCCGGCGACATAACGGCTTGACCACGAGCATGTCACTCAGACGGGTGATTGCCAACTGAATCGTCGTCCAGGTTTTTCATGTCCCCGGTGCAACGGTGTCCAGCTCCGTCCAATCAGGTCCAACTGGCCAGTTTCTGTCCACTTCTTCGCAGCCGCTGACCACGAGGTGGTCGATTGGTCGTAATGTCCGCGTCCAATGCGGTCCAACTCTCTGGCCGGAGCTGTGGCGGACCGTTAGGCTCGCGAACGCACCGGAATGCTATTCCGGTGGTGAGAAACCCCTGGCAGAGCTTTGGACCAGCTGAGCAGCGGGGTGCGGCCTCCTGTTGGCGCGGGAGGCCGTCACGCGCCGCCACTGCGCCACCCAGCCGTCGAGCGCCTCACACGGCTCTCCGCAGCCGGTCAGGAAGGCTCTCAGCGGTTCTTCGTGCTTCGGGGGCCGATAGGTGCACATCGCGTGCGCGCTGCTCTTCGCCAACGCCAGGTCGCCCGCGTTGATCGAGACCTGCCGGCACGACAATCCTCTCGAGGTGCGCAGCTGGTTGAGTGCGCGGACGAATTCGGTACGGGTGGTGGCGCGGCATGCCGTCGCGAACGGACTGTCGTCCTCGCTGGGCGACATCGTGGTCGGTCCTCCTGCTGAGGCGTTCTTCTCCCTTTGTGCGGGTGTAACGAACGGGGCGGCGCCCGCGAGAAAGGGAGCGGTGTTCGACTGTGTGAACGCGGATCTTACCTCCGTGTCCAGCACCTTTGTCGAACCGTTCAGTCGTGTCCGTATTCCAAGATCAGCGAAACTGAAGTCGATTTCAGCAGGACAATCGTTCGCTTAGTTCGTTTGTCCAGATCAGCGAGTCGTTCGAGCCGTTATTGGTTCGACCAAATGGAAAAGGCCGCCCTGTTCGCGCGATGCGGACAGGGCGGCCGTTGCTCCTAACGGCTCAGCCGTGCGTGGGGAACCCCAGGTTCACGCCGTGCTGCTGCGGCCACCGGGCCGTGACGGCCTTGGCCCGCGTGTAGAACTTCACGCCCTCGGCACCATGCACGTGCGTGTCGCCGAACAGCGAGTCCTTCCAGCCGCCGAACGAGTAGTAGGCCATCGGCACGGGGATCGGCACGTTGATGCCGACCATGCCGACGTGCACGCGCCGCTGGTACTCGCGGGCGGCGAGCCCGTCACCCGTGTAGATCGCGGTGCCGTTGCCGTACGGGTTGGCGTTCACCAGCTCCAGCGCGTCCTCGAACGTGTCGGCGCGCACGACCGTCAGCACCGGGCCGAAGATCTCGTCGGTGTAGATGGTCATGTCGCGGGTGACGTGGTCGAAGAGCGTCGGTGCCAGCCAGAAGCCGTTCTCCGCGCCCTCTGGCGCGTACCCGCGGCCGTCCACGACCAGCGACGCGCCGGCCGCCTCGCCGGCGTCCACATAGGACCGGACGCGATCCCGGTGCACGCCGGTGACCAGCGGCCCCATCTGGGCCGCGGGATCGGTGCCCGGCAGCACCGACGGGTGCAGCTCGCGGGTCCGCGAGGCGATCTTCTCGACGAGCGCGTCACCCGTCTCGCCCACGGCCACGACGACCGAGATGGCCATGCAGCGCTCGCCCGCGGAGCCGTAACCGGCGGAGACGGCGGCGTCGGCGGCCACGTCGAGATCGGCGTCGGGCAGCACGACCATGTGGTTCTTGGCGCCGCCCAGCGCCTGCACGCGCTTGCCGGCCGCCGTGCCGCGCGAGTAGACGTGCCGCGCGATCGGGGTGGAGCCGACGAACGACGCGGCGGAGACGTCCGGGTGGTCCAGCAGCGCGTTGACCGCGAAGGCGTCGCCCTGCAGCACGTTCAGCACGCCGTCGGGCAGCCCGGCCTCCGCGAACAGCTCGGCCAGCCTGATGGACGCCGACGGGTCGCGCTCGGAAGGCTTGAGCACGAAGGTGTTGCCGGTCGCGATGGCGATGGGGAACATCCACATCGGCACCATCACGGGGAAGTTGAACGGCGTGATGCCCGCGACGACGCCCAGGGGCTGCCGCAACGAGTACGCGTCGACGCCGCGCGAGACCTGCTCGGAGTGCTCGCCCTTCAGCAGTTGCGGGATGCCGCACGCGAACTCGACGACCTCGAGGCCGCGCTGCACCTCACCGGCCGCGTCCGAGAGCACCTTGCCGTGCTCGGACGTGATGATCGCGGCGAGCTCGTCGCGGTGGGTGTGCAGCAGGTGGCGGTACTCGAAGAGGATTCGCGAGCGCGTCGACAGCGACGACTCCGACCACGACTGCGCCGCCTTCAGAGAGGACGAGACCGCGAGGTCGACGTCGGCCTGCTCGGCGAGCACCACCTGCGCGGCAACAGAGCCGGTGGCGGGGTTGAAGACGTCGGACGTGCGGGACGACACCCCCGTGGTGCGGGCGCCGTCGATCCAGTGCGGAATGGTGCTCAACGCGATCCTCCGTGTTTATTGGTCGCGGCTTCGCCGCTCCGGCGACTCCGCCTTGAAGTCGGCCGTCCGGCCCCCGCTTCCCGCCGAATCGCCTCCGGCGGTTGACAGGAAGAGGGAGCCGGACGACCGACGCGAAGTCGCTGGTGGGGCGGTCGTGCTGCGGACTACGAGCGAGGGATTGAGGAGATGGCGCACGGGTTCGGTGCGCTCTTCACGAACGCGCTGCAGAAGCGCGTCGGCGGCCAACCGGCCGAACTCGGCACGGGGCTGGTCGATCGTGGTCAACGAGACGTGCCGCAACGCGGCCAGCGAGGTGTTGTCGTACCCCACGACGGACACGTCCTGGGGCACGCGCAGCCCGGCGTCCTCCAAAGCGGAGATCGCGCCGACGGCGTTGAAGTCATTGCAGGACAGGATGGCCGTGGGCAAAGCATCGTCAGCTATCAACCCGCGAATCGCCCGCGCTCCAGCCGCATCGGTGTACTCGGACGACACGACCTGCGGCACGAGCCCGTGTGACTCCATCGCGGCGACGTACCCGCGCCGTCGAGGCCCGGCCTGAGTGCCCTCACCACCGTCTAAATGAGCAATGCGCTTGTGTCCCAGCGAAACCAGGTGGTCGACCGCCAGTCGCGCGCCCGTCTCCCCGTCGTCGTTCACGGTATCCACAGTGGACACGCGCGACGACCGGGCCACGAGCACGATCGGAAGTTGTTCGGCGGCCTTGCCGATGGCGGTCGCCGGCACGACGGGCGACAACAGGATCAGTCCGGCAGGGCGGAAGGACAGCAACGATTCGAGGGCCCGGCGCTCGCGGGCGGGAGAGCGGCCGCCGGTGTTGATGATGATGTCGAACCCCTGGTCGCGTGCCACCTCGTCGATGCCGTCCACGACCTCCGCGAAGAAGGCGTTGTGCAGGTCGGACACCATCACGCCGAGAACGGTCGACGTGCGCGAGGCCAGCGACCGCGCCATGGCGTGCGGGGAGTACCCCAGTTCCTCCGCGGCCTTCAGAACAGCGGTGCGTCGCATCTCGCTCACCTTGGGTGAACCGCGCATCACCAGTGACACCAGTGCGCGGGACACGCCCGCCCGCAGAGCGACGTCTTCCATCGTCGGCCTGACCACCTGGAACCACCTCCCCTCACGTCACGAGCTGGAAACCCACCCTTGACACCCGTGTGACGGAAGCTACAGCATTAGAGCGCTCCAACCAATAGAGCGCTCTAACACTTCTCGGCGATGAACAGGGGAAACCTGCGATGCGGATCGGAGTAGCGGGTGTCGGCAGGATCGGCACCATGCATGCGACCAACCTCGCCGCGCTGGATCGAGTCGACGAGGTGCTCCTCTTCGACCCGGTGCCGGGCAGGGCATCGCAGGCGTCGGCGGAACTCGCCGGGACCAAGGCGGTCGACGACCTCGGCACGCTGCTGGACAACGTCGACGGCGTGCTGCTCGCCACCCCGACGAACACGCACCCCGAGATGCTCCGCGCGGCCATCGCGAAGGGCGTCCCCACGTTGTGCGAGAAGCCGATCGCGAGTGACGTCGCCGAGATGGCCGCGCTGATCGCGGACGTCGAGAAGTCCGGCGTCGAGGTGCTCGTGGGCTTCCAGCGCCGGTTCGACCCGGCCATCTACGAGCTCCACCGCCGCATCGGCGCGGGCGAGGTCGGGGACGTCTACCTGGTCAGGGCCGTCGGCAACGACGCGAACCCGCCGGACTTCTCCTACCTGCCCGCCTCCGGCGGCATCTTCCGCGACCTGCTGATCCACGACCTCGACTGCGTGCCGTGGCTCGTCGGCGAGCCGGTCGTCGAGGTCTACGCGAGCGGTTCCGTCCTGGTGCACCAGGCGTTCGCGGACGCCGACGACGTGGACAACGCCGTCGTGATGCTGAAGTTCGCGGGCGGCGCGCACGCCATGCTGGCCGGCGGACGGCACGACCCGGTCGGCTACGACCACCGCATCGAGGTGCTCGGCAGCAAGGACTCCCTGGTCGCGGGCGTCGACCCGCGCACCCCGCTGAACTCGCTGGAACCCGGCGGCCACGTCGCCGGACCGGACGCCTACCCCGGCTTCCCGGAGCGCTTCCACCGCGCGTACGTCAACGAGATGAACCTGTTCACACAGGTCATCAAGGGCGAGGTCGCGAACCCGTCCCCGGCGCGAGAGAGTTTGATCAGCCTGCGCCTGGCCGAAGCTTGTGAGCAGTCGCGCCGCAGTGGCGCACCGGTGCGGATCGAGGGGAACTAGGCATGGCGAAGATCGCTGGGGCACCGATCTCCTGGGGCGTGTGCGAGGTTCCCGGGTGGGGCGAAGTGCTGCCCTCGGACACCGTTCTCGCCGAGATGCACTCCCTGGGCCTCACCGCCACCGAACTCGGCCCGCCCGACTACCTGCCGGCCGACCCCGAACAGCTCAAGACGCTATTGGGCAGCCACGACCTCACCCTGGTCGGCGGCTTCCTCGCGGTCTCCCTGCACGCGAACGTCCAGTCCACTCTGGACGAAGCCGGCCGCGTCGCCGCGATCCTGAAGGCGGGCGGCGCCGAGGTCCTGGTGCTCGCCGCCGCGACCGGGCTCGACGGCTACGACGAGACGCCGAAGCTCACCGACGACGAGTGGAACACCCTCGTCAGCACCTGCGCGAAGATCCGTGAGATCGCCGCCGGGCACGGCCTGAAGACCGTGCTGCACCCGCACGTGGGCACCCACGTCGAGCGGGAGGCGGAGGTCGAACGGTTCCTCGCGGACTCCGATCTCCAGCTCTGCCTGGACACCGGCCACCTCCTCATCGGTGGCACGGACCCGGTCGAGCTGGCGCGCCGCTACCCGCACCGGATCGGTCACGTGCACCTCAAGGACGTGCGTGACGAGATCGCGGCGAAGGTGCGCAGCGGCGAACTCAGTTACACCGATGCCGTGGAACAGGGCATCTACGTGCCGCTCGGGGACGGCGACGTGGACGTGGAAGCGCTGGTGAAGCTCGTCCGACAGGCGGGCTACACCGGTTGGTTCGTCCTTGAGCAGGACACCCAGCTCAAGAACGGAAGTCCGGTGGACAAGCCACTTCAGGACACCGCGCGCAGTCTCGCGCACCTCAGCAAGATCCTCTGAAGGGACTGGAGACGATGAAGTCTCGTCTGGTCATCCGCGCGGGCGTTGCTCTCGCCGGTGTTGCTCTACTCGCCGCCTGCAGCGGTCCCACGGGAACCAACACCTCAAACACGCAGAACAACAGCGCACCGGCCTCCGGAGACCTCAAGGTCGCCGTCATCACGCACGGCACCGCGGGCGACGCGTTCTGGAGCGTCGTCAAGGTGGGCGCCGAGGACGCGGGCAAGCAGCTCGGCGTCGGCGTCACCTACAACTCCGACGGCGACCCCGGCGCCCAGGCCAAGCTGATCGACAACGCCGTGTCGCAGAAGGTCGGCGGCATCGTGGTGTCGATGGCGAACCCGGACGCGCTCAAGACGTCCATCGACAACGCGGTGAAGGCCGGCATCCCGGTCATCACGATCAACTCCGGCAGCGCGAAGAGCGCGGAGTTCGGTGCCATGGCGCACGTCGGCCAGGAGGAGTCGATCGCCGGTGAGGAAGCCGGCAAGAAGCTCAAGGCCGCCGGCAAGACCAAGCTGCTCTGCGTGATCCACGAGGCCGGCAACTCGGGTCTCAACCAGCGCTGCGACGGTGCCCGCACCGGCTTCGGCGGCGCGGTGGAGAACCTCCAGGTCGACATCTCCAACCCGACCGACATCGAGGCCCGCATCAAGGCCAAGCTGCAGTCCGACACCGCCGTCGACGGTGTGCTGGCGCTGAACCCGCAGGTCGCCGTGAACGCGGCCTCCGCGATCAAGGGCGCGGGCTCGAAGGCGCAGGTCGCGACGTTCGACCTGAACGCCGACGTGGTCGGTTCGATCAAGTCCGGCGAGGTGCTCTTCGCCGTCGACCAGCAGCAGTACCAGCAGGGCTACCTGCCGATCGTGATGCTGAAGCTGTTCAAGGACAACGCCAACACCCTCGGTGGCGGCAAGCCCGTCCTCACCGGTCCCGGCTTCGTCGACAAGTCCAACGTGGACAAGGTCGCGGAGTACGCCAAGAACGGCAAGAGGTAAGGAGGAGGCGGGGAGATGACCGTGACGGCCACAGCTCCACCGGCTGCCGACGAACGGCTGGGCAAGCCCAGGGCGATGGATCAGCTGATCAAACGCCCGGAGATCGGCGCCATGCTCGGCGCACTGCTGGTGTTCCTGTTCTTCTCCGTGGTCACCGAGCAGTTCCTGAGCGTGGGTGGTGCCGCCACCTGGCTGGACGACGCCTCCATGCTCGGCATCATGGCGGTCGCGGTGGCGATGCTCATGATCGGTGGCGAGTTCGACCTGTCCGCCGGTGTCATGACCGCGTCCACCGCGCTGGTCACGGCTCTCCTCGCCACCCAGCTGGGACTCAACGTCTGGCTGGCGTTGCTGGTGTCGCTCGCGTTCGCGCTGGCGGTGGGCGCGCTGAACGGCTGGCTCGTGATGCGCACGGGCCTGCCGAGCTTCATCGTGACGCTGGGCAGCTTCCTCGCGTTGCAGGGCCTCAACCTCGGCATCACGCGCCTGGTGACGGGCAGCGTGCAGGTGTCGGGCATGCGCGAGGCCGCCGGGTACGAGTCGGCCGGGTTCCTGTTCGCGTCGACGTTCCAGATCGGCGGCACGAGCTTCTACGTGTCGATCATCTGGTGGGTCCTGTTCACCGTCGTCGCGTCGACGGTGTTGATGCGCACCAGGTTCGGCAACTGGATCTTCGCGATCGGTGGTGCCGCGCAGAGTTCGCGCGCGGTCGGTGTGCCGGTCGTGCGGTCGAAGATCCTGCTGTTCATGACGACGGCGTTCGCCGCGTGGCTCGTGGGCTCGATCAACATCCTGCGGTATGCGAGCGTGCAGGCGAACCAGGGCATCGGCCTGGAGTTCCAGTACATCATCGCGGCGGTGATCGGCGGCTGCCTGCTCACCGGTGGCTTCGGTTCCGCGGTGGGTGCGGCGATCGGCGCGCTGATCTTCGGCATGGCCCGGCAGGGCATCGTCTACGCGGGCTGGAACAGCGACTGGTTCCAGCTGTTCCTCGGCGTGATGCTGCTGGCCGCCGTGCTGGTGAACAACATGCTGCGCCGCCGAGCGGAAAGGGTCCGGCGATGACGCCCCTCATCGAGACCGAGAACATCGGCAAGACCTACGGCAGCGTCATCGCGCTGAGCGAGGTGTCCACCGTGGTCAACGCGGGTGAGGTCACCTGCGTGCTCGGCGACAACGGCGCCGGGAAGTCGACCCTGATCAAGATCCTGGCCGGTGTCCACCAGCACGACCAGGGCTCGTTCAAGGTCGAGGGCGACGAGATCAAGTTCTCGTCGCCCCGCGAGGCCCTGGACCACGGCATCGCGACCGTCTACCAGGACCTCGCGGTCGTGCCGCTGATGTCGGTCTGGCGCAACTTCTTCCTGGGCTCCGAACCCACGACGAAGTTCGGCTTCCTGGACCGCAGGAAGGGCAAGGAGATCACCAAGAAGGCGTTGTCCGACATGGGCATCGACCTCCGGGACGTCGAGCAGCCGGTCGGCACGCTGTCCGGTGGTGAACGGCAGTGCGTCGCCATCGCCCGCGCCGTGCACTTCGGCGCCAAGGTGCTGATCCTGGACGAGCCGACGGCCGCGCTGGGCGTGAAGCAGGCAGGAGTGGTGCTGAAGTACGTGGCCCAGGCGCGTGATCGCGGCCTCGGCGTCGTGCTGATCACCCACAACCCGCACCACGCCTACCCGGTCGGCAACCGGTTCCTGCTGCTCAAGCGCGGCCGTGCGCTGGGCAGCTACGAGAAGTCCGAGATCGACATCGGCGAGCTGACCCGGCAGATGGCCGGCGGCGCCGAGCTGGAAGCGCTGGAGCACGAGCTGCGGGGTGTCGAGGCGTGACGTCGCTGGAAGTGCTGACCGTCGGCCGGGTCGGGGTCGACCTCTACCCGGAGCAGTCCGGGGTGCCGCTGGCCCGGGTCAGCACCTTCGCCAAGTCGCTCGGCGGGACCGCGACCAACGTCGCGGTCGCCGCCGCGCGGCTCGGCCGTCGCGCCGGCGTGCTGACGAAGGTCGGACCGGACGGCTTCGGCACCTACGTCCGCGAGGCGCTGGAAGGCTTCGGGGTGTCGTCCAAGTACGTCGGCACCTCGCCCGACCTCCAGACACCGGTGGTCTTCTGTGAGCTCAACCCGCCCGCGGACCCGCCGCTGCTGTTCTACCGGTCGCCGATCGCGCCGGACCTCACGATCGGCGAGGACGACGTGCCGTGGTCGCTCGTGCGCGACGTCCCGCTGTTGTGGGTCACCGGCACCGGGGTCTCCGCCGAGCCTGCTCGTACTTCGCAGCGGATGATGCTCGCCAACCGCGCCCGGCACGGCCACACCGTGCTGGACCTGGACTTCCGGCCGATGTTCTGGCCGGACGTCGAGACCGCGCGCGCCGAGATCAGCTGGATGCTCGACCACGTGACGGTCGCCGTGGGCAACCGGACCGAGTGCGAGATCGCGGTCGGCACGTCCGACCCGGACGAGGCCGCCGACCGGCTGCTGGCGCGCGGAATCTCGTTGGCGCTGGTCAAGAAGGGCGCCGAGGGCGTTCTCGTGGCCACGCGCGAGGGCCGGTGGACCGTCGCGCCCAACCCGGTCGAGGTGGTCTGCGGGCTCGGCGCCGGTGACGCGTTCGGCGGATCCCTGGTGCACGGCCTGCTGTCCGGCTGGGACCCGGTGAAGATCGCCCGCTACGCCAACGCCGCCGGTGCGATCGTCGCTTCCCGCCTGGCCTGCGCCGACGCGATGCCCGACCAGAAAGAGATCGAGGAACTGCTGTGATCACCGACGGCCAGTGGCGCGAACTGTTGTGGCGGCGGGCTGAGGACCCCGGCTCGATCAGACGGGCCTACCAGTCGCGCAAGCGGCGGAACTCGTTGCTGAACGGCAAGTCCACGCTGTTCCTGGTCGCGGCGGACCACCCGGCGCGCGGTGCGCTCGGCGTCGGCGGCGACCCGATGGCGATGGCCGACCGGCGCTCGCTGCTGGCCCGGTTGCTGACGGCGCTGGCGAATCCCGACGTCGACGGTGTGCTGGGCACGCCGGACGTGATCGAGGACCTGCTGCTGCTGGACGGCCTGGACGACCGGGTGGTCATCGGCTCGATGAACCGCGGTGGTCTGGCCGGTGCGGACTGGGAGATCGACGACAGGTTCACCGCGTACGACGCGTCGTCCATCGCGACCTTCGGACTCGACGGCGGCAAGATGCTGCTGCGCCTGGTCGACTCCGACCCCGGCACGATCCCGACGCTGGAAGGGTGCGCGCGAGCCGTCACGGAACTCGCCGAGCACGGCCTGATGGCGATGGTCGAGCCGCTGCCGTACAAGCGTGATCACAACGACAAACTGGTGTTGCAGAAGGATTCCGCCGCCCTTTCGCGCGCCTCGGCCGTGGCTGCCGGACTGGGCTCGACCTCCGCGTACACCTGGCTGAAGCTGCCCGCGCCGGAGGAACCGGAGATCGTGCTGGACACCACGGCGTTGCCCGCCCTGGTGCTCGGCGGTGTGCCGTCCGCGAACCCGCAGGACGACCTGGCGTCGTGGGGCCGGTCGCTGGGCCACCCGACCGTGCGCGGCCTGGTCGTCGGCCGTGCGCTGCTCTACCCGCCGGACGGCGACGTCGCCGCCGCCGTCGCCGCTGCCGCCGAAATCCTCCGCACCGCCAAGGGGGTCACGGAATGACCTTGCACCGTCCACACGGGACTCTCTCGACCGCGACCGACGTCATCCACCTGACGCCGGAGGACGCGAGCTGGACGTACACCGGTCTGCGCGTGCTGCGGATCGAGGCCGGCTGGGTGCGCACGATCGAGACCGGCGAGTACGAGGCGTTCGTGCTGCCGCTCGCCGGGTCGCTGACGGTCGAGGTCGACGACGAGCGGTACGAGCTGCAGGGCCGCGACTCGGTGTTCACCCGCGTCACCGACTTCGCCTACGTGCCGCGCGACGCGTCGGTCACGCTGTCCTCTGTGGACGGCTGTGAGATCGCACTTCCCATGGCACGCTGCGAGAACCGCCTGACGCCCAAGTACGGTCCGGCCGACGGTGTTCCCGTCGAGGTGCGCGGCTCCGGCAACGCGACCCGCCAGGTCACGAACTTCGGCGTTCCGGGCGTGTGGGACCACGCGGACAAGCTCAACGCCTGCGAGCTGATCACCCCGGACGGCAACTGGTCCTCGTACCCGCCGCACAAGCACGACGAGTCCGAGCCGTGCGAGGTGAACAACGAGGAGATCTACTACTTCCGCATCGCGGACCGGGACCAGATCACCCCGTCCCGCACGGGTTTCGGCTTCCACCGCACCTACACCGACGACGGCACGATCGACGAGGACGTGACCGTGCGGGACGGCGACGTCTTCCTGATCCCGCGCGGCTACCACGGCCCGTGCGTCGCGGCGCCGGGATATCCCATGTACTACCTGAACGTCCTGGCCGGTCCGGGCTCCGAGCGCTCGATGGCGTTCTGCGACGACCCGGCCCACACCTGGATCCGCGACAGCTGGGCGACGCAGGAACTCGACCCCCGCTGCCCGGTCACGACCGCAGAGGGACGGGTCAAGTGAAGCTCACGACCGCGCAGGCACTGGTCCGCTGGATGCTGGCCCAGCGCACCGAACTCTTCGACGGCACCGTCGCGCCGCTGTTCCCCGGCGTGTTCGCGATCTTCGGCCACGGCAACGTCCTCGGCCTCGGCAACGCCCTGGAGGAGGTCCGCGACCGGCTCCCGGTGTGGCGAGGCCACAACGAGCAGGGCATGGCCCTGGCCGCCGTCGGCATCGGCAAGGCCACCCACCGCCGCCAGGTCGGCGTCGCCACGTCGTCGATCGGCCCCGGCGCCCTGAACATGGTCACCGCGGCCGGCGTGGCCCACGCCAACCGCCTGCCGCTGCTGCTCCTGCCGGGCGACACCTTCACCGGCCGCGCCCCGGACCCCGTTCTCCAGCAGGTGGAGCACTTCCACGACCCGAGCGCGACGGTCAACGACGCGTTCCGCGCGGTCAGCCGCTACTTCGACCGCATCACCCGCCCCGAACAGCTGCTCTCGACGTTGCCCCAGGTGGCCCGAGTCCTGACCGACCCGGCCGACTGCGGCCCGGTGACGCTGGCCCTGCCCCAGGACGTCCAGGCGGAGTCGTACGACTTCCCCGACGCGCTGTTCGCTCCCGTCGTTCACCGCCCGCTGCGCCAGCGCCCGGACCTGCTGGCCCTGGCCGAGGCCGCGTCGGCGATCCGCACCGCCTCCCGCCCGCTGCTGGTCCTGGGCGGTGGCGTCCGCTACTCGGGCGCCGCGGGCCGCGCCCTCCGCTTCGCCGAACAGCACAACATCCCGGTCGTCGAGACGACGGCGGGCCGGACGCTGGTCCCGCACGACCACCCGTTGCACGCGGGCCCGCTGGGCATCACCGGCTCGACCTCGGCGAACGTCCTGGCCGGCGAGGCGGACCTGGTCATCGCCGTGGGCACCCGCCTGCAGGACTTCACCACCGCGTCCTGGACCGTCTTCTCCCCGGACGCGCACCTGCTCTCCCTGAACGCGGCTCGCTTCGACGCCGTGAAGCACGGCTCGTTCGCCCTCGTGGCCGACGCCGACGAGGGCCTGCGCGAGCTGACGGACCTGCTGGCGTCCTGGCAGGCTCCGGTCTCCTGGTCGGCGCGGGCGCTGGCGGAACGCACGAAGTGGGACGCCCACATCACCTCGCTGCGCGCTCCCGGAAGCGGCCTGCCGACGTACGCCCAGGTAGTAGGCGTGGTGAACGACGTCAGCGAGCCCACCGACTACGTCATGACCGCGTCCGGCGGCCTCCCCGGCGAACTGATCGGCGGCTGGCGGGCCACCGGTGAGTCCACAATGGACGTCGAGTACGGCTTCTCCTGCATGGGCTACGAACTGGCCGGTGCCTGGGGTGCCGCGATCGCCCACACCCAGGGCGTCGTCACCACGCTGCTCGGCGACGGCTCGTACCTGATGCTGAACTCCGAACTCTTCTCCGCCGCCTTCGCGGGCCACGGCTTCGTCGCGGTCGTCTGCGACAACGATGGCTACGCGGTGATCCACCGCCTGCAGACGGGCCAGGGCGGCGCGGGCTTCAACAACCTCTACGCCGACTGCGCGACCGGCCACCCCGAACCCCCGCGCACCGACTTCGCCGCCCACGCCGCGGCGATGGGCTGCGCGGTCTTCCCCGTCGACTCGCTGGCCGACCTGGAAGGCGCCTACCGCAAGGCCCGCGAGGTGGCCGTCGCCGAGAAACGCCCTGCCGTCGTCGTGATCCGCACGCACCCGTCGTCGTGGACCGAGGCCGGGGCCTGGTGGGAGGTCGGCGTGCCCGAGGTGTCGCACCGTTCGGAGATCGCGGCGGCCCGTGCAGAAGTGCTGGAGGGCAAGGCCAGGCAGGTCCGCTACGTCAACTTCTCGGCCCTGAGAGGTCGAGCGTGATGCTGGGACCTTCAAGCCGAGTCGCGTTCTCCGTGCGCCACTGGGTGTGGCGTGCGGGCCGCATCAACCTGTCGCCTGTGCGGCGGCGGGTTCGGGTGCGTTGACGTGTACCCACGCCGACCGTGCCCGGTTTCGGACGTTCACGGCGGCGACGACGTCGGCGGGTCCAGCGAGACCGCACCGGCGACAGCAGAAGATGTCCCTGACGGGACGGTTGGAACGAGACGTGTGCTTGCAGCGCGGACACATCTGCGAGGTGTAGTGCGCATCCACGACGAGCACGGGCACACCGGCGCGGCGGGCTTTGTAGCGGACGTGTGCTTCGAGCTGGTGAAACGGCCAGGAGCTGTGGGTGGCTCGCTGGTGCCGGGCAACCGTGACCCGATCGCGGATACCGCTCAAGTCTTCGAGCGCGATCCCGCGACCGGTGCGTTCGGCAACAGCCACGATCTGCTTGGCGATCTTGTGGTTGACGTGTGTGGAGTGCCGCTGCTCGCGCCGCGCTCGTTTCTTCAGCCGCCGCGTCGCCGACTTCGTGCGTTTGGCCTGCAACTCGGTGCGGACGCGGGCGTGCCAGCGCCGGTAGCGTCCCAGCCTGCGGCCCTGGAAGTTGTCCGCGTCGCTGGTGGTCGCGAGGTTCACGATGCCCCGGTCCACACCGAGCCAGTCGACCGGCTCGAACAGCGGCTCCTCGGGCACCTCACAGGCCGCGGTCAGCAACCACATGCCGTCGCGTGCACCAGATCACTCTCGCCCTTGCGGTACTCACGCAGGGTCTTGAGCTGGTCTGAAGAACCCGCGAACCGCACGTCCTTCATCCGGCCCACCGTGGTCCAGATCGACAAGGTGCCCGCGTCGTGGTTCCACGACAGGCACCGGTCGTCGAACGGCTGCGCCGCATCCGGTCGAAACGCGATCGGTTTCGACTCGGCCTTCACCCGGCGCTTCGAGCCAGGCTTGCCAAGGTTCCCGGCCCGGATGGTCGCGTGCAGCGCGGCATAGGCGTCCGCGACTTTCTTGATCACGTGCTGGGCGGCCTGCGCGCCCAGACCACGGGCCTTCAATTCCGCGTAGGTGTGCTTGCGCAACGCGTACTCACGGAACACCCCGCGTTCGAACGCGATCCGCGACACCCAGTCCGCGGACTCGTTGCAGCCATGCAGAGTCGCCGCCAACGCGGACGCCTGCACGGCGTCCAGCAGCAGCTTCACCTGCACAACGATCTTCACGAAGCAGACCGTACATCGGCCTGGGTCACCTCAATGGGGCTGAAACCGGACATTCGCAGGTCCCTGTGACCAGATTGCTGAGCTGAACTCCAACAGCGGATACCGCCGGACGGTGGTCATCACGAGGATGACCCACCGTGGGGAAGCGGATGTTCAGGCTCGGGGCGGTCACCCTGTTCGTGCTCGGTGTCGCCCTGCTGGTGCCGCAGAACGCTCCGCGATCGACGTCGTTGCTGCTGTTCGGCGGGGTGCTGATCGCCACCGGTGGCGCGCTGACCTGGCGTCAGGCCAGGGACGGCCAGATGGTCGAGCGGTACCGGCGCGCCGTCGAGCACCTCGGCAGCGCCGAGATCGAGGTCAGGCTCGGCGGGCTCCACGCGCTCGAACAGATCGCGAAGGACTCGGCGAGGAGCAGGCCGCTCGTCGACGACACCATCGGCGACTTCCTGCGCGAGCGATCTCCCTGGACGGGCGCGGACCAGCCGTCGGGCCCCGGCGTCAGGGGCCCTGGGCCCGACGTCGAGACGGCTCTGGCGATCCTGACCCGGCCCGGCGCGGTGATCGACCTGTCCCACGTCGATCTGCGCGGCGCCGACCTGGGGAAGCTGAAGCTCGCGGGAGCGGTGATCCGCCGGTGCAACCTCGCCGGTGCACGGCTGTTCGGCACCTGCCTGGACGACGCCGTCCTCGACGCCACGGACCTCCGCGACGCGGACCTGCGGGGAGCCTCCCTGCGCCAGGCCTCCCTGCGGGTCGCCTGCCTCGAAGGCGCCGACCTCCGCGCCGCCGACCTCACGGACGCGGACCTGCGCGGCGCCGACATGCGCGCCGTCAACCTGGGCAAGGCGGTCCTGACCGGGGCTCGCGTCAACCGCGGGACGCTGTGGCCTCCGGACTTCACCCCGGCCCGTGTCTCCGCGTCGCTGTTCAGTGACTGAGATGCCTCACAACCGGGAACAACACGCCGACCGCCGCCCCTTGAACGATTCGTAGCCCAACGAACGTTCGAGGGAGCTTTTCGTGAGCCTGTTGTTCTCCCCGCTGACCCTGCGCTCGGTCACACTGCCCAACCGCATCGCGGTCAGTCCGATGTGCCAGTACTCGGTGACGAAGGAAGACGGCGTGCCGACCGACTGGCACCTCGTCCACCTGGGCTCCCGCGCCGTCGGGGGCGCCGGCCTCGTCATGGCCGAGGCGACGGCCGTCGAGCCGCGCGGCCGGATCTCACCGCAGGACACCGGCATCTGGAACGACGAGCAGGTCGAGGCCTGGAAGCCGATCACGAGGTTCATCAAGGAGCACGGCTCGGTGCCGGCCATCCAGCTCGCGCACGCCGGGCGCAAGGCGATCGGTGACTGGGTGCCGGTGGCGCCCACGACCGAGCCGTTCCCCGGCGGCAACCAGCCGGAGAAGCTGACGAACACCACGCAGATCGTCAAGGCGTTCGTCGACGGCGCGCTGCGGGCGATCGAGGCCGGCTTCGAGGTCCTGGAGGTCCACGCGGCCCACGGCTACCTGCTGCACGAGTTCTACTCGCCGCTCACGAACGAGGGCAGCATCGAGGAACGCATCGCCCTGCCCGTCGAGGTCACCGCCGCCGTGAGGGCAGCGGTCGGCCCGGAGGTGCCCGTGATCGTGAGGATCAGCGGCACCGACTGGGGCGACAACGGCTGGACTGCCGACGACAGCGTTGTGCTGGCACAGGCGCTCAAGGCCGCGGGTGCGGACCTGATCGACGTGTCCAGCGGTGGCAACACCGCGCAGGCTGAAATCCCGATCGGGCCCGGCTACCAGGTGCCGCTGGCCGAAGCCGTACGACGCAAGGCAGACGTGCCCACGGGTGCGGTCGGCCTGATCACCGAGGCGACTCAGGCCGAACAGATCTTGACGGACGGTTCCGCCGACCTGGTCCTGCTCGCGCGAGAACTGCTCCGCGACCCGTACTGGCCGCTGCACGCGGCACAGCAACTGGGTGTGGAGATCCACGCGCCGAAGCAGTACGCCAGGGCGTTCTGAAAGAGCCCTCAGAGTTCAAGGGCTGGGCGCCGGGATGACCGGACGCCCAACCCTTGAACTCCGAAGGCTGAATTCAGCGACGGTAATCGTCGTAATCGTCGTACGGGTCGTCGTGTGGCTCGTCGCCACCACTACTCCCGTTCGACGACCTTTCATCAGTCGACAGCTCGCGCTGCAACGCAGCGAAGTCGGTCTCATGAGAGCTGTATTTGAGCTCCCTGGCGACCTTCGTCTGCTTGGCCTTAGCTCGGCCGCGCCCCATGGCTCGACCCCCTCGCACAGGGACGGGGGCGGCCGGGGGAACGGCGGCCCCACTCGTCTCGACAACTGATTCCTGGTAACTACCGTACCGTGCCGATGGGGTTCCTCGCGACGCGGTAGGCGTGACACGTACCGCCAAATCTCGCGGCCGCCCTCGCGTGGAAGGATGCACACGTGCCAAGACCGTTCGTCGCCTACCTACGGGTGTACGAACCGTTATCGGTGTTGGACGCACCGCTAGCCTCCAAGGTCGAAAAAGCCCTGGAAGCGGGCCCTGTCCCCCGGTCGGAGGTAGGAGACCGGGAAAGAGAGCTGTGGTTGCGATCACAGTTGGGACAAAAGCTCCTCCCGGGCGAGTCGCACGACGTCATGACGATCAGTCCGGCCGAGGTTCCGGCCTCCGAAGCCGCCCGTGTCGGTCCGGGCCCGCTCGTCTGCCCGCTCGACCTCAGGGCCCGCTCCGCAGCCGCTCTGGTGGGCTTCCTGGCCTCCGCCCCGCGGATCCTGCAGGACGAGGCCCTCGCCCTCTCGTCGGAAACGGTCCGGGCGCGCGCGTCCGCAGTGATGGCCGAACTCTCCGCCGGCGCGGTCCACGTGATCTCCACGACCTGGACGATCCCGCTGCCGTGGTTCGCCCTCGTCGACCCCGCCCAGCGCCGCGTGGTGCTGGCCAGCGCCCAGGACGACCCGGAGCGCCAGGTGTCGTGGCGGGTGGCCATGGCCGACGCCAGGCGGCGGATCGCGCGGGCGCTCAAGGTCGTGAAGCGCTCGCTGGGCGACGACGGACCGGCCAAGGTCCTCGCCGACACGGGCCGCTGGCTCGAACACTTCCACCCGCACTCGGCCGTCGAGCTCGACTACGGAGGCCTGGTGCAGCTGCTGGGTGACAAGGACCTGCTGGAAGACACCTCGGCGGCCGACGTGAACGCCATCATCGACGCCCTCGAAGCGGACGACGCCGAGGAGGTCGCGCTGCGCTACGAGACGCTGCGTGAGTTCTGGGGCGAGCTGGCCCGCAGGGAACGCCACGGCTGAAGCAGGACCCGCGCGGCCACGGCGGCGACCGCTGCCAGGAGCATCGCCGCGGGCCACGCCACGTGCACCGCGACGAAGCTCGCGACGAACGGGGTCAGCGCCGCGCTCAGGTAGTTCGCCGAGTTCTGCATGGCGATCGCGGTGGCGCTGCGACCCTCCGGTGCGAGCTCACCGGCCTCGGTGACCGCCAGCCCGTTCCAGCACAGCGCGCACAGCGAGGTCGGCACCAGGACCGCGACCAGCAACGGCAACGGCGCCTGGTCCAGTACCGCGACCAGCACGAATCCGCTCGCGGTGAGCACGGAGACGATTTTCAGCGGCCCGATCCGGCTGCGCGCGCGGTCCGACCACACGCCGACCGCCAGCCGTCCGGCCCCGCCGAGCAGCTGCGCCACGGCGAAGACGGCCGCTGCCGCCGTGACGCTCATGCCGCGGTGTCCGTGCAGGAGAGGCACCAGCAGGGCCGTGGCGGTGAACTGAGGCACCACCAGCAGCCCGCTGGCGAGCGACAGCCGCAGCAGCCGGGGATCCTTGAGCACCAGCCCGTGGTCCGTGCTCGCCCGGATCGCGCCGGGCGGTTCGCGGACCAGCAGGGCCACCGCCAGTGCCACGAACGCCGTCACACCGGCGAGCACGACGAACGCGGCAGGGATCCCGGCCGAGATCGCGATCCCAGGCAGGACGGCCGCGGTGAGGGCCGCACCGAGCGGGGTTGCCGTCTGCCGGACGCCCATGGCGAGGCCGCGCGACTCCCGGCTGAACCACGACATCACCGCACGGCCGCTGGCCGCGTTGATGCTGGCCCCGAAGAGTCCGGCGCCGAGCAACGCGAGGCCGGCGATCCAGGCGTTGCCCAACGCCGCGGCGAGGAGGCAGGCTGCGGCACCCACGCCGCCGATGGTCATCACGAGCCGTTCGCCGCGGCGGTCCGCGATGACTCCCCACGGCACGAGGGCGATCATCGTGCCGAGGTTGACCGCACCGAGAAGGAGCCCGACCTGGGGCAACGTGAGCGAGAAGTGCTGCTGGAGCTGCGGGCTGATCGCGGGCAGGCCGAGGAAGATGGCCGCGTTCGTGCCCTGCGCCAAAGCTCCGACGGACAGCACGACCCAGCGATACCCCATGAGGGCACGTTAGCGCCGTGACCGGCAACCTTCGCCGCGTCTTCGACGCTCAGCAGGGCGCCTCGCGGCACCGGCCCCACGCCCACAGCCGACCAGGATGAGGACGCGGGGCCGGCACCACGATGCACCCGTCTGACCGCCGAATACGGGGCAAAGGCTGCCGGTCACGGCACTAGGTCTGCTGCTCAGAAAGTGGAAAGCTCGTCTTACCTCTTGGGACGGTGGTGTCCGCGCTCCGCAGCCAGCAGCTCGTCCACCGAGGCACTTCCGCGCTGGTAGCGCGAAGCGATCTCGGCGTTGAGCCTGTCCACGACCACCTGCACCTCGCGCCGCCGCACCGACACGGACGCCTCTTCCGAGATGAGCGTCTCCAGCACGTCGCCGAGGCGATCGTCGGTCAGCGAACTCACGTCGGAGAGGTCCACGTCGGAGATGAGCGCCTCGACGTGCCGTTGATGCGCATCAGCACGTGACGGCTCATGGGTCTGATACCGGCCGAGACCGGTCGCGGGACCCACGGCGTTCGTGGAGAGGATTGTGGCCAGCTGCTCGACCACGGCCGAGCCACCCGAGCTGCGGCGCTCTTGCTCCGCGCGCACGATGTCGATCCGCGCGTGCAACAACCGCCGCAGGTAGGACAGATCTGTCTCTTCCTGCGCAGCCTCGTCGCGGAGTTCGCGCACCTCGACGAGCGGGCGCTGCTCGACGCCCTCCGTGTAGTCGGGGGCGAGCACCCTGTCGATTCGGCGGCGCCCGCCAGGACGCACCTCGATCACGTGTCCATCCTGCGGTAGATCCTCCCTACCCGCCAACACATCCCATGCACCAAACTTGTCTCAAATGTGCACGCCCAGCAGCTTTCGCGCCTCGTCCGGGGTCAAAGCGGGCCGCTGGGCGATCTTGGAGAGACCTGCGGCACGTGCCACGAGCTGTGCGTTGTCCCGCACCGGCACCCCCCGCGAATAGCTGATGGTGTCTTCCATACCCACTCGGAGGTGGCCACCCGCACCCAAAGCGGTGAACATCACGGGAAGGGTCGTCCGGCCGATCCCGGTGGCGGAGAACGTTGCTCCGTCCGGCAGAGCGTTGACGGCCGCGACCAGCGTCGCCGCGTCGCCGGGCATCCCGCCGGGCACGCCCATCACGAAGTCGACGTGCACGTGCCCGCCCGCGGGCAGGCCGTGCTGGTCCAGCAGGCGCTTCAGCGACGCGAGCTGCCCGATGTCGAAGATCTCGTACTCCGGGACGATCGAGCGCTCCTGCATGCCCTTGTGCAGGGAGACGATGAACTCCCAGCGGTTCATGAACACGTCGTCACCGAAGTTGACCGTGCCCATCGTGCAGGACGCCGAGTCCGGCATCGCCTCGAGCACGCGCAGCCGGTCCGACTCGGGGTCGTGCACCGACCCGCCCGTCGAGAGCTGCACGACGAGGCCGGTCTCGGAGCGCAACGCCTCGACGGTGGCCTTCAGCAGACCCAGGTCCAGCGACGGCTTCGCGTCCTCGCCGCGGATGTGGACGTGGATCATCGCCGCGCCGACCTGCTCGCAGCTCTGCGCCGTCTTGACCAGCTCTTCCAGGGTCACCGGAAGCTGCGGGACGTCGGCTTTGGCGTGCTCCGCCCCGGTGGGAGCGACAGTGATCAACGTGCCCAGTGACATAGCACCGGACTTTAGCGGTCCGCTGGGGTCATCCCCGCAGGTTGCGAACAGCTTCCCGGCCCAGACCAGGGGTGTCCGGCGGCACCGAGTCGGGGTCGATCCGTGCGGGAACCGCGCGTTCGGGAGCGCCCGCGACGAGCTCCGCCTCGACCGGTACAGACCGCTTGACCAGAGCCAACGCGATCGCGCCGAGCTCGTGGTGCAGGGTCACGGTGCCCACCCGGCCGACCACGCGGCCGTCCAGGGTCACCGGGTCACCGGTCTCCGGCTGGGCGTCGGCAGAACCATCCAGGTGGAGTAGGAGCATTCGCCTGGGCGGGCGTCCCACGTTGTGGACCTTCGCGACCGTCTCCTGGCCCCGGTAGCACCCCTTGCTCAGGTGCACGGCCGGGTCGACCAGGCCGACCTCGTGCGGGATCGTGCGTTCGTCGGTGTCGACGCCCTGCCGGGCGCGCAGCGACTCGACCCGCAGCGCCTCGAACGCGTAGCTGCCCGCCGGGCGCGCGCCCGCGTCGGTGATCCGCTGCCACCAGCCGGCGAGCTCGGCGCGCGGGACCAGCAGGTCGACCGCGTTCCGGCCCGGCCACGAGGCCCTGCGCACGAAGCCCTCGCCGAGCGCGTCGACGTTCGACGGCATCGGGATGCCGAGCTTCTCCAGCAGCGCCGGGGTGTCCGGCCCGGTGATCGTCAGCAGCGCGAACTCCGCCGTGGCGTCGCGTGGCTCCACCTTGGACCAGAAGACCATCTTCTTCAGGTACGCGAGCAGGTCGTCGACCTTCTCGACGTCGAGGAACACCGTGCCGCCGACGTTCGCGACGACCATGTGGTGTTCCAGGCGGCCCTGGGCGTCGAGGATCAGCGCCTCGGTCGCCGCGCCCTCACCGAGCTGCTCGAAGTGCTGGCTCGTGAGCTGGTGCAGCCACTTGAGCCTGTCCTCGCCGGGGATCGCGATGACACCGCGGTTCGAGCGGTCGACCACGACCACCGAACGGGCGGCGGAGCGCTGTTCGGCGAACGGGTCGCCGTAGTGCCAGGCGACGCCGGCATCCGTGGAATCGTCGGGCGGCGGGACGGCTCCGGGGAGGGTCACTCGATCTCCTGCTCCTGCTTCAAACAGTCGCGGCAAGTGCCGGACAGCGCGAGATGGCTTGCATCAAGTTCGAACCCGTCGCGCTCCCGCAATGTTCCGACCAACGGGTCGAGAAGCTCACACGGGATTTCCTGGATCGAACCGCACACGTGGCACACGAGGTGCACGTGCCGGTGATCCTCGACCGAGTAGCTCGGCGCACCGTGGCCAAGGTGCGTGTGCCGAACCAGTCCGAGCCGGTCGAGAAGATCGAGCGTGCGGTAGATGGTGGTGATGTTGACCGTCGGCGCCGTCTCCTGGACGCGCTGACAGATCTGCTCGGGTGTCGCGTGTTCCAGCGACCTGACCGCGTCCAGCACGAGCTGACGCTGCGGCGTCATCCTCATACCGCGGTCGTGCAGCGTTTTGCGCAGGCCTCTTGCGGTCTCCACACCAGCCATGTTAGTTGCTGCTAGTAGGCTCCCGACATGCGCGTGCTGGCACTGCTCGACGGAACCCTCGCTGACCCCGACTCGCCGCAGATCCGCGTCGAGGACCTCGGACTCATGCGCGGCGATGGCGTGTTCGAAACGATCCTCGTGGTCGACGGGAAGCCCCGCGAACTCACGCCCCACCTCGACCGGCTCGACCGGTCCGCGGCCATGCTCGACATGCAGCCTCCTCCGCGTGCGGAGTTCGAGCGCGCGGTCGAGCTGGTCATCGGCAACTGGACCGGCGGCAGCGAGTTCGCACTCAAGCTCGTCTACACCCGCGGCGTCGAGGGCGGCGACGGCACGCCCACCGGGTTCGCGCTCGGCATGGAGATCGGCGCGAAGGTGCTCAAGCAGCGCGCCGAGGGCCTGGCGGCGGTGACCTTGGACCGCGGCATCGACGCGGACCTCGCCGACCGCGCGCCGTGGCTGCTGCTGGGCGCGAAGTCGCTGTCGTACGCGATCAACATGGCCGCGCTGCGCGAGGCCGAGCGCCGCGGTGCCGCCGAGGTCGTCTTCACGACGTCCGACGGTTCGGTGCTCGAGGGCCCGACCTCGACGCTGATCATGGTGCGCGGAAAGACCCTGGTCACGCCGCCGTCGAAGCTCGGCATCCTGCCCGGCACCACGCAGTACGCGTTGTTCCGCGCCGCCGAGCGCGCCGGCTGGACCGTGCTCGTGGAGCCGATCCAGACCGACGAGCTCTACGACGCCGAGGGCGTGTTCCTCGCGTCCAGCGTCCGCAAGATCACGCGGGTGACCGTGCTGGACGGCAAGCAGCTGCCCGACTCGTCGGCCCTGCTCACCGAGCTGCAGGACCTGTACGAGTCCGAGTACTGATTGATGAGGGGAGCTTTCATCAACCTGAGGTTGATGAAAGCTCCCCTCATCAACCTCACCTGAGTCCGGCGTCGACCGCGGCCATCAACGGGCCGCGGTCACCCGACATCTCCCAGAACATCGCGCCCAGCAGGTTCTTCGACTTCAGCCACGCGGTCTTCTTCTGGATCGACCACACGTCGTCGAAGGTCCACCACTGGTTGCCGGTGTAGCAGGACGTCGCCACGGCCACCTCGTCGTGGTGAACGGTGCAGTTCGGCACGGACGCGATCAGGTTGGCGTACCCGCGCGTGCCCGACTCCTCCGGGAACTGGCCGGGAGCCGCACCTCCCGCGGTCTGCCACTCGCCGTTCTTGCCGCCGTTGACCACGTTCTGCCAGCCGCGGCCGTAGAACGCGAGGCCGAGCGTGATCTTGCGTGACGGCACTCCGGCGTCGAGGTAGGCCTGGACGGTGCTCTCGACGCTGAACTTGGTCGTGTACGGGTCGTCCGGGTCCGGGTAGAGGTTGCCCTGGTGGCCGGTCCGGTTGGGCTCCCACGAGTTGTCGCTGCCGGAGCCGTGGAAGTCGTAGCCCTGGACGTTGAAGATGTCCATCGACTGCGCGACCCGCCCGAGCTCCCAGCCCGCCTCGATCTTGGCGGGGTCGGCCGGGGTGAACGCCGTGAGCTGGTAGCGCTTGCCGGTCGTGGTGCTCAGCGCGTCCATCTGCCGGCGGAACTCCTCGATCAGCAGCGTGTTGTTGACCTTGTCCTGCGGGCCGAAGTGGTTGCCCGCGTGGCCTTCGGCACCCGGCCACTCCCAGTCGAGGTCGATGCCGTCGAAGATGCCCGCCGCGCTGCCCGGACCGCCGGCGCCGTTGTACACGGGCAGGTTGCCCTTGATGTAGACGTCGAGGCAGGACGCCACGAACTTCTTGCGCGCCGCGTCCGTCGCCGCGACGTCCGAGAAGTACTTGGAGTAGGTCCAGCCGCCGAGCGAGATCAGCACTTTGAGGTTCGGGTGCTTCGCCTTGAGCTTCTTGAGCTGGTTGTAGTTGCCGCGCAACGGTTCCCAGCCGCTGTCCGCGACACCGTCGACGGACTGCGCCGCGCTCATCGGCCTGCTGTAGTCGGCTTCCGCGTCACCCGCGCCGTCACCCTGGTTCGGGTCCTGCGGGTTCGGGCTCGTGCCCTTCGTGACGCCGTGCAGACATGTCAGGTTGACGGGGTCGATGTTGCCGAACGCGTAGTTGACGTGAGTCATCTTCGCGGCGTCCATGTCCTTCACGAAGTACTGGCGTCCGTAGATGCCCCACTGCACGAAGTAGCCGACACGGGCGTAGCCGCCGACGATGTCACCAGTGCGCTCGTTCAGCGCGTTGCTGGCGGCGGACACGTTGTCGTAGAGGTCCCGTGCGCGCACGGTGAACGTGTAGTTCGTGGACGGCGAGAGGCCGGTGACGACCGTTGTGGTGCCGGAGACCGTCGTCTTCACGGTCGTGCCCACGTAGACATCGTAGTTCGCAACCCCGCTGTTGTCCGTGGAGGCGTTCCACGTCAGCGTGATGCTGCCCGCGTCCTTCGCCGTGGACCGCAGGTTGCCCGGCGCGGTCGGGGGCATGGTGTCGTTGGCGGGGTTGTTGGTGGTGACGCTCAGCGCGGAGCTCGGCGCCGACTGGGTTCCCTTGGTGTCCTTGGCCCGCACCGTGAAGGAGTACGCGGTGTTCGGGCTCAGGCCGGTGATGATCGTCGACGTCGTGGTGGAGCTGCCGGCGAGGCTTGCACCGTTGTAGACGTCGTAGCCGGCGATCGGCAGCGAGCCGGGTGTGGAGGCGTTCCACTGCAGGCTCACTGTGCGCGTGGTCTTCGTCGGTGACGCGAGACCCGTCGGTGCACTGGGCGGGGTGTCCGCGCTGCCGTCGCAGTTGGCGTTGTTGATCCGGCACGTCACCGGGGCGGCGTTCTGGCTGATCGAGAACGCCGGGCTGTACGGCTCGGTGGTCCCTCCGGCCGCCACCGTCTTGTTGTAGTGCGCAGGGGTGACGGTGACCTGGTTGCCGTTCTGGGAGATCGTGCCGTTCTGGCCGTTGCTCACCGTCACGCCGTTGGGCAGCGTGAAGGAGATCGACCAGTCGGAGACGGCCGCGGCGGAGTGGTTGCGGACGACGAACTTCGCGGAGCCACCGGCCACCGAGTACTCGGCGGTCAGCCCGGTCGGCGCCGGTGGCGCGGTGCCGCTGCCGTCACACGCCATGTTGTTGATCGTGCAGGTGGCCGGGTCGGCCGCGGCGCTCAGCGAGAACGTCGGGCTGTAGGGCTCGGTGTTGCGTCCCGGCTGGAGGTTGTTGATGTAGAAGGCCGGAGTGAGCGTCACTCTCGTGCCGTTCTGGGTGATCGTCGCGTTCTGCGGGGCGCTGGCCGTGACACCGGCCGGCAGGTCGAACTTGATCGACCACCCGTTGAGCGCGGTCGTGCTCGCATTGGCGACGACGAACTTGGCACTCGTGCCGGTGCGGAAGAACGTCGCGGTGATGCCCGTGGCGGCCTGTGCAGGGACCGCCAAGGCTAAGACCGCGAGCAGAACTGCTAGGAGGGCAGGGATCCGGCGCATGCGGAACTCCAGTTTGGTAGAGATTCCGCGGCGGCTGCCAGTTACGGTATTTGGTCTGGACCACTCCGTCAACGGCGTGCGCGCTCAGTCGACCGGGCGGAACCTGACCTCCGTGCCCGGCCGGGCCTGCCCGAGAAACCGCAGGTGATCGTTGTCCACCACGCCGATGACGGGGTAACCACCCGTCGTCGGATGATCGTTCAGGAAGATCACGGGCTGCCCGTCCGGCGGCACCTGAACCGCGCCGGTGATCATCCCCTCGCTGGGAATCTCCCCGTCATGACGATTCAGCGTGGTTCCGTTGAGCCGCGCGCCGACGCGGTTGCTGCGGTCCGACACCGTCCAGGAACCCTGCCGCAGCTGGGTTTCCGCGTCGTCGAACCAGTCGTCCCGCGGCCCGAGCCGAATCGGGATGACCAACGTCTGCAGCGCGTTGTGCGGCGGCACCACATCGGCACCTTCGGGCAGGTTCGGTGTCCCAAGATGCAGGACGTCGTTGTCCCGCAACGGGTCTGGACCGATTCCGGAGAGCAGGTCGGTCGAGCGGCTGCCGAGTTCCTCGTCCACCTCGATGCCGCCGGACAGCGCCAGGTAGTTGCGCAGACCGGTCTGCGGGGTGCCGATCTCCAGGACCTCGTCCTGCTTGAGGTGGATCGGGTGGTGCGAGTCGGCGAGCCTGCCATCGACGCGGACCTCGGTGGCCGGCCCGGTGACGGCGACCGTGCAGCTCGCATGGGCTTTGAGCGCGAGGCCGCCCAGTAGTAGTTCCAGTCCGGCCGCGCCCTCGGGGTTGCCGACGAGGCGGTTGGCGAGCTTGAGCGACTCCTGGTCCAGCGCACCCGACGGAGGCACGCCCAGGTGCGCGTTGCCGGGCCTGCCGAGGTCCTCGACCAACGCCTGCGGTCCGGTTCTGATGATCGTGACGGTGCGCTTCATGCGACCACGAACCTGACCTGGTCGCCCGGCTGCAGCAGTGCGGGGGTCTCGGCCCTGGCGTCGAACAGCGTGATCTCGGTGCGGCCGATCAGCCGCCAGCCGCCCGGTGTCGGCCTGGGGTAGGCGGCGGTGAACTCGCCCGCGATGCCGACCGAGCCCTGCGGGACCTTGGTCCGCGGGGAGTCGAGCCGCGGCTGCTGGAGTGCTTTCGGGAGACCTGTGAGGTAGCCGAAGCCCGGCGCGAAGCCGCAGAACGCGACCTCGTACGTGGCGGTGGTGTGGAGCCGCACCACTTCGTCCGGGGTGGTGCCGGCTGTCTCGGCGACCAGGGCGAGGTCCGGGCCGTCGTAGATGACGGGGATGGTGATCTCGCGCGAGTGCGTCGTGGGGACCTTGGTGAGGTCGATGGTCTTCAGCGCGTCCCTGACCTGGCTCAGCGCGCCCTTGACCAGCACCGTGCGCGCGGCCGGGACGAGCTCCTCGATGCCGTCGAGCTGTTCGAGGGCTGCGCGGACGGCCGCGACCTCGCTCAGTGAGTCGACCTCGACCAGGAGCGCGTCGGTTCCGCAGCGCCGCAGAAGCATGCACCCATGTTACGGGGAATCGTGGGATTGTTGAACAATCCGACACGCGAATCGTTCAACAATCCAGCGATCCTGGTGCGAGCTAGCCGACGACGCGCTTGAGGTGTGCCGACGCGTGCGGCTGCATCTCCTGGCCCATCATGGCGCGCTCCTCGACGTACGCGAGGTCGCCGTTCACCACGCCGTACAGGCGCTGCGAAGCCTTGACGTCCTTGGCCGTGGCGGAGCGGATGACCGCGTCCGTCTCGAACTCCCAGGAGGTCTGCGTGCGCACCTTGCCGTAGTACAGCTCGACGATGCCCGTGTTGTGCGTCAGCAGGAACTCGATCGTGTCGTCTTCCTGCGGGCGCCAGAAGCCCTGTTCCCTCGCCGCCGGGCGGATGACCTCGCCGGCCTCGTTCAACAGCCACGACCGAGCCTCGTAGACGAGGAACGGCCGGCCGTCGTGGGCGAACGTGATCTGCTGGCCGAAGCGGAACGGGCCGTCGATCGTCGGGTAGACGATCTCGCCCTCGCCTCGCCACACGCCCACCAGCGGCAGGACGCCCAGCAGAGCGTCGTTGAGGTTCGCGCCCTCGCGCAGGTTCGCCGTGTCGCCCGGGACGGGCATGTCGTCGAACTGGGGGAGGTTGCGCGCCCTCGTGGCGGCTGCTCGTTCCTCGGCCAGGCGGATGGCCTCGTCGCCGCTGGTCATCGCTGGTCGGAGTAGAGGCGGTAGACGACGTAGCCGGCGAACCACATTACGGCGATCGTCACTAGCACCAGGAGTCCGGTGAAGATGTGTTCCACGGTGGAGAGGATATCTCGCTGGTGATGACGTGCAGGGTTGTGGTGGTGGAGGACACCGGGGGGGCTGCCGTTGGGGGTGCGTTTGCTGCGGCTGTTGGGGGTGGTCGTCTTGGCTGGTGTGGCCTTGTCTGGCGTGGCCTGTCTGGCGTGGCCTTGCGAGCGGCGACCTTGCGTGCGGCGGCCTTGCGGGCGGTGACCCTGCGGGCGGTGACCCTGCGGGCCGCGACCTTGCGGGTGGTCGCCTTGCGGGCGGCGACCTTGCGTTGCGTGCTTCCCCTGGGGCTCTGCCCCAGACCCCGGCAATCTGATCAGGGGTCCACGCCGCCCGTAGGTAGATGGCACGCCTTTTGCGTTGGGCGGCCGCCGGTTGCTTAGACGGGTGGCGTCGGTGGTGTGTCCCATCACGAGCCGCACCAAGAGCGGGCCACACGTGAGGAGGGGTGTCAAACGGACGAAGAGCGTGTCCGTTTGACACCCCTCCTCACGTGCAGCAAGAGCTGTGGTGCGACTCGTGATGGGACACACCACCCCTCGGTCTTGGCTCAAAGCCAAAGCCAAAGCCAAAGCGAAAGCCAAAGCCTCGGCTTCGCCGTCGGAAGGCTCGCCTGCGGCATCGCGTTAGTGGCGCTTCCGGGACGTGGAAGGCCCCGGCGGTGTTGCACCGCCGAGGCCTTCGTCATACCAACCAGGTCTTGCGACCTGCGGTCTCAGGCGACCGCGATCTCCACCGCGTGCACGCCGGGGCCCGAGGCCGACACGTCGGCCTGGCCGTTGCCGGTGCGGTGCAGGGCGCGGACGGTCCAGCTGCCCGGTGCCGCGAAGAAGCGGAAGTCGCCCTCCGGGGAGGTGACCACCTCCGCGGTGAACTCGCCGGTCGAGTCCAGCAGGCGGACGAAGGCGCCGCCCACCGGCGTGCCGTCGGAGACGACCTTGCCCTCGAGCACGGTTTCGGTGGTGCCCGCGTCGATCGTGCCGCCCTGAGCGGGGGCGCCGCAGCCGTTGGACATGATGATCAGGCCTCCTTGCCGGAACCGAGTTCGATCGGCACGCCGATGAGCGAGCCGTACTCCGTCCAAGAACCGTCGTAGTTCTTGACGTCTTCGTGGCCGAGCAGCTCGCGCAGGGCGAACCAGGTGTGCGAGGAGCGCTCGCCGATGCGGCAGTACGCGATGGTCTTGCGGCTGCCGTCGAAGCCCGCTTCGGCGTAGAGCGCGCGGAGTTCGTCGTCGGACTTGAAGGTGCCGTCCTCGTTGGCCGCCTTGGACCACGGGACGTTCACGGCCGAGGGGATGTGGCCGCCGCGCTGGGCCTGCTCCTGCGGGAGGTGGGCCGGGGCGAGCAGCTTGCCGGAGAACTCGTCGGGGGAGCGCACGTCGACGAGGTTCTTGTTGCCGATGGCCTCGACGACCTCGTCGCGGAACGCGCGGATCGAGAGGTCCTGCTCCTGGGCCTTGTAGGAGGTGGTCTCGCGGACGACCTCCTCCTTGTCCAGGGGGCGGCCGTCGAGTTCCCACTTCTTGCGGCCGCCGTCGAGGAGCTTGACGTTGGTGTGGCCGTAGAGCTTGAAGTACCAGTACGCGTAGGCCGCGAACCAGTTGTTGTTGCCGCCGTAGAGGATGACGGTGTCGTCGTTGGAGATGCCCTTGGCCGAGAGCAGCTTCTCGAAGCCCTCGCGGTCGACGAAGTCGCGGCGGACCGGGTCCTGGAGGTCGTTCTTCCAGTCGATCTTCACGGCTCCGGGGATGTGTCCGCCGTCGTACGCGGTGGTGTCCTCGTCGACCTCCGCGAACACGACGCCGGGCGCCTGGAGGTTCTCTTCGGACCAGGCGGCCGAGACCAGCACGTTCTCACGGCTCATGGGAAGTTGCTCCTGTAGTAGTGCGTGTCGTTATTGCGGTCGAGCGAAGGCTGGTACGTACCTGCGCAGCACCAGGTACATCTCGCACCCGAGGCACAGGCCGAGCGCCGCGTTGAGCAGTGCTGCCACCAGGGCCATGCCGGTCGCCACCATGCCGAGCGTGGTGAGGCCCGTGGCGTAACCGAGGGTGCCGATCAGCGCGAAGACGAAGCCGACTCCCTGGGCGAACCGCAGCGGGGCGGCTTCCTCGCGTTCGGTGGTCGGGGTCAGGCGCGGCTGGATCGCGTAGCGGTAGACGTGACCCCACGGGTTCAGCTTCAGCGAGATGAACGCGCACATCGCGAAGAGCACCGTCTGGGCGGCGAGGAGTCGCCACCAGCCGGTCAGCAACACGATCGCGAGGATGACGGTGGTCATCCAGGCGGAGAAGCGCGGTCCGCGCGGGTCTACAGGGGAGTCTTTGGGCACGACGACCTCCGGGCAAACGGACGAGGGGAACCAGTCCGGCAGAGGTAGCTGATGGGCGTCAAGCAGCCCGGTTCAGCTCGTCGTGCGACACAGGCTGCTGCGCGTGCGGCACAGGTCAACCGCGCGTCGCTTCGTGAGCAGCAGGGTCATGCCAGCGAGGGTAGCCCTCAATCCCTCGGTGCGGGAGGTATGTCCATCTGGTGGAACAACGCAGGTTCACCCGACCGGATTAAGGCAAATGCGGTCGCAGAGCCGCCAGCAACGAGTCGCGTTTCGGCACGCCACCGACTCGCAACAACTCGGTGCCGTCCGACGTCAGGGCGAGCGTCGTGGGGGTGCGCATGACGCCGAGCTTGGTCGTGACGTCCGGGAGGTTCGTGACGTCGAGCTCGGCGTGGGTGAGGCCGTCCGTGCGGTCGGCGAGGTCGCGCAGTACCACCTTCGCGTGCCGGCACGGCGCGCAGAACGTGGTGGAGAGCTGGACCAGCGTCACCCCCGGCGCGAGCAGGTCGCGCACGGGGGCGGGCAGGTCGATCGAGTCCTTCGCGCGGGAGATGCGGCCCTCGCGGACCTTGAGCAGCACACCGATCGCGCCGGCCACGGCCAGCGCGCCCAGCAGCGCCCACACACCGGTCATCGTTGGACCAACGGTACATCCGCGATCTCGCCGGACAGCTTGAACGCACCGCTCTCCACCTCGACGGCGGTAGGCGTGGCACTGAACGGCAACGTGCCCGGGTCGATCTTGATCGCGAGCGCCTGGCGCAGCTGCGGGATGATCTGCTTCAGCGACGCGTCGTCCAGCTCGATGTCGTCGATGTTGATCTGGATGGCACCGCTGGCCAGTGCGATCTGCCCGTACGCGGTGAGCGTGATGACCTTGCCGGCGACGTTGGTCTGGCCGGAGAGCTTCACCGCGGCGGTCGTCTTGGGGGCCAACGGGTCGGCCGGGGTCTGGGTGGCGACGCGGTTGTCCGGCTCGATCGAGAGCTTGTCGAACGGCGTCACCTGGTTGGCCAGCCGGTTCAGGTCCATCGCCTTGATCCGGACGCTGCCCTTGACGGTGTCGATGGTCGCCTTGGAGACGTTGCCCGCGAGCAGGTCCGCGAGTTCGACGCGGGTGTGCAGCAGGTCGGCCTCGACGTCGAGGTCGCGCAGGTCGACGCCCTGCTGCTCGTTGCGGATCGGCACGCCGTACGCGCGGATCTCGACGTGCTGGTAGTCGCCGCGCAACGCCTGCAGGGTGAACGGGAACCCGTTGATGCGCACCGACGGGTCCTCGTTGAGCTGCAGCTTCTCCCGCATCCGCTGCGCGATCTGGTACTCGCCGGCCGCGGCCAGCGCGAAGTCGGCGGCGACGAGCAGCACGCCCAGCACGATCACCGTGATGATGAGGAACTTCCCGCGACGGGACTTCTTCTTTCGCGGCCGTGCGGGGGTCTGCGCAGTCATTCCTCGTCCTCGACGTTAACGGCGATCCATGCCGCCATCCGGTCTACCAGGTCTGGAGTCGCGGCCGATTCGGCGTGCCGCATGCCGGGTTCGATCCACAACTCGGCATGTCCGGAGGACGCGCGGTGCAGCGACCTGGCGTGGTCCACGGAGAAATAGTGGTCCAGGTCACCGTGCACGATCAGCAGCGGGGTCGGCGTGATGCGTCCGACCACCTCGAGCGGACTCTCCGGCGCTTGTACCCAGCTGCCGCCGAGCCGAACCCCGAGCGCCCGTGCGGCGAGCTTGCCGTGCGGCTGCTCCAGCAACCAGTGCACCCGGCGCATGGGAGCGGTCTCCCGCGACCACCACCGCGCGGGCCCGCTCACCGAGACCACGGCGTCCGGCCGGGTCTTCCCCAGGGCCGCGTGCCGCAGGACGATCGAGGCGCCCATCGAGAACCCGACGGTCGCGATTTTCGAGTACCCGAGCTCGCGGGCCTTGAGAACGGCGGCCTCGATGTCGTGGATCTCGTCCGCGCCGACCGTGCAGCGCCCTTCGGAGCGTCCGTGCCCGCGGAAGTCGAACGCCACGACGCCGGCCTTCCGGGCCATCCGGGCGAGCACGCGGGAGACGTACGGCCTGCGCACGTTGCTCGTGAACCCGTGTCCCACAACGAAAGCGAGGTCGCTTTCGCTCTTGTGGTGGACGCCGTGCAGACGCACCCCATCGTGTGACATGGATGTAACAGGCGTGACGCTTGTGGAAACAAGTGTGAGCACGGCTTCTTGACCTGGGACTTTCTCGGGGTGCACCGGTATTGTCTCCGTCATCCGCAGGCAACGGGGCCCGGTCACCGTACGCCGCTGGTCTGGTCATGGTGACCGTCCACGGCCGATTTGGAGGGCGCCGCGATGAGCATCGACGTGCTTCTGCTTACGACAGACCCGGACCCGGAGGCTGTTCTTCCGGCACTGGCTCTGCTTCCCCACGCCGTGCGCCCCTTGCGCCCCGAGGTCTCCGCGCTTCTCGAAGCCGGTCCTCACGACATCGTGCTGATCGACGCCCGCACGGACCTGGTCGGCGCGCGCTCGCTGTGCCGCCTGCTCGACTCGTCCGGTGTGGACGTGCCCGTGGTGGCCGTCGTCACCGAGGGCGGTCTGGTCGCCGTCAACTCCGACTGGTCCGTCGACGAGATCCTGCTGCCGAACTCCGGTCCCGCCGAGGTCGACGCCCGCCTGCGGCTGGTCCGCTCGCGGCGCGGCACCACCGCGCCCGGTGGCGACGGCGCGATCCAGCTCGGCGACCTCGTGATCGACGAGGCCACCTACACCGCGCGCCTCAAGGGCCGCCCGCTCGACCTCACCTACAAGGAGTTCGAGCTGCTCAAGTACCTCGCGCAGCACGCGGGCCGGGTCTTCACCCGCGCTCAGCTGCTGCAGGAGGTCTGGGGCTACGACTTCTTCGGCGGCACCCGCACGGTCGACGTCCACGTGCGACGGTTGCGCGCCAAGCTCGGCCCCGAGCACGAGGCTCTCATCGGCACGGTCCGCAACGTGGGCTACAAGTTCGTGCGCCCGCCGCGTCCCGGCTCGTCGCGCCGTCCGGCCGACGTGACCGAGATGGAGATCGACGACTCCGCCCACGTCCTGGATGAGCGTTTGATCGCGCGGTAGGTTCGCCTGTGTGGCGCAACTGAGCTGGTTCGAGGAGCTGACGGCCGACCAGGCCGCCGAGGTGACGGGTCTGCTGGAGGCCGCCCAGGGCACCGATGGCGTGGCCCCGGTCGGCGAGGCCGTGCGACTGCGGATGCGCCCCGGCGCGACAGGCAGCAGGCACCTCCTCGCGCACCTGAACGGCGAGCTCGCCGGGTACGCGCACGTTGACCTGATCGGTGACTCCGGCGGCAACAAGGTCGCCGAGCTCGCCGTGCACCCGAAGCACCGCCATCAGGGCGTGGGCGAGGCACTGGTGAAGGCGCTCCCGCAGGAGTCCCTGCGGATCTGGGCGCACGGCGGCCACCCGGACGCGGAGAAGCTCTCCGAGAAGCTCGGCTTCCGCAAGGTGCGCGAGCTGCTGCGGATGCGGCTGCGCGTGGAGAACGACCTGCCGGAGCCGAAGCTGCCCGAGGGCATCAGGATCCGGCCGTTCGTCCCGGGCAAGGACGAGGCCGCGGTCGTGTACGTGAACCACCGCGCGTTCGACTGGCACCCCGAGCAGGGCGCGATGTCCATCGAGGACGTTCGCGCCAAAGAGGACGAACCCTGGTTCGACCCCGAGGGCTTCCTGCTCGCGTTCGACGCCGACGACAGGCTGGCGGGCTTCCACTGGACGAAGGTGCACACGCCCGAGCTGGGCGAGGTGTACGTCGTGGGTGTCGACCCCGACCGCCAGGGCGGCGGCCTGGGCCGGGCGCTCACCCTCGCGGGGCTCCGTCACCTGCGCGAACAGGGCGTCAAGGAAGTGATGCTCTACGTCGAGTCGGACAACACCGCGGCGGTCAGGGTGTACACGAAGCTCGGCTTCACCCTCTGGGACGCGGACGTCCAGTACGCCCGGTAGTCAACGTACCGTCACAAAACGCATACGCGCTGGTCACGCCGTCACTCTTTTGGCCGTGTGACCCGTCACTTCCCGTTCGGTGTTCACCTCCCGTTCACCCTGACTAGGCGGTCTGTCCATTCTGGCTACCTACCTTCCGTAGCGAGCGGCGGCGTCCGTCGCGAACCGCTAATGCTTTCCGCAAGGTGGAGGACCAAGGTGAAGATCCAGCGGCACGGTGCCGTTCTCGGCCTCGTCGCGGCCAGCGCGCTGCTGCTCAGTGCGTGTGGCAGTGACAACAACGCGCCGGCGGGTGGTACGAACACCTCGTCGAACGCTGCGTCTGTCCCGGTCGAGTGCGGTGGCAAGACCAAGCTCAACGCCGAGGGCTCCTCCGCGCAGAAGAACGCGGTCGACGCGTTCGTGCAGGCCTACCAGGCTGCCTGCCCCGGTGTGGACCTCGCGTACAACCCCTCGGGCTCCGGCGCGGGCGTGAAGAACTTCAACGCCGGCCAGGTCGACTTCGGTGGTTCGGACTCCGCGCTCAAGGAAGGCGCCGAGGCCGAGGCCGCCGCCAAGCGCTGCCAGAGCAACCCGGCGTGGAACCTCCCGCTGGTCTTCGGCCCCGTCGCCATCGGCTACAAGGTCTCCGGTGTGGACAGCCTCGTGCTGGACGCCAAGACCACCGCCGCCATCTTCTCCGGTGCGGTCAAGAAGTGGAACGACCCGGCCATCAAGGCGCTGAACGGCTCCGCGACCCTGCCGGACAAGGACATCGCGGTCATCTACCGCTCGGACGAGTCGGGCACCACCGACAACTTCCAGAAGTACCTCAAGGTCGCCGGCGGCTGGACCAAGGGTGACGGCAAGCAGTTCAAGGGTGGTGTCGGCGAGGGCAAGGAGAAGTCCGCCGGTGTCGCGCAGGCCGTCGGCTCCATCGACGGTGCGATCACCTACGTCGAGTGGTCGTTCGCGCAGGACAACAAGCTGTCCATCGCCAAGATCGACTCCGGTGCCGGTGCCGTCGAGCTGAACGCCGAGTCGGCCGGCAAGGCCATCGACGAGGCCAAGATCAAGGGTCAGGGCAACGACCTGGTCCTCGACCTCGACTCGATCTACGGCTCCAAGGCCGCCGGTGCGTACCCGCTGCTGCTCGCGACCTACGAGATCGTGTGCTCGAAGGGCTACGACGCCGACACCGCGAAGGCCGTCAAGGCGTTCCTCACGGTGGCCGCCACCACCGGTCAGGCGCAGCTCGCCGACGCCGGTTACGTGCCGCTGCCCAAGGCGTTCCAGGACAAGCTCCTGACCGCCGTGAAGGCGATCGCCTGAGGTTGATGCGAGACTTCGGTTAAACGCTGACGCGATGAAAGATCCCGTCGTGGCCAAGCGCCCCGCCGGTTCCGGTGCAGCCGGAGCCGAGCGGGGCGCAGCGGCTGCTCCCCACGCCTCGGAGGCTCCGATTCCCCCGACACCGGAAGCTTCAGAAACTACTAAGGCACCTCACGTCCGGCCTGGCGACCGCATCTTCCGCGGCCTGGCGACGGGGTCCGGTGTCTTCATCGTCGCGCTCATCGGTGCGATCGGCCTGTTCCTCATCGTGCAGGCGATCCCGTCACTCGGGCTGGACAACGTCAACTTCCTGACCAGCCGCGAGTGGAACACCTCGGATCCGGAGAACCTGCGGTTCGGCATCCTGGACCTGTTGCTGGTCACCGTCGTCGTGTCGATCGTGGCGTTGCTGATCGCCATGCCGATCGCGCTGGGCATCGCCCTGTTCCTCACGCAGTACGCGCCGCGCAACCTCGCCCGGCCGTTCGCGTACGTCATCGACCTGCTGGCCGCGGTCCCCTCGATCGTCTTCGGTCTGTGGGGCCTGTTCGTGCTCGGTCCGGAGCTCTACCCGGTCTCGCAGTGGCTGGTCGAGAACCTCGGCTGGTTCCCGCTGTTCGCCAAGGGCAACGTGAACCTGCAGCTCGGCGCCACCGTCTTCACCGCGGGCATCGTCGTCGCGGTGATGATCCTGCCGATCATCACGGCCGTCAGCCGCGAGGTCTTCGAGCGCACGCCCACGATGCACGTCGAGGGCGCCATCGCGCTCGGCGCGACCAAGTGGGAGGTCGTCCGCACGACCGTCCTGCCGTTCGGCAAGGCCGGTTACGTCAGCGCCTCGATGCTCGGCCTCGGCCGCGCGCTGGGCGAGACCATCGCGGTCATGATCATCCTGAGCACGGCGACCTCGTCGTTCGGCTGGTCGCTCTTCGACGGTGGTGCCACCTTCGCCTCGAAGATCGCCCTCGCCGCACCGGAGTTCAACGACCCGCGCTCAGCCGGTGCCTACATCGCGGCCGGTCTTGTGCTGTTCGTGCTGACCTTCGTCGTCAACGCCATCGCGCGCTCGATCGTCGCCGGCCACAAGGAGTACGAGTGAGCACCAACCTCGCGGACCCCACGCGCCTCGCGACGCCGCCGACGTTCCAGTCCGTCAGCGTCTCCCGGCGGATCAAGAACGGCCTCGCCACCGCACTGGTGTGGGGCGCGTTCCTGATCGCCATCATCCCGCTGGTGTGGGTGCTCTACACCGTGATCCAGCGCGGCTTCCCGGTCATCCTCGACGGGGACTGGTGGCAGAAGTCGCTGTCCGGCCTGCTCGCCCGCCAGGAGGGCGGCGGCGCGTACCACGCGATCTACGGCACCCTGATCCAAGGTCTGCTGTGCGCCGTCATCTCGGTGCCCATCGGCATCATGATCGCGATCTACCTCGTCGAGTACGGCGGCCGGTCGAAGCTGTCGCGGGCCACGACCTTCATGGTCGACATCCTCACCGGTGTCCCGTCGATCGTCGCCGCGCTGTTCGTCTACACGGTGTGGATCACCTACGCGGGCTTCGGCCGCAGCGCGTTCGCCGTGTCGCTCGCCCTGGTGCTGCTGATGGTCCCGGTCGTCGTGCGCACGACCGAGGAGATGCTCAAGATCGTTCCGGACGAGCTGCGCGAGGCCTCGTACGCGCTCGGCATCCCGAAGTGGAAGACGATCGTCAAGATCGTCATCCCGACGGCGCTGTCCGGCATCCTGACCGGCATCATGCTGGCCCTCGCCCGCGTCATGGGCGAGACCGCTCCGGTGCTGGTGCTCGCGGCGTACGCCCCGTACATCAACTACAACCTCTTCGACGGCCCCATGGCGTCGCTGCCGTTGATGATGGTGAACGAGCGCAACAACCCGACGCAGGCGGGCTTCGAGCGCCTGTGGGGCGCGGCGATCACGCTCGTGCTGATCATCACCCTGTTCAACCTGCTGGCGACCGTGATCTCGCGGGCGCTGGCGCCGAAGACGAAGTGAGCGGGCGGACATGGCCAAGCGACTCGACATCAAGGACCTGAACCTCTTCTACGGCAAGTTCCACGCCGTGGAGAACGTCTCGCTCGCGGTGCCGCCGAAGAACGTCACCGCGTTCATCGGCCCCTCCGGCTGCGGCAAGTCGACCGTGCTGCGGTCGCTCAACCGCATGCACGAGGTCGCCCCCGGCGCCCGCGTCGAGGGCAAGGTGCTGCTCGACGGCGAGGACATCTACACGTCCACTGTGGACCCGGTCGAGGTGCGCCGCACCATCGGCATGGTGTTCCAGCGCCCGAACCCGTTCCCCACGATGTCCATTCGCGACAACGTGGTGGCCGGGCTGCGCCTCGCGGGCATGAAGGACAAGAAGAAGCTCGACGAGGTGGCGGAGCGCTCGCTGCGCGGCGCCAACCTCTGGAACGAGGTCAAGGACCGGCTCGACAAGCCGGGCGGCGGCCTCTCCGGTGGTCAGCAGCAGCGTCTGTGCATCGCGCGTGCCATCGCGGTGCAGCCCGACGTGCTGCTCATGGACGAGCCCTGCTCGGCCCTGGACCCGATCTCCACGCTGGCGATCGAGGACCTGATCACGGAGCTGAAGAAGGAGTACACGATCGTCATCGTGACTCACAACATGCAGCAGGCGGCGCGCGTGTCCGACCAGACCGCGTTCTTCAACCTGCTGGGCGTCGGTCAGCCCGGACAGCTGATCGAGGTGGACGACACGGAGAAGATCTTCTCCAACCCCAGCCAGAAGGCGACCGAGGACTACATCTCCGGCCGGTTCGGCTAAATGCGCGGGTTGGACTAAGTTGCTGGGCGTGAGCCCGCAGAGCAAGAGCCGCAAGAAGAAGCAAGGCAAGGCACCCGGCCGCAGGCCCGAGCAGCAGTCCCCGTACGGGGCGCTGCTCGAGTCGGCGGCCGCGGTGCGTTCGGAGTCCTGGTTGCTCGCGGACGCCTGGGCGAGCGAGCTCTACGCGACGCTCTGGCTCGCCGGCTCCGGCACCGCGCCGTTGATCGAGGCGCTGCAGGCGATGGACGACCCCGCGGCGCTCACCGCGTTGCGCGCGCTGGCCGGTGTGGGCTCCGAGGAGAACAGGGCCGCCTCGTCCGCCGCGGCGGAAACCGTTGCGGCGCGCGGCATCGCCGAGCCGGACTGGTACGTCCCCGGCACCGTCCCCGACTTCCGCGACGCCTACCTCGTCACGAACCTGCTGGGCGACGTCGAGGTCATCGCGATCACCCAGGAGCGCGCCGGCGTCGGCGAGACCGTGCTGTTCATGCGCCAGCCGGTGCTCGGCGTCACCGCGATCGAGCTGTTCTCGACGCCGGACGAGGGCACCGTCGCGCTGCTGGAGGACATGATCGCCTCCACGCCCGACGCGTTCCGCGACGAGATCAGCTCCTTGAGCGCCACCGGCGTCTACGACCGCGTGTGGCCCGACATCGAGCAGTTCTGGGCGGACGGCCCGGACGAGGAGGCCGAGGAAGGGCTGATGGGCGAGGAGGACGTGCGCCACCCGGTGCAGCTCATCGCCCTCGCCGATGCCCGCGTGAGCGCGTTGGTGCCTGCGGAGTACGAGATCCCCGCTGCTGGTCCTGACAGGACGGACGAGGTCGTCGACGCGTTCCTGGCTTCAGAGCACGGGATCGCCGACGTCGAGGCCGCGCGGGCGTTCGCGCGCATCGTCGTTTCCGCTGCGGTGGAACAGAACCGGGATCCCGTCGTCTACGGGCCGGCGTCGCTGACCGCCGTGCTGATCCTCAACGTGGCCGCGAAGCTGCACGTGTCCGACGCGGATCTGGCGCTGCTGCCCGAGATCGTGCGGGCGTGGGCGTACTTCACCGTCGACGCACGGGATCTGCCGCGCGACGAGGCGCGGGCGGTGTGGGACGAAGAACTGCCCACCGTGCTCGCCGAGTTCTCCGAGGCTTACGCCGATCCGGAGCTGGTGGCAGAGCGCGATGGGCAGTTTCGCTGATTGAAGGAGCTTTAGAGGTTGTCGTCGCCACCGTAGCCGGGCATCCGGCCGGTGACGACGAAGACCGTGCGCTTGGCGACCGACACGGCGTGGTCGCCGAAGCGCTCGTAGAAGCGGCCGAGCAGCGTCACGTCGACCGCGGCGGGAACGCCGTGCTGCCACTCCTTGTCCATGATCACGGAGAACAGGTGGCGGTGGATGTCGTCCATCGCGTCGTCCTCGTCCTCGAGGCTGCGCGCACGGTCGACGTCCTTCTCGCGGATGATCGACGCGGCCTCGTTCGCGAGCTTGACCGCGATCTGGCCCATCTCGGTGAAGTACGGCTGCACGTCCTCGGGCAGCGCCGACGCCGGGTGCCGGCGGCGCGCGGCCTTGGCCACGTGCAGCGCCAGGTCGCCCATGCGCTCGACGCTCTCGGCGGCGTGGATCACCGCGAGCACGGTGCGCAGGTCGGTCGCGACCGGTGCCTGCAGTGCGAGCAGTGCGTACGCCTGCTCCTCGATGCTGGAGCGGACGTCGTCGACCTTCTGGTCGCCGCTGATGACCTGCTCCGCCAGGCCGAGATCGGCCTGCAGGAGGGCTGCGGTCGCGTTCTGCATCGCCTCGGCAACCATGCCGGTCATGTCGGCCAGCTGGTCGGCGAGCTGTTCGAGCTGGTCGTGGTAGGCCTCGCGCATGGCGCTCAGCCTACGTCCCGACCACCGCCGCGGCGACATGCCAGGATGAACCGGAGGTGAACCCCAGGCGAATCACTTCGCCGCGCAGGGGTCCTGTGCCGCGTTCACAATGGACAGATCGGTGCCGGGCTGACCTTGCGTTTGTCCCTGCGGAGTGCCCTGCGGCGCCCCCGCCTTCGGTGCCTGGACCTTGTCGTCGAAGTTCTTGCCGATCACCAACTGGATCGCTCCACCCATCTCGGGTGCCTCGACCAGCTCCGCGCTGGGCACCGCGGCCTTGAGCGTCGCGGCCTTGTTCTCGTTGCCCTTGGCGAACTTGATGATCGTCTTCGGTGCCTGCTCCGGCGCGTTGTCCCGCTTGACGACCTTGAAACCCTCTTGCTGCAACGCGTTCGACGTCCTGGCGACGGCGCCGCCGTTCGACGAGTCACCGTTGAGCACCTGGATGCTGACCTCCTTGGGGTCCACCAGGGTGCCGGGCTGAACAGGAGCGTTGGCGGTGCCTGGATCGGTCACCTTCTCCTGCGGCAACGGCGTTCCGTCGATGATCGTCTGGAACAGCGCCTTGATGTCGTCGTCCTTGAGGCGCTCGATGTTGTCGTTGTTCGACTTCGTCGGGCCCTCGTCGGTCCAGTGCGGCATCGTCACGAACGACACGCGGCCGGCTTCGAGGCTCTGCAAGGAGTTCGCGAGTTCCAGCAGCGAGGCGACGTCGATGTTGTCGCCGACCGTGGACTTCGTGAGCGCGTTGATGAAGTTGTTGAGCTTGGTCGGGCTCAGCAGCACCTCGTTCGACAGCGCCTGGCGCAGCATCGCCGACAGGAAACCCTGCTGCCGCTTGATCCGGTCGTAGTCGGTACCGCTGTCGCCCTGGGCCTGGACCTTGCGTGCGCGCACGTACTGCAGCGCCTGGTCGCCCTTGAGCGTGTGCTTGCCCGGCTTGTCGATCACCACGCCGAGCTCGTCGTCGACGATCTTCGTGGGCGTGCAGATCTGCACGCCGCCGATGGCCGTCGACATCTCGCGGAAGCCGTTGAAGTCGATGCTCACGAAGTGGTTGATCTGGAGGCCGGTCAGCTGCGTCATCATGTTGGCGACGCACTCGGGTCCTCCGTCGTTGTAGACGGAGTTCGCGAGCACGCCCTTCTCCTGTGCCAACGGGCCCGCGTACTGCCCGTTGTCCGGGTTCCAGCTGCGGCACGCGGGCCGGTCGACCCGCACGTCGCGCGGCAGCGACACGATGACCATGCGCTTGCGGTCCTTCGGGATGTGCGCGAGCATGATCACGTCCGACCGCGCGCCACCCTCCTGGGCCTGCGTGCCGACGTTGTCGCCCGCCTTCGCGCCTGCCCTGGTGTCCGAGCCGACCAGCAGGAAGTTCTCGTCACCGAGCTGCTTCTCGGCTTGGTGCACGGCCTCCGAGTTGCCGCCGAGCGCGTCGATCCGCTGGATCTTGGAGTCGGCCCACTGCATCGCCGCCCAGCCGACGCCCGACGACGCGAACACCACGGCCGCGGCGGCGATCGCCCCGATCCTGGCGGTGCGCATCAACTTCCGCTGCTGCGGCGTGCGGCCGGTGGGCCGCCGCTCGCCGTCCTCCTCGTCGGGGACGACGGGTTCGGCGTACTGGGTCGCCTCGTCGACGAGGTCACCCTCTTCGCCGTCCTTGACCCACGGCATGAGCTTGGCGCGCCGCTCCTTGCGCTGGCGCTCCTGCTCGAGCAGTTCGTCGTGCACCGCGGAGAACCGCGCGAGAGTGTGGTCGACCTCGCGACGCTTCTTCACGTCGTCGCCGATGGCCTCCATCTCGGTGGTGAGGCACAACGGGTCCATCTCTTCGCGCTTCTCGACCTTGGCCACACCCGCCGCGGGGGCGATCTGGGTGGCCTCGGGGCCGGGCGCGTCGGCCTTGGGTTCGCCAACCGGCTCGCTGAGCCGGTTGGCGAGGCCGCCGGGAATCGGACGCGGACCGCTCGACTCCGCCCGCGGGGGCATCGGCCGGGGACCGCTCGACTCCGCGCGCGACGGCATCGGCTGCCTGCCCGGCATGTCCCCGTTCGGGGGCATGGGGCGGCGGCCGGTGATCTCCGGCCCCTCGCCGGGAGCGGGAGGACGCGGAATGCCGTTGGACGACGGTGCGTCGCCCGGCAGGAGACGGCGAGGTGCCCCGTCCGGTCCTGGCGCGGGGGGACGCTTCAGGCCGTTCGGCTGCGAGACCTCACCGGGAGCCGGCGGGCGGGGCATGCCGTTCGAGGTGACGTCGGGCGCCGGTGGTCGCGGGATGCCGTTGGACGACGGTGCGTCGCCCGGCAGCAGCCTGCGCGGCGGTGCGTCGGGTGCGGGGCGGCGGACCGCGCCGCCCGCCAGACCTGCCTCGGGCGGGCCACCGGGCGCGGGGCGCCGCGGGATGCCGTTCGAGGAAGGCGCGTCGCCGGGAGGCATCCGCCGCGGGTCGCCGGGAGCCGGCGGGCGGGGCATGCCGTTGGAGCTGACGTCGGGCGCCGGTGGTCGCGGGATGCCGTTGGACGACGGTGCGTCGCCAGGGGCGAGCCGGCGCGCCGGAGGCATTTCGCCTGGTGCGGGACGCCGGACGGGTCCGCCCGGCTGCTCACCGGGCGCCGGGCGGCGCTGCATGCCCGTCGCGTCGGGCCTCGGTCGCTGCCCGGTCTGGGCGGGACCCTGGCCCGGGTTCTGGGCGGGCCTCGGCCGCTGTCCGGTCTGCTCACCGGGCACGGGACGCGGGCGGGCGCCGTTCTGCTGGACGCCGTTCGGCTCGGCGGGGGCATCGGGCCTGCGCCGCCTGCCGGTCTGGTCGCCGGTGAAGTTCTGCGGGGCGGCCTGCTCCGGCCGCGGGCGCGTGCCCGTCTGCTCACCAGGCCGGTGAGCTGCGGGCGGCTGCTGCCGCGGTGCCGCTGGAGGCTGCTGCGGGTGGGCCGGCGGATCAGGCAGTGCACGCCTGCCCGTGGCCTCGGGCGGTTCCGGCAGGGCACGCCTGCCTGTAGTGGAAGCGTCGGGCGAGCCTGGCGGGACGGGTCGGGGGATGTTCGTCCTGCTGTGCTGCTCGATGAGGTCCGAGACGCTCAGGCCCCCAGAGCCTTCCATCGAGCGACGTCTACGGCCGGTCGGCTGGTCGTGCTGGGGATCCTGATCACCACGGGAAGAGGGGCCGCCACGTCGGGGGTCGTCGGGCACCCAATCTCCCTTCTGGGTCAGAAGCAAAAGCGGTTCGTCATTACGAAGTGACGACGACCGGGACACAAGGGTTGCATCACCGGCGTGTCAGTTGCGCCCGCGATACTACGGATGTAGCCGACTTCTGACGACCACTCCGGGTGATAAGGCTGCGATCTGTACGCGATTACGCGCAGTCCGCTTGCCCTGAACGGGTGAGCCAGCTCACTCAGTAGTAACCGAGAACACGTGTCTCGTCGATCGCACGCCTGCCAGAGGCAGCACCCGCGAGGCGAACCCGTCCGTCGGCACGGTACGCCACCGCGTTGCGTCCGGACTGCTTGGCCGTGTACAGGAGACTGTCGGCGCGCAGCAGTTGCTGCTCGGCGCCGACGGCCGGACGTTCCGGCGCCTCGTCCGCGGCCGGTTCGTAGGCGAGGCCCGCGCTGACGGTCACGCGCAGCCCCGGTGCGACGTCCTGCCACGGGTGACGCTCGACACGTTCGCGGGCCGCCTCGGCGATCTCCACGGCGGTGGTGGCGTCCACGCGGGGCAGCACGAGCACGAACTCCTCGCCGCCGTAGCGGGCGCAGAAGGCGCCCTCCGGCAGGTCCTGCTGCAGCAGTTCGACCACGCGCTGCAGCACCCGGTCGCCCAGCAGGTGGCCGAAGGTGTCGTTCACCTGCTTGAACCAGTCCAGGTCGATCAACGCGATGGCGAGCCCGTGCCGGCACGCTCCGTGCTCGGTCAGGAGGTCCATCAGCCGTTGGTCGAGGTAACGGCGGTTGTAGGAGTCGGTGAGGCTGTCGCGCAGGCTCTGCTCGCGTGCCTCGGCGTGCTCCCGGCGCAGCAGCTCGACCTCGCGGCGCAGCTGCTCCGGAACGTGCGGCTCCTCGACCTGGTCCGCGTGGACGAGGTCGAGCGCGGAACGCAGGTGCTGGTAGGCCTGGCGCCACTGGCCGCGGGAGGCGAGCAACGTCGCGATGGACTCGTGCAGCGCCACCAGGCCAGGACCCTGCCTGTCGACTGGGGCGTCGGCCTGCTGGGTCTCTGCGGTTTCGGGTCGCAGTGCGGTCATCGCGGTCACCTCCTTACCTGCCAGGTGTCGTCCCCCGAGGGTCGGCGCTTGAGCTAGAAGGACGTGTGGGGGTGGGATTTCCCCCGTCCGGTTGACCGTCAGCTGCTCCGATCCAGTGAGCTTGGAAGATCAACAACCCGTTCAGCCACCGAGGCAGGGCGCGAACCCGTACACCTCGTCGTCCAGGAGCACCACGTGCATCGATCCGATCTGGCTGCCGATCTCCTGGTCTTCCTTGCGCAACGTGATCGTCACAGCGACGACGTAGACGTCACCCCGGGGATGAGCCTTCTCGCCAGGGGGTGCCCAGTCGGCGTCCATGCGAAGCGTCGTCCACGTCGGTTCGACCTTGATCGTGGCGCCGCGCAGGTCGCAGGTCTTCTGCCGGAAGTCCGGGTGCTGCGTGTCCTTGAGCAGCTTCGACTGCTGGGACGCACCCTCTTCACCCGCCTTGTTGACGCGGGCGTAGTACTCCTTGAACTTGGCGCGGCCGTCGTCGCTGAGCCGCACCGGCCGTGCCGTGCCCGCGACAGGTCCGCCGCAGCCCGCCAGCAACGCGAGCGCGACCAGGAGAACCGCGACGCGTTCAGCCACCGGAGTGCATCACGTCCGCACCGGAGGGCACCGTGGCGTCCTCGGGGTCGTCCAGCCAGCCCTCGGGCAGCACGACCTTCGCCGACGAGCCCTGCCTGCCGCGCGGCCCCTCGGCGTTCTCGGGGAACGGCACCGTCCTGTCGAGCGTGCCGATGAGGTCGTCCAGCTCCTGCAGGCTCGACACCATCGCGAACGCCCGGCGCGTGTCGCCGCCGACCGGGAAGCCGTGCCAGTACCAGGCCATGTGCTTGCGCAGGTCGCGCAGGCCCTTGTGCTCGCCGTTGTGGGCCGCGAGCAGCTGGGCGTGGCGGCGCAGGACGTCGGCGACCTCACCGAGGTTGGGGCCCTCGGGGATCGGCTCGCCGCGGAACGCCGCCTGCAGGTCGCGGAAGAGCCACGGCCGGCCGAGGCACCCACGTCCGACGACCACGCCGTCGCAGCCGGTCTCGGCGACCATGTCGAGCGCGTCCTGGGCGCTGAAGATGTCGCCGTTGCCGAGCACCGGGATGCTCGTCACGGCCTCTTTGAGCCGGGCGATGGCCGACCAGTCCGCCTTGCCGGAGTACCGCTGCGACGCCGTGCGCGCGTGCAGTGCCACGGCCTGTGCGCCCTCGTCCTGCGCGATGCGGCCGGCGTCGAGGTAGGTCAGGTGGTCCTCGTCGATGCCGATGCGGAACTTGACGGTGACCGGCATGTCCCCGGCGTTGCGGACCGCGGCCCGCACGATCTGCCGGAACAGCTCGCGCTTGTACGGCAGCGCGGCGCCACCGCCCTTGCGCGTCACCTTGGGCACCGGGCAGCCGAAGTTCATGTCCATGTGGTCGGCGAGGTTCTCGTCCACGATCATCTTCGTGGCCTCGCCGACGTTCTTGGGGTCGACGCCGTAGAGCTGCATCGAACGCGGGCTCTCGCCCTCGTCGAACGTGATCATGTGCATGGTCATCGCGTCGCGCTCGACCAGGGCCCGCGCGGTGATCATCTCGCAGACGTAGAGCCCGGCCCCGTACTGACGGCACAGCTGCCGGAACGCCACGTTGGTGATGCCGGCCATGGGGGCCAGCACAACGGGCGGGTCGACGGCGAACGGGCCGATCTTCAGCGTGGAGGGAACGGACACGCCCTTCAGGTTACGGCACTGACCAGCCGCGATCTTCACCGAGAGTGACGGCGATGGCGTCGATCAGGGCAACCTGGTTGCGACGTTCGTCACGTTCGCCATTGGTCCAGTAGTGCTCCCGCGCGCATCCCCACTGCGGGAACGTGTCGTCGTCCAGGAGGAAGCCCCCGAGCCCGATGGCACCCGCGGCCAACGCTTGCCTGGCCTCCGGGAGCAGGCGGCAGCCGTTCACGAGGGGGATCGCCGCGGCCCCGCAGGTCGGGCACCACTCCCGCACCGGTTCGGCCAGCGCTTCGCGGAGCAGGCCGGAGGTCTCCTCGTCGAACGCGACCAGCCGGATCTCGTCGATGATCGGCAGCGAGCGAACCGCCATCGTCGCGATCCGCGCCGCGCGTTCGGCGGGGAAGCCGTGGACGCCGGTCGCGATGGCGGGAAACGCGATGCTTTCGGCTTCCAGCTCCTCCGCGAGCAGCAGTGAGTTGAGGTAGCAGCTCGTGAGCACCAGGTCCTCGCCCTGCTCGCCGTCCTCCCAGACCGGCCCGACCGTGTGGATCACGTGCTTGACCTGCGCGAGGCCGAACGCGGGTGTGGCGACGGCCTTGCCCGGCTCGCACGGCGCCAGCCCCGCTCCCGCTTCCGCGAGCTCCGGCCCGGCCGCGCGGTGGATCGCTCCGTCGACTCCGCCGCCACCGAGCAGCGACTCGTTCGCCGCCGTGACGATGATGTCGACTCGCTGTCGGGTGATGTCGCCGCGCACCACTTCGATCGTCCCCATGCTGACCAGCGTGGCAGCGGATTCGTTGCGGTGTAGCGGACTTCACCGAACGCGAACACCCCCGGTGCCCCGATCGGGTGTCAGACCCTTCTGCCAACATGCCCTTGGAGGTGGCGTACCTGTGGGGGCGGTTGAACTGATCAGGTCCGGGTTCGAGCGGTTCTTCGTCGACGGGCCGGTGGGCAAGCCGACCGGCGGCGGCGAACAGCAGGTCATCAGCGTGCGGCAGGTCGGTGAGCTGGCCCTGCCGACAGGCCGGCTCGTGGCGGCCGACCCGTTCGTCGTGTGGCCGGACGACGCCGAGGCGTTCACCGACGTGGTCGAGCCGGGCAGGTACCCGGTGTCGGTCTCGCTCGTGTCGTACATCGACGGCGACGGTCTTCCCGACGAGCGGCAGGGTTACCGCGTCGCGGCCGCCAGGGTGACGGTGAAGGACGAGCCCGCCTACTCGTGGCGGCCGGCCGTGACGGCGGGGGAGCACGTGCCCATGCTGCCGGTGATGCCGGAGTTCGGGTACGAGGTGAAGTCGAGCACCGGCGCGTTCTTCGACCTCGCCGCGGCGTCGGCGCTGGACCGGCTGGCGAGCGATGACGAGGCGGGCAACTGCGACCTGATCGACGCGCTCGGCGCGGTGGGTGGCGGCCGTGGCCCGGCCAACGTGACCGACGCCAGGTCCGGGTTGAACGTCGTGGCGTTCTCGACGGGCTGGGGTGACGGGGTCTACCCGACGTGGGTCGGCCGCAACACCGCGGGCGACCCGGTCGCGTTCGTGACTGATTTTTTCGTGATCAACCGGGTCTAGCAGCGGGCGGTACCGGCCGTTTTGGCGTTTCAACGCGTCGAAGGTGGGTACGCGATGGTGATGAGCGAAGCAGAGGAGTCCGATCAGCGCAGACTCGCCCGCAACCTCAACGAGCTCCTCCAGGAGCTCCGCGTGGCCCAGGCCGGCGTGCAGATCCTGTTCGGCTTCCTGCTCTCCATCGCGTTCACCGGCAAGTACGCCTCCGTCAGCGGCTACATCCGCATCACGCACCTCGTCACCGTGCTGTGCGCGGCCGTGGCCGTCGCCTTCCTGACCGCCCCCGCCGCGTGGCACCGCGTCCTGTTCCGCCAGGGCCGCCGCGAGGAGGTGGTCCGCTCGGGCAACACGTTCGCCCTGACCGGCCTGGCCTTCCTGGCACTCGCGATGACCGGCACCGTCCTGCTGCTCGCCGAGGTGATCCTGGGCGGCTGGCCGGCGGTGGTGGTCGGCGTGCTGGCGTTCGTCGTCTTCGCCGGCCTGTGGTTCGTGCTGCCGATCGCCTCAGCCCATGGTGCTCAGGACGGCGAGCGCTCCTAGTCCTATCGCCGCCGGCACCGCGATCAGCACGTTCTTGCGCGTGGGTCGCGGCTGCTCCCGCAGCACCTGGATCCCCAGCGGCACCAGCGCAACGCACAGGCCGGCCGTGCCGACGATCGACAACATCTCGGTGCCCTTGAGAACCCCGAGAGGCAGCAGTCCCATCGTCGCCAGCGCCACCGCCCGGACCTTGCCGAGCACGCCGCCGCGATACGTCCCGATCGCCAGCACGAACCAGCCGAACATGATCGTGAACGACAGGAAGCTGACCAGGTGCAGGTCTCCGTACCCGCGCGCCACCAGTTCCGTTGCTCCCTCGGCCCCCAGGTGCCTCGTGGCGCTGAACGCCGCCTGGTCGACCCCGGCGTGGAACGTCCGCCCGAAGAGGCCGATGGTCACCAGCACCCCACCCCAGGCCGCCCACCTGCGATTTCGAGCCCCGATCTCGTGCGCCAAGTGCGCCACCGCCGCCCACATCACGACGTTGCCCGCCAGGAACGCGGTGTAGGCAGCTGCCATCAACCCCGGATGCTCGGCCACCGCCCGCAGCTGGTCGGGGAAGAAGAAGTGGAACGGCGACCGCAACAGCGTGCCCGCCAGCATCAGCACCGGTCCGGCGATCAGCGCCGCGCCACCAACCCATCCGTTCGGAAACCTCATGGTCGTAGACGCTGTCACCGTCGTGGCGACTTCTGATCGGCCCGCGGTCCGACTTCCTCCTCGGCCCGTGGTCCTAGTCCCCTAGGGGGCACCCTGCTTTCTCCCTGATTCCCGGAACCGGTTTCCCCGCAACGAGTCCGGTGCTCTCTACCGTCAGTGCATGAGAGCCGCCGTGCACACGAGTTTCGGCCCGCCCGACGTCGTCCAGGTGGTGGAGAAGCCACTCCCCACCCTGCGTCCCGGTGACGTCCTGATCAAGGTCCACGCCACCACCGTGACCTCGGCCGAGTGCGCGATGCGCCGCGGCGAACCGTTGTGGGGCCGCGTGATCCTCGGCCTGCGCCGACCACGTGCGGCGCTGCGCACCCTGGGCCTCGAAGTGGCCGGCGTGGTGGATTCGGTCGGTTCCGCGGTGACGGGTTTCCGGGTGGGCGACGAGGTCTTCGGCTTCACCGGTTTCGCGGTGGGCGCCCACGCCGACTACGTCCGCCTTCCCGCCACCGGCTCGCTGGCCCCGAAGCCCGCGAGCCTGACCTTCGTCGAAGCCGCCGCCGCGGTGGACGGCGCCACCACGGCACTGTTCTTCCTGCGCGACAAGGCAAAGGTCCGCCCCGGTGACCGCGTCCTGGTCAACGGCGCGTCCGGCAGCATCGGCACCTACGCCGTCCAGCTGGCCAAACACCTGGGCGCCACCGTCACCGCGGTCTGCGGCCCGTCGAACGTCGAGTGGGTGAGGTCGCTGGGCGCCGACGAGGTGATCGACTACACCGCGCACGACTTCACCGCCGACGTCGACAGCTACGACGTCGTCTTCGACACGGTGACCAAGTCTTCGTTCCGCGCGTCCCGACGTTGTCTGCGCGCCGGCGGCAAGTACCTTCCGACCACCGGTCTCCCGAACAACTTCCGGGCCCTGTGGACGGCATTGCGCGGCGGCAAGCGCGTCGTCGTCGGCATGTCCGTCAACAAACGCGCGGCCTTGCCCGTGATCAGTTCTCTGCTGGACGACGGAAAGCTGCGCGTGATCGTCGATCGCACCTACCCGCTGGCCCGGATAGCCGACGCGCACCGCTACGTCGAGGCAGGTCACAAGCGCGGCAACGTCGTGGTCACCGTGGCGGAGTGATCCGGTAGGCCGCCGACCCGTTGTGCAGGAACCGCGCCCGCCCGCGTTCGTCCTCGCCGACCAGCGAGAACACCTGGTAACCGTCACTCGTGGGAGTCACGGCGATGACCGAGCTGTCGCCGTGCCGCACTACCTCGACGCGTTTCGCCCGGCCGAGTTCGGTGCGCGGCCGGTAGATGAGGACGGTTCGGCCGTCCGCGGTGGTGAGCGTGATGTCGTACAGCTGGTTGCGGTAGGTGCCGTACATCCGATCCGCGATCTCTCCGGGGTTCACCGCCGGCGTTGGCGGCGCATCAATGCTTTTCAGCACCTCGGTGAAGATTTCGTGCGCCAGCGGTTCGCTGTCCGCGCTGTTGGCAAGCACGGCCACCGCGGTTCCGGAGTCCGGCGCCACACGAAGAAAAGCCTTGTGCCCCTTCGCAACCCCGGTGTGGCCGACAACGCCGTCCCGGTAGAGCATCCACCCCAGACCCCACCCGAGGACCCCTCCTCCGAAGTCCGGAACGGCCTCGACCTGCGTCTCCCGCAGCACTGCGAGCTTCGGGTCGTCGAGATGCAGTCGCACGAATCGCAGCAGCTCGCGAGCACTCATCGCGAAGTCCGAAGCCCCAGGCGCCGTGCCGTGACCAACCTCGGTGACAACCGTCCGCAATCCCAGCGGCTGCACCAGGCGTTCGCGCAGCACGTCGTGAAAAGGCCTGCCGCTCAACACCTCCACCAGCCTGCCGAGCACCACGAACCCGCTGTTGGAGTAGGAGAACACAGTGCCGGGCGGGATGGGGTGCTCCGCCGTCGCGAGTGCACTGGCGTACCTCGCGAGCGCGTCGTCGCCACGCCCGATGCCGAAGAAGTGGTTGCTGTCGAGCCCGCCCGTATGAGTGAGGAGATGACGTGCCGTGAGTGACGGCGCGAACCCCGGCAAGTACCGGCAGACCGGACGATCAGGATCCAGCAGCCCTTCGTCCACCAGCCGCTGCACGAGCGTCGCCGTCCAGATCTTGGTGATCGAACCGACCCTGAACGCGGAGTCGCTCGTGACCTGATCGCCGGTGCTCGACACACCCGCGGACTCGTCCCGGATCTCCCCGCCCGTGAGCACGGCCACCTGGGCGCCCGGCACGTCGTACTTCGCGATCAGCTCGCCCAACCCCATGCGGAAAAACTACGGCCGACCGTGTCGATTCCGGGTCTGGCCGTTCGACGCACAGGTGGATGGACCGGAAAACCGGGATGAGACCAACGCGGCGATGAGAGAGACTCGGGTGTACCGATGAGTTCCTTCGACGCTGCAGGTCTTCTCCGGTGTCACGAAGAACCTGATGCCAGCAACCTAGTGAGGGCCTGACATGCCTGCTGCGATCCAAGACAAACCCACCGCACAAGCGGGCAAGACACCGCTGGTGGTGCGCCTGCTGGTGCTGGCGACGTTCGTCGTGATCCTCAACGAAACGCTGATGATCAACGCGATTCCGCGCCTGATGGAGTCGCTGCACGTGACCGAACAGGCCGCCCAGTGGGTCTCCACCGCGTTCATGCTCACCATGGCCGCCGTGATCCCCGTCACCGGCTGGTTCCTGCAGCGGGTCACCACCCGCCAGGGCTACGCGATCGCGATGGGCGTCTTCCTGGCAGGCACCGCCCTCTCCGCAGCGGCGCCGACGTTCGCGATCCTGCTGGTGGGCCGCATCGTGCAGGCCGCGGGCACGGCCGTGATGATGCCGCTGCTGATGACCACGCTGATGACCGTCGTCCCGGAACAGGACCGAGGCCGCGTCATGGGCAACGTGACCCTGGCGATCTCGGTGGCCCCGGCCCTCGGCCCGGCCATCTCCGGCCTGATCCTGCAACTGGGCTCCTGGCGCCTGCTCTTCGTCGCCGTCCTCCCGATCGCCGGCGCCGTGACCTACTTCGGCCTCCGCCATCTGGACAACATCGGCGAGCCGAAGGTCAGCACCCTCGACTGGGCATCGGCCGCCATGGCCACCCTGGGCTTCGGCGGCCTGGTCTACGGCCTGAGCCTGTTCGGCGAGCGCGAGTCCCACCTCGGCCCGAGCATCGGCATCGTCATCGCAGGCGCGGCCCTCATCGCGTTCTTCGTCCTCCGCCAGCTCAAGCTGCAGCGAACCGGCGCCCCGCTGATGGACCTCCGCACCCTCAAGCACCGCACCTTCACGCTGTCGCTGGCCCTCATGTGCATCGCGTTCCTGACGATGATGGGCTCGATGATCCTGCTGCCGCTCTACCTGCAGAACCTGCGAGGCCTCACCCCGCTGCAGACGGGCCTGCTCCTCATGCCCGGCGGCCTCGCAATGGGCCTCCTCGGCCCCACGGTGGGACGCCTCTACGACCGCCTGGGCAGCCGCCCCCTGGTCCTCCCGGGCTCGATCGGCATCGTGCTCTCCCTGGCAGGCTTCACCCAGATCTCGATGACCATGCCGTACTGGCAGGTTTTGGCCCTGCACGCCCTGCTGATGGTGAGCCTGGCAGCAACCTTCACCCCGATCTTCACCCTCGGCATGGGCGCCCTCCCGCCGAACATGTACCCGCACGGCAGCTCGATCCTCGGCACCCTCCAACAGGTGGCAGCAGCCCTGGGCACCGCCCTCGTCGTCACCGTCATGTCGGCCCGCGCCACCACCCTGGTCGCCGAGGGCGCCGCCGCGGGCGCGGCACAGTTGAGCGGCATGAAGCTGGCCTTCGTGATCGCAACGGTCCTGGCCGTGGTGACGATCGTCGTCGCGTACATGCTGCCGAGCCGCACCGCCACGTCCGGCGACGTCGTAGCCCACTGACCCCTGGGTCGTCGCCTTACATCGCTGGGGGTTCGGCCGTAGGAACCGAAGCAGGCTTGCAGGCCCTGCACGGTTCCTACGGCCTCGCCACGTCGCGACTGGTGAGACGGCATCGACCAGATGCGAAATCCTGCCAGGACCTCGAACACTGTCGAGTGTGGTCGATCTTGACCCTTCTTCTTTCCTGTGCCTCTGCCAGAACCCGAAGTTTGCGAATCTTGCTTGGTAATCCACTGTGGATATTTGCCGATACTTGTTGTGAGCTTACGGTCATCATGACTCTTGTTGCATGCGGCCCTTTGTGGACATTCGACGTCATAAACGAGCGGCAAGCGGAGGATCAGCCCATGACGTCATGGGCTGATCAGCTCGGGTAGAGGCCCGCAACTGCTTCAGCCACCAAGGGCACGAGTTGAGCAGGCCGGGCAGCCTTGTTCTCTGGGTCGGATTCACGGAGGGCACCGTTGATGTAGGCGTACGCGTCGTCAAGGGTGCTGTAGCCCTCAGGAACGCGCTGGTACCACCTGTAGCCACGAGGCGGGCTCGGTACCTGGGCGCCAGTCAGGTACTCGTCAACCCCATCGTCGATCATGTCCTGGTCGACCTGGCCCCGCGGCTCACTCGTCCTCGTTGCGGTTCCGTCTTGGACGGTGGTAACGGCGACGGTGTGCAGCTCGCAATCGGGTAGACGGGCCAGATTTTTCGGTCCGACCAACCATGCAATGAGCATGCTCAAGCCAGTGTCGGGAACCCTGCCGTAGACGGCGCCGTCGACCTCAAGATGAGCAGAATCCGGACGACCGGCAACTGAGGTAACCGCTACGTCGCTGGAGACCTCGGGCACCTGCTCCCAGCGCTCTGGGCTGTGCTCACATACCGATGCTTCCTGGCCCATGTCTCTCGTGCCTCCAATCTGTGCCAGCAGGGCTGCGAATAGCAGGCGAACCGGCCCCGCGCACCACGCGCGAGGCCGGCCACATGGTCCCGGACGGTATCGGTTAGTTCACGACCCGATCAGACGAGTCACGGGTAGTTGCAGTTGTCCCGGCCGTAGCAGTTGAAATAGGCGCCTTGCAGCGCGCCCATTGTGTAGCCGGGGTACCCGCTGGGCGTGAACGAGCCGTTCACCGCGCCGTCGTACTCATTGGAGTTGTTGAGCCGGTTGCCGTAGATGATGTTGCTGTCCCAACGGCCCTGGACGTTCGGCGTCCCCGCACCATGAACCCCACAACTGTTGCCCGGCCAGTTGTTGATCTCTTCCTAGCAGTTGACCTGCGCGTTGGAGAACGAGAGCAGAGGACCGGAATCACGGATCAAGGCCACGTGCCACTGTGCTTGACGGTGACCTTCCGTACGCTCCGCTGCACGGTTGCGACCCTGCTCGATGAGACAGGCGTGACTGCCGGCGGATCGCCAATGTGCTCGGCCACGCGCGGCCCTCGATGACCCAGGACGTGCACATGGGACGTCGTGCGCCTGGCCGTGCCGCTGCTGACGCGCTCGGTGCGGTGATCGGCGGTGATGCGCATAAGTGAGGGGTAAGCGGGGTCTTTGATCTTGCAAAGCGAAACCCCCAGGCCTGTGACCTGGGGGTTTGGTGGGCCGCCAGGGACTCGAACCCTGAACCCGAAGATTAAAAGTCTCCTGCTCTGCCAATTGAGCTAGCAGCCCTCGCCGGGACAGCCTACCGATCTCCACCTCCGCATGTCCTCCGGGTTCCAACCTCACGGTTGACGCACTGGCCACCCCGACGGAGTCGTCGAACGTCTGCCGCCGAGCCGCGTCCGCCACCGGGGTAGAGCCTGCTCCACCCCAAGGACGGAAGCGTGCGTGACTGCGCGGACACCCCCTTGATTGGAAATCTGTCCTCACCACGGCAAGGGGAGGCACAAGATGAAGAAGACGCTGGTAGGAGTGCTGGCAACGGCCATGCTGTTCACCGGGACGGCGATGGCCACGCCGCCGAGCGATGTCCAGAAGCAGCTCGACGGGCTCACGAAGCAGCACGAGTTCCCGGCTGCACTGGCGACGATCACCGAGGGCAACGGCCGGACGGCCGCCTACACTTCGGGCACGTCCGAGCTGGGCAAGCGCACGGCTGTTCCGAGGAACGGGCAGGTGCGCGCCGGGTCCAACACCAAGGCGTTCGTCGCCACGGTGGTCATGCAGCTCGTCGGTGAGGGCAAGGTCGAGCTCGACAAGCCGATCAACCACTACCTGCCGGGCGCGATCAAGGACGACCGGATCACGGTCCGGCAGTTGCTCAACCACACCAGCGGGCTCGCGAACTACACGAACTACCTGGGGCTGGAGAAGTTCGAGGAGGTGCGGCACCGGTACCTCGAGCCGCGTGAGCTGCTCGACATCGGCAACGCGCACCCCGTCACCAACCAGCCGGGTGAGAAGTTCAAGTACAGCAACACGAACTACGTGCTGCTCGGCCTGTTGATCCAGAAGGTCACCGGGCGGCCGGTCGCGGAGAACGTCGACCAGCGCATCGTGCGGAAGCTGAACCTGAACGACACCTACTGGCCCGGTGTGGGTGAGCAGGGCATTCGCGGCAAGCACCCGCACGGGTACGCCAAGACCGGCAACGGCATCGAGGACGTGACCGAGCTCGACCCGAGCTGGGGCTGGGCGGCCGGGCAGATCATCTCCACGACCAAGGACCTCAACGCCTTCTACCGCGGCCTGCTGAAGGGCGACCTGCTCAAGAAGGCTCAGCTGGACGAGATGAAGAAGACCGTCGACACCGCCGGCGAGATGTGGCCGGGTGTTGAGTACGGGCTCGGGATCGCCAGTGCGCCGTTGTCCTGTGGTGGCCGGTCGTGGGGTCACGGTGGCGACATCCACGGTTACGAGACGCGGGGTGGGGTCACCGACACCGGTCGTGCGTTCTCCGTTGCTGTCACGGCGTTGCCCGGCACGTTCCAGGACACGCAGGAGGAGGCCGGCAAGGCCCACGAGGCTGTTCTGGCCACTGTGGACGCTGCTTTGTGTGGTGCCAAGTGATCGCGATGGCCGCGCTCACGGCGCTGACTCTCCTTGTCCCCCAGCAGCTCGCTCAGATCGTCGAGGACAAAACGCCCGGCGTCGAGGCCCACGTCCACGGTCGCAACCACGTGGCGGGCAAGGCTCCGCTCAACGGGCAGGTGCGGATCGGCAGCATCACGAAGTCGTTCGTGGCGGTCGCGACGCTCGAACTCGTCGCGGAGAACAAGGTCGAGCTCGACGGGCCCGTGAACAGGTACGTGCCGCACATCAAGGACGACCGCATCACCGTGCGCCAGGTCCTGCAGCACACCAGCGGGTTGCCGGAGTACGTGCTCGAGATCGGCGTCCCGAAGATCGCCGACATCCGGGACCGCTACTTCGCGCCGCACGACCTGCTGGACGCCGCCCTGCGGCTCCCGCCGAGCTTCTCGCCGGGCGAGAAGTACGCGTACAGCAACACGAACTACGTCGTGGCCGGGCTGCTGATCCAGAAGGTGACCGGGCGTCCGATCGGTGAGGCGATCCAGAAGGTCATCACCGAGGCCGGCCTGAAGGACACGTACTGGCCTGGCCAGGGCGAGCAACGCATCCGCGGCCGCCATGCGCAGGCCTACGCGCTGAGCGACCTGCTCGACCCGAAGTCCGCGGTCGTCAACGCGACGGAGATCGAGACGTCGGCGGCTTGGGCGTCCGGTGCGATGGTCTCCACGCCCGCGGACGTCGCCAAGTTCTTCAGGACGCTGCTGAACGGCGGCCTCCTCGCGAAGCCGCAGCTCGACGAGATGCGCAAGGCCGTCACGGTCGACGAGAAGAGCGCCTACGGGCTCGGGCTGGAGAGCACCAAGCTGAGTTGCGGCGGGGTCTGGTGGGGGCACGGCGGGTCGATCCACGGCTGGGCGTCGCTCGGCGGTGCGACCGATGGCGGCAAGAGCGCGGCGATCACGCTCACCGCGCTGCCCGGCACGTTCGGTGACGACCCGGCGAAGAAGTTCCAGCAGGTGTTCGACGTGATGGACACCGCGTTCTGCAAGAAGTGACGTCAGCGGACGTACCGGAGCACCCAGAGCATGTCCTGCTCGGTAACCGGTCCGTCCGCGACGCACGCCAGCAGCCAGTCCGTCAGCGCTTCCGGATCGATGCCCGCCCCGATCAGCACCAGCTGAGTCGGGGCGTCGTCGACGGGTTCGAAGGAGACGTAGGCGCCGACGGTGTGCAGCATGAACGTGCCGCCTGGGAACCGCACGAAGCCCTTGGCGCGGAACAACCCCTCCGGCCGCGCGCTCAGGAAGTCCATGAACAGCTTGGGGTGCAACGGATCCGGCCACTCGAACGACACGCTGTCGTAGCGGGCGTGCGCGTGGGTGGAGTGGTCGTCCAGGTCGTCGAACGACAGCTGCCGCGGCCCCAGGTCCGGCGGCCGCACCTCGAACAACAGCGCCGGATCGATCCGCCCGTAGGAAACCGGAAGCACCGGTGCCGAACAGGGCAGCGAGGGCAACGACGACACCCGGTCGACCTTGTTCAGCACCACCAGGTCAGCCAGCGCGAGGTCGCGAGAAAGGTGCGGCACGGCGTCGAGCTCCACGGCGTCGACCACGTAGATCAGCCCGCCGTAGGCCACCCCCGGCGCCTGCAACACCATCCGCACCATCGCCGCCGGCTCGGCGAGACCGGACGCCTCGATCACGATGACGTCCAGGTCCGCCGAAGCGAGCTTCGCCAGCATCCCGTCCAGTTCGGTGCCGTCGACCGCGCAGCACAGGCAGCCGTTCGACAGCGACACCATCGAGTCGACCTGGGCCGAGACGGCGAACGCGTCGATGTTGATCCGCCCGAAGTCGTTGACCACGACGCCGATCCGCGTGCCGCCGGACGTGCGCAGCAGGTGGTTGAGCAGGGTGGTCTTGCCGGAGCCGAGGAAGCCGGCGAGCACGACGACGGGGATCACGACGTTCCAGGCTAGCCGGTGAACTCCGAGTTCCTCTTCAAGACCTCTTCCACCGTGCCGTCGAACATCGGCGGGTAGATCACGAGCTCGTCCACGCCGAGGTCCTCGTACTCGCGGATCACCGAGGCCGACAGCGGGACCTGCGCGGACACGCTGATCCGGAAGCCGTCGGGTCGCGAGGGGAACTTGGCGAGGTGGCCGCGGATGTCTTCGGGCGTGCCGATGCCGAACCACCCCTGGGCACGCGTCACCGCCCGCCGGATCGCCGAGGCGCTGTGGCCGCCGACGACCACGCGCACGTTCGACGGGCGGGGGTGGGCCTCGACGCCGGAGAACGACACGAACTCGCCCTGGAAGGACGGCTCCGGCGCGTGCCAGAGCTGGTCCATCGCGTCCAGGTACTCGTCCGTCCTCTTGCCACGGTCGTTGAACGACACCCCGACCGCGGCCATCTCCTGCGGAACGTAACCCGCGCCGACGCCGAGCGTCATGCGCCCGCCGCTGAGCAGGTCGAGCGACGCCACCTGTTTCGCCAGCACGACCGGGTTGCGCTGCGGCAGGATCACGATGCCGGTCGCGAGTTGCAGCGTGGATGTGACCGCCGCCACATAACTCAGATGTGCCAGCGGATCCACGATCACGGTGTCAGGCTCTGACGGCGACGGGTCGACGCGTGGGCTCGGCAGCACCACGTGATCCGATGCCCACCACGAGCGGTAGCCGAGTGATTCAGCCAGTTGGGCGAGCCGTCGCGTCTCGTCCGGTCCGGCGGTGTCGCCGGTGTTCAGTCCCTGCACCCCGATGTCCATGATCGGGACAACGATCGATCGGCATCGATGATTCCCGGAAGTGCAACGGATTCGGAGTTTCGCGCATCTGAGTGTCGAGATAGGGGGCGATGATGACCGAGTTCCTGGCTGCCGCGGTGGCGTTTCCGACCGTGGTGTTCAGCCTGCTGGTGCTCGTGGTGCTGGCGTACTGGCTCACGGTCGCGTTGGTGGGCCTGGACTTCGACGCCCCGGTCCTCCCGATCTCGATCTCGCTGTTCATCGTGATCACCTGGTTCGCCGCGCTGGTCGGCACGGTGTTCACGCCGGAAGGTTCGTTGCGGTACGCCGTCCTCGCCGGTTCGCTGCTCGTGGGCGCGCTCGTCACGAAGATCCTTTCCATCCCGCTCCGGAACTGGACGAAACCGGAGAAACCGGCGTCCCGCAACGACTTCGTGGGCCGCACCGCGATCGTCAGGACGTCCACGGTCACCGAGCGGTACGGGCAGGCCGAGGTGACCGCAGACGACGGCGGCACGGCGGTCGTGCAGGTGCGAGCGGCGCAGAGCACCGAACTGAAGGCGGGCCAGACCGCGCTGATCTTCGACTACGACGCAGAGGGCGAGTTCTTCTGGGTCGTGGACATCACCACAGGGGGCTGACAATGGGTGCGATCTCCACCGGGCTGATCGTGATGATCGCCGTGATCGCGGTTGTGCTGATCTTGGCGCTGATCACGCTGAGCAGGCTGTTCAAGAAGTGCGAGCAGGGCAAGGCGCTGATCGTCTCGAAGATGCGCAAGGTCGACGTGACCTTCACGGGCACGGTCGTACTACCCGTGCTGCACAGATGCGAGACGATGGACATCTCGGTGAAGACCATCGAGATCCGCAGGGCCGGCAACGAGGGCCTGATCTGCAAGGACAACATCCGCGCCGACATCCGCATCACGTTCTTCGTGCGGGTCAACAAGACCGTCGAGGACGTCATCAAGGTCGCGCAGGCGATCGGCACCGAGCGCGCGAGCCACGAGCAGACGCTGCAGGAGCTGTTCAACGCCAAGTTCTCCGAGGCGCTCAAGACCGTCGGCAAGCAGCTCGACTTCGTCGACCTCTACACCCACCGCGACGAGTTCCGCGACCGGATCGTCCAGGTCATCGGCACCGACCTCAACGGCTACAGCCTCGAGGACGCGGCCATCGACTACCTGGAGCAGACGCCGCTCAAGCAGCTCGACCCGGCGAACATCCTGGACGCGCAGGGCATCCGCAAGATCACCGAGCTGACCGCGATCGAGCACGTCAAGACCAACGAGTTCACCCGCAACGAGGAGAAGGAGATCACGCGCCAGAACGTCAGCGCGCGTGAGGCGATCCTGGAACTCGAACGGCGCCAGGCCGACGCGGAGATCAAGCAGAAGCGCGCGATCGAGACGGCCCGCGCGCAGCAGGAGGCGGAGACGCAGAAGGTGCAGGCCGAGGAGCGTCTCAAGGCCAACACCGCGTTCATCCGCACCGAGGAGCAGCTCGGCATCCAGACCGAGAACAAGGCCCGCGAGATCGCCGTCGCCGAGAAGAACCGCGAGCGCGTGATCGCCGTCGAGACCGAGCGCATCGAGAAGGACCGCATGCTGGAGGTCATCGCCCGCGAACGCGAGACCTCGCTGCGCATGATCGAGAAGGACAAGGAGCTCGAGCACGAGCGCCGCGCGATCGCCGACCTGGTGCGCGAGCGCGTCGCCGTCGAGAAGACGGTGGCCGAGCAGGAGGAGAACATCAAGCGCCTGCGCGCGGTCGAGGAAGCCGAGCGCGACCGCCAGCAGATCATCATCAGGGCCGAGGCCGAGGCGCAGGAGTCGCTGGTCAAGGACATCAAGGCCGCCGAGGCCGCCGAGCAGTCCGCGCAGCACAAGGCCCGGGAAGAGGTCGTGCTCGCCGAGGCGCGCAACAAGGCCGCCGAGCTGGACACCCGCTCCAAGATCCGCCTCGCGGAGGGCACGCAGGCCGAGGCCGCGGCCAAGGGCCTGGCGGACGCGCTGGTCAAGGAACGCGACGCCGCCGCGTCCGAGGCGTTCGGTCGCGCCGAGGCCGTGGTCGACCGCGAGAAGGCACTCGCCGACGCCGAGGGCATCAAGGAACGCCTCAAGGGCGAGGCGGAAGGCCTGTCGCACAAGGCGGAGGCGATGGCCGCGCTCGACACAGCGACCCGCGAGCACGAGGAGTACCGGCTCCGTCTCGAGGCGGAGAAGGAGATCCGGCTCAGGGGCATCGACGTGCAGCGCGAGATCGCCGAGGCCCAGGCCATGGTGCTCGCGGCCGGCCTGGAGAAGGCCGACATCGACATCATCGGTGGTGACTCGATGTTCTTCGACAGGATCGCCAGCTCGATCACCGCGGGCAAGCAGGTCGACGGCTTCGTCGGGAACTCCGACGTGGTCCAGGCGCTGGGCTCGAAGTGGATGGACGGGTCGGCGAACTTCCCGGAGGACCTGACCAAGATCCTCAGCTCGTTCACCACGGGTGACGCGCAGAACATCGCCGCGGCGATCGCGCTGACCCAGATGGCCAAGAACAACGGCCAGAACGCATGACCGTCCTCGACGCGGGCACCTACGAGGTGCTGCGAGCCCGGCTGGCCGAACAGGCCACCGGGCTCGCCCGGAGCACGGAAGCGCTGAACGCCCAGCGCGTCGAGACGTTCGGCAGCACGGCCCTCGAACTCCTCGCCACCGAACGCATCCGCACCGAGAACAACTGCGTCCCGCGCGACATCGTCGCTCTCGGCGACGTGATGCTGTTCGGCTACAACGTGTTCATGGGTCTCAAGCCCGAGACCAAGGTCAGCGACGTCTTCGCGGTGCACGGCAGGGACTTCGCCACGGTCGAGGCGGAGTTCCTGCAGGACCCGAGGTTCCGCAACGACTTCGCGGAGCTGTACCGGTACTACCGCGAAACGCGGCTGCTCCAGCTGCGCACGGTCGAGTCACGGCTGCTCGCGGTGTTCCAGACCGGCGCGCAGATCGAGGACATCCGCGTACTGCGCTGGGACATCAAGGTCGACGGCACGGTCACCTACGTCGACAACCGCGGCGACCGCGATCACGTCTTCCCGCCCTCGCACGACTTCACGTGGGTCGAGACGACCCGCGAGCAGCACGTGCTCGGCCGGCACCCGCACATCGCGATCGACGACGAGGTCTTCGTCGAGACGGTCGGCGGCACGCTGACCGTCAAGATCGAGAACAACACCGAGTCCGGCCAGGGCGTGTACGAAGAGCCCGTCGACGAGCCGTTGCAGAGCCTCGCGGACGCCGACGTGCACTACGCCCGCGTCGGCCCGCTGATCCTGCTGCGCGTCCTGCCGTACAAGGAGACGGTGTGGCGGCACCTCGTCTTCAACACCCGCACCAAGGTGGTGACGCGGCTCGACGGCATCGGTCAGGCGTGCCAGCGCCTGCCGGAGGACCAGGGGATCATCTTCCCCGGCGGCTACTACCTGGTCACGGGCGCGGACAAGACCTTCGACGTCGACACCGACGAGCTGGAGTTCGAGCGGGTCGTCCGGTCGGCGAACGGCGAGGACGTGCTGTTCGTCTTCCACGCCCGCAGGGAGGGCCGCAGCCTCCTGTTGCCCTACAACGTGATCCGCAAGGAGGTCGCGACCCCCATCGTCTGCCACGGCTACTCGCTCTTCGCCGACGGCACGCTGGTGGTCTTCCGCGAGACCGGCTCAGAGGCCGTGCGCGTGCACCCGATGCAGGTGTGGCGCACGCCGTTCGTCCTCGACGAGGTGCTGCCCGACCAGGCGGGCCCGCTCGCCCGCATCGGCAACGCCGAACTCGTCCGCGGCATCTCGGACTGCCTGTCCATCACCAGGATGAGCGCCGAGATGACCCCGAGCGTGCCGGTGTTCGAGGGCCTGATCGCCCTGTGCACCAGGGTGATCGACGGTGTCCACTGGCTCGACGAGCTGGGGCTCAAGCAGGACGTCCAGGCCGTGCGCGCCACGGCCGAGCAGGTGCTGGACGAGTTCGAGGCCGTCCGCACGCTCACCGAGCACGCCGCCGAGCAGCTCCACCAGGCCGCGGAGAAGCTGGCGAGCCTGATCAGGCTCGCCAGGTCGGCCGCGCCGCGCAGCGCCGACGAATGGGTGCGGCTGCTGGCCGACCTGCGGTCCGCCCAGGGCCGGCTGATCACCCTCAAGGACCTGAAGTACGTCGACGTCGAGGAGATCGACCGGCGCGAAGCCGAACTGGTCGAGGAACTCGGCGCGTCCGCGCGCCGGGCCGTCGCGTTCCTCAGCGGCGAGGGCGCGTTCGCCCAGTACCACGAGGAGATCGACCGGATCGCGGCCGCGGAGCTGACGACCGCCGCCGAGGCGAAGCCGTTGCGCGAACGGCTCGCGCAGCAGCAGGCCGGACTGGAGGTGCTGACCGAGGTCGTCAGCACCCTCGACGCCGCCGACACCACGACCCGCACGCAGATCCTGGCGAGCATCGGCGAGGTGCTGGCCGCGGTCAACCGCGCACGCGCCACCGTGGACGGTCGCCGCGCCCAGCTCGCGAACGTCGAGGGCCGCGCCGAGTTCGCCGCGGAGTTCGCGCTGCTCGGCCAGGCCATCACCGGCGCGCTGTCGGTGGCGGACACCCCGCAGCGGTGCGACGACCAGCTCGGCAGGCTGTTGCTGCAACTGGAGAACCTGGAGTCGCGGTTCGGCGAGTTCGACGACTTCCTCGCCCAGGTCGGCGCCAAGCGCACGGACGTCTACGAGGCCTTCTCCGCCCGCAAGCAGACGCTGCTCGACGAACGCGCCCGCAGGGCCGACAGGCTCGTGCAGTCCGCGGAACGGGTGCTCGGCACGATCCGGCGTCGCGTCGGGAAGCTGACCTCGACCGACGAGATCAACACGTACTTCGCCGGCGACCCGATGGTCGCCAAGGTCCGCGCGGTCGCCGAGCAGCTCAGGGAACTCGGCGACGGCAGGGCCGACGAGCTCGACGCGAGTCTGCGCGATGCCCGGCAAGAGGGAGGCCGGGCACTGCGCGACCGGGCCGATCTGTACGACGGCGCGTCGATCGTGCTCGGTCGCCACCGCTTCCCGGTGACGACCGAGCCGATGAACCTCACCCTCGTGCCGCGCGACGGCAGGCTGTTCTACGCGGTCACCGGCACCGACTACCGCAGCGAGGTCACCGACCCCGCGTTCGAGGCCACCAGGCCGTTCTGGGACCAGCTGCTCGTCTCGGAGACGCAGCACGTCTACCGCTCGGAGCACCTCGCGGGGAGCCTCCTCGCCGAGGGCCGCACCGACGTCGCGAACGCCGCCGCGGAACGCTACGACGAGGGCTACGAGAAGGGCGTCCACGACCACGACGCCGAGAAGATCCTCGCTGTCCTGCAACGGCTCCACGCCGGTGCCGGACTGCTCAGGTACCCGCCGCACACCCGCGCGGCGGCACAGATCTTCTGGGCCGGGCAGCCCGAGGACCAACGCGCTGTGTGGGCGCGCAAGGCCGAGTCGCTGGCCCGCGCCCGCACGATCTTCGGTGGCACGCACGGGATTCCCGAGCTGTGCGGGCAGTTCGGACTCGAAGAGCTCACCGCCGAGTACCTGTTCGAGGAACTCGCCTGCGAGCCCAGGGGATTCGTCACCAGCAAGGCCGCCCGCGCGGTGATCGACAGGTTCCGCGCCGTGGTCACCGAGGAACTCCACGACCGCGACCTGATCGAGGCGTGGCTGCGCGCGTTCCTGAAGGACGAGGACTGCCCGGAGTTCCCCGAGGTCGTGGCGATCCTGCTCACCGACCTGCCGCGCTACGACTCCAGCGCGGCGCTGACCGAGACCGTCTCGGGCCTGCTCGGCACGCATCCCCGCGTGCAGAACCAGTCGATGGACCTGCGCCTCGACGAGGCCCTGACCAGGCTCAGGGCCTTCCGCACCGGACAGGTGCCGGCCTTCCGCGCGTACCAACGCCGGCGCGACGAGCTGCTGGCCGGGGAACGGCGCAGGCTCAGGCTCGACGACTACCAGCCGGCCGTGCTGAACACGTTCGTGCGCAACAGGTTGCTGAACGAGGTCTACCTGCCGTTGATCGGCGACAACCTCAGCAAGCAGCTGGGCGACGGCACCGGCCTGCTGATGCTGATCTCCCCGCCCGGCTACGGCAAGACGACGCTGATGGAGTACGTCGCGAACCGCCTGGGCATGGTGTTCGTCAAGGTCAACGGCCCGGCGCTGGGCACCGGCGTCACCTCGCTCGACCCGCAGGAGGCACCGAACGCCACGGCACGGCAGGAGGTCGAGCGGATCAACTTCGCGTTCGCCCTGGGCAGCAACGTCCTGCTGCACCTCGACGACATCCAGCACACCTCACCGGAGCTGCTGCAGAAGTTCATCTCGCTGTGCGACGCCCAGCGCCGGGTCGAGGGTGTCTGGGACGGCGAGCCGCGCACGTTCGACCTGCGGGGCAAGCGCTTCGCCGTGTCGATGGCAGGCAACCCGTACACCGAGACCGGCCGGGCGTTCCGGGTGCCCGACATGCTCGCGAACCGCGCGGACGTGTGGAACCTGGGCGACGTGCTGTCCGGTCGCGACGCCCTGTTCGCGTTGAGCTACCTGGAGAACGCCTCCGGCTCGAACCCGGCATTGGGTGGCGTCGACGTGGAACCGTTGGTGCGCATGGTGAACGGCGAGAGCGTCCGGCACGAGTACGAAACCGTCGAACTCGAACGCATGCTGTCCGTCGTCCGGAAGCTGCAACGGATCCAGCAGGTCGTGCTCAAGGTCAACCAGGCGTACATCGCCTCGGCGGCGGAGGAGTCCGAGCGGCCGTTCCTGTTGCAGGGCAGCTATCGCAACATGAACAGGATGGCCGCGCGGATCGTGCCGGCGATGAACGACGACGAGGTCGAGGCGTTGATCGACGACCACTACCTCGGCGAGGCCCAGCTGCTCGGCGCACTGGCGGAAGCGAACCTGGCGAAGCTCAGGGAGCTCAAGGCCTAGCGTCGTCGTCGCAGCTCAGCTCGAACCGGTCGAACCGGCCACCGTCCGGCCCGTGCAGGTCGATCGGTTCGAGCTGGTGCTCCTCCAGGAACTCGCAGAGCTCCTCGGCGTCGAGCGGCCACTTCAGGCAGTGCTTGAAATCGTCGCCGAAGATCTTCGAGTCGCAGCGCAGCAGGTCGTGCAGGTCGGGCCGGGGCTTGCCCGGTCGCGGCGGAGGTGGCGGCCGGCGCCCGGGTTGCGGAGGCGGTGGCCGGTCGGCGGCTCCGGGGGGAGGCGGCGGAGGCGGTGGCGGAGGCGGAGGGTGCGGCCGCTCGACTCCGACGGCGGAGACGGTGGTCGTGGCGGTCGCGGTGACGACCTCGGGCGGCAGGGGCGGCGGTGCGACCAGCCGGATGTCGACGGGCTTGTCCGGGAGTGGCGAGAACAGAGCCGCGATCAGGGCAGCGCCCATCACCGCGACCGCGGCTGTGAAGTAGCCGCGGCGTCTGACACCAGTCATCGCTTCCGCTCCCCAGGTTCCGCCTGCCCGGTAGCCGCCGTCCCCGTGGAATCGTTGCGCCCGCTAACGGTGTTACAGGCTCAGCCCGTCTTGTCCGGTCCGGCGGAGGTCAGCGAAATCCGCAGGATCACGCGTTGCTCGCGCTTCATCGCCGCCCGGTAGTCGTTCCAGTCGGAGTGCTCGCCGGAGATCGTCCGGTAGTACTGGACCAGCAGGTCCATGGCCTCGGGCAACGGCACGACCGTCGCGGTTCCGTTGATCTGGATCCAGCGGCCGAAGAAGCTGTCCGGCAGCACGCACAGCGAGACGTGCGGATCCCGCTCCACCTGCTTCGTCTTGTACGCGGTGGCTCGTGTGGAGACGAGCACGTCGCCGTTGTCGTCGAGCGCGACGAGCACCGGTGACATGGCCGGTGTGCCGTCGGACTTCAGTGCGCAGAACACCGCGCGGTGCTGACTGCGGAGCACTTCCCGTGCCTGGTCCAGGTCCATGGTCCTCATCCTGGCGACGCGGGACGATGTCCGCATGCCCGATCCGAACTCCGTGAGCTGGCAGATGCACGCGGACCCGGCGATGTGGATCGCCGGGATCGCGAGCCTCTACCTGCAGGCACTGCACCCCAAGGCGGTCGCGGGTGTCGTGCAGAACTCGAACTTCCAGGCCGATCCGCTCGGCAGGCTCAAGCGCACGGCGGATTTCGTCGGCCTCGGCGTCTACGGCACCGACGAGGAGATCGCCACCGCCGCGGCACGGGTGCGGGCCACGCACCGGAGCCTGCGCGGCGTCGTCGACGGCCAGACCTTCCGCGTGGACGAGCCCGAACTGCTGCTCTGGGTACATTGCTCGGAGGTTTCGTGCTTCGAAACAGTGCTCGACCGTGCGGGGTACGGCCTGAGCGACAGGCAGAAGGACCTCTACTACGCCGAGCAGCGATCCGCAGCCGCTTTGGTCGGATTGCACCCGGATGAAGTACCGGGATCCAGGCGTGAAATGGCCGAATACTTCGACCGGATGCGTCCCGTTCTGCGTCGAACGACCGATTCCGATGTGATCTACGACTTCTTGCACGGTCCGCCGGTGCAAGGTCCGCTCCGCCACGGACTACCCGTGTACCGGGTTCTCGTGGGCCACCTGGCCTATTCGGTACTACCCGACTGGGCTGTCGAACTACACGGCCGAAAGTCGTACGCGCACGCCGATCTGTGGCTGCGAATGATGCGCCGAACTGCGCTTTTGATCCCCGGCAAGGTCAGAAGGCTGGCTCCGCCCGGCCATCTCAGGCGCGCGATCGAACGTCACGGAAGGCATGTGACACCGAGCAAAGCGAGGCTTCCGTAGTTGTCATACATCACAGTCGATCATCGCCGCAGGTCCGTAGCATTGCGCACGAATCCACACCACCCCCGGAAGGCCTGTCGTGATCCGTCGTGCCGCGCTACTGACTGCCATTGCGGTGTTCGCCACCGCCTGTGGGAGCGGTGACACCAGCACAGTCATCGGACGTGCCGACTCCGGGAAGCTGACGATCGGCATCCGTTACGACCAGCCCGGCATGAGCCAGCGCCGGCTCGACGGCCGGTACGTCGGCTTCGACGTGGACGTCGCCAAGTACGTGGCGAACGAGCTCGGGGTCGAGGAACGTGACATCACCTTCAAGGAGGCCCGCGGCGCCGCCCGCGAGTCGATGCTCGAGAACGGCGAGGCCGACCTGATCATCGCCTCGTACTCGATCACCGACGCCCGCAAGGAGAAGGTCGCCTTCGCCGGCCCGTACTTCGAGACGGGCCAGGGCATGCTGGTGCGCTACACCGAGAACGCCATCCAGGGCCCGGAGACCATGAACGGCCGCAAGCTGTGCTCGGTCAAGGGATCCACCTCCGCGCAGAAGGTGAAGACGGACTTCTCGCAGCAGGTGCAGATCGTCGAGTACGGCCAGTACTCCGACTGCGTGATCGCTCTCATGGCGGGCAACGTCGACGCCGTCACGACCGACGAGGTCATCCTCGCCGGGTTCGCCGCGGAGAACCCCGAGCTGCTCAAGCTCGTCGGCAAGACGTTCTCCAAGGAGCGCTACGGCATCGGCGTGCCGAAGAATGACACCGAGTCGCGCGACGCGGTGAACAAGGCGATCGAGAAGATGATTTCAAGCGGTGAGTGGAAGCGGGCCCTCGAACGCAACGTCGGTCCGTCGGGTTACGAGATCCCGCAGCCACCCCAGATCACCGAGAAGAGTTAGCTGATGGCCGCGGACTTGGCGGTCCAGGCCGCCCAGTCCAGCGTCCACTGCCAGTAGTCGCCGTGAGCAGGCCCGTTCGGGTCGGCCAGGCCGAGCTGCACCGAGGAACCCACGACCTCGACCGGGTCACCGACCATCGTCAGGTCGAAGAAGATCCTGGCGTTGGGGCCGGACAGGTTCGCGCACCCGTGCGACACGTTCTCCTTGCCCTGGTTGGGGATCGTGCCGTTGTTCTCGTGCACGAACTCGCCGTTCTGGGAGATCAGCACCGCCCAGGTGACCGGGACGTCGTAGTCGTACACCGTGCTCTTCATCCTCCGCGAGGCTTCCTTCTGCTGCACCACGTGGATGCCGGACCGCGTCACCCTGCCCGGGTCGCTCTCCAGGCCGTACGACGCCGGGAAGTCGTGCAGCAGCACGCCGTCGCGGTAGATCTCGAACCGCTTGGTCTGCGTGTTCGCCTTGGCCACCAGTGCGCGGTCCGCGATCTTGAACTGCGCGTGCATGTCGGCCTTGCCGAACGCGCCCCCGCCGAACGGCACGCCGTAGATGGCGACGTCGAGGAAGACCTCGGTGCTCGGCTTCCAGTACTCCTTCGGCCTCCAATGCGCCTCGGTGTCGGACAGCCACGCCCACGCGCCCTCGGTCGGCACGGACGTCTTGACCGTCATCGCCTTCTGCACGGAGGCCTTGTCCTGCACGGGCGCGCTGAAGGTCACCTTCAACGGCATGGCGACGCCGTAGGTCTGGTTGTCGCCGACGTTCAGCTTCGCGCTGGTGAGCCGCTGCGGCTTGACGGTGCGGAACGACCCGGTGACCGGGACGTCGGTCCCGTCCTCACCCTTGGCCGAGCCGGACCAGGTGTAGGCCTTGTCGTAGCCCAGGTCCTCGGTCGCGACCCAGCGCCCGGCGGAGAGTTCCCCCTTCACCACCCGGCCGTCGGGGCCCGTCAGCACGACGGCGGTCAGCGCGCCACCGGTCATTCCGACCTCGAATGGGCCGGCCGGGCTGATCCCCTCGCCCGATGCCGGCGTCACGGTGAGTACTGCCTTCGCCTTCTGCTCCGCAGCCGGTGCAGTGGTCTGCGAACCGGCCCCGGTCGCACCATCGGGTGCGGCGCTGCAGGCGGTCAATCCCAGTAGTAGAGCCAAAACCAGTGGCCGGAACACGTTTCTCCCCAAGATCCCCTCGTCCAACGAACATGAGGACGCGCGGCGGCGGAACACGTTGCTCGGCGAATTGCGATCACCCACCCGGACCAGCGCATTTACTCCTGTTGAGGCACCCAACCGGCCGGTAATGACCTGTAGTGCTATGACCAATCACACGTTAGGCTGACCCGCGCAGGCCGTGGTTTCTGTGTTCGTGCTTCACACGCTCGCGGAACGACACGCGGGCGTGCGGTGCGCTCTCAGCGAGTTTGCCTAACGCCCCCGGGACGGCCGGGGTTGCACGGTGCAGCCCCAAGCTTTCCTGCGATGGAGGCAGGTACATGGCACAGGGCACTGTCAAGTGGTTCAACTCCGAAAAGGGCTTTGGCTTCATCGCCCAGGACAACGGCGGCGCTGACGTCTTCGTCCACTACTCGGAGATCCAGGGTCAGGGTTTCCGCACCCTGGAGGAGAACCAGCGAGTGGAGTTCGAGGTCGGCCAGGGCACCAAGGGTCCGCAGGCCCAGAACGTCCGCGCGGTCTGAGGTTTGCACTAAGCCGCAATTGAGTCGTACGCGAGAAGGACCCTCGACCGGGCTCGGTCGAGGGTCCTTCTTCGTCTTTGCTCTGGGCTGGGCCGTGTCCCGGAAGTTCGTCCGGTGGCAGGCGCGGCCGAGAGACTCGGAGACGGCGCCGCCGCGATGCCCTCATACCGGGCGTGTTGGGGCGTCGCGGCGGTGTCGTCTCCGGGGCACTCGGCCGCTACTGCCGCCCGACGGGACTTCCGGGACACGGCCTAGTGGCCGCGCTGACGCGCTTCCCACTCCAGGCGCTGCATGACCCACTCCGTGGCGAGAGCCTGCGGGGAGGTCTGGCGCTCGGCAGCGAGTTCCTTGAGCTGCTCGTTGGCCATGAGTTGCAGCCTCAGCTGGTACACCTGCGCGCTGCCGAAGCCCGAGGCGGTGGTCTCGTTGTCCGCGTCCGGGGCCAGGGCGGCCAGGTAGGAGGTCAGCTCGTCGTCGTGCGACGTCTCCGGTTGCTGCGGGTCGTCCGCAGGGCGGTGACGGCCGGACTTGGAGCGTCCGAGGGATCCGATAGGCACCGGGACACGATAACGGCTCGGTCACGGAAGCCAAACCCCTGTGAGCCGGGTCACCCCAAGGTGTAGACGGGTCTACTCAGAGTGGATCTCCGGCGAGCACCTGCCCGAGCCGGCCGCCGGGGAGCTGCGGAGGCCCCCGCGCCAGGGGGAGGAACGCGGGGGCCGGAGGGGATCTCCACAGGCGCTGACCGGGGGTGTGTCAGCTTTTGGATTGTTGCACGCGCACGCGCTCGTTGGGGAGTGTTCGCAACGAGATTCTTATGCTGCCGATGGACGGAAACCCCGTAGTCGCAAGCTGTTGGTAACAACGAACACGCTGCTGAAGGCCATTGCGGCGCCCGCGATCATGGGGTTCAGCAGACCGAGGGCCGCGAGCGGGAGTCCAGCGACGTTGTAGGCGAACGCCCAGAACAGGTTTCCCTTGATCGTGGCCAAAGTCTTGCGGGACAACCGAATCGCGTCCGCCGCCACGCGCAGGTCGCCGCGCACCAGCGTCAGGTCGCTCGCCTCGATCGCGACGTCGGTCCCGGTTCCCATGGCCAGCCCCAGATCCGCGGCCGCGAGGGCCGGCGCGTCGTTCACGCCGTCGCCGACCATGGCCACAACTCGGCCCTGTGCTTGAAGATTCCGGACCGCTTCGACTTTGCCGGACGGCAGGACGTCGGCGATGACCTCGTCGATGCCCACCTCGGCCGCGACCTCGGCGGCCACGGAGGCGTTGTCGCCGGTCAGCAACACCGGCCGCAAACCGAGTTCCTTCAGTTCCTGAATCGCTTGTGCGGACGTGGGTTTCACGACGTCCGCCACGGCGATGGCGCCGACAACCTTGTCATCAAAGGAAACCGCGACAACAGTCCGAGTTGTGTGGGCAACCAGGGCCTCGGTCAACCCCTGCGGAAGAACGACGTTCCGCACCCGGCCCACGACGACGCGTCGGCCTTCGACGGTTCCGCTGACGCCCACGCCGTCCGTGGAAACGAAGTCCGACACCATAGGAACGTCGTTGGCCTCGCGGACGATCGCCGCGCCGATCGGGTGCTCGGACGCGTTCTCGACGGCCGCCGCGAACCGCAGCACCTCGTCGGAGTCCACACCCGCCGCGGGGATCACGTCGACCAGTGTCAGGCGGCCGGTCGTGACGGTGCCGGTCTTGTCCAGCACGACGGTGTCCACCCGCCGCGTCGACTCGAGCACCTCGGGACCCTTCACCAGGATGCCGAGCTGCGCGCCGCGGCCGGTGCCCACGAGCAACGCCGTCGGCGTCGCGAGGCCCAGGGCGCAGGGGCACGCGATCACGAGCACGGCCACCGCCGTCGTCACCGCGAACTCCAGCGGCCGTCCGGCGAGCAGCCACGCGCCGAACGACGCCAGCGCGATCAGCACGACGACCGGGACGAAGACGGCGGACACCCGGTCCGCCAGCCGCTGCACCTCGGCCTTGCCCGCCTGGGCCTGCTCGACCAGCCTGGCCATCCGCGCGAGCTGCGTGTCCGCGCCGACGGAGGAAGCCTCGACGACCAGCCTGCCGCCCGCGTTCACGGTGCCGCCGACGACCGGATCACCCTCGCCGACCTCGACCGGCACCGATTCCCCGGTGACCATCGAGCGGTCCACAGCCGAACTGCCCTCGACCACTAGGCCATCGGTGGCGACGCGCTCACCAGGGCGGACCACGAATCGTTCGCCGACCCGAAGCAGGTGGACCGGCACTCGGGTCTCCACGCCGTCGCGCAGCACCGCCACGTCCTTGGCGCCGAGTGCGAGCAACGACCGCAGGGCCGCACCCGCGCTGCGCTTCGAACGGGCCTCCAGCCAGCGTCCGAGCAGCAGGAACACGGTCACGCCGACCGCGACCTCCAGGTAGATGTCGCCGGAGGTGGTGGGCCGGGGCAGCAGGCTGAACTCGTGCCGCATGCCGATGACGCCGGCCTCGCCGAACACCAGCGCGTAGAGCGACCAGAGGTACGAGACCGTGACGCCCATCGACACGAGGGTGTCCATGGTGCTGGCACCGTGCCGTGCGTTGACGAAGGCCGCGCGGTGGAACGGCCAGCCGCACACCCACACGACCACGCTCGCCAGTGCCAGCGACACCCACTGCCAGGTCGGGAACTGCCACGCCGGGACCATCGAGAACGCGATCACCGGCACGCCGAGCACCGCGGCGAGGGTGACCCTCAGCCGCAGTTCACCGGCCTCGTCCACGTCGGGAGCCTCGGGCCGGGGCTCCTCCGCGTCGTAACCCGCCGCCCGCACGGTCGACACGAGGTCGTCCACCCGCAGGTTGTCCGGGAACTGAACGCTGGCCTTCTCGGTCGCGTAGTTCACCGTGGCGGAGACGCCGTCGAGCCTGTTCAGCTTGCGCTCGATGCGGTTCGCACAGGAAGCGCACGTCATGCCGCTGATGCTGAGCTCGACGTGGCGAGGCTCGGTGGTGGTCATGCGACCTGGTACCCGGCCTCGGTGACGGCGGCGACGACCTCGGCGCGGTCGAGCTCGCGGTCGCTGGTCACGGTGACCGCGCCGGTCTCCAGGACGACGTCGACACCCGTGACGCCCGAGACCTCGGTCAGCTCCTCGGTGACGGAGCTGACGCAGTGGCCGCAGGTCATGCCGGTGACGGTGTAGGTGGCGCTGACGGACATCGGAGCCCTTTCTCTCTTCGGAGCTCCGAGTCTATACCCCCCTGGGGTAAGCGCTCTACTGAGGACTGTCAGGTTTGGGCTGGTCCAGGTTCTGGATATCGCTCTCGATCTTGTTGACCAGGTCGTCGAGACCCTCGAGCATCTTGTCGAGCTCGGCCATCCGCGAGCCGAACGCGGACTCGATGTCGGCGTCGATGGTGTTCAGATCGATGCCGCTGAGCGCCTTGAAGATCGCTTCCTGGTCGGCTGGAGGCGGTGTCTGAGACGCGTTTTGGCCCTCGGCATCGGGGGAAGGCTCCGGCGTGGGGTCGGTCATCGGTCCATCATCCACTGGCCAGTTCCCCACCGGTACGCACGGCACCAGTACGGAAAGTAACGCTGGGTGCTGATGGAATCACTCTGCGGGGGGCTGCGGTCGTTGTCCCAGGTCGCTTAGCCTCGCGCCAACCTCAAGTCGGGGAGGGTGCTCATGAGCGGGTCACTGGAAGTGCGGAACTTCCTGTTCACGCAGGACGACAGCATGTCGCGACAGGGCGGGCCGAACGTGCCGGCCCAGCGCAACGGAGAACCCTCGCGGATCTCCGACGAACAGGTCCACCGGGCCAGGCTCGCGGTCGCCAGGAGCGCACTGGGTACCGAGGACTGCCGGATGCTGCTGGACATGCTGGGCCTGTCACCGGGCGAGGACGGCGGGGTGCCTCCGGTGCAGCGGTGAACGTCGTGCGCACGCGAAAGCGGCCCTGACTCCAGACGCGCACCCCCCGGAGCGCGTCTGCAGAACAGGGCCGCATCTCGAAACATACCCACGGGTCTCTTTAGCGGCAACGGCTAACCTTCATCCATGCCCCAGCAGGACCGGGCGTACGCGACACGTGAGGCGATACTCCACGCCGCGGCGGAGGAGTTCGACCGGCTCGGGTACGAGCGCACGTCGCTGACCGCCGTGCTCGCGCGCGCCGGCATGACCAAGGGCGCGTTCTACTTCCACTTCCGTTCGAAGGAAGCGGTCGCCGACGCCCTGATCGAACGGCAGGGCGAGCTGTGGGCGCAGGTCAGGGAGTCGTGGCGGCTTCGCGAGCTCGACCCTCTGAGTGCCCTGCACGGCATGTTCGCCGAGTCGGCCGACCGGATGGCGGCCGACGTGGTGCTGCGCGCCGGCGTGCGGCTCGCCGCCGATCGCGAGGTCGGTTATCCGGGTGTCCCGAGCGCCCACGTCATGTGGGAGAAGCTCATCGCCGCGTACGTGATCGAGGCGGCCGGGCGCGGAGACCTGCGGGAAGGCGTCGACCCGGAGGCCGTCGCCCGCACGTTGTGCAGCGCGGCGCTCGGTTCGCGGTTGATCTCTTCCGCCACGACGGCGTGCGCGGACTTCCCCTCACGGATCCGCGAGGTTCTGGGGCACGTGCTGCCCTGCGTCGCGTCTTCCGGCTGGAAGTTGTCTGGATCACAAACTGCTTCTGAACCCGCGTGACGGGCCCGAACAGCCCTGATCAGGCATTTGTTGATCTGGGCCATCCGGCCCGGAAGGGGGTTTCAGCAGGTCAGCGCATAAGTGGGACCCCCGTTTTGGAGGTGCGCGGACCTATGGCATATGCTTACGATGCTTCCAGAGACCAGCTAGTCCCCATCATCTAGCGGCCTAGGATCCCGCCCTTTCAAGGCGGTCGCGCGGGTTCGAATCCCGTTGGGGGCACGCAGTAAAGTACGGTACGGTAAGACAGCACGAAGCAAGGCCCAGTGGCGCAGTTGGTTAGCGCGTCGCCCTGTCACGGCGAAGGTCGCGGGTTCGAGTCCCGTCTGGGTCGCTTTTCTTTCTCATGGCCAGGTAGCTCAGTTGGTACGAGCGACCGCCTGAAAAGCGGTAGGTCGGCGGTTCGACCCCGCCCCTGGCCATACCTTCTTCGAAAAGAAGCCCCACAGAGTTTCTGTGGGGCTACTTTCGTCATGCGCTGAAGGTGATTCGGGCGATCGCCTGGTCGTCGTGCGTTTTGTAGCGCGGCCAACGCTGGTGCTCCGAATCACCGCGTTCTGCTTCGCGGATTCGGTCGAGCACTTCGCCGAGCGGCAATTGCTCCAGGTCCTCCCAGGAGAAAAGCCCGTACTCGGACACTCCACAGGAGACACCGTCCGTGAGAGCGATCACACTCTTGGTCTCGTCGCGGCGCCAGGTCGCCGTCAGGGCCTGGTGTCCCGCAACGGGATCGGCCTCCGCGACCCAGTAACCGCCCGGTTTGTTCGTCCACCTGAGGATGTCCGGATCGGGCCGGAGGTCTTCGAGCCTGGTGTCCTCGAGCACGCGGGTCGACTGTCCGAACGCGACGACCGGGGTGTCGCACAGCACGAGCGCCTCGATCGTGTCGTCGTTCCAGCGCACCATCGACGCGGTGGCGGCGGGCGAGTCGCCGGGGACGAGGTCGTGTTCCGCCACGAGGTTCGCGATGGCTCGGGCGAGCAGGTCCGTCAGCGGATCGGTGCCGGTGAGCAGCCGGACCAGTTCGTCGGCGAGTTTCGAGGCGTACCAGCCACCGTTGCGATCGGGTGGCCTGGTCCGGGACGTCACGCCGTCGAGTACGACGACGGCGTTCGGCAGCACGCGGATCCGATCCTCGGTGACGCGGCCCGGAGCCCCCTGCTCGGCGGTCTCGATCTTCACGCTCTCACGGTACGTGTCAACTTCGGTTGACGGATGCCGGTTGTCAACGTACGTTGACATCATGACGGAAGCAACGGATCTCGCCACAGCGGCTGGGGATCGTGACCCGAAGGTCGGGTTGCGGGCCGTCAGCGCGTTGCGGCGACTGCTCGAACATCTGGAGGCGGCCCAGGTCCGCAGTGCGCGGGCGCAGGGCTGGTCGTGGCAGGACATCGCGGCGGAACTCGGGGTGTCCCGCCAGGCGGTCCACAAGAAGCACGGGGGGCGATGATGATCGCGGAACGGTTCACGAAGGAAGCCCGTGAGGCGGTCAAGGCCGCGGTGCGGGAGGCGGAGCAGATCCACGCCGCCGAGGTCGGCGTGGAGCACCTGCTGCTGGCGTTGCTCGACTCGCCGGTGCTGGCCGGGTTCGACCTGCCGCGCGACGAGCTGGAGACGGCGTTCCGGGACTACCGGCGCAAGGGCGGGCTGACGAAGGCCGACTCGGAAGCGTTGCGCGGCTTGGGAATCGACGTCGACGCGGTGATCGAGTCGGCGGAGCAGTCACTCGGGACCGGGGTGCTGCGGCCCGGCCCGCGCCGGCGGTGGTTCGGGATGCCCCTGGAACGGGACTTCAAGAAGGCGCTGGAGAACTCGTTGCGCGAATCGCGCGACCTCGGCCACAACTACCTGGGTGTGGAGCACATCCTGCTGGCGTTGTTGCAGGGCACGGGAATCGTGGCCGAGGTGCTGACGGAACGAGGTGTCACGTACGCGGAGATTCGCAAGCGGGCCGCGAGCGCTCGCGCCACGTGAGCGCGGGCAGGAACAGCTGTGCGAGCGGGCCGATGCCCAGCGCGTAGAGGACCGTACCGATGCCGACCGTGCCGCCGAGCAGCCAGCCGGTGCCGAGCACGATCAGTTCGAGCACGGTCCTCGTGAGCCGCAGGGAGATGCCCGTGCGGCGGCAGAACCCGGTGACCAGACCGTCACGCGGGCCCGGTCCGAGCCGGGAACCGACGTACGCGGCGAACGCGACGGCGTTCAGGACGATGCCCAGTGTCAGGAACACGATTCTGGGCAGAAGTCCTTCCGGTGCGGGCAGGAGCCAGAGCGTCACGTCGACGCTGACGGCGATGACCACGACGTTCGCGATCGTGCCGATGCCGGGCTTCTGCCGCAGCGGGATCCAGGCCAGCAGGACGAGCACGCCGGTGATCGCGGTGATCAGGCCGAAGCTCAGGCCGGTGATCTTCGTGAGGCCCTCGTGCAGCACGTCCCACGGGTTCAGGCCCAGGGTGGCGCGGATCTGCATCGCCATGCTCGCGCCGTAGAGCCACAGCCCTGCGAACAGCTGCGGGAGGCGACGGGCCGGTGAGATCCGGACGGAGACCTGGTGGAGTGCGGTCATGGAGGCCATGTGGCCATACTGAGCTTCGATTGGCCTGGTAATCCATAGCCAATTCGGGATAATTGGCTTCATGCTCCCACCAGGTGGACGTATATCCGGTGCTCGACTGGCTCGGCTGCTGGGTGAGTGGCGTCGCGGCGGTGCCCGGCAGGGGTCCGTCGACCTCGCCGCGGCGCTGAAACTGCTGGTCGCGGACGGCCGGTTGCCCGTCGGGACGCGGCTGCCGTCCGAACGCGAGCTCACCGACGCGCTGCCGGTGAGCCGCACCACCATCACCGCCGCGCTGGACCAGCTGCGCACCGAGGGGGTCGTGGCGTCGCGGCGCGGGGCCGGGTCGTGGATCAACGGTCCGGTCGGCGCCGGTGGCGGCATCACGGGCGGCGACGACACGTTGATCGACCTGACCCGGTGTGCGCCGCCGGCGCATCCCGGCCTGCGGCAGGCCATGGTGGCGGCGATGGCCCAGATGCCCGAGCATCTGGGCTCGCACGGCTATCACGAACGCGGGCTGCCCGTGCTGCGTCAGGTGATCGCCGATCGGTACACCGCGAGAGGACTGCCGACCTCCGCGGACCAGATCGTGGTCACGTCCGGAGCGCAGCACGCGTGGGCGTTGACGCTGCGGTTGTTCGCCGGGCCCGGCGACCGGGTTCTGGTCGAGCAGCCGACCTATCCCAACGCGCTGGAGGCGGTGCGGGCGGCGTCGGCGATCCCGGTACCGGTGCCGATGACGGAGGACGGCTGGGACGTCGACGCCTACGAGGCGGCGTTGCGGCAGGTCGGGCCGCGGCTGGCCTACCTCATCCCGGACTTCCAGAACCCGACCGGATCGCTGCTCCCCTCCGCCGGACGGGAAGCTCTCGTCGCCGTGCTGCGGAAGGCCCACACGCCGCTCGTCGTCGACGAGACGCTGGTCGAGCTGTCGCTGACCGACGAACCGATGCCGTTGCCGATGGCGGCGTTCGGCGGAGACCTGGTGGTGACGCTGGGATCGGCGAGCAAGTCGCACTGGGGCGGACTGCGCGTCGGGTGGATCCGGGCATCGGTGGACATCGTGCACCGCCTGACGTCCACGCGGGCGGCGATCGACCTGGGGACGCCGGTGTTCGAGCAGCTGGTGCTGGCCGACCTGCTGAAGGATCCGGAACCCGTGCTGCGGCAGCGGCGCCTGGAGTTCGCCGCGCAACGGGACGTCGCGGTGCGGACGCTGGCGGAGCACTGTCCACAGTGGAGTTTCAAGGTGCCGGCCGGCGGTCTCGGCCTGTGGTGCACGCTCGACGCGCCGGTCAGCACCCGGATCGCCGTGATGGCGCAGAACCACGGCCTGCGGCTCGTGCCCGGCCCCAGGTGGGCCGTGCACGGAGGGTGCGAGCAGATGCTCCGAGTGCCGTACACGCAGTCACCCGAAGTGCTGCGAGAAGCGATAGGCCGTTTGGGTGTGATAGCTGCATCTGTTGCAGGAACAGGCTTTCCGTCGGATGCCGAGCTGTCGACGCCGGTCGCGTGAAACACGTCGGCCCGGTCTCCCGCAGCGGGGGAGACCGGGCCGACGAACCTGCAAACGAGAGGCCTGCGGAGGGGAACGTCCCAGGGATTGGCGTTCCCCGTCCGCAGGTTTCCCGTGTGGTCCGAGACTGCGGGGGCAGCGCGGCACTCGGACCAGACCCGACCTGCCAGGGCGCGGTTGGCAGGTCAGGAAGACTGGGGGTTCCTTGCGTACAACGGGAAATGAGAGGAGGAGTTACTGGCGCGACGGAACGAGACGGTCACAAATCGCGCAGAGGGCAGACTTGTCCTGTCGGACTCAGTCGGGTGACGTGCTGGGCAGACCCGGAATGCTGCCGGGCGCAGTGCCGTCGCGACGCTCCTCGACCGACCACGTGGCGGGCGGGAAGAGCGAGTTGTGCGACGTCAGGACAGCGAGCACGCCGCGCGTGCCGCCGGAGTTGTCGGTGTGGCCGGACGACGCGAAGGCCGTCGCGACCACGGGGGCCTGCTGCGGTGCGGGCAGCGGCGCGTCCGGGCCGGGAACGGACCAGTTGTAGTCGTTCGCCGGCGCGGGTTCGGTCTTCACGGGAGCGGGCACCGGAAGATCGGGCAGGAGCTGCACGGCCTTCTTGACCACCAGGACGGGCGCGGGTGGCGGAGGAGGCGGCGGCGGGGGCAGTGCGGCCGCGAGCCTCGCGGCGATTTTGGCGGCGCGGACCTTGGCCTTGGCCTCGATGACCTCGGGCGGTGCCTCGTTCGAGATGGTGCCCGAGCGCGAGTTGCTGGTCGAACCGCCGGTGAAGTCGAGGATCGGGCTCTCGTCGGGCTCTTCCTGGGGCTCTTCTTCCGGCTCGGTCAGCACCGGCGGCGGCGGGACGAACGTCTCCGGCTGGTGCTTCTCCAGCACCGACGCGGTGAACGCCTCCGCCCATCCGGCCGGGTCGTCGAGCAGCTGCGGGGCTTGGGCGGCGGCCTCGGTGGTGATCTCGGCGGCAGGGGGTTCCTCGGGACTGGCGGACGCGGTCGTTCCGCTCAGCAGCCAGGCGGCGGCGCTGAGCCCGCCGAGGGCAGCAGTCCGCAGCAGCAGTGCACGCACTCCACCACCTGCCACGAGATCACCACCCGTCCACCGTTTCGGGTCACCTTCAACGCACAGCGCGCCATCGGAGGTCGACGTAGAGCTATGTCTAGCACCGGTGAGTGACTTTGCGAACCCACTCCGCGCTAAACACCCGGAAGGGCGGTCTTGTGCGGCTGTCCGTGTCGCTCTGATCAGGCGTGAACACCCTCAGTGTCGTCATCGGATCGAGTGACATTGCGCGTCGGTCCCCTGTGGACCGTGTCGCGGCGCGAGATGGTGTCCGTCGTGGACGCGCCCAAGCAGGTCAACAGCCTCTCTGAGCTGGTCGATCACGCCTCCGCCGAGCTCGGTCCGGTGGTCGTGCACGATCCGGCCGGTCCAAACGAGTGCTTGGTCCGTTCGGGGGAACTGGTGGTCCTGCCAGCGGACGCACCCACTGTGCGCAAGCGCTTGCGAGGCGTCTACTCGCACGAGGAGATCGCTTCGGGCGCCATCCGCATGTACCTGAAAGCCCCCGAACGAGCACGCGTCGTCGAACTCGCCGCCGAGGTGGGTGCCACCCCGAACCACGTCCACCTCGCCTGCCCGATCATGATCGGCACCTCCCGGCCGGTGATCGGCGAGCGCCTTCCGGACCTGCTGGGCGAGTGCACGGTCGCGTTGCTCGACACCCCTCTCGACGCCCCGCACGGCGCGTTGGTCGCCGGCGTCCTCCGCCACCACGGCGCCTCGGTGCGCCCGTTCCCCGTCCTGGGCGCCTCGGGCTTCGGCGACGACCTCACCCTCGCCGCCGCGTTGCGCGCCACCCGCGACCTGCCGGTGGTGCTGGTCGCGTCCGGCACCTACTCGTTCGACGACCTCTGCCCGCCGGTCCTGGCCGGCTGCGGCGGCACCGTGGTGGCCGCGGCGGGCAACGGCGGTTCCGAACGCCCGTGGTGGCCCGCCGCCCTGCCCTCGGTGACGGCGGTGGGTGCCTCGGCCGCCTTCTCCGGCCGCGGGGCCTGGGTGGACGTGGTCGCGTCCGGGGTCGACGTGCCGGCGACGGTCGGGACCTCTCAGCTGCTCTGCACCGGCACGTCGTTCGCCGCCGCCCTGCACGCCGCCACCCTCGTGCCGGTGCCGTAGCAGCTGAAGCCCAGGTGGGCGACGGCCCGCGCGGCTTCCGCCGGGTGGTCGACGAGGCGGTGGACCTCGGCCATGGCCGCGCCGACCCGCGCGTCCGGCACCGGCAGCACGCTCGCGATCACCGCTCTGGTGCCCGCGTCGAGGAACGCGCGGGCGAGGCCCGACTCGCAGGCCGACAGGACGACCGTCTCGGGCGGGTGCTCGATCCTCGCGATGTCGTAGCCGTAGAGCGGGCCGTCCCGCAGTTCGAGGTGGGAGAACAGCGGGTTGTCCGGGTGCACGTGCCCGTGCGCCGCGATGTGCACGATCCCGGCGCCGTCGAGCTGCTTGAGCGTCGACTCCACAGTGGACTCGATGATGGTGCCCCCGTGTTCCCGTTGCAGTGCGGGCACTTCGTCGTGGGACAGCCCCGGTCCGGTGACCCAGAGCCGGTGGCCGCCGCGACCGGAAGGCCTCCACCGGCTCAACGACGGAACGACGTGGACCCGGCGGCCCAGCGCCGCCCACGGCATCTCGTTCAGCACCCCGTCGGGGATCACGACGACCTCCTCCTCGTCCGGCAGCAGGTCGGTGGTGACGGCGCGCCCGGCGCGCAGCGCGAGCTTCGCGGAGCGGACGAGTTCGGAGGGATCGGGAACCACGCGCATGCGGGCACGTCCGTCGACGAGCGTGACGGCCTTCATCTGTCCTTCGTGGACGATGAAGCTGACGAGCGGCAGTCCCGTCGGTACGGCGTTCGTGCCCACGCTTCTCCTGGACGCGAGGGTCAGCCTTCGCACGTCCCGCTCCAACGGCTCCAGCGGCAGTCCGAACGCCTTCGCGCGGCGCAGGTCGGTGAGCGCCTGCGCGAGCCCGGGGTCGTTGGGAGGCAGCGGAACCGAGGTCCGGTGCCGCTCTGACCAGTGCAGCACCTCGCGAGCCGTCCTGGCGAGCCCGAGCGCGTGGCCGGTCAGCTCGCGGCGCGGCCAGTCGCCGTGGTGTTCGTCGAGCACCTTCAGACCCGCCCGGCACGCGGCCAGCGCACCTCGCCGATCAGACCGCAGGGCCTGCGCGAGCCACCCGAGCGCCCGTGTCTGGGCCGGCCCGCGAAACCGGTGCGCCGCAACGGCGTCCAGCTTCCCGGCCGCCAGCATGAACTCGACGTCCGTGCCGCCGTGCCGGATCGCCGGAGCCGGATCCCCGTCCCGCAACGCACAACGCGCGCTCAGCACGGCCAGCTCGGGTACGTGCCGATCGCACCGCCGCAGCAACTCCATCGCGGGCGCCAGCACCCGCCGCGCGTCCGCCGTCAGCCCGGCCGCGAGCAACGCCTCCGCCCGGTCGACGAGTGCCTCCGGCCGGCTCGCCGAGTCCAGACCGGCCTTCGCGGCCTCCTCGTACCTGCGCAGGGCCAGCGGCAGATCGCCGGCGAGCATCGCGACGAACCCCCTGTTGTGCAGGCACATCGCTGCCCTTCCCGGCTCGCCCATCGCCCGCAGCAGCGTCTCCGCGGCCCTGAAGTCGGCCTCGGCGGACGTCAGCCTGGTCGCGTTGCACCGGGCGATCCCGCGTCCGATCAGCGCGTTGGCCAGCCACCTCTCGTCGCCGTACCTGCGCAGCTCCCGGATGACCGCGGTGAGTTCGGCGATCGCCAGCAAGGGCTCCTGGCAGAGGTGCAGCCCGCGAAGACACCTGGCCCGAGCCAGCTCCCTGCCGCGCAGCAGGGGTGTCGCGAGGTCGAGGTGCTCGAGGCTCCGCTTGCGGCGGCCCCGGTCCAGCTCGATCCACGCCAGCGTGAGGTGGAACCGCGCCTCGCCGGTGAGCCGCAGCCCGCGACGGGCGAACCGGGCGGCGACGTCGAGGTGGCCGAGCTCGACGTGGGCGACGCTGAGGTCGTGCAGGGCGTCGGCGCGCTGGGCCCTGGTGCCGCGGACCTCGGTCGTCTCGATGGTCGCTCGCGGGTCGGCGCTCGCGCTCATGCGACGAACCAGCCGGTCGTGAGGCCCAGGCCGGGCACGGTCACGCACACCGGGCCCGGCCGGACGGTCGCGCGGAACCAGCCCTCGGGATCCGGCCGCAGTGCCTGGACGGACGACGGCGTGTGGATCTCGACGGCGAGGCCGCTGTCGTCCAGCACGCCGGTGAGGTGGCCGGGGTCCAGCTGCAGGTGCAGGCGGCCGGTGCCGAGGTGGAACACGAGCTGGCGCGAGGGGCCGCGGACCGGTTCGTCCACAGGGGCCATCGGTTCGAGGCCCGTCGGGCGCGGTGCGACGGCGGGCGGTGGGGTGTCCGAGCTGAGCAGGCCGGCGATCTCGTCGAGCAGCGAGTCCCTCATCGCGAACCTCCGGGGTTGAGCACGCTGTGGACAACTGGCTGAGGCGAGGTGTCGGCGCAGGACATGGCGACGGGTTCGGCCTGGGGCGGCACGTCAGCGCATGTCAGGACCGCAGCCTCCGACGGGATGCCTGCACAGCCCGGAGTTGTGGGCAGCTTGCGGACGCCTGGCCGGGGCGGGGCGTCGGTGCGATCGAAGAGGTCGGCCAGCAGGGCCAGAAGGTCGTCCCTCATCGCAGGTCCACCAGCTTCCGCCGCAGCTCAGCGAGGCAACGACTGCGCGTGGAGCCAACGCTCCCCAGCTTCATCCCCAGGGCGTCGGCAACCTGTGCATAACTCAGTTCGGGGCTGTGGGCAGCGATCCTCAGCAGCCGCTGGCAGCGCTCGTTCAAGGTCATCAGCGCGGACCACAGCCGGCGCTGCCGATCGTTGGTGATGGCGACCTCGTCCGGAGTCGGCAGGACGGACGCCGGCTCCCAGAGGTCGTAGGACACCTCGCGGCCCCGAGTGCGCAGGACCGCTATCGACTGGCGGGACGCGGTACGGACCAGCCAGGTCGCGAGGTGCTCGGGTTCTCGGAGGCGGGTGAGGTGTTCTGCCAGGCAGAGCCAGGTGCACTGGTAGACGTCGGCGGCGTCGGTCTGGCTCAGGCGGAACGATCTGGGCACCGCCCAGACCAGCCGGGAGTAGCGCTCGACGAGGGCGTCCCAGCCGGAGAGACCGGAACGCCACGCGGTGAGAACCTCAGTGTTCGAGTCCATGCCATTTGGAGTCGAACTCCGGAGCCACGGCTCCACACCTCACCCGAAAGTGGGTTGTCCACAGTTGTGGAGAAACTCATCCACACCTGTGGACAACTACAACTTGTGGAGGCGCTCCACGGCTTCGTCGATCACGGCGTCCTGCTTGCAGAACGCGAACCGGATGAGGTGCTTCCACTGGTCGGGCCGGTCCGTGAACACCTGCACCGGCACGGCAGCGACGCCGATCCGGGCGGGCAGGTCGCGGCACAGGGCCAGGCCGTCCGTGTAACCCAGCGGCCGGACGTCCGCGCAGATGAAGTAGGTGCCTTCGGACGAGCGGACCTCGAAGCCGGCCGCGCTCAGGCCCTCGGCCAGGCGTGCGCGCTTCGACGCCAGCGAGTCCCGCAGCCCGGTGACCCAGTCCAGTTCGGCGGTCAGGGCGTGGGCGACGGCGGGCTGGAACGGTGCGCCGCCGACGAAGGTCATGAACTGCTTGGCCGCGCGGACCGCCGAGACGAGTTCGGCGCGGCCGCAGACCCAGCCGATCTTCCAGCCGGTGCAGTTGAACGTCTTCCCGGCCCCGGAGATCGACAACGTCCGCGTCGCCATGCCCGGCAGCGAGGCCAGCGGGATGTGGACGAGTCCGTCGAACACCAGGTGCTCGTAGACCTCGTCCGTGATCGCCAGCAGGTCGTGCTCCACGCACAGTGCGGCGATCGCTTGGAGCTCCTCCAAGCGGAAGACCGTGCCGGTCGGGTTGTGCGGCGTGTTGACCAGGATGGCCCGAGTCCGCGGCGTCACGGCCGCGCGCAGGGCGTCGACGTCCAGCGCCAGCCGGCCGGAGGCGTCCTCGCGCAGGCCGACGGTCACCCGCGTCGCGCCCGCCAAGGCCACGGAGGCGGCGTACGAGTCGTAGTACGGCTCGATCAGGATCACCTCGTCGCCGGCCTCGACCAGCGCCAGCAACGAGGCCGCGATCGCCTCGGTGGCGCCGACGGTCACCAGGACCTCGGTGTCCGGGTCGTAGGAGAGTCCGTAGCGGGAGCGGTGGGCGGCGACGGCGCGGCGCAGCACCGGCATGCCCGGACCGGGCGGGTACTGGTTCACCCCCGACGCGATCGCCGACTGGGCGGCCTGCAGCATCGACGACGGACCATCGGTGTCGGGGAAGCCCTGACCGAGGTTGACGGCGTCGTGCTGCACGGCCAGCGCCGTCATCTCCGCGAAGATGGTCGACGTGAACGGCTGCAACCGGGGAACTAGCGCTGGTACCCGCACAACGCAGGATCTTCACGGACAATGTGGTTGTGGAGCAACTGACCGCCGCTGACCAGCAGAAGCGCACCGACCTGCGCAAGATGAAGCTCGTCGCGACGAGCTTCCTCATAGGCGCGACGATCATCTTCTTCGGCACGCACGCCTTCGAGGGCGCCTGGGTGGGCTACGTGCGGGCCGCCGCGGAGGCTGGCATGGTCGGCGCTCTCGCAGACTGGTTCGCCGTCACGGCCCTTTTCCGCAGGCCACTGGGGCTGCCGATCCCGCACACCGCGATCATCCCCGAACGCAAGAACATGTTCGGGCAGACGCTCGGCGACTTCGTGGGGGTCAACTTCCTGAGCCCCGAGATCGTGCAGGACAAGCTCCGCCGGGCGGGCATCGCGGAACGCGCGGGCGCCTGGATCAAGCAGCCCGCCAACGCCGAGCGGATCACCAACGAGCTCTCGAACGTCCTCAAGGGCGCGATCACGGTCCTGAAGGACGAAGAGGTCCAGGCGGTCGTGGAGCAGGCGATCGTGAAGCGGGTCACGGAGAAGCCGTGGGGTCCGCCGCTGGGCAAGCTGCTCCAGCAGGTCCTGACCGACGGCGCGCACCACAAGCTCGTCGACCTCATGTGCGACCGCGCCTACGAGTGGGTGCGCGACAACTACGACAAGGTCAGCCTCATCGTCTCGGACCGCGCGCCGACCTGGTCGCCCAAGTTCGTCGACGCCCTGCTCGGCGACAAGGTCTACACCGAGCTCGTCAACTTCGCCTGGGCGGTCAAGACCGACGTCAACCACCCGATGCGCCTCGCCGTCGACCAGTTCCTGATCGAGTTCTCCGGCGACATGCAGACCGACGAGGCGACCATGCAGCGCGCCGAGCAGGTCAAGCAGCAGGTGATCGGCCACCCGGACGTCCAGAAGCTGATCAACAGCGCTTGGGGCACGGCCAAGAAGATGCTGCTCGACGCCGCCGAGGACCCGTCCAGTGAGCTGCGCAGGCGCGTCACGCAGGGCCTGATCACGCTCGGCACCAACCTCACGGACGACCCGGAGCTGCGCGCCAAGGTCGACGGCTGGCTGGAGCAGGCCGCCGGGTACGTCGTCGGCAACTACCGCGCGGAGATCACCACGCTGATCACGGACACGGTCGAGCGCTGGGACGCGGAGGAGACCTCGCGCAAGATCGAACTGCAGGTCGGCAGGGACCTGCAGTTCATCCGGATCAACGGCACCGTGGTCGGCGCGCTCGCCGGCCTGGTGATCTACACCGTGGCCAACGTGCTGTTCTGAGCTCTTGTCCGTTTTCGGAACGTGCGGGCCTTCTCGCGGTTCCCGCACACCTGCATCGAGCACCAGGTGCGCGAGCGGTTGCGCGAGCGGTCGAAGAACGCACGCTGGCAATCATCGGCCGGACAGATCTTGAAGCGTTCCCAGGAGCCCAGCACCGCGAGGCGGGCCGACGCGGCGAGCACCGCGCCGAGCGCGTCCGAGCTCGACAGCACCGGAACGCCGTCGGTGAGCTCGATGTGGACGACGCCCGCTGCCGTCTGAGGTCCTGACGACCCCTCGATGGACGACCGCAGTGCCGCACGAGCGGTGCGCGCCTGCGCGAGTTCGCTGCTCCGCCCGAGGCCGCGCTCGGTCACCCACGCGCGCCAGGAGGCTTCACTGTCCAGTACTTGTCGAGTGTTCAGGAAGTCGAGCAGCAGCTCGACGTCGTGATCCCAGCCGACAGTCAGACCAGTCACCCCTCCACTGTAGGCGCACGGCGGTCGCCCGTCAGGGCATCCAGGCAATACACCCGGTGTATACATCGTGTGTATAGTGCTCCGCATGTCGATCGGACACGCACTGTTGGGCCTGCTAGAGGGCGGTCCAAGGCACGGATACGACCTGAAGCGCGCGTATGACGAGCGTTTCGGTCACGACCGGCCGTTGCACTACGGACAGGTGTATTCCACCCTGTCGAGACTGCTGAAGAACGGCCTCGTGAGCGAGGCGGGCGTGGAGGCGGGCGACGGCCCGGAGCGCAAGCGGTACGCGATCACGGACGCCGGGGTCACCGACGTGGAGCGCTGGCTCGGCACGCCGGAGAAGCCCGAGCCGTACCTGCAGAACACCCTCTACGCGAAGGTCGTGCTGGCCCTGCTGTCCGGCCGCAGCGCGACCGAGGTCCTCGACACGCAACGCTCCGCGCACCTCACCGCGATGCGCGAGCTGACCAGGCGCAAGGCGGACGGCGACCTCGCCGACCAGCTCATCTGCGACTTCGCCCTGTTCCACCTCGAAGCGGACCTGCGGTGGCTCGAACTGACCGCGGCCCGCCTCGACAAACTCGCCGAGGAGGTGGCCCGATGACGTCCCTGCTCACCGCTGAGGGCCTCTGCAAGTCGTTCGGGAAGACGAACGCGCTGGACGGTGCCGGCATCTCGATCCGCGAGGGCGAGGTCGTCGCGATCATGGGCCCGTCGGGGTCCGGCAAGTCCACCCTGCTGCACTGCCTCGCGGGCATCCTGCCGCCGGACTCCGGCACGGTCACCTACCGCGGCCGCGACCTGACCGGGATGAGCGACGGCGACCGCAGCGAGTTGCGTCGCACCGAGTTCGGGTTCGTCTTCCAGTTCGGTCAGCTCGTGCCGGAGCTCACCTGCCTGGAGAACGTCGCGCTGCCGCTGCGGCTGAGCGGCATGAAGCGCAGGGACGCCGAGCGCGCGTCGAAGGAGTGGATGGCCCGGCTGGAGGTCGACGAGGTCGCGGACCAGCGGCCCGGCGAGACCTCCGGCGGCCAGGGGCAACGGGTCGCGGTGGCACGTGCGCTGGTCACGGCGCCGAAGGTGATCTTCGCCGACGAACCGACCGGCGCACTCGACTCGCTCAACGGCGAGCGGGTGATGCACCTGCTCACGACCGCGGCAAGGGAGACCGGCGCGGCCGTCGTGCTGGTCACGCACGAACCGCGGGTCGCCGCGTACTCGGACCGCGAGGTCGTGGTGCGCGACGGCCGTTCACGGGACGTGGAGTTCGTCAGGTGAACCGCGTCCTCAGCGACCTCGCCCTGGGCGTCCGGCTGGCTGTCGGGGGCAGCCGGAAGTCCTGGGTGAGGCTCCTGCTCCAAGGTGCCGGCATCGGGATGTGCGTGGCGGTGCTGCTGGTCGCCGCGTCGATCCCCACCGCGTTCGGCAACCGCGACCTGCGCGCGGACGCCCGTGACGTCGTGTCGAAGGGTTCCGGGGCCGCGCCGCTGCTGATCGAGGACGCGGTGGTGGCGTTCCGGTCCGACCACGTCCGGGGCTCTTACGTCCGCGTGCTCGCGCAGGACGCGCCGAAGCCCGCCGGCGTCGACCGGTTGCCGGGCGACGGGGAGGTCGTCGTCTCGCCACGGCTCGCGCAGCTGCTGGCGAGTCCGGAGGGCGAGCTGTTGCGGCCGCGCTTCCCGCAGAAGGTGATCGGCACGTTCGGTCCTGCGGGCATGGACGGCCCGCAGGACCTGCGGTTCCTTGCGGGTGACTCGACGATCGAGCCCACGAAGAGCAACCAGGTCTACGGCTTCGGCCGGACGGGTCTCGGCGGTGGGTTGCCGACCATCCTGCTGATGCTCAGCATCGTTGGCATGGTCGTGCTGCTGTTCCCCGTGCTGGTGTTCGTCAGCGTCGCGACCAGGCTCGCGGCGGCCCAGCGTGACCGCAGGCTGGCGGCGCTGCGGCTGGTCGGAGCGGGGGCGACGCGGGTCAGGCTGATCGCGTCCGGCGAGGCGCTGGCCGGTGCGCTGGTGGGACTGGTCGTCGGGTTCGGGCTGATGTTCGCGTTCCGCCCGTTCGCCGATGACATCCCGTTGCCCGAGATGGCGGTGTTCCCGAGCGATCTCACGCCGACGCTGCCGTTGACGCTCACCGTCGTGGTCGCCGTGCCGGTGCTGGCCGTGCTGACCTCGGTGGTCGCCATGCGCCGCACGATCGTCGAACCTCTCGGCGTAGTGCGGGAGCAGAAGCCGGTGCGGCGCAGGCTGTGGTGGCGGGTCGTGCCCGCCCTGGCCGGCGCGGGGCTGCTGGCGAGCCAGTTCGGTGTTCTTGACGAGAAGTCGAGGCCCACCCAGTGGCCGGTCGTGCTCGGGGTCGTGCTGCTGATGTTCGCCATCCCGGTGCTGTTGCCGTGGCTGGTCGAACGTGTGGTGTACCGGATGCGCGGCGCCACCCCCGCGTTGCAGCTGGCCGTGCGCCGGTTGCAGCTCGACGCGGGCACGGCGGCTCGGGTCGTCGGCGGGGTGGCGGTGGTGCTCGCGGGCACCGTGACGTTGCAGGTGATCTTCGCGGGCGTCGAACACGAGGTGAAGGCCGAGCAGGCGGCGGAGGCCAACTTCCGCTACCTCGCCGTCTCGGTGAACGAGACCGTCGTGGTCCGGGACCTGGCGGACGTGCTCGCCAAGACCCCGGGAGTGGTGGGCGTGCACGAACTGACGCGCACGTACGCGGCAGTGCCGGGCGACAACTACACCAGCATCGTCATCGGTTCGTGCGCTGCGCTCAAGTCGATGGCGAACGTCCCGGACTGCGCGGACGGCAAGGCTTTCAACGTGCCGTCCGAGGAGGGCCGCGACGACGCCAAGCCCGGTGACGTGCTCGAGTTCGAGGAGAACGGCACCACCTGGACGGTGCCGGCGCTGGAGCAGTCGACCGGGAGCCGCTCCGGTCTCTACCTCACCCCGGCCGCGGCCAGGGGCATGAGCCTCGCCGACGCGACCACCGAGGTGCAGGCCGAGCTGGACACGGCGGTGCCGGACGTCGCGGAGCACGTGCGCAACGCCATCGCGCCTTATTCCTGGCGGGTGTACACCTACTACGTCGGCCAGGACGACTCGGCGGAGATCGAGCAGGTGTTCCTCGCGTTGCGCAGGGCGTTGTACGCCGCCGCACTGATCACGTTGTTGCTCGCAGGAGCGTCACTGCTGGTCGTGGCGCTGGAGCAGGTGCGGGAACGACGCCGTCCGCTCGCCGTGATGGCGGCCAGCGGCGTGCCGCGCGGCACGCTCGCCTGGTCGCTGGTGTGGCAGAACGCGATCCCGCTGGTGATCTCCACGGTGGTGTCGGTGGGCACCGGCATCCTGCTCGGAGTACTGGTCACGCGGGTGTTCGGCACCGAGGTGGCTTACGACTGGGCGGGCATCGGGACCGTCACCGGCATTTCTGTCGGGCTGGTCGTGCTGGTCACTGCTCTGACGTTGCCTTCGCTGAGAAGGGCGACCGGAGCGCTGGGCCTGCGGACCGAGTAGTCCTGGACGTCTCCTCGTGCTCTGCCAGGCGGTCCTGCACCAGTCCGTGCCGGAACTGGTAGCAGGCTCCCGCCCGGCAGAGCACGCCGAGCTTGCGCGCGTCCTCCAGGAAGACCATCAGCTCCCAGGGCAGCTTCCCGCGCAGTGCCAGCCAGATCCGGGCGACGGTGAACCACCACCAGCGCAGGTGCAGCACGGCCAGCGCGAACCCGAGCATCAGCCCGGACGCGAGCCCCAGCCCGACCATGCCGGTCTGGGCGGGGCCGAAGACCAGCGCCGCCGCCGATCCGAACACCACGGCCAGCACGAGAGATCCGGTCCAGACGGCGATCCGGTCGCGCGCCATCGTCCACTGAGGACTGGAGGCCTGCGACAGCTCGGTGGCGCTCGACAACGCGAACCGCAGGGCGATCGCGACGGCGAGCCCGAGGCCGACCACGAGCCCGGCGGAAAGTCCGTACAGGGCACCGAAGACGAGTCCGGCGGCGAGTCCGACGACGCCCGGGACGAGCAGCAGACTGCGCCAGATCCCCAGCCGCGGCTTGGCCTTGCGTTCGTGCGACGCGGTCAGCGCGGCGGCGCCGACACCGATGCCCGCGACCAGGCCGGTGATCGGGGCGAGTGACGGCGTGATCGAGTACGCCATCAGCCAGCCGACGCCGAACCCGCCGATCGCGCCCAGCACCAGCGCGCCGAGCACGGCGAGCCACGTGTTGCCGACCGACCGGCGCAGCTCCCACCAGGCCAGCTCGCGGATGCCGCGGTCGCGCATCTCGTGGGCCAGGAACTCGAGCCACTTGCGCGCCCTGTCCCGCGGCCAGACCTGCGTGGCCCTGGCGTGGTGCGCGAACGCCCTGTTGCCGAACGCCCGCGACACCAGCTCGTCGCAGAGGTGGTCGGAGATCGCCCGCGCGTCCGGGAAACGGCCGCGGTCGATCAGTTCGGTCGGCTCCGCCTCGCTGTCCGCGTAGACCACGCTGGCGAGCCACATCGTGAGCGGCGTCGACAGCGCGTCCGCGAGCCTGCCGTCCGGCTCCTCGCGCAGCTGGATGAACACCGGTTCCCAGCGCGCCGCACCCCAGCTGTCGGCGCTCGCCCGCAGGTAGGCGGCGACCTCGTCCAGGTCGAGCGGGGCCAGTTCGACGACGTCCGCGCCGGGCAGCGGACCGGCGAGGTGGACGGCCTGCGCGAACTCGTCCGTGCGGCAGGTCAGCACCAGCGGGCGCTTGGCGGGGAACGCCTTGGCGATCCGCGCGAGAGCGTCCGCGCGCTGGTGCGCGGGGATGTCGTCGAGACCGTCGAGCACGGGCAGGACGAGGTGCTGCTCGATCAGCAGGTCACCGGCGTAGCTGCCGTACAGCTCGGTGTTGCGCAACGCCGGATGGTCCTCGTACAGCCTGCGCGTGAGCCACGTGCGGATGTCCTCGACCGCCGGGTTCCACGTGGACAGAGGCAGCAGCACCGGCACCATGCCGCCGTCGTAGCGGTCCAGCAGTCCGCACGTCAGCAGCATCGCGACCGTCGACTTGCCGGTGCCGGCCCCGCCGATGATCACCATGCGCCGGTTGATCTGGCGTTGGAACGCGTCCACGACCGCGTCGCTGCGTCCCGGCGGCGCGGCCGGTTCGTCGCTCACGTCCAGGTCGGGCGCGATCCAGTGCAGGTCGAGCAGGTCAGGATCGGTGAGGCCGCGCGAGCGGACCTCCTCGTCCCACTGGGCCTGCAGGCCGACGGCGAGCGCGCGGCACGCCGCGTCGAGGTGCTCGTCGGTGCTCAGCGCGGCGTTGTGCCGGCGGCGGACCCAGGGATCGAGCAGAGCCAGCAAGCCCAGGAACGCCAGCGCGAGCACGATCAGCCACAGGTGCGCGTTGATGCCGTGATCGGTCACGAACAGCCCGGCCGCGGTGAGGAGCGCGGTCAGCACGCAACCGGTCAGCAACGCCTGCTGACGGAATCTGGACATGCGTCGCATCATGACGCACCGCATCCGCTGGGGGCCGATTCAGTGACCCGTGTCGTGACGTTTGGTTGTTGATCACAGCTGCCACCGGAGATCGCCCAGGGTGAGGTGCTGCCCGTCGGGCCCGATCGTGATCCCGAACTGGCCGCGGCGGGGTTTGCCCAGGTCGTGCCAGGTGACGAGCGCGTCCTCCGCGATGTCCCACAGCCGGCGCGGGCCGCCCTGGTCGACGCGGGAACCGTGGTGGTGCACCCAGGATCCGTCCGAATGGGCCAACCAGTCGGGCCCCGCGACGACGTCCCGCAGCGAGATGCCCGCGAAGAACTCGAAGGGACTGGCCGGGTCGAGCACGGTGTTGAACGGCAGCGTGGTGGTGCGGCGGTCGAACGTGCCTGCTCCGGCCGGCGCCGGTGGGTGGGCGTGCGCGCGCAACGGCATGAAGCGCCCGTCCTCGGTGAGCACGCGTCCTTCGCCGGTGCCGTCGCCATTGGAGACGATGCGGACGAGCCCCGCGCCGATCGGACGGTGCAGCGTGGTGACCACCAGGCCGCCCGGTGCCGTCTGCTCCAGCCAGGCGAGCGGGATCGTCGCGACGGAGCAGGTGGCCAGCAGGCGGTCGTACGGTGCGCGGTCCGGGTGGCCGAGCGCGCCGTTGCCCGTCACGCAGGTGGGGAAGAAACCGTTGGCGTGCAGACGTTCGCGCGCTCGCCGCGAGATGTTCGGGTCGACGTCGATCGTGGTGACGTTGCCCGAACCGACGGCGTGGCACAGCAGAGCCGCGTTGTACCCGGTGCCGGTACCGACCTCGAGCACCGACTGTCCGGTGTGGACGTCCAGCGCCTCCAGCATGATCGCCATGATCGTGGGCATGCTGGACGAGCAGGTCGGTGTGCCGCCGGTCACCGTGTCGTCGCCGTCGAACTGGGTAACCCACACCCGGTCGGCGTAGACGAGCTCCAGCCAGCCGGGGTCGCTCGCGGTGAGCTGCTCCCAGTCGCCGTTGTGCAGCTGGCGGTAGAAGCGCGGCAGGAACTCGTGCCGTGGGACGGCCTGGAAAGCCTTGTGCCACTTGGGGTCGCGCAGCACTCCATCGCCGAGCAGGTGGTTGGCCAGCTCGGTGCGCAAGGCCCCGGCGTCGTCCATGTCACCTCCCACGGTATCCCTGTGGCGGAGCACACGCAGCAGTTGCTAGCAGGGTGCTTGCAACTGCTAGCACTCATCGCTAACGTGGTTGGTGGCACGAGGAACGGGAGCGGGAACAGTGGACAAGTCCATCGACAAAGCAGTCGCGGACCTCGGCCGCAACATCGGTGAGTACATCCGCGAGCAGCGCAACACCGCCAAGATCTCCCTGCGGGAGTTGGCGAAGCAGGCGGGTGTCTCCAACCCATACCTCAGCCAGATCGAGCGAGGTCTGCGCAAGCCCAGCGCGGAGATCCTCCAGCAGATCGCCAAGGGCCTGCGCATCTCGGCCGAAGTGCTCTACGTCGAGGCCGGGATCCTCCAGCAGCGCGAAGGCGGTGCGTTGGCGGACGCCATCGTCGCCGCGACCGATCTGACCGAGCGGCAGAAGCAGGTGCTGCTCGACGTCTACGAATCTTTCAGGCGGGAGAACACCGCCACCAACGAGGAGGACTGATCTCCATGCCGAAGCTCACCCAGGACGACGTTCGCAAGGCCGCCGAGCAGGGCGCCCACGCCGCACGCCAGGCGCTGCTCGCCGCGCTCGGTGCCGGTGACCTCGCCGCCAAGGCGGTCGTCGAGGCCCTGACCAAGGCCAAGGAGCGCGCCGAAGAGGCCCGCACCCAGGCCAAGGACCTCCCGACCGAGCTGACCGACCTGCGCGACAAGCTGCAGCCGGCGGAGCTCAAGAAGCTCGTCGACGCCTACACCGCCTCCGCGGTGAACCTGTACACCTACCTCGCCGACCAGGGCGAGCAGACGCTGGAGCAGATCAAGGCCCAGCCGCAGGTCAAGCAGGCCGTGGAGCAGGTCGAGCACGCCGTCGAGGCCGCGCAGAAGCGCGCCGGTTCCGCTGCCGCCGACGCCCGCGTGATCGCGGACGACGTCCTCGGCAAGGTGACCCGCCGCACCCGTTCGGTCGGCGAGAAGGTCGCCCACGAGGTCGAGGACGCGGCCGAGAAGCTGGCGGAGGAGATCGTCGAGGTCGGTGGCGAGGCCGCGCACGAGGTCCGCAGCACCACCCGCAAGACCGCGGCCCGCACCGCGCCCCGCAAGCCGGCGACGACGACCCGCGCCACGAGCACGACCGCCGCGCCGAAGAAGACCACGCCTGACACCACCAAGTGAGTCGCTGAAAAGTCACCGGGAGGGGAGCAGTCCGCGAGGGCTGCTCCCCTCCCGGCGTACGTGCACGTAGTCTGGTTGCGTGTTCGAAATCCCGATCTTCAGCATCTGGTACCTCGACACCGTCGTGTACTTCGTGTTCGACCTCGTGTTCAGCATCATGGGGCTGTTCGCGTTCTTCCACGCGCTGACCCAGCGCGTGGACGCCTACACGGCGGCCGAGCGGATGACCAAGCCCGCCTGGCTGGGTATCACCGGAGGCGGCGCGGCGGCGTTGCTGCTGTTCGGCCCCGGTGGGGTCGGGTCGATCTTCTGGCTGGCCGGCCTCATCGCGGTGCTCGTGTACATGGTGGACGTGCGCCCGAAGCTGATCGAGGTCCAGCGCGGCCCCCGTTGGTGATCACCCACTCGTACGGCTCCGGCTCACCGGTGACCCTGGTCGCCCACGGGCTCGGCGCCACGCCCGGCGAGGCGAGGATTCCCGCCTCCGGGCTCCCCGGCACCCGCGTCGTGGTGACCCTGCCCTCGCACGGCGACGCCCCGGACGCACCTGAGGGCTACTGGGACTACGGCCGGATCGCGGCCGATCTGGGCACCGTTCCCGCTGATCAGGCCGTCGGTGTCTCGCTGGGCGCCGGCGCGTTGGTCCGGCTGATGTCGCACGAACCCGATCGTTTCCGGCGCGTCGCGCTGCTGCTGCCCGCGGTGCTCGACCAGCCCCGGCAGCCGTTCACGCTCCAGCAGCTGTCCGACCTGACCGTCGGGCCCCCGATCTACGTGGCCGAGCGCAGGGCCGCGCTGACCCGGCTGGCGGCCGCCGCCGAGCAGCTGCCGGGCCAGGTGGCCGTTCCCGACGCCTCCGTGCTGGCCGCGGTGTCCGCTCCGGTGCTCGTCATCGGGGCCGTCGGCGACCCGCTGCACCCCGAGGACGTGGCGAAGGCGACCGCGGCCGCGTTCCCGGACGGCGAACTGTGGCTGATCGACTCGCCCTCACCGATGATCACCCATCGGACCGAGATCCGGCACCGGTTGGCCTCCTTCCTCGCCGGGTAGCCGAAGTGCATGGTCGAACAGAAGAAGATCGCGTTCCTGGTGGCCGAAGAGGGCATTGAGCAGGTCGAGCTCACCGATCCGTGGGCGCACGTCGAGAAGGCCGGCGGAGTACCGCGCCTGCTCGCGCCGAAGCTCGGCGAAGTGCGTGGCTTCAACCACCTCACACCCGCCGACGCGTTCCCCGTCGACACGACCTTCGCCGACGCTGACGCCAACGACTACGACGGTGCCGTCATCCCCGGCGGCGTGGCGAACAGCGATTTCCTCCGCATGGACGACGACGCGGTCGAGTTGGTGAAGGCTCTCGTCGCCGCGGGCAAACCCATCGCGTCGATCTGCCACGGGCCGTGGCTCCTGGTCGAGGCGGGCGTGGTGCGCGGCAAGATGCTGACCTCGTTCCCGAGCCTGCGGACCGACATCCGCAACGCGGGCGGTGACTGGGCCGACGAAGAGGTCCGGGTGTGCGACATGAACGGGTGGACGCTCGTGACGTCCCGCAACCCCGGCGACCTGCCGGCGTTCAACCGGGAGGCCCTGAAGGCGTTCGGCCTGGCCGAGTAGCCGGGATCTGCAGCTCCCGGCAATGTTCTACAGGCGCGTCTCGGCGTAGTGCGCCATGGCGTCACGCAGCCACTCGGCCATGTTGTCGCCACCGACCTCGAAGTTGACCCGGAACTCGTCCGAGTCGACGTAGAGGTCGCCGAGGCCCTTGTAGGACTCCCGGTTGGGCGTCCAGCTCAGGCAGATCCAGCGGTAGTGGCGGTCGACCAGCTCCTGCGTCCGAGGAGCGTCGATCGCCGTGCCCGCGGTGAACAGCGCACCGAGTTCCTCGGCGATCTCCCGCCACTGGGCCATGAACTGGTCCGCGTCGGCGCGCGTCCAGCCCTGCATCCTCTTGCGGCTCTCGGCGATGTGCTCCCGCGCACCGTCGCCGTAGCGCTCGACGAGCTCGGCCTCGTGCCGTTCCTGCTTCTTCGCGTCGAAGCCGTCGAACAGCTCTTCCATCTTCACCTCATCCCCTCCTTCCAGTTCTTCGATCGTCCGCGCGACGGTGCTCGCGAGCCGGTCCAGCCGCTGTCGTTCGCCCTGCAGCCACCGGTGGTGGTTGCGCAGGACGGTCAGCTGGTCCGTGCCGTCGAGCATCTCCGCCACCACGTCGAGACCCAGGCCCAGGTCGCGCAGCAGCAGGATCTGCTGCAGGCGGTGCACCTGTTCCTTCTCGTAGTAGCGGTAACCGTTGTCGCCGATCCAGGCCGGCGGCAGCAGGCCGATCGAGTCGTAGTGCCGCAGCGTCCTGGACGTCACCTTCGACATCCGGGCCACCTGGGCGATCGACCAGGCCATTTCGGTTCCCCCTTCGCGCTCTGGAAATGACGGTAAGGGTTGACGCAACGTCAAGGTCAAAGTGAATTTGGCAGGATGGACCGCGTGTGGACCATCGCTGGATCGCTGGAACCCGTCCCCGTGCTGTCGCGCCTCGACCTGGTGCCCGAACCGGTCGCGGCCGCCCTGAAGACCCTGGACGGCGCTGATCGCGTCGCCGTCGCCGAGATCGATCCGACGCTCGCCGACACCGCGGAGTTCTGCGCGCACTACGGTTCGCCGCTCGCGGCGTCGGCGAACTGCGTCGTCGTCGCGGGCAAGCGCGGCGACGTGGTTCGTTATGCGGCCTGCATGGTGCTCGCGACCATGCGTGCGGACGTGAACGGCGTCATCCGCAAGAGGCTCGACGCGCGCAAGGCGTCGTTCGCGCCGATGGACGAGGCCGTGGCCTTGACCGGCATGGAGTACGGCGGCATCACGCCCATCGGTGTGCCCGCGGACTGGCCGATCCTCGTCTCGCCCGAGGTGGCCGCCGCCCCCGAACTGATCGTGGGCAGCGGCATTCGCGGCAGCAAGATCCTGATCCCCGGTGACGTGCTGATGAAGCTCACCGGAGCCGAGGTCCTCCCCGATCTAGCCCGTGTACTTGAGCAGTAGCTCGATCGCCTCGTCCACGTCGTCCGTGACGAGGATCCACTGCTCGGCCTCCCGGCCCGCCGCGAGCTTCATCACGAGCGGCGCGGCCGGGATCTCGTCGGTCCAGAACGCCTTGCCCAGGAAGATCATGGGCGCGGCCGGGCCGACGCTGCCGTAGTAGTTCTGCGTGAAGTCCTGGAAGACCTCCTGGACCGTGCCCGCCTTGCCCGGCGTGTAGACGATGCCGCCGGTCGCGACGGTCAGCAGGCCCTCCTCGCGCACCGAGTTCGCGAAGTACTTCGCGTGCAGCTCACAGGCGGGGTTGGGCGGCTCGTGGCCGTAGAACCACGTCGGGATGCCGATCGTGCGCGGGGTGTCGAAGCTGCGGATCTCCGGGAACGCCGCGAGCCACCGGCCGATCGACTCGTCGTCGTTGCCGAACGTCGGGGCCTGCGCGATGGTGTCGAGGACGTCGGTGTTCACCTCGCCAAGCCGGACGCCGAGCGGCACGGCCTCCATCGCGCCCGGCCCGCCGCCGGTCAGCACGGTGAAGCCCGCGTTGCCCAGCGCGGCACCCAGTGCGACGGCGTCGCGGTAGCCGGCGGAGCCGCGGGCGAGCGCGTGGCCGCCCATGACCGCGATCGGCGAGCCCGTCAGCGTGTCGTCGAGGGCCTCGGTGATCGAGTGGTCGTGCAGGCGTTCGGCCAGCGCGTGCAACGGGTCGGGGTGGTGGCCCTGCTGCTTGCTGTGCCGGTAGATCTCCGCGTCCGGGGTGTCCGCGTACGACTTCGGGTTCGCCGGGTCGAAGCCCGCGAACAGCTCCGCGGGCGTGTACAGCTTCGACCGGTAGACGTCGTAGGGCAGGTCCGGGATGACCGGGAAGACCAGCGCTCCCGCGGCTTCCGCCCTGCGCTGCATCGTCTCGCTGAGGGTGCAGCCGAGCAGCAGGGCCCCGTCGAACGGCACCCGCACGTCCTCGCGAGTCAGGTCCAGTCCGATGATGACGGCTTTGCGCAGGTCAGAGGCTGCCCGCAGCTGGTCGAGGTCGGTGATTTCGATCCGCACGGGAAAAAGCCTATGCCTCGGGCGAACCAACGGGCCGTGCAATCCGAATGAGTTGGTGGGAACTGAGGTCCGCTCGCCATCCCGAGACGAGCGGCCGCGCGCCGCGCTGCCCAGGAAAGGTTCCCCGCAATGGCCACCGAACTGCTGACCGGATGCGTTGCCAGAGGCGCCCGAGTCGTGGATCCCCACCGCGTCGAATACCTGGACTGCGGTGGGTACGGAGTCCCCCTGCTCGGCCACGCCCACCCCGCCGTCGTGCAGGCCGTCGTCGGCCAGGTGCGCCGGCCGTCGCTACTGGACCGCCTGATGCTCGACCTGGTCACCCCGAACGGGCTCGACCACGTCCACACCTTCGCGTCGGCCTCCGAGGCCGCCCAGTTCGCCGTGGCCCTCGCACAGGCGAACGGCCGCCCACGAGTGTTGACCACCGGTGACGTCCCGTACGGCGGCATCGACACGTTGCGCGCCACCTTGGCCTCCGGACCACCGGCGTGCGTTCTCGTCGAACCGGTCCGCGGCGCCACGCTGCCCCCGACGGGCTACCTGAGCTCCGTGGCCGAGGTGTGCCGCGAGGCCGGCGCCCTGCTCGTCGTGGACGAGACGCGCTCCGGCCTCGGCCGCCTCGGCGTGTGGTGGGGTGTCGACCTGGACGGCGTGACGCCGGACATCATGCTGGTCGGCGAGGGCCTGTCCGGCGGCGTGCTCCCGATCGCCGCCGTGGTCGCCTCGGCCGAGGTCGAGGTGCCGCTGCGGCGCGGCTCGGAGGCCGTGTCACCGCTGGCCTCCGCCGCCGTCAACGCCTGCCTGCGCGTCACGGCGTCCGAAGGCTTGGTGGAACGCGCCAAGCTGCTCGGCGACGAGCTGCTCTTCGGGCTGCGCGCCGTCGTCGCCGGCAAGGCGCACGCGACCGGGCGCGGCCTGCTGCTCGGCGTCGAGCTGCCGGACCAGCGGGCCGCCGACGTCTTCACCGGTGAGCTGCTGCGGTCGCGGGTGCTCGCGGACTTCCGGGGCCGGACCGTCTGCTTCACCCCGCCCGCCGTGATGTCGGCGGAGGACGCGGGGTGGCTGGTGGAGGCGGTGGGCCGAGCCGCGAACAAGATCTGAGGGACGAACTGCTCGTGCTAGGTCTTCGGGCTCCACACCAGAGCGTCCAGCGCGAGCAGTTCTCCGCTCTTCACGTCCGCGAGCCGGACGCGGGCGAACGTCTTGCCGTTGGTCTTCACGCAGAACGTGGCGTCGGGGGCGATCTCCTTGCCGCTCATCGAGCTCTTGTACCCGGCGCTGACGCAGTCGTCGAGGGTCGCGTCCGCCTTGACGGGCGCCAGGTGTCCCCGCGCGATGAGGTTGTAGCCGTCGTAGGACAGGTCGTACCTCTCGTCCGACGCGTTCGTCCTCACCGCACCCCAGTCCAGCGCCCCCGAGTCGAGGTCCACCCCGTAGCCCCGCGTGAGCTGGATCAGCCTGTCCTTGCTCGTCCGCTTGACTCCGGGCGCCTCCTGCGACGGCGGAGGCGTGGTGGTCGGGGTCGGAACGGCCGGGGAGGAACCCGTGCCGGTCGAGGAAGCCGTCGTGGTGGTGGAACCGGACGTGGTCGTGCCCGAAGCCTGACCGGGCACGACCGTCAGGGCGCGGGTGGCGACGACCGTGACCGCCGCCGTTCCCGCGATGATGCCGACGACTGCCAGCAGGACCACCTTGTCGACCGGTTTGCCGATCTTCGCGGCGACCAGGCCCGCGCCGATCAGCAGTGCGACGACTCCGATCACCAGCGCCGCCGTCGACGCCGATCCGGACAGCACCGTCACGATCGCCGACACGTCGGCCACCAGGCTGACGGGCAGCAGCCACTGCCACCCGCGGTTGTTCTCGTTCTCCGTCAACGCGTCTCCCCCGAGACCCCGGTTCCTAGAAGATCACCGTCTGGTTGCCGTGCACCAGCACGCGGTCCTCCAGGTGCCAGCGCAACCCGCGCGCCAGCACCACCTTCTCGATGTCACGCCCCTTGCGCACCATGTCCGCCACCGAGTCGCCGTGGTGCACGCGCATCACGTCCTGCTCGATGATCGGCCCGGCGTCCAGGTCGGCCGTGACGTAGTGGCACGTCGCGCCCACCAGCTTCACGCCGCGGCGGTGCGCCTGGTGGTACGGGCGGGCGCCGATGAACGACGGCAGGAAGCTGTGGTGGATGTTGATCGTGCGGCCGGTCCAGGCCGCGCAGAGTTCCGGCGGCAGGATCTGCATGAAGCGCGCCAGCACCACGGCGTGCGGGTCGTGCTTCTCCACCAGCTGACGTAGCTGGGCGAACGCCGCCTGCTTGCCCTCGGGGTCGCTGGCCGGGAACGGGATGTGGTGGAACGGGATGCCGTGCGCGCGCGTGATGTCGCCGAGCTCCGGGTGGTTGCCGATGACGGCGGACACCTCGACGTCCAGCTCGCCGGTCGCGACGCGGGCCAGCAGGTCGTACAGGCAGTGGCCTTCCTTCGACACCAGGATGACCACGCGCTTGCGCTCGCCCGTGTCGGTCACCGTCCAGGTCGACTGCGCGCCCAGCGACGCGGCCACGTCGGCGAAGCGGGAGCGCAGTTCGTCCACGCCGAACGGCAGGGAGTCCGCGCGGACCTCCTGGCGCGTGAAGAACCAGCCCGTCTCGGGGTCGGTGTGGTACGCGGCCTCGACGATCCAGCCGCCGTTCTCCGCGAGGAACGACGAGATCCTCGCGATGATGCCGGTGCGGTCCGGGCAGCCGAAGGTGATCACATAGCGACGCTCAGGCGATGACACGCCGCAGAAGTATTCACGGCCTGGGCAGCGCCGCCAACAGCGACTCGTCTCCGGTCACGATCGCGTGCGTCGGCCGGCCCCACAGCGCGCGGTAGACCGCGTCGGCGGTGCCCGCGAGGGTGACGTCGGCGTCGACGGCCGAGTCCAGCACGCCGGTCGCGACCAGCGGCTCACCGGGCGCGAGCCAGACCTGCCAGCTGCGGCCCGCGTCGGCGGCGTGCACGAGCACCCGGCCGGTCGCCTCGATGACCCGGCCCAGCACCAGCTGGCGGGGCATCATGATCGTGAGCATCTCGTCGATGCCGTCCGCGGCGAACTCCGAGTCGAAGACCAGCGACGGCAGCTCGTGACCGGTCGCGAGCTCCGCGTCCAGGCGGTGGATCGACGTCTCGTGCGCCTGCCTGCGCGCCCAGAAGCTCGCGAGCGAGGGGCCCTGGAACGTCCACGCCGGACGGTCCGGCGGAGTGGAGCGCAACCGTTCGAGGAGCAGGGCCGTGCCGCTTTCCCACCAGGAGAAGGCTTCGTCCCAGTCCTGCGGAGCCGTGGGCCACGCCGGCCGGCCCGCCTCGGGCTCGGTGACGACGGCCTGCGCCGCCCACGTGTGCACCTCGGCCTGGTGCCGCACGAGGTCGAGCACCGTCCACTCAGGACATGTGGGAACGGGGGCGTCCGGACCGGCTTTCACAGCGGCCGAACGCATCAACGAAGCCTGGGTCTCGATCTGCGCGACGAAGTCCACGAACCCAGACTAGTGCTGTGACCGCCGACCTTCACCGCGTATTTCGGCGCTCAGCGGGGCACCTCGCGACACCGGCCCCGCGCCCCCGTACAACCAGTACGAGGACGCGGGGCCGGCGCCGCGATGCACCCGTCTGACCGTCGAAAGACGGGGCAAAGGCCGACGGTCACAGCACTTGGGGTGCGACGGCCGCCCATTCGAGCGTGATCTCGCCGAGCCGCCACCGCCGCCGGTCGTCCAGCACCGGCCAGCCGCGTTCGCGCAGCAGCCGAGCCGACTCCACCCACCGCGCCCGAGGCCCGAACGGGGCGAACGGCGCCGCGGTGGCCCAGCAGGCGTCCAGCTCGGTCAGCAGCGCGTGCACGCGCTCACCCGGCACGTTCTTGTGGATCAGCGCCTTGGGCAGGCGCTCGGCGAGGTCGGACGGCACGTCGATGCCGGACGGCTTGCACGCCAGCGTGAACCGCAGGGGCCCGTCGGCGGACAGCGTCACCCAGGTGCACCGGCGCCCGATCTCGTCGCAGGTCCCCTCGACGATCAACCCGCCGGGAGCCAGGCGCGAGAGCATCGTGTCCCACGCCTCGAACGACTGCTCCTCCGTGTACTGGCGCAGCACGTTGAAGGCGCGCAGCAACACCGGGCGCGCCCCGGCCAGTTCGAAGCCGCCGCGCCGGAAGTCGAGGAACGGCGGTGCGGCGACGGCCTTGCCCGCGTCCACCCGGTCCTGGTCGATCTCCAGCCCGAGCACGCGCACGTCGGGACGGACGGCCCGCAGGCGCGTGGCCAGCTCGACGGTGGTGATCGGCGTCGCCCCGTACCCGAGGTCGACCACGAGCGGGTCGGCCGCGTCCAGCAGGAAGCCGGACAGCGTCCCGGTCATCCACCGGTCGACCCGGCGCAGGCGGTTCGGGTTGGTCGTGCCGCGGGTCGGAACGCCGAGCGCGCGGGCCCGGCCGGCGGCTAGCCGCGGCTTGCGAGCCATTGCGACGTGAACCCGCTCTCCTTGTCGAGCAGCACCGCGACCTGCTCGGCGATCAGCTTCTCGATCTTGCCGCCCAGGAACGGGATGCTGACCTTGACCTCCCCCGAGAGGGTGACCTTCGAGCCGGATCCGTTGTCCAGGACGGTGAACGCGCCCTCGAGGCGGCCGGGCACGCCGTTGACCGTCACCTCGACCGTGCCGGCGCCCGCCGCCCACGTCTCCGTGCGCTGGATCACCAGGTCGCCACCGAGCGCCGCCTTGACCGCCGAGGGCACGTGCTCCGCGGGCACACCCTGCTTCAGCTGGTACGACGTCTTCTCGCCGGTGCTGGAGTACGTCACGAGCTGGGCGTCCTTGCCGCCGATCGCGGCCAGCCGGTCCCGCAGGTAGGTCTCGTCGACCATCGCCCCGAAGACCTTCTCCGCCGAATGGGGTGACGTGGTGTGGTGCTCGATGCGGCGTGCCATGTCGCGGAGGCTACCGTTGACGTCTGTGACCACCACGCAGTCCGTACCTCTGGCCGAGCGCACCACGCTCCGACTCGGTGGCCCGGCCGCGCGGTTCGTCCACGCCACGACCGCCGCTGAGCTGGTCGAAGCCGTGCGAACAGCCGACGCCGCCGCCGACGAGAAGGTCCTCGTGCTCGGTGGCGGGTCCAACCTCGTGATCTCCGACGGCGGCTTCGACGGCACTGTGGTGCACGTCGCCAACAAGGGTTTCCGGCTCGACCCGCTGGGCGGCGGCATCGTCCAGTTCACCGTCGAGGCGGGCGAGGAGTGGGACGCGGTCGTCGCCGAGGCGGTCGCGCAGGGCCTGGGCGGGCTCGAGTGCCTGTCCGGCATCCCCGGCCTCAACGGCGCCACGCCCGTGCAGAACGTCGGCGCGTACGGCGTCGAGATCTCCCAGGTGCTGCAGTCGGTGGACCTCCTCGACCGCCGCAGCGGCAAGGTGCACCAGGTGCCCGCCGCCAAGCTGGGCCTCGACTACCGCACCAGTGTGCTCAAGGGCACGGACAACGCGGTGGTGCTGCGCACCCGGTTCTCGCTGACCGCCGGGGGCATGTCGGCGCCGATCCGCTACGGCGAGCTGGCGCGCGTCCTCGGTGTGGCGCAAGGTGATCGCGTGCCGGCGGACGAGGCGCGCAAGGCCGTGCTGGAACTGCGGCGCGGCAAGGGCATGGTGCTCGACGCCACCGACCACGACACGTGGAGCGCCGGCTCGTTCTTCACCAACCCGATCATCGACGACTCGACGTTCACCAGCGTGCTGATCCGCATCGCCGAACGCCTCGGTGCCGACGTCGACGTGCCGAGCTACCCGGCGGGCCACGGCCGCCGGAAGCTCTCCGCCGCGTGGCTGATCGAACGCGCGGGCTTCCGCAAGGGCCACCAGGGCCCCGGCGGCCGGGTGTCGTTGTCGGGCAAGCACACGCTGGCGCTGACGAACCGCGGCGGCGCGTCGACCGAGGACCTGCTGGACCTCGCCCGTGAGGTGCGCGACGGCGTGCGGGCCGCGTTCGGCGTGGAGCTGCACCCGGAACCGGTCTTCGTAGGCGTTCGACTGTGAGGCCGTCCGGGTGACTCCGTGTGACGAACCGCTACCTGGCGTGTTTCATTGAGGTAGGGCCTGTTTCAGGTCCGGCTTGGTGAACGGGGGTTGCCATGAGCTACCTCGACGAGAACGCGCGTGAGGTCATCCGACCGGTCAAGCGCATGGTCGAAGACGAGTTCCTGTCCCGGCCGGGCGTGATCGGCGTCGACATCGGGGAGAAGGTCACCCGCGGCCGCCCGACGGGCAGGGCCGCGATCGTGGTCTACGTGTGCGCCAAGGGACCTGACCACCCGCAGCAGATCCCGGTGGAGGTCGGCGGCGTGCCGACCGACGTGGTCGCGGAGTCGATCGTGCTGCACCGGGCCAGGGTCAGTCGCACCGAGGCGGAGCAACCCGTTGCGGCGGAACGGCATCAGGTGCTGCGGGGTGGCATAGGCATCGGCCCGGCCAGGTCGTTCAGGGTCGTGCCGCCCGAGGTCGAGCGTGCCGGCGAGTTCGTGATCGCGGGCACGCTCGGCGCGTTCGTGATCACGCGCGGCGAGCCGGGGAAGGTGTTGGGGCTCACCACTTTCCACGTCGGTTGTGTCGACGACTCGTGGGCGGTGGGCGACGAGTTCGTGCATCCGTCCAGAGTGGACGGTGGGGTGCCCGGTGCCGACCGGGTCGCCGTGCTGGACCGGGCGGCGCTCGCGGGCGCGGTGTCGGCGGCGGGGCTGCGGATGGGCGCCAGGCCGTTCCGCGCGGAGGTCCTCGACATCGGCGCGATCACGGGCAGCGCCAGGGCGAAGATCGGTTCCACCGTGCGCAAACGCGGCCGCACCACCGAACTCACGTACGGCGTGATCGAGTCGACGGACTCGACGCTGCGGCTCGACTTCGGTGACGGGATCGGCGTGCGGATCCTGCGCGACCAGATCCGGGTGCACTCGTCCGAACGCTTCGGCGACCACGGTGACTCCGGCGCCGTGCTGGTCGACGCCGACAACTCCGTCGTGGGCCTGTACGTCGCCGGATCGGGCCCGACGGGATTCGCGAACCCCATCGAGCCCGTGCTGCGTCAGCTGGACGTGGACCTGCTCACTCCCGGTGTGCCCGAGTCGCGGAGGCCTGGGCCCGCGGCTTGAGCACGATCGTGTCCAGGTTCACGTGCGAGGGCCGGGTGACCGCGAACGCGATGACGTCCGCCACGTCGTCCGCCACCAGCGGCGTGATGCCCTGGTAGACCTTGGCCGCGCGCTCGGTGTCGCCGCCGAACCGGTTCGCCGAGAAGTCCGTCTCGACCATGCCCGGCTGGATCTCGGTGATCCGCACCGGCCGGCCCAGCAGCTCGCCGCGCAACGTGCGGTGCAACGCCGACTGGGCGTGCTTGGCGCTCGTGTAGCCCGAGCCGTTGTCGTAGGCCTCGTACGCCGCGATGGACGTCACAGAAACGATGTGCCCGTCCCCGGACGCGATCAGCTTCGGGATGAACGCCTTGGTCACCAGCAGGGTGCCGAGGACGTTCGCCTCCCACATCCAGCGCCACTCGTCCGCGACGCCCTCGGCCACGGTCGAGAGCCCGCGCGCACCGCCCGCGTTGTTCACGAGCACGTTCGCTTCGGGTACCCGGTCCGCGAAGGCGGCGACGGAGGTCTCGTCGGTGACGTCCAGCTCGATGGCCGTTCCGTCGATCTCCTTCGCGATAACGTGAAGAAGGTCCAGACGACGTGCGCCGAGCACGACGTGGAAGCCCTCGGCGGCCAACCGCCGCGCGGTGGCCTCGCCGATGCCCGCGCTTGCTCCGGTCACAACTGCGACAGGTCGATTCACGACTTCGATCGTAGGCTGCCGAGCCCGGTGTGACTGACGTCACTCACACCGCGACGGGGTGCTGGACGTCCACCATGGTGGGAGGTCGAAACCGTGAAGAGAACACTTGTCGCGCTGGTCGCTGGACTGACGCTGCTGACCGGCTGCTCGAGTGTCGAGACGGGCACACCCAAGGCGGACAGCTCGTTGCCGTCCGCGAAGGTGACCCTGTCCCCGGTCGACGGAACCAAGGACGTGCAGGTCACGACCCCGGTCCAGGTCACCGTGGTGGACGGCAAGATCGAGTCCGTCGCACTGAAGTCACCCGAGGGCGCCGACGTCAAGGGCACCCTCACCGAGGACAAGTCGGGCTGGACGACGGCCGAGCCGCTGGGCTACGGCAAGACGTACAGCTACGCGGGCAAGGTCGTCGGCACCGACGGCAAGCCCGTCGAGCTCAAGGGCTCGTTCACCACCGTCGCGCCCGGTTCGCAGACCCGCGCGACGCTCTGGCCCTCCGACAACCAGACCGTCGGCGTCGCGGCGCCGATCATGGTCAAGTTCGAGGCGCCGGTGCAGGACAAGGCGACCGTCGAGAAGGCGCTCAAGGTCACCAACTCGGCGAACGTGCAGGGCTCGTGGGCCTGGCTCACCGCCCAGGAAGTGCACTACCGGCCGGAGAAGTACTGGCCCGCCAACACCACGGTCAAGGTCGAGGCCAAGCTCTACGGCGTCAACTACGGCGGCGGCGCGTTCGGCAAGGCCGACGTGACCAGCGACTTCACCATCGGCCGCAACCAGGTCGTGAAGATCGACAACCCGACGCACCGGCTCAAGGTCTTCCGGGACGGCGCGCAGGTCGCCGACTACCCGGCGTCCTTCGGCAAGGACGCCGATGCCGAGCTCACCACGCCGAACGGCACGTTCGTGGTCATGTCGAAGCACGACACGTGGTCGTTCGACAACCCGCGCTACGGCTACACCAACGTCGTGAAGAAGTGGGCCGTCCGGTTCTCCAACCACGGCGAGTTCATCCACGAGAACAACGACAACGCGGCCAACATCGGCACGAACAACACCTCGCACGGCTGCGCGAACCTGCTGGAAGCCGACGCGAAGGCGTACTACGACTCCGCGCTCGTCGGTGACCCGGTCGAGGTGACCGGTTCGATCACGACGCTGCCGCCGCAGTTCGACTGGTACGACTGGCAGCTCTCGTGGGACCAGTGGAAGAGCAAGTCGGCCATCAAGTAGGACCGGCGGGAATGCGTCCCCCGACCAGGTCGTTCGTACGTGTGTGCAGCTGACACACGTCACGGCGACCGGCGGGGGACGGCTGGCCGTACGTGAATCAGGTCCGGCGGACGCGCCGCCGGTGGTTCTCGTGCACGGCTGGGCGCAGACGGGTGCCGTCTGGGACCTGCCCGACTTCCACACCTACGCCATCGACCTGCGGGGACACGGCGAATCAGACGACTTCGGCGACTACCGCGACTCCTCCCGGTGGGCCGCGGACCTCAGAGCCGTGCTCGACCACACCGGGCCCGCGACCGTCGTCGGGTGGTCCTACGGCGGGCTCGTCATCGCCGACCACCTCCGCTTCCACGGCACCGCCGGCATCACCGCGCTGGTGTTCGTGAGCGCCATCACCGAGATCGGCCGCGGTCGCCCAGGAGGCGAGACCGGGCCGGTGATGCGGAACGCCCTGCCGGGCGCGATCACCGACGACGCCGTGATGGCGACTTTCTGCGCGGCCATGGCACCCGTCCTGCCTGATGAGACGGTCACGAAGCTCACTGCCGCCGCGATCTCGGTCAGTCCTAAGGTGCGTGGCGAGCTGTTCCGCAGGGATGTGGGCAGCGCCGACGCGTTGAAGGCCGTAGACGTGCCGACCCTGGTCGTGCACGGAACTCAAGACGAGGTGGTCGCTCCCGCCGCCGCCGAGTACTCCGCCGCCCTGATCCCCGGAGCCGAGTTGAGCCTGTATCCCGACACCGCGCACGCGCCCTTCCTGGAGCGGCCAGAGCGGTTCGCCGCCGACCTCCTGCGAGTCGCCCGATGAAGCGCGTCGCGGTGCTCTCGGTGCACACCTCGCCGCTCGAACAGCCGGGCACGGGTGACGCGGGCGGGATGAACGTCTACATCGTGCAGACGGCCACGCGGATGGCCCAGCGCGGGGTCGAGGTGGAGATCTTCACCCGTGCCACGTCGTCGGAGCTGCCGCCGGTCGCCGAGCTCGCGCCCGGCGTGCGGGTCCGCCACGTCGCCGCGGGGCCGTTCGAGGGCCTGGGCAAGGAGGAGCTGCCCGGCCAGCTCTGCGCGTTCACGGCGGGTGTCCTGCGCGCCGAGGCACGCCACGAGCCTGGCTACTACGACGCGATCCACTCGCACTACTGGCTGTCCGGGCAGGTCGGCTGGCTCGCCCGCGAACGCTGGGGCGTGCCGTTGGTGCACACCGCGCACACGCTGGCCAAGGTGAAGAACCTCGCGCTGGCCGAGGGCGACGCCCCGGAACCCCGGATGCGGGTGATCGGCGAGGAACAGGTCGTGGGCGAGTCGGACCGGCTCGTCGCGAACACCGACATCGAGGCCAGCGAGCTGATCAAGCTCTACGACGCGGAACCGTCGAAGGTGGCCGTCGTGCCGCCCGGTGTCGACCTCGACCGCTTCACGCCTGGTGACCAGGCACGGGCCCGGCGGTGTTTCGACATCCCGCAGGACGCGGTCGTGCTGGCGTTCGTCGGCCGGATCCAGCCGCTCAAGGCTCCTGACGTGCTGCTCCGGGCCGCCGCCGAGATGCTCGTGCGCGACCCCGGGCTGCGGTCGAGGCTGGTCGTGCTGATCGTCGGCGGGCCCTCGGGCTCCGGCACCGAACGGCCGAAGGCGCTGGAGGAACTGGCCGCGCAGCTGGGGATCACGGACGTGGTGCGCTTCCTGCCGCCGCAGCCGGGACCGACGCTGGCGGAGGTCTACCGGGCCGCGGACCTGGTCGCGGTGCCGAGCCACAACGAGTCGTTCGGGCTGGTGGCGCTGGAGGCCCAGGCGTGCGGGACGCCCGTGGTCGCGGCGGCCGTCGGCGGGTTGCCGGTGGCGGTCAACGACGGAGTGTCCGGGGTGCTCGTGCACGGGCACGAGCCCGGCGAGTGGGCCTCGGCGATCAGCGGGCTGGCGTTGCCGCAGCGGGAGCACCTGGCGAGCAACGCCGTGGGCCATGCGCGACGCTTCTCGTGGGACCGCACGACTGACGCCCTGCTCGCGGGGTATCAAGAGGCGGCAGAAGTGTTCCGCCGGGAGGTTTTCGCTTGAGCGTCGACGCAGTGATCAAGGAGTTCCTGGACGAACGGGAGCTGAAGTACGACCGGCGCGAGCCAGGCAAGTTCTTCGTGACGCTGCCGGGCACCAAGAAGCTGCAGACCAACGTGTGGCTGGTCGAGACGACGCACGCGCTGGTGGTCGAGGCCTTCGTGTGCCGGCGGCCGGACCAGTCGTTCGAGGACGTGTACCGGTTCCTGCTGCGACGCAACGCACGGCTGTACGGCGTGCACTACACGATCGACGCCGAGGGTGACATCTACCTGGTCGGACGGGTCGGCAAGCACGCCGTGACGCCGGACGAGCTGGACCGCGTGCTCGGGCAGGTGCTGGAGGCGGCGGACGGCGACTTCAACCCGTTGCTCGAGATCGGGTTCGCCGACGCGATCCGGCGGGAGTGGGCGTGGCGGGTGTCGCGCGGCGAGTCGCTGGCGAACCTGCAGGCGTTCCAACATCTCGTTTCGGAGTAGCGGGCGACTCGTTTCGGCCTAGGCGGCAACCCCCGGCTGCTCCCGGCCCGTCCGAAGAGCATGCGCAGACCAGGGGTGTGGGTGGGAATCGCGTTGCTGTCCCTAGCAGCGACCGGGTGCGGCAGCGGCTTCAGCGGTGGCACGTCGGCCAAGGACGCCGCTGCTCCACCGCAGGCGGCCCAGGAGAAGGCGCCGCAGCAGGAGAACAACGCCGGGCAGGCCGTGCAGCCGGTGCAGCAGCAGGAACGTCAGTTGGTGCGCACGGCGAACGTCGACCTGCGCAGCGACGACGTGTTGAAGGCGATCGGGCAGGTCAAGGACCGGGCCGCCGCCGTCGGCGGGTTCGCGGGCGAAGAGGAGTCGACCAAGAGCTCCGGGTCCGTGACCGTGCGGGTGCCGTCGGCCGAGCTGGACAAGGTCGTCCGGGATCTCACGAGTGTGGGCGAGGTCACCCGCAGCGAGGTGCGCAGCCAGGACGTCACCGATCAGCTGGTGGACGTCGAGGCGCGGATCGCGACGCAGAAGGCCAGCGTCGAGCGGCTGCGCGTGCTGTTCGAGCGGGCGGGGTCGACCTCCGAGGTCGCGCAGGTCGAGCAGGAGCTGACCAAGCGGCAGGCCGACCTGGAGTCGATGCAGCGGCGCAGCGCGTCGTTGAGGGGCCAGGTCTCCCTGGCGACGCTGACGGTCCGGGTCGCGACGGTTCCGATCGCGGCGCCCGAGCCCGAGGAGGTCGGGTTCCTCGGCGCACTGGCGGGCGGCTGGAACGCGCTGGTCGCGGTCGTCGGCGTGATCTTGATCGGGGTCGGCGCGATGCTGCCGTTCCTGGTGGCGCTGGGAGTGCCCGCCGCGTTGGTGGTCCATCTGCTGCGCAAGCGTCGGCGCATCACCCGGATGAATGAAGCAGGGTGATCAAGTTCTACTGAGAGTGTGCCTTTGAATGATGCGCGGAACGGCTCGGGAGAGAGGGGGAGTCGCATCGAGCCGTCCCGCGTCAAAGGTCCCCGCTGCTGTGGATCCGTGGACGGGGGGAGCCTGCGGATCCCAAGCGGGCCACGCGATTCGACGGGGGGATGACGAATCGCGCTCGGTGCCTCGCGCTCGTCGAACAAGCGTGGGAGCCGACTCGCGGAGGCGGTATCAACTTCTCAGATACGTCCTTGCGATCACAAGTGCTTGTATTACTCCATTCGAGTGTATTTAGACCTGCTAAATAACGCATCTGTAGCGATCGAGGAGTCCTTGACCTGCTCAGTGGGCTGGATCACGATGTGCCCACAGGCTGGGTGTACAGCGCTGTACAGCGAGTAGATGAGGTCGCCGCATGGTCTTTCGCAGTCCGTATCCCGATGTCGAGATCCCCGATGTGTCGTTGCACCAGCTGCTGTTCGGCGACATCGCCGACCGGGCGGACCGGGTCGCGCTGATCGACGGCATGTCCGGTGCGACGATGACCTACGGCCAGCTCGCCGGGGCCGTCGACCGCATGGCCGCCGCACTGGCCGCGCGAGGCATTGGCAAAGGTGATGTGGTCGGCATCCTCAGCCCGAACACGCCCTACTACGCCGTCGTGTTCCACGGCATCCTGCGTGCCGGCGCCACGGCGACCACGATCAACGCGCTCTACACGCCCGACGAGGTCGCGCACCAGCTGCACGACGCCGGCGCGAAGATGCTGTTCACGGTGTCGGTGCTGCTCCCGAACGCCGCTCCGGGCGCCGAGAAGGCGGGCGTGACCGACGTGGTCGTGCTCGACGGTGCCGAGGGTTACCCGTCGCTGCCGGAACTGCTGGCGAACGACCACCCGGTGCCCGAGGTGGAGATCAACCCGGCCGAGGACCTCGCGGTGCTGCCGTACTCGTCCGGCACGACCGCGTTGCCCAAGGGCGTGATGCTCACGCACCGCAACCTGGTCGCGAACCTCGTGCAGTGCGACCCGATCATGGCCGACGTCGGGGAGCACACCCGGATCCTCGCCGTGCTGCCGTTCTTCCACATCTACGGCATGCAGGTGCTGATGAACAGCGGCCTGTACATCGGCGGTGTCGTCGTGACGCTGCCGAGGTTCGAGCTGCCGGAGTTCCTCCGGGTCATCGCGGAGTACAAGACCGACCGCGTCTACATCGCCCCACCGGTCGCCGTCGCCCTGGCCAAGCACCCGATCGTCGACAACTACGACCTCTCCCCGCTCAAGACGCTCTTCTCGGGTGCGGCGCCGCTGGACGAGGACCTGGCCGCCGCCGTGCGCAAGCGCATCGGCTGCCGCGTCGTGCAGGGCTACGGCATGACGGAGATGTCGCCGGTCAGCCACGCCATCCCGGACGGCCGTGACGACATCTCGGTCGGCACCGTCGGCGTGATCATCCCGAACCTGGAGTGCCGCCTGGTCGACCCCGCCTCCGGTGAGGACGTCGGCGTGGGCGAGCGCGGCGAGCTGTGGTGCAAGGGCCCGAACATCATGAAGGGCTACCTGAACAACCCCGAGGCCACCGCCGCCACCATCGACGACGACGGCTGGCTGCACACCGGTGACGTGGCCGTCATCGACGCCGACGGCATCGTCTCGATCGTCGACCGCGTCAAGGAACTGATCAAGTACAAGGGCTACCAGGTCCCGCCGGCCGAGCTCGAAGCCGTGCTGCTCACGCACGAGGAGATCGCCGACGCGGCGGTCATCGGCGTGCGCGACGCGGACGGCGAGGAGGTCCCGAAGGCCTTCGTGGTCCGCCAGGCGGGGTCGTCGATCGAGGCCGACGCCGTGATGGCGTTCGTGGCCTCGCACGTCGCGCCGCACAAGAAGGTGCGCGTGGTCGAGTTCATCGAGGCGATCCCGAAGTCGGCCGCCGGCAAGATCCTGCGCAAGGACCTCAGGGCCCGCGAACAGGCCTGATCCGGGAACCCGCGGACGGATGGTCACCGTCCGCCGGTGACCTCGCGGTTCTGGCACCGCTCACGGACACTCGCGGACCGACGAACGCCCCCAGCGAGATCATCGCTGGGGGCGTTGTCATTGAGTCCACCTGCGCGTATGCGCTGGTTGAGTCATCGCTGAGCAGATCGCCGATCTTCCGGTCGAACGTCGGACGGGGAGCGCTCGTTCCTCCCCGGTGGCCTGCTCGGTGTCAACTTGTCGACATCTCGGGATTTCTTCGACGTGTGTGCGGCCAGACAGCGGAGACCTTGTTCAGGCGCGGTAGCCACGATGCGGAAGTTGAGATCGCGCACGCCGACTACCGCCTTCTCGCTCTCTCTCAGGGAGCGAGAAGCGTACAGCCACGTCCAGCAACCCGCGACGACCGTCAGTGCCGGACCGCCGGCTTGCGCACGCGGAAGCGGAGCATCGTCACCGAACCCGACTGCGTGTTGGCGAACGGTTCCAGGTCGATCCGCCCGAGGTCGGAGGTCGAGTACCGCACGCCGTCGCCGAGCAGCACCGGCAGGACGTAGACCAGGACCTCGTCAACGAGCCCCTGCCGCAGGCACTGGCTGGCCACGTCGGCCCCGAGGATCTCCAGGTTCTTCCCGCCCGCCGCGGCGCGCGCCGTGGCGACGGCCTCGGCGAGGTCGCACGTGAGGAACGTGACGCTGGAGTCCGGCTCGTCCGGCGGCCGGTGCGTCAGGACGAACTGCGGTCCGCCGTCGTAGGTGGTGTCCTCCTGGCGCATCTTCTTGGCGACCTCGTAGGTGCCCCTGCCGACGAGCATGGCGCCGGTGGCCTGCTCGATTTCGGGGAACGGGTTGTCCCTGAAGTGCTCGATCGCCCAGTCCATCTCGTGGCCTGGACCCGCGATGAAGCCGTCCAGCGACATCGACCTGTTCACGACCACCTTGCCGAGATCGGCATTCGACTCACTCATGCCGGTGCAGACTAGGCGTGGACCGCGAACTCATCGGCGCCGGCGAATCCCATGGCGTGGATCACGGTGCCCGGCCGGGGTACGGCAGGCGGGTCGGCATGGCAGGCTAGCTGCCATGTCTGTCGGAACCTTGGTCCTGCTCCGCCACGGCGAGAGCACGTGGAACGCGGAGAACCTCTTCACCGGCTGGGTGGACGTTCCCCTGTCGGAGAAGGGCGAGAAGGAGGCCCGTCGCGGCGGCCAGCTGCTGCGCGAGGCCGGTGTCCTGCCGGAGATCCTGCACACGAGCCTGATGCGCCGCGCGATCATGACCGCGAACCTGGCGCTCGACGCCGCCGACCGGCACTGGATCCCGGTCAAGCGCGACTGGCGCCTCAACGAGCGCCACTACGGCGCGTTGCAGGGCAAGAACAAGAAGCAGACGCTGGAGGAGTTCGGCGAGGAGCAGTTCATGCTCTGGCGCCGCTCGTACGACACGCCGCCGCCGCCCATCGAGCCCGGCAGCGAGTACAGCCAGGACACCGACCCGCGCTACGCGGACCTCGGCCCCGACCTGCCGCTGACCGAGTGCCTGCTCGACGTCGTGAAGCGGATGATCCCGTACTGGGAGTCCTCCATCGTTCCCGACCTGCGCACCGGCAAGACGGTCCTCGTGGCCGCGCACGGCAACTCGCTGCGCGCGCTCGTGAAGCACCTCGACGGCGTCTCGGACGAGGCCATCGCGGGGCTCAACATCCCCACCGGCATCCCGCTGCGCTACGACCTCGACGAGAACCTGAAGCCGCTCAAGCCGGGCGGCGAGTACCTCGACCCGGACGCCGCGAAGGACGCCATCGCAGCAGTAGCGAACCAGGGCCGCTAAAAGCACACGCGGGGACCTTTCGTACTCCATGAGAGTACGAAAGGTCCCCGCGTGCTCTCTGCGTCGCAAGTGCGCGCCGGGCGACCGGGCGACCGGTCGTTGGGTGCTTACATCGCGAGTTCGCGACCGACTCCCCGGCGAACTCGCCGCCGTCTGCGGAGCAGCGGCCAGCCGGCACTGTCACGGTTGGGTGAACGCGGGCTGACCAGGGACGGAACAACCGTCCACTGAGGTGTCGCGGGTATCACGGTTCACGCTTCCGCACTAGGCCAGGACACCTCTGAGCTGCTTACCATTCGCCTCGTGACCACAACGGGTTACCTCGCTGTGTCGATCGGCCTCGGGCTCATCGGCGTAATCGCCGCTTTCCTCATCGGACGGGCAACCGCCCCGCGGCACCCCAGGAAGCCGGAAGGCCTCACGGTCGCCGACCTGATCCAGCAGATCGTGCACGACTCCCACGACGGCATCGTGGTGCTGAACCACTTCGGTGACGTCGTGCTGCACAACCCCCGGGCCGAAGAGCTCGGGATCGTCCGCAACAACCGCGTGGACGACCGGGCGCGCAAGGCGGCCGAGGGCGTCCGCGGCAGCAACGAGGTCGTGTACGTCGACCTCTCGCCGCTGGACGGCTACCGGACGGGCCGGCAGCCCGAGGCCGTGCACGCCGAGGTCCGGTTGCTCGTCGAGGACTTCATCGTCGTCGACGCGACCGACGAGTCCGAGGCCGTGCGGCTGGAGAAGACCCGCCGCGACTTCGTGGCGAACGTCAGCCACGAGCTCAAGACCCCGGTCGGCGCGCTGGCGCTGCTCGCGGAGGCCGTCCTCGACGCCAGCGACGACCAGGACGAGGTCCGCCGGTTCAGCGCGAAGATCATGCAGGAGGCCACCCGCCTCGGCACGCTCGTCACCGAGCTCATCGCGCTGTCCCGGCTGCAGGGCGCGGAGAAGCTGCCGGAGCTCAGCGACACCGAGATCGACGTCGTGATCAACGAGGCGCTGTCGCGGTCCAAGCTCGCCGCCGAGTCGGTCAACATCTCGATCAACGTCGACGAGCCCAGCGGGTTCGTCGTGCCGGGTGACCGGTCGTTGCTGGTCACGGCCTTGACGAACCTCCTGGACAACGCTGTCGCGTACTCGCCGCCCGGCAGTCCGGTCAGCGTGAGCCGCAGGCTCGTCGACGGGCACGTCGAGATCGCGGTGACCGACCGCGGCATCGGCATCGCCGAGGACCAGCAGATCCGCGTCTTCGAGCGGTTCTACCGCGTCGACAAGGCCCGATCGCGCGCGACCGGGGGCACCGGACTCGGGCTCGCGATCGTCAAGCACGTCGCCGCCAACCACGGCGGTGAGGTGAAGCTGTGGAGCCTGCCAGGAACGGGGTCCACCTTCACGCTGCGGATTCCCGCCGCGGCTGCCGAACAGAATCCGACTCCCGTGCCGGTGGGCACGGGTGACCCAGGAGGAGAGCTGTGACCAGGGTGCTCATCGTGGAGGACGAGGAGTCCTTCGCCGATCCGCTCGCCTTCCTGCTGCGCAAGGAAGGGTTCACCGCGGCGCTCGCGGCCACCGGCCAGGAGGCGCTCGAGGAGTTCGACCGCAACGGTGCCGACATCGTGCTGCTGGACCTGATGCTGCCGGGCATGAGCGGCACGGACGTGTGCAAGCAGCTCCGCCAGCGCTCGGCCGTCCCCGTGATCATGGTGACGGCCCGGGACAGCGAGATCGACAAGGTCGTCGGGCTCGAGCTCGGCGCTGACGACTACGTCACCAAGCCGTACTCGGCGCGCGAGCTCATCGCCCGCATCCGCGCGGTGCTGCGCCGCGGCGGCGAGTCCGAGGACCTGCTCCCGCAGATCCTGGAGGCCGGTCCGGTGCGGATGGACGTGGAACGCCACGTCGTCACCGTCGCGGGCCAGGACATCAGCCTGCCGCTCAAGGAGTTCGACCTCCTGGAGTACCTGCTGCGCAACGTCGGCCGCGTCCTCACCAGGGGCCAGCTGATCGACCGCGTGTGGGGAGCGGACTACGTCGGTGACACGAAAACGCTGGACGTGCACGTCAAGCGGCTGCGGTCGAAGATCGAACCGGACCCGTCGGCTCCCCGTCACCTGGTGACGGTCAGGGGTCTGGGTTACAAGTTCGAGTCCTGACGGACACGACCAGGTACCGTTTCCGGCGTGCGCCTGGGCGTTCTCGACGTGGGTTCCAACACCGTCCACCTGCTGGTGGTGGACGCGCATCGTGGTGCCCACCCCATCCCGATGACGTCCGAGAAGACGATCCTTCGTCTCGCCGAGCAGCTCGACGACTCCGGTCAGCTCTCCAAAGCGGGGGCTGACCAGCTCGTTCGTGCCGTTGCCGCCGCCAAGGCGTCGGCCAAGCGGTCCGGCTGCGAGGACCTGATGGCGTTCGCGACCTCGGCGGTGCGCGAGGCGGGCAACTCGGCAGAGGTGCTCGACCGGGTGCGCACCGAGACCGGGGTCGAGCTGAAGGTCCTCTCCGGCGAGGACGAGGCGAAGTTCACCTTCCTCGCGGTCCGCCGCTGGTACGGCTGGTCCGCGGGCAAGTTGCTCAGCCTCGACATCGGTGGCGGCTCCCTGGAGCTCGCCATCGGCCGTGACGAGAACCCGGACCTGGCCTTCTCCGTGCCGCTCGGCGCGGGAAGGCTCACCAGGACCCGGTTCAAGAAGGACCCGCCCCGGCGTTCGGAGGTCCGCGAGACCACCGACTGGCTCGCCGAACAGCTCGCGCCCGTGGCGCGGAAGCTGAAACGCGCGGGTGAACCCGATCGGGTGGTTGCGACCTCAAAAACTTTCCGAACGCTGGCGCGGCTCACCGGGGCCGCGCCATCGTCTGCCGGGCCCAGGGCACGACGCGTGCTCACCGACGCGGGCCTGCGGCAGCTGATCGCGTTCATTTCCCGGATGTCGGCCTCCGACCTCGCTGAGCTGGAAGGCGTGAGCACGTCGCGCGCCCACCAGCTCGTCGCGGGGGCGTTGGTCGCGGAGGCAACAATGCGAGCCCTGTCACTCACGCAGCTGGAGATTTGCCCCTGGGCACTCCGGGAGGGTGTCATCCTCCGACGGCTGGACCACACTGACGGGACGGACCAGAGCGATACTGGACGGACTGGCCAGACCGGGGCACGGTGGAGTTGATGAGTCGAGAGAGCGGATCGGACCAGACGCAGCGCACTGTCGCTGAGCTGCTCGCCCAGTACGGGGGCAGCGCAGAGAGTGCGCCACGTCGGCGACGCCGCCGCGCTGACGACGAGGAAGACGTCCAGCAGCCGGAGACCGCGCCCCAGTCGATCATCGAGCGGGTCCTGTCCGACAGCGGCCGGCTGATGGCGATCCGCGACGACGACGTACCGCAGCCCGGTCGTCGCGCCGCCCCGGAACCGCAGGCCGCCCCGCCGCCGCCCCCGGCCGCCGAGCGCACGGCGTACCAGCCGAAACCGCCGCCTCCGAAGGCGCCGCAGCCGTCGCAGCAGATGCCGGTGCCGCCCGCCGGGCCGCCGCAGGTCCGCAGACCTGCCCCGCCGATGCCCGCCCCGCCTCCCGCCAAGCCGGCCGCGCCCGTGCCGCCGCCTCCCGCGGCCGCCGAGCAGACCCGGCAGGTGCCGCAGGTCCGCGACCAGCCGTCGAGCTCGGGCATGCCGCGCCCGGACGTGCCCGGCCGCCTGGAGGCGCGCCTCGACCAGTCGACGCCGTCGCGCACGAACATCACCCGGCCGCCGAAGCCGGCGCCGCCGTCGGTGCCGATGCCGGTTCCCGGCCCACCGCGCGAGGCGATGACGGAGCAGCTCCCGCGCATCCCGGCGAAGGCACCGGTGGACAAGATCGCCGCGCTCGAGACCGAGTCCGTGCTGATCGTGCCGCCCGCACCGCCGAAGCTGCCGGAACCGCTGCCGGGCAACGAGCCCGACGCCTGGTTCGGTGATGACGACGTGGCGGCCGCCAAGACCGACCTGTCGATGGCGCCGATGGAGTCGACCGCGGCGCACCCCGGCCCGTACGTGGACGACGACTCGCAGGAGTACGCCGCCTACCGCCCCGAGGACGACGACTACCTCCCGGACGACGACGAAGCCGACGAGGACGAGGGCCCGGCCGGCCTCGACGACGCCGGCGAGGCAGAGGAAGAGCCGGACGCCGGACCGCGCTCGGCGGGCAGGGAATGGCTGATCATGATCGGCCAGCTCGCCGTCGGCGTGCTCGGCGGCGCGGGCCTGTGGCTCGCGTTCAACTACCTGTGGCGCTCGCTACCCGCCGCCGCACTCGTGGTGGCGCTTTTCGTTACCGTGGGCCTGGTGTTGCTGGTTCGAAAGATCCGCCGAGCGGACGATCTGCAGACCACCGTCCTGGCCGTGCTCGTCGGCCTCATCGTGACCGTCTCACCAGCGGCGATGCTGCTGGTGAAGAGTTGACCCCGCGCATCCCGGTCGGGCTTTCCACGGCGTCGGTCTACCCGCAGCCCGCCGGAGCGGCGTTCGAGATCGCGTCCGAACTGGGGTACGACGGCGTCGAGCTGATGGTGTGGGCCGACCCGGTGTCGCAGGACATCCGGGCGGTCGACCGGCTGTCGGCCAGGACGGGCATGCCGGTGCTGGCCGTGCACGCGCCCTGCCTGCTGATCTCGCAGCGGGTGTGGTCGCCGGACCCGTCGGAACGCTTGCGCCGGGCCGTCCAGGCGGCTGGGGACCTGGGCGCGCCGACCGTGGTGATGCACCCGCCGTTCCGGTGGCAGCGCAAGTACGCGGACGGGTTCGCCGAGCTGGTCTCGTCGCTGGAGGACTCGAGCGGGATCGCCATCGCGGTCGAGAACATGTTCCCGGTGCGCCGGCCCCTCGGGCGCGGGCGCTCGGTGGAGATGAACGCCTTCAAGCCGTCCGTCGACCCGACCGACGTCGGGCACCGGAACTACACGCTGGACCTGTCGCACTCGGCTGCCGCGCACATGGACGCGCTGGAGCTGGCGAAGCGGATGGGGGACGGGCTTCGGCACATCCACCTGGCCGACGGGTCCGGGGCGCCCAAGGACGAGCACATGGTGCCCGGCCGCGGGACTCAGCCCTGTGCCGAGCTGTGCGAGCTGCTGGCCCGGGGCGGGTTCGACGGACAGGTCGTGCTGGAGGTCAACACCCGGCGGGCCGGGTCTCCGGCTGCCCGGCGCGAGATGCTGGCGGAGTCCCTGCTGTTCGCGCGGTTGCACCTGGACTGGGCTGCCGAGGGCGGCGCGGGGAAGGCCCGGCCGGGGACGTCCCGCTGAGGCTCGCGGACCGGCGGGTTCCGGCACAGGTCGAGGCGAGTTCCGGCAAGGGTCGTTCGGTACTGTCGTGGCTCGTCCGGGTTAGGGTTCCCGGTGTGAACCCGCTGCGAGCGTTGATCATGGCCGCGTCTCGCAACGAGACGGTCCGCCATCTCGTCGCCAACGCGCCCATCAGCCGCGATGTCGTGAAGCGGTTCGTCGCCGGCGAGACCACCGCCGATGCCGTCGAGGTCGTGCGCGGTCTCGGGCTGCCGGTGACGCTGGACTACCTCGGCGAGGACACGAAGGACGAGGCCCAGGCCGAGAAGACCGTTCAGGCGTACCTGGAGCTGCTCGACGCGCTGCACGCGGCGGGGCTGGCCGGGAACGCGGAAGTGAGCGTCAAGCTGTCCGCAGTTGGACAGTCGCTCGACGAAGCGCTCGCCCTGACGAATGCCTCCCGCATCTGTGCCGCCGCCGAGCAGTGCGGGACGACGGTCACGCTCGACATGGAGGACCACACCACCACCGACTCGACGCTGCGCGTCCTGCACGAACTGCGCCGCAGCTGGCCGTGGGTGGGGGCGGTGCTGCAGAGCTACCTGTACCGGACGCTGGACGACTGCAAGCAGCTCTCCGGGCCCGGGAGCAGGGTCAGGCTGGTCAAGGGGGCCTACGCGGAGCCTCCCGAGGTTGCGATTCAGGATCCGTCCGAGGTTGATCTGAACTACGTGCGGTGCCTGAACGTTCTCCTCGCTGGAGAGGGCTACCCGATGTTCGCCACGCACGACCCCAGGTTGATCGAGATCATTGGCGAACGAGCCCGCTGGTATGACAAAACTGACTTCGAGTACCAGATGCTGTACGGCATCAGGACCGAGGAGCAGCGGCGTCTCGGCACTCGTGTTTATGTTCCCTACGGTGAGCAGTGGTACGGATATCTCATGCGGCGACTTGCAGAACGGCCTGCCAACGTGACCTTTTTCCTGCGGTCGCTGGCCAGCCGCTCATGACCTTCTCGAAGTCCAGCGCGGTGCGGTCGCTCGGTGACGGAACCTTCACCGCGTCACTGCCCGCCGAGTGGACCGTGGGCCCCAAGCCCCACGGCGGTTTTCTTCTGGCTGTGATGACCCGTGCGGCCGCTCAGGTCGCCGACGGTGATCCGTTGGCCGTGTCCGCGCAGTTCCTCCGCGCACCGGAGGTCGGGCCCGTGCTGGTCCGCACCGACGTGCGCAAGGCGGGGCGGACGGCGACGGTCATCGCGGTGACGCTCGAGCAGCGCGGGCAGGTGTGCGTCGAGGCCTCGGTGACCACCGGGCGGATACCCGAGCACCGGGCCGACTACGTGAACCTGCCCTCGATGCCCGCCGCACCGCCGCCGGGGTCGGTGGAGATGGCGACGTTCCCGACCGGCGGGGTCTACCGGGTGGGCGCCCTGTGCGACCTCCGGGTGGACCGCGAGTCGGCGACGTTCCTCGACCGGCGCACGGACGGGCCGCTCACGCTGAAGCTCTGGGCGCGGCCGACCGACGAGCAGCCCGACCCGTACTTCGCGTTGCTCGCGGGCGACCTGTCGATGCCCGTGACGTTCAACCTCGGGCGTTTCGGCTGGTCGCCGACGGTGCAGCTGACGGCGTTGCTGCGGGCCCGGCCCGCTCCGGGCTGGCTGCGCATCCACGTCACCTGCCAGGCGGTGCACGGCCAGTGGTTCGACGAGGACGCCACGGTGATCGACTCGGCCGGCCGATTGGTGTGCCAGGCACGGCAGCTTGCGTTGACGCCCGCTGTGTGAGACTTGACCGATGACGAAGATCGCGGTGCTCGGCGCGGGCAAGATCGGTGAGGCGCTGCTGTCCGGGCTCCTGCAGGGTGGTCGCGCGGCCTCGGATCTGCTGTTCACGGAGAAGCACGAGTCACGGGCTCGTGCGCTGACCGAGCAGTACGGGTTCGAGGCCGTCACGGTCTCCGGTGCGGCGGCGCAGGCCGACGTGCTGGTCGTGGCGGTCAAGCCGCAGGACATCGAGCCGTTGCTGGTCGAACTCGGGCCGGTGCTGCGGCCCGGCACGTTGATCGTGTCGTTGTGCGCGGGCCTCCCGACGGCCCTGTACGAGCGCAGGCTGCCCGAGGGCACCCCGGTGGTGCGGGTCATGCCGAACACGCCGATGGTCGTCGGTGAGGCCATGAGCGCCGTCTCCGGCGGCTCCAACGCCACGCCCGAGCACCTCGAGATCGTCGAGGAGCTGCTGTCGACCGTGGGCAAGGTCGCGGTGGTGCCGGAGTCGCAGCAGGACGCGGTGACGGCGCTGTCGGGCTCCGGTCCCGCGTACTTCTTCTACCTCGTCGAGGCGATGATCGACGCGGGCATCCTGCTCGGCATCCCGCGCGACCTGGCCTCGCAGCTGATCATCCAGTCGGCCGTGGGCGCCGCGACGATGCTGGCCGAGGGCTCCTCGCACCCGGTGATCCTGCGGGAGGCGGTCACGTCCCCCGCCGGCACCACGATCATGGCCATCCGCGAGCTGGAGAAGCACGGCGTCCGCGCGGCCATGCTCGCGGCCATCGAAAGCGCCCGTGACCGGTCCGCCGAGCTGGGCCGTCAGCACGAGGACTGAGTGCACGCGGGGAGCTTTCGTACTTCCGTGGAGTACGCGGGGGCCCCGCGTGACTTACAAGCAACACTGGTTGGACGTCGCAGGAGTCACACCAGTCCCGCTACTCTCAGGGCAGCACGTGCGTGTCGAACCGTCGGTGGGGAAGACCGACGGCACGACACGTGTCTAAGGATGCGGTGATGTATGCCTGCGAAGGAGAACGAACGAACAGGCCTCGCTCAGGTGCAGTTCCTGACCGTGGCCGAGGTGGCCTCGATGATGCGGGTCTCCAAGATGACCGTGTACCGCCTGGTGCACTCCGGTGAACTGCCCGCTGTGCGGGTCGGAAAGTCGTTCCGGGTGCCCGAGAAAGCGGTCCACGCCTACCTGGAGAACGCGTACTTCGACGCTGGCTGAAAGCTGGTGAACCCGGCCCGGTAGACTGGTAGGCCGATCGTGCTTACCGGCGCGCCGTGCTTGACACGGCCAAGGCTGGGGCGCGCCAGTCAAAGCAACGTCTAGAGCTAAGGAACCCGCATGGGCTCGGTCATCAAGAAGCGCCGCAAGCGCATGTCGAAGAAGAAGCACCGCAAGCTGCTGCGCAAGACCAGGGTCCAGCGCAGGAAGCGCGGCAAGTAAGCCCGCATGCGCTCTGCCGCCGCCGGTCTCCTCTCGCAGGAGGCCGGCGGCGGTTGCGTTTTCTCCGTCAGTCGCCACGTCCGGGTGCTTGCGCGGGCACGAATATCACTGCGTGGGACAGCGTCGCACTACCACGGGAACGGTGGCCGCCGTTCGGGTGATTAGCCCGTAAAGCCTTCGTGACCTGCGTCAAGACGGCGTTCCGGCCCCCTCCGGTTCCTGATCTGGTCTGTAGCATCGACCAATCGCAACGCCCTTCGTGCTTGGAGTCGCATGACGCCCAAGGTCGTCCTCGTCACCGGAGTCAGCCGCTTCCTCGGCGGTCACCTCGCCGCGCGCTTCGCCGCGAACCCGGACATCGAGCGCGTGCTCGGTGTGGACACCGAGCCGCCGCCGCGCGACCTGCTCCGCCGCATGGGCCGGGCGGAGTTCGTGCGGGCCGACATCCGCAACCCGTTGATCAGCAAGGTCATCTCCACCGCGAACGTCGACACGGTCGTCCACGCGTCCGTCACCGCGAGCCCGGCCGGGCCCACCGGCCGCACGGTGATGAAGGAGATGAACGTCATCGGCACCATGCAGCTGCTGGCCGCGTGCCAGAAGTCGCCCAAGGTGCAGAAGCTCGTCGTGAAGTCCACCAGCGCCGTCTACGGGTCCAGCAGCCGCGACCCGGCGGTGTTCACCGAGGACATGGGCCCCAAGGACCTGCCGTCGTCCGGCTACGCCAAGGACGCGGTCGAGGTCGAGGGGTACGTGCGCGGGTTCGGCCGCCGCAGGCCGGACGTGAACGTCACCACGCTGCGCTTCACGAACTTCATCGGCCCGCGCATCGACACGGTCCTGACGCGCTACTTCGCCCTGCCGGTCGTGCCCACCGTCCTGGGCTACGACGCACGCGTGCAACTGCTGCACTCCGAGGACGCCCTGGCGGTCCTGGAACGCGCGACGCTGCACGACCTGCCAGGAGTGTTCAACGTGGGAGGCGACGGCGTGCTGCTGCTGTCGCAGGCGATCAGGCGGGCGGGCAGGCTCAACCTGCCTGTGCCCAGCGCCGCCGTGCCCACCGTCGGCGGCTTCTTCCGGAGCGCCCGGCTCGTCGACTTCTCGCCCGACCAGATGAGGTTCCTCAACTGGGGGCGCGTGATCGACACCACCCTGTTGAAGAAGGAATTCGGGTTCACGCCGCGGTGGACCACCCAGCAGGCGTTCGACGACTACGTGAACGGCCGAGGTCTCAAGCCGCTCATCGACCCGGAGACGATTGACGCCGCGGAACGGGGAATCCTCGACGCGGCCGCTCGTTTCCGCTGATCTTGTCTTGAGGAGATGAACGCAGTGGCAGGAGCACGCGTTATCCCGCTGCACAACCCGGAACGCGACGCCGCGCGCAGATCGCGCCACGTCGAGGTGGTTCCCGAGCCGGAGCAGCAGCAGTCCGCGACACCGGACTGGGAACGCAGGCTGGCCGACCTGCTGTCGTTCGCGCGCAGGCGGATCGCCGGCGACTACCAGGTCGACGAGTTCGGCTTCGACCGCGACCTCACCGAGAACGTGCTGATGCCGCCGCTGAAGCCGTTGTACGAGAAGTGGTTCCGCGTCGAGACCATCGGCCTGAACAACATCCCGTCGGCCGGTGGCGCGCTCATCGTGGCGAACCACTCCGGCACCGTGCCCCTCGACGCCCTGATGACGTCGTTCGGCATCGCGTCGGAGCACCCGGCGCACCGCCACATGCGCATGCTGGGCGCGGACCTGGTGTTCCGCACGCCGGTGCTCGGCGCGCTGGCCCGCAAGTCCGGCCAGACCCTCGCGTGCAACCCCGACGCCGAGCGGCTGCTGTCGTCCGGCGAGCTCGTGGGCGTGTGGCCGGAGGGCTTCAAGGGCGTCGGCAAGCCGTTCAAGGACCGCTACAAGCTGCAGCGCTTCGGCCGCGGCGGCTTCGTGTCGGCGGCGCTGAAGACCGGCGCGCCGATCATCCCGTGCTCCATCGTCGGGGCCGAGGAGATCTACCCGATGATCGGCGACATCAAGGCGCTGGCCCGGTTGCTGGGCTTCCCGTACTTCCCGGTCACGCCGTTCTTCCCGCTGCTGGGGCCGCTGGGCGCCATTCCGCTGCCCTCGAAGTGGTACATCGAGTTCGGCGAGCCGATCCGCACCGACGTGTTCGGTGAGAACGCGGCGGACGACCCGATGCTCGTCTTCAACCTGACCGACCAGGTGCGGGAAACGATCCAGCAGACCCTGTACCGGCTGCTCACCCAGCGCCGGAACGTGTTCCTCGGCTGATCATCGCCTGGACCTCGTCGTAGCTGAACGCGGCGCTGGTGCCACCGTCGCGCACCGCCTGCGCGGTCGTGACGGTGTGGCGCAGGGCCGCCCGGAACAGCAGTGAGCCGGTGCTGATCCGCTTCACGCCCAGGTCTCCGAGCTCCTGCGGCGTGCGTTGCTGGGCCAGGACGTTGAGCGGGGCGAGTTGGGCGAGCTTCTCGATCTCGCGCGGCTCGCTCAGGCCTGCCACGAAGATCCCGTCCGCGCCGGCGTCGACGTAGCGGCGTGCCCGGTCCTCGGTCTCCCCGGTGGCCATGCCCAGCCAGTGGGTGTCGATCCGGGCGTTGAGGAACACCCCCGGCGCGCGTTCTTTGACGGCCGTGATGAGTGCCGCCTGCTCTTCGGGGGTGGCCAGGCCGTGCGGACGGCCGTCCTCGAGGTTGACGCCCGCCACGCCCAGGTCCGCGACGAGTTCGGCCACCTCCCGCGGCGGCTTGCCGAAGCCCGACTCCAGGTCCGCGGTGACCGGGCACGGCAGGGTGCTCAGCAGCTTCGCCAGCGCGACGGCCTGGTCACCGGCCAGGCCCATGCCGTCCGGGATGCCGTGCGCGGCGGCCACGCCGAGGCTCGTGGTGCCGATCGCGGTGAAGCCCGCCGCGTGCAGGGCCGCGGCCGAGGCGTAGTCCCAGGCGTTGGGGAGGATCAGCGGCTCGTCGCGGTGGTGCAGGGCGCGGAACGCCATGTTCTTGGCGATCCGGGTCGCCAGCCGCCGGCCGGGGCAGGCGTGTGGGCCGTGGCCGAACGGGTGGTGCTCCAGGCTGACCTCGACGACGCCCTGCGGCGCCTGCCTGCGGGTGATCGGGACCGGAGGGCTCTGGTCGCCGGTGACGAGGTGCTCCGCGAGGGCGTTCGTGGCCGCCCAGGCCTGGACGAGCAGGCCGATCCTCGCCGCCGTCTCCTCGTCGTGCGTGGTGGCCAGGCGTTCCACGGCGGCGTCGGCCGCCGCGGTCACGGGCTCGTGCGGCTGGTAGCACGGCGCGATCTCGGCGATGGCGTCCAGCGAGCCGGGAAGCCCCAGGGCGGCGGCCAGCTCGTCGAGCGTGGTGACGTCCAGGTCCTCGACGAGCCCGGCCGTCAGAGCGCGCCTGCGGGCGTGCTCCCGGCCGTTGCTGAACCTGACGACGGACGACCTGAGCCAGGCCACGCCCGCCTCTCCCGGCGGGACCTCGGGGACGGGGAGACGCAGCAGCTCTTCGCTCATGCGGACGACGCTAGGGGCTGGACGGTTCGGTGCCCGCCGAAGCGTTCCGGCCGCAGAATGACGGGTGTGGAAGCACTCGCCCAGGTCGCCGGACTGCTCGCGGACAGGACCCGTGCCGCGATGTGCGGAGCCCTGCTCGACGGACGGGCATGGACCGCGCGGGAGCTGGCCGTCCACGCCGGGGTGGCCGCGTCCACCGCGAGCGAGCACCTGACCCGGCTGGTCGAGGGCGGGGTCCTGGTCGAGCACCGGCAGGGACGGCACCGGTACGTGGCGCTGGCAGGGCCGCACGTCGCCGAGCTGCTGGAGGCCATGTCAGCTTTCGCCGGGCCTGGTCCCCAGCCCCGGTCGCTGCGGTCGGCGGCCGTCTCCGAGGCGCTGGCCCGCGGGCGCACCTGCTACGACCACCTCGCGGGCCGGCTCGGTATCTCGCTGAGGTCGGGACTGGTGGAACTCGGCGTGGTCGGCGACGGGCTCGCGGTCACCGGGACCGGGATGGTCTGGTTGAAGGAGCTCGGGTTCGAGCCGTCGAAGCGCGTGGTCAGCCGGGCCTGCCTGGACTGGACCGAGCGCGTGCCCCACCTGGCCGGCGCGGCCGGGGCGTTCCTGTGCGAGGTGTTCTTCGAACGCGGGTGGGTGCGCCGGATCGGGACGAGCCGTGCCGTCGTGCTCACCCCAGCCGGTGAGCAGGGGTGGCAGGAGCTCGGGCTGCTACCTGACCCGGCGCCGGTAGGCCAGCGTGGCGGCCACGGCTCCGGCCAGGGCACCGATGCCCAGCACTGACGGGACGCCGATCTTGGCCGCCTTGCGGCCCGTGCGGAAGTCGCGGATCTCCCAGCCCTTGCGGCGGGAGATCTCGCGCAGCTGCGAGTCCGGGTTCACGGCGACCGCGGTGCCCACCACGGACAGCATCGGGACGTCGTTGGACGAGTCCGAGTACGCGGTGCAGCGGCGCAGGTCGAGGCCCTCCTTGGCGGCCAGCGAACGGACGGCCTGGGCCTTGGCCTTGCCGTGCAGGAGGTCGCCGACCAGGCGTCCGGTGTAGATGCCGTTCTCCGACTCCGAGACGGTGCCCAGGGCGCCGGTCAGGCCGAGCCGGCGGGCGATGATCTGGGCGAGCTCGACGGGCGTGGCCGTGACCAGCCAGACGCGCTGACCCGCGTCGAGGTGCATCTGGGCGAGGGCCTGGGTGCCCTTCCAGATGCGGTCGGCCATCAGCTCGTCGAAGATCTCCTCGCCGAGTGACACCAGTTCGGCGACGGTGCGGCCCGAGACGAAGGAGAGGGCCTGCTCGCGGGAGGCCTTGACGGACTCCGGGTCCTCCCGGCCGCCCACCCGGAACTTCAGCTGCTGCCAGACGAAGCCCGCGAGGTCGGAGGACGAGAAGTACTTGCGCGCGGCCAGGCCACGCGCGAAGTGGAAGATCGACGCGCCCATCATCATCGTGTTGTCCACGTCGAAGAAGGCGGCCGCGGTCAGGTCAGGCGGGACGCTCAGCGACTGCTCGAGCTCTGGCGCCATCGCGGCGGCCTGGATCGCCGCGTCCGCCGATGCCTCGCCGGCCAGTGCGGCCAGCCGGTCGCTCTGCACGTCACGCTTGCCTGCCATGTCCCAAGCCTAGCGATCAGGCCCCCGTACCCGCTCAGACCTGGTCGAGAACACGTCGTGCGAGTTTCGGCGCGCAGGTCCGCGAACGTGGCACCCCGCGTGATCACGCGGGGTGCCGTGCTCAGCCGAAGCTGATCCCGGGCAGCAGCGGAAGCGAGATGCTCGGCAGCGGGAGCGGCAGCGGGATCGTGATCCCGGGCTTGCCCGGCGCGGGCGGGGTCGAGGTCCCCGGCTTCGCCGACGGCGCGGTCGACGTGCCTGGTGCCACCGACTGCGTGGGCTGCACGGACGGGTTGACCGAACCGGACGGCGCGGGCAGGTCCGTCGGGACCGGCGGCACCGAGGACGGCTTGCTGCCCGGTGACGAGTTCGGGTCCGTGACGACCGCGGTGCACGCGTCCCTGGCCGGCAGCGGGCCGAGGGAGTCGGAGGAACCGCTGGTCACGGTGTCGCAACCCGCTCGGGCGGCCAGGTCGTGGGCCCGCTGGGCGATGCTCGCCAGCAGCCACATCGTCGTGTCGGCGTGAGCGCCCGCGTCGCCGGGGAGCCGGGGGCGCAGGGTGCCGACCTTCTTGTACTGGACCAGGGCCCAGTCGCGGAGGTCCGGCAGGGCCTTCTCGTCGGCCGACGTGGCGTACGTGGTGAGCTGGCGGGCACCCTCGACCGCGTCGGCGTCCAGGTCGGCCAGTGCCGTGAGCTGGGCGGACTCCTCCGAGGCGCGTTCGGCCAGGGTCTCCATCTCGGTGACCCTGGACGCGGCGAACTCCAGGTGCTTGAGGGCCCGGTCCTGGTCGTCGAAGGTCAGGCCGAGCGAGGCGCCTTCGGTGGTGCGCTTGATGCCGTAGAGCGGGTCTCCCGGGAGCGCGTCACGGCTGAGCAGCACACTCATGCCGGCGAGTGACATCAGCAAGCAGAGGACCGCGGCCGCGGCGACCGCTAATCGTGCGCGCGCTCCCACCCGTCTTACCGACGAGAGCGCCAGTGGCTTCTCCGGTGGAGGCGCGGTGAGGACGCGCTGCTTCATCCGTTCGCGCGTCGCCGCGTCCGGGCCGACGTCCATCCTCCGGAGGAGTTCGACGATCGCGAGGTCCTCAGCGAGGTCGTCGTTGCCTACCGGCTGTGGGCCGCCTTCAACGGCACGGGCGAATCGCTCGTGCTCCGTCTGCCGCCACCGCGGTGTTCTTCCCTTGCCGTCCATCTCAGCCCGAGTAACGAAGTTGATCTGCTTTGGGTTACGCCCCTGCGATCGTTATCACCGCAACCAGGACGGGAGGATCTGTGCGAGCCGCCTCACGGCCCGGTGTTGCAGGGCCTTCACGGCGCCCTCGTTGCGGTCCATGAGCTGCGCGACCTCGGACACCGTCTTGCCTTCGATGAACCTCAGCGTGATGCACTCCCGCTGATCGTCCCCCAACTGTGAGACGCACCGGAGCAGTTCCGCGTTGGTCGCCTCGGTCATGACCTCCTGCTCGGGGCCGCTCGTCTCCTCGCGGTTGTCCTGGAGCTCGGCGGTCGTGACCTCGAGCCGGTAGCGGCTCGACTTCACGTGGTCGAACACGATGTTGCGGGCGATCGTCACGAACCACGCGCCGACGTCACGGCCCTGGTAGCTGACCGACCCGATGCTCCGCAGAGCCCTGAGGAAGGTCTCGCTCGTCACGTCCTCGGCGAACGCGCGATCGCCGCCCACCCGGAAGAGGACATAGCGGAAGACCATGTCGACGTACTTGTCGTACAGCACTCCGAACGCCCCGGTGTCACCCTCTTGGGCGGCCTTGACGAGCTGCCACGGCTCGTCTGCGGCGTTGTCGTGCTGACCCCCCGTCATGGTTCGGGTGGTCCTGATCGTGTTCGGTCGTGCCCGCGCGGTCATCGGCTCGCGGCACCTCCACAGAGTCGCCGTGGCGGCAGCATACGTGTTGTTACTCCGTAGTAGGTAGCGGTCGGTTGCGATGGTAAGACGCGGGAACCGCGGCTTCATGACGCTCGTCACGCGTGGAAGACTGCTCGGAGCGCCCAGTTGTTCATGAGGAGGCCATGTTGACTTCCGCTCGCAATGTGTCAGATCTGGTCCGTGCTTCGGCACAGCGGGGACCCAGCCACGTCGCCTTGGTCGACGTAGCGAGCGGTAAGAGCCTCACGTGGGAAACCATCGACGGCGCGACCGACGCTTTCGCCCGCCATTTGGCTGATTCAGGACTCCAATCGGGCGACCGGGTGGCGGTACGGCTGCCTACGAGCCCCGAGTTCGTGGTCGCCGTGTTCGGAATCCTCCGCGCGGGCGGGGTCGTGGTGCCGACCGGTCCCGGCATCCCGCCGCGCGAGCTCCAGCGCATCCTCGCCGACTCCGGCGCCACGCTGCTCGTGGGCGACGGCGAGGGCTCCGACGCCACGGTGATCGACGTTCCGGACGTCACCGCGTCCGCCGAGCCGTTCGAGGCCGTCCGCGGCGGCGAGGACCTGGCCGTCCTCGGTTACACCTCGGGCACGTCCGGCGTGCCGCGCGGCGCGATGCTCTCGCACCGGGCGTTGCTCGCGAACGTCACGCAGTGCGCCGCCCTGCGCCCCGCTCCGGTCACGGCGGCCGACAGGGTGCTGCTCGCGCTGCCGTTGTTCCACGTCTACGGCCTCGGCCCCGGCCTGCTGCAGGTGGCGGGCGCGGGTGCCACGGCGGTCCTGCTGGAGCGCTTCGAGCCGTCCAACGTCCTGGACGTCATCGCGGAGCACCGCGTCACCACCATGGTCGGCGTGCCGCCCATGTACCGCGCGCTGCTCGCGCACCCGGCCGAGGTGCTGCGCGAGAAGCTCGCCACGGTCCGCCTGTTCACCTCCGGCGCGGCCCCGCTCCCCGCGAAGGTCATCGCGGAGATGCGCGGCGCGATCGGCATCCCGGTCTACGAGGGCTACGGCCTCACCGAGACGGGCCCCGTGCTCACGTCCACCCTGGTCGGCGGCGTGCCGAAGCCGGGCTCGGTGGGCCAGGCGCTGCCGGGCGTGGAGATCCGCCTGGTCGACACGGACGGCTCGGTGCTCGACATCGACGAGGACGAGCCCGGCACCGGCCTCGTGTCCGCGAAGGGCGACAACCTCTTCAGCGGCTACTGGCCCGACGGCGCCCACGGCCCGGACGCGTCCGGCTGGTTCCGCACCGGCGACGTCGGCTTCATCGACGCCGACGGCGACCTGCACCTGGTCGACCGAGCCGGCGACCTGATCATCGTCAACGGCTTCAACGTCTACCCGCACGAGGTCGAGCGGGTCCTCTGCGAGCTGGAGCAGGTGCTCGAGGCCGCGGCCGTCGGCGTGCCGGACGAGAAGACCGGCGAGTCGGTGAAGGTCGTGCTCGTGCTGCGCGAGGGGCAGGAGCTGACCGCGGAGGACGTGGTGGCGCACTGCGCCGCGCGGCTCGCCAAGTTCAAGGTGCCGACGTCGGTCGAGTTCGCACCGGCCCTGCCGCACTCGCCGACCGGCAAGCTCGCCCGCGCCGTCCTGCGCAGGCCTTTGGGAGCATGACGGCATGACCCACCACGTGACGTTGATGAGCCGGGTGTCCTGCCACGCCTGCGAGGAGGCCGCCGTCGAGATCGAGCGGATCTGCGCCGACCTCGGCGCGACCTGGTCTGTCGAGGACGTGGACTCCGATCCGGAACTGCGGGCCGAGTACGGCGACCGGGTACCGGTGTTCCTGGTGGACGGGACGGAGCACGGGTACTGGAAGGTGGAGGAGGACCGCCTGCGGGCGGCCCTCACCCAGAGTTGATTACCGGGGCCTTACGGCTCGGGCGAACCAAGGGCGGATGGGTGTCGAATTAGAGGCATGAAGCCCGCCAAGGCCGCACTCACCGGACTGATCGCCCTTGTCACAGCGCTTGCGGCAGGGCACCTGGTGGCGGCCTTCGTGGGCCTGAGCGCCTCCCCGTACCTCGCCGTGGGCAACGCCGCGATCGACCTCACGCCGTCGTGGCTGAAGGACTTCGCCGTCACCACGTTCGGCACCGCCGACAAGCTGGTGCTGCTCATCTGCATGGGCGTCGTGCTCGTGGGCATCGGCATCGGTGCCGGACTGGCCAGCCGGAACAGCCCCGCGCCGGGGACGCTGGTGGCCGTGCTGCTCGGGTTCGTGGGTGTCGCGGCGGTCGTGACCAGGCCCGACGTCGGCCAGCTCGCCGTCCTCGCGCCCGTCGCCAGCACGGCGGCGGGCGTCTACGCGTTCCGGTACCTGCACCGGGAGGCCGAGGAGAGCGAGAGCCGGCGCGGCTTCCTGATCACCGCGGGGCTCGCGGTCTTCGCGGGGGTCGCGGGCCAGCTCTTCGGCAGCCGGACGGACGTCGAGGGCTCGCGCCAGGCCGTAGGCGACCTGACACCGAAGATCAAGGCGCCGGAGATCCCCGTCGGCGCCGACTTCGTCCGGGACGGCACCCCGAGCTTCATCACCAGCGGCACCGACTTCTACCGGATCGACACCGCGCTGAGCGTGCCGCGGATCAGGGCCGAGGAGTGGGCGCTGCGGGTGCACGGGATGGTCGAGCGGCCGATGGTGCTCACGTTCGAGGAGATCCGCAGCAGGGACCTCGTCGAGGAGACCGTCACGCTGACCTGCGTCTCCAACGAGGTGGGCGGGCCGTACATCTCCACGGCCAACTTCGTCGGCGTCAGGATCGGCGACGTGCTGCGGGAAGCCGGCGTGAAGGCGGGCGCGGACCAGCTGTTCAGCACGAGCGACGACGGGTTCACGGCGGGCAGCCCGCTCGACCACGTGCTGGAGAACGGCCTGATCGCGATCGGCATGAACGGCGAGCCGCTGCCCGCTGAGCACGGGTTCCCGGCGCGGCTCGTGGTCCCGGGGCTCTACGGGTACGTCTCCGCGACCAAGTGGGTCACCGACCTCAACGTCACCACGTTCGCGAAGGACCAGGGCTACTGGATCCCGCGCGGCTGGGCGACGCGAGCGCCGATCAAGGTCTCCTCGCGCATCGACCGGCCCACGAGGATGGGCAAGGTCCAGGGCAGGGCCGTCATCGCCGGAACGGCCTGGGCGCAGCCCAAGGGCGTGGCCGAGGTCGAGGTCAGGGTGGACGGCGGACCGTGGCGCGAAGCCCAGCTCGGCGCCGACGTCAGCGACACCACGTGGCGCATGTGGCGGGTCGAGCTGGACCTGCAGAAGGGCAATCACACGGTCGAGTGCCGGGCCACCGACAAATCCGGCTTCACCCAGGACCAGGCACGCCTCGATCCGGTTCCCGACGGCGCGACGGGATGGCACTCGGTCACCTTCACCGTCGAGTAGGCGCTCACCCCGTAGTGATCATGAACCGAGGAAGCGCTGGTCACGCCCTGTCACCAGCGCTGTGACACCCGATCACCGACTTTGTGCATGCGTTCACAAGCGGTACGGTGTCCTCATCACCACCACCGCGGGGTCCCTGCGGTGAAGCACACCCGGAGGTCGGAGAGCGTGGTTTCACAGCGGGGCGAAGGTGAGACGACCACCACCCCTGCAGAGGCTGCCGACAAGGAGCGCGCCCGCGCGATCCCCGAGGCCGCCGTGGCCCGGCTCGCCGTGTACCTCCGCGTGTTGTCCGGCATGGCCGAGAGCGGCGTGACGGCCGTCTCGAGCGAGGAACTGAGCCAGGCCGCCGGCGTCAACGCGGCGAAGCTCCGCAAGGACCTGAGCTACATCGGCAGCTACGGCACGAGGGGCGTCGGGTACGACGTCGAGGTCCTCGTGAGCCACATCGAGCGCATCCTCGGCCTCACCCGCAACCACTCCGTGGCCGTCGTCGGCATCGGTAACCTTGGTCACGCTCTCGCGAACTACGGCGGGTTCCCCGGCCGTGGTTTCCCGGTCACCGCCCTCTTCGACGTGGACGCCGATCTCGTCGGAATCCCTGTTGGGGGCATCCCCGTCAACCACATCGATGAGATCACCGAGGTCTGCCTGGAGCGCGAGGTGTCGATCGGCGTCATCGCGACGCCGCCGCCCGCCGCCCAGTCGGTTTGCGACCGTTTGGTATCTGCGGGCGTCCAGTGCATTCTGAACTTCGCACCAGTTGTCCTTCAGGTTCCAGACAACGTCGAGGTGCGCAAGGTTGACTTGGCGGTCGAGATGCAGATCCTGTCGTTCCACGTCGCTCGACGTGCGGACGAGGCTGCCAGCGTCTCGGTCGGCAACAACGGACTCGGTGTGGACGGGATGGTGATTCGCCCGTGAGCGTGAGCCAGACGGCTCCGGCAGACGTGGTGAGTGCATGAGCGTGCTCGTAGTCGGGCTTTCGCACCGCACCGCCCCAGTCCCGGTCCTGGAACGCGTCACCGTGGCCGAGCCGAACCTGCCCAAGGTCCTCGGCCAGCTGCTCGCCGCCCCCAGCGTCTCCGAGGCGATGGTCCTGTCGACCTGCAACAGGGTCGAGGTCTACGCCGTCGTCGAGTCGTTCCACGGCGGCATGTCCGAGGTCGTCGAGGTGCTCGCGCAGCACGCGCAGATCGAGCCTCAGGCGCTCTACGAGCACTTCTACGTGCATTACGCCGCCGCAGCCGTCGAGCACCTGTTCTCCGTCGCGGCCGGCCTCGACTCGATGGTCGTCGGCGAGTCCCAGATCCTCGGCCAGCTGCGCGGTGCGTACGCGGCGGCGGACGAGGCGGGCACCGTCGGCAGGACCGTCCACGAACTCACCCAGAACGCGCTGCGCGTCGGCAAGCGGGTGCACACCGAGACCGGCATCGACCACGCGGGAGCGTCCGTCGTGTCCGAGGCCCTCGGTGACGCCGAGGCCCAGCTGGGCACCCTCGTCGGCAAGCGCGCGCTGCTCGTCGGCGCCGGTGCCATGGGCGGCCTGGCCGCCGCCCACCTGCGCCGGGCGGGCATCGGCGAGGTCGTCATCGCGAACCGGACGCAGGCCAACGGTGTGCGTCTCGCCACGTCGCTGAAGGCCGAGGGCGTCCCCGCGACGGCCGTCGACCTGAGCGCGCTGGCCGTCGAGATCGACCTCGCGGACATCGTCTTCGCGTGCACCGGGTCGGTCGACACGGTCGTCCGCGCGGACATGATCAGCGCCCGCTCGCGGCCGCTGGTCGTGTGCGACCTGGGCCTGCCCAAGGACGTCGACCCGGCCGCCGCCGAGCTGCCGAACGTTCGTGTGGTGGACCTGGAAACGTTGCAGCGCCGCCTCTCCGACGCGCCCGCCGGTCAGGACACGCGCCTGGCGGTCCAGCTGGTCGGCGACGAGGTCAAGGCCTACCTCGCGGGCCAGCGGTCCGCCGAGGTCACGCCGACCGTCACGGCCCTGCGCAAGCGGGCCGCCGAGGTGGTCGACGCCGAACTGCTCCGTCTTGATTCGCGACTTCCCGAACTGGACGCCGCGACACGCGGTGAATTGGCCAAGACGGTGCGCCGCGTTGTAGACAAGCTCCTGCACACGCCGACCGTCCGGGTGAAGGAGCTCGCCTCCGCCCCTGGTGGTACCGGCTACGCGGAGGCTCTCCGCGAACTGTTCGGGCTCGACCCCCAGACGCCTGGGGTTGTCAGTCAGACCAAGCAAGCTCCTGTGGATGGTGAAACGCGGTGACCCGCACCCTACGGATCGGTACCCGAGGCAGCGCACTGGCGCTCGCGCAGACGGGGACCGTGGCCGAGGCGCTGAAGGCTGCCGGAGCACAGGTCGAGATCGTCGTCGTCAAGACGCCGGGCGACCTCTCCGACGCGCCCATCGCCCAGATCGGCATCGGCGTCTTCACGTCGGCTCTTCGTGACGCGCTCGCGAACGACGAGATCGACGTCGCCGTCCACTCCTACAAGGACCTCCCGACCGCGCCGGACCCCCGTCTGACGCTCGCGGCCGTGCCACAGCGCGAAGACCCGCGCGACGCCCTCGTGGCGCGCGACGGTCTCACGCTCGGCGAGCTGCCGCCGGGGTCCACTGTGGGCACCGGATCTCCGCGCCGTGCGGCGCAGCTGGAGGCGTTGGGCCTCGGGCTGAACATCGTCCCGTTGCGCGGCAACGTGGACACGCGCATCGGCAAGGTCCGGGGCGGCGAGCTCGACGCGGTGGTGCTGGCTCGCGCCGGCATCTCGCGTCTCGGCCGCACGAGCGAGATCACCGAGAACCTGGAGCCGATCCAGATGCTTCCCGCACCCGCGCAGGGTGCGTTGGCAGTCGAGTGCCGGGTCGACGACGTCGACGCCGAGCACCTGATCCAGTCCACTTTGGACGATTCGGCCAGCCGGGCCGCTGTGACCGCCGAGCGCGCCATGCTGGCCGCGCTCGAGGCGGGTTGCAGTGCGCCGGTCGGCGCGCTGGCCGATGTGGTGGAAGACCTCGATGACGACGGGAAGGTCGTGTACCGACTTTCCCTGCGCGGGGTCGCAGCGACGCCGGAGAACGATCTCCTCCGGGCGTCCGCCACCGGTGACTTGACCGAAGCTGAGGGACTCGGCCGGGCGCTGGCCGCCGAGTTGCTCGACCTCGGGGCCGCGGTTCTCAGCGGTCCAGAGGCGTAATCGATGGGGAGTGCCCTGATGACCCGCGCACGCAAGACCCCCGGACGCGTCGCCTTCGTGGGCTCCGGCCCCGGCGACACCGGGCTGCTCACGGTCCGGGCCCACGACTTGCTCACCAGGGCTGAACTCGTGGTCACCGACCCGGACGTCCCCGCTGACGTCCTCGCGACCGTGCCCGAGGGAGTCGAGGTCCGCCCCGCTGTCGGCGAAGCCGCCGACGTGGCCAAGGACCTGGTGACCGAGGCGCGCAACGGTGCGACCGTCGTCCGTCTCGTCGCGGGTGACCCGCTGACGCTCGACTCGGTCGTGAAGGAAGCGCAGGCCGTCGCGAAGTCGACGATCCCGTTCGACGTCGTACCCGGTGTGCCCTCGGGCACCGCGGTTCCGGCGTACGCGGGTGTGGCTCTCGGTGGCGTGCACACCGAGGTCGACGTCCGCGCGGTGACGGACTGGGCCGGCCTCGCCGCCGCGCCCGGCACGCTCGTCCTGCACGCGACCGGCTCGCACCTGGCCGAGGCCGCGTCGAACCTGGTCGAGAACGGCCTCGCGCCCCAGACCCCGGTCGCCGTGACCGCCGAAGGCACGGGCTTCCAGCAGCGCACCATCGACACCACGCTGGCCGCCGTCGCGGCCGACGCCGGTGAGATGGGCGGCCCGCTGGTCGTCACCGTCGGCGCTGCCGCCGCCAACCGCTCGAAGCTCTCCTGGTGGGAGTCGCGGGCGCTGTACGGCTGGCGAGTGCTGGTCCCGCGGACCAAGGAGCAGGCCGGCGCGATGAGCGAGCGTCTGCACTCGCACGGCGCCATTGCCGTCGAGGTGCCGACGATCTCCGTCGAGCCGCCCCGCAGCCCCGCGCAGATGGAGCGCTCGGTCAAGGGTCTCGTCGACGGCCGCTACCAGTGGGTCGTCTTCACCTCGACCAACGCCGTCCGCGCGGTGTGGGAGAAGTTCCGCGAGTTCGGCCTGGACGCCCGTGCGTTCTCCGGCGTGAAGATCGCCTGCGTCGGCGAGGCCACGGCCGCGAAGGTGCGCTCGTTCGGCATCATCCCGGAGCTCGTGCCGTCGGGTGACCAGTCTTCCGAGGGACTGCTGAACGACTTCCCGCCCTACGACGACATCCTCGACCCGGTCGACCGCGTGCTGCTGCCGCGGGCCGACATCGCCACCGAGACGCTGGCCGCAGGCCTGCGCGAACGTGGCTGGGAGATCGACGACGTGACGGCGTACCGCACCGTGCGTGCGGCCCCGCCGCCCGCCGACACCCGCGAGATGATCAAGTCCGGTGGCTTCGACGCGGTGTGCTTCACCTCGTCGTCGACCGTGCGGAACCTGGTCGGCATCGCGGGCAAGCCGCACGCCCGCACGCTCGTCGCGTGCATCGGCCCGCAGACCGCCGAGACGGCGCGGGAGTTCGGCCTCCGGGTCGACGTGCAGCCCGAGGAGGCGAAGGTGCCCGCGCTGGTCGACGCGCTGGCCGCGCACGCCGCCCGGTTGCGCGCCGAGGGAGCCCTTCCTCCCCCGCGCAAGACCAAGCGCCTGCGCAGGAGCTAGAACACACTGAAGCCGTCGGGGCCACTCAAGATCCTTTGAGTGGCCCCTTCGACTCTCTTCCGTCAGGGAGTCTCCAGATGTACCCACTTCACCGGCCGAGGCGTCTGCGCACGACGCCCGCCATGCGCCGCCTCGTGTCCGAGACCGAGGTGCGCCCGAGGCAGCTCGTGCTGCCGATGTTCGTCAAGGAAGGCCTGGCCGCGCCTGCTGAGATCAGCAGCATGCCGGGTGTTCTCCAGCACTCGCGTGACTCGTTGCGCAAGGCCGCGGTCGAGGCCGTGCAGGCCGGCGTCGGCGGCATCATGCTGTTCGGCGTCCCGGCCGAGCGCGACGCCGTCGGTTCCGGCGGTACCGACCCGGACGGCATCCTCAACGCCGCGCTCGCCGACCTGCGCGCGGAGCTGGGGGACAGCACCGTTCTCATGTCGGACTGCTGCCTCGACGAGTTCACCGACCACGGCCACTGCGGCGTGCTCGCCGCCGACGGCACGGTCGACAACGACGCGACCCTCGAGGTCTACGGCGAGATGGCCGTCGCGCAGGCGCGCGCCGGTGCCCACGTCGTCGGCCCGAGCGGCATGATGGACGGCCAGATCGCCTTCATCCGCAACGCCCTGGACCAGGCGGGCCTCGCCGACACCGGCATCCTCGCCTACTCCGCCAAGTACGCGTCGGCGTTCTACGGCCCGTTCCGCGACGCCGTCGAGTCGCAGCTCGCGGGCGACCGCAAGACCTACCAGCAGGACCCGGCGAACGCCCGCGAGGCGATCCGCGAGGTGCAGCTGGACCTCGCCGAGGGCGCGGACATGGTCATGGTCAAGCCCGCGCTGCTGTACCTGGACGTGCTGCGCGCGGTGGCCGAGGTCTCGGACGTTCCCGTTGCGGCGTACCAGATCTCCGGCGAGTACGCGATGATCGAGGCCGCTGCCGCGAACGGCTGGATCGACCGGGAGCGCTCGATCCTCGAGTCGCTCACGTCCATCCGCCGTGCCGGCGCGGACATCGTGCTCACGTACTGGGCAGTGGAAGCCGCCCGGTGGCTGGACCGGTAGGCGCCCCCGTCCCGAAGCTGGTCGACGTCGCGCGCTGGCTGTGGATCGCCAGCGCGTGCGTGGGCATGCTGCGGTTCCTGGAACAGCTCCTCGACCGCGAGATGCTCGTGGCCGAGGTGCGCCGCCAGAACCCGGCGATGGGCCAGGACCAGATCGACGCGAGCGTGGACGGCGGTGTCCTCTTCGGACTGCTGATCGCCGTGGCCCTGCTGGTCGCGTACACGCGGCTGGCGAACGCGATGGCGCGCGGCCGCAACTGGGCCCGCGTCGTGCTGACCGTGCTGGGTGGCGCGTCCGTCTCGTTCGGGCTGTTCCGGCTGGCGGCGTGGGGCAGCGGGTTCGCCGCGCAGCTCGGGGTGGAGATGCGTCCGGTCGATCTGGCCGTCACGGCGGTCACCACCGTGCTGGACGCGTCCGCGATCGTGCTGATGTACCGGGTGTCCGCGCACTTCAGGAAGCGGGTCGCGGTGGACAGCGCGATCCAGCCGTCCTAAGTTCGCGACCGTGACGTCTCCGAAGGAATCGGGCACCCCTGGCACGATCACCGCGGGCTACTGGCTCGTCGTGGCCGGCGCTGTGCTCTGGGTTCTCGCCGCCGTGTTCCAGTTCGCCAACAAGCAGGTTCTGATCGACCAGGTGAAGTCCACGACCACCGACGGCAAGCTGACGCCGGAGATGATCGAGTCGACGGCGACGGCGATCGTCGTCGCCGTGCTGGTGGGCTCGGTCGTGCTGGCAGGGCTCGCCGTGTGGTTCGCGGGCAAGGTCAAGGGCGGGCTGAAGAAGAGCCGCACCGGCCTGATGATCACGGTGTTGCTGAACCTGTTCTTCCAGATGATCGGCAACGGGCTGGCCGTCGTGCCGGCGCTGATCGCGATGTCGGGTCTCGTGCTGTTCTACTTCCGGCAGTCGACCGAGTACCTGACGCAGCGCGAGCAACTGGCGTGAAGTACGACGGCACGCCGCGGACGGTGCGCATCGCGGTCGGCCTGTGGCTCGCGATCGCCGTCTTCGTCCTCTTCACGACCGCGGGGCTGTGGTTCCAGCGCGGTGAGGTCCAGCGGCTGACCGGCTGGTCGTCCGGGCAGGTCACGAGCTTCCTGGGGACGCTGACGGCGGTCGCGGTGATCTTCGTGGTGGCCTACGCGTGGCTCACGAGGCTCTTCCTGAAGCGGAAGAACTGGGCGCGGATCGCGCTCTCACTCATCGCGATCCTGCACATGATCTGGATCCTGTTCGTCGGGATCAGCGCTTCGAGCTTGGTCACGTTGCTGCTCATCTGTGCCGCAATCGTCTTCACGTGGCAGGCGCGTACGGCACAGTGGCTGGTGGAGGTGCGTGAGCAGTGACCAATCCGCAGGACCCGAACCCCTGGCAGCCGAGCCCGGACACCCCGCAGGCCCAGCCGAGCCAGTACGGCGCCACCGCCGGGACGTACGAGGTGACGGCCGTGAACAACATGGGGCTGCCGATGCCGCCCGCGCCCGAGATGGCACCGCCTCTCGACCACGCGCAGTGGCAGAACCCGGCCGGTACCGGGTGGCAGAACCCCACCAGCGCCTATCCCACGCCACCTGGCGGGCACTACCAGGTGAATCAGGTCGCGCAGGCGAGCTATCCGATGTCGCCGGTGCAAGCCCACGAGCTGCCACCGGCGCGGCCGGCCACGATCAACGCCGCGATGTGGATCTGGATCCTGGGTGCCGTGCTCTCCGTCGCCGTGCTGCCGGTGATGCTGCTGGTCAACGCCGACTTCTTCCTCACCCAGGACAGCATCGTCACGGAAGAGGACCGCCGGGCGGGCGAGATCGGTGTGCGGGCCATGGCGGTGATGTTCGGCTTCATGATGCTGGTCGCGGCCGCGCCGTACGTCGCGTTCGCGATCGTGCTGCGCAACGGCCAGAACTGGGCGCGCATCCTGCTCTCGATCCTCGGCGGGCTCGGACTCGTGTCGATGATCTCGATCGCGTTCGTCTCGATCGGCGCGCGGGTCTGGCAGCCGAGCGTGGCGATCTGCATCGTGGTGATCGGGCTGACCATCGCGGCCATCGTGCTGCAGTTCCTGCCGGCGTCGAACAGGTTCGTCCGCTAGTGCTCTACCGCGAGTCCGGCAGCAGCTGGTGGCCGCTCCTGTGGGGCCCGGCGTTCGCCGTCGCCGGGTACCTGGTCGAGCGCGTCACCGGGCCCGCGTCCGTGACGCTGTGGGCCGTCGCGGGACTCGGCCTGACGCTCGGCGCGGTGCTGTGGGTGTACGGGCGGGTCAAGACCGGCAGCATCGAGCTCACCGCCGAGGACGCGCGGTTCGGGCGGGAGACGCTGCCGGTCGCGATGATCGAGGCCTGCCAGGACGTCGGCGCGCCGGCCGGGGCGAAGGTGCTCGGTGGCGGCTGGTCGGTGCCCAAGGGGACGACCGCGGTGCCGTTGCGGCTGGCCGACGGCTCGGTGGTGCTGGCGTGGGCGCGCGATCCGGAAGCCTTCCTCGCGGCACTGCGGCGGGTCGTGAGAAGGTGAGCGACGTGACAGAGGCCGTGACTGAGCAGGAGCCGGACGCCGTGGTGGAGGAGCCTGAGCAGGCGCCGCCGGCCGGTCCGAGCCTGCACCAGCCCAAGCGGTGGCTCATCGCCGCGGGCGAGGCCGTCGCGATCGTTCTGCTGGTGATCGCCGCCGTGTGGTGCTGGAACCGCGGCGTCGTGCCGCTGGAGTACCCGTTCGAGGGACGCGAGCCGTTGATCTCCACGCGCTACCACGGCAACTGGCTGGGCACCGCCGTCGGCGCCGCCACGCTGGCCGTGGTCCTCGCTCTCGACGCGGTGCGGCAGGTCCTTCTGGCCGTGCGCACCCGGCCGCAGAAAGCCGCCGACTCCGACATGTGAGACTGGGGTACGTGACTGCGAGTCGATCCCAGGCCCTGTTCGAGCGCGCGTCGACGCTGACCCCCGGCGGGGTCAACTCTCCGGTGCGGGCGTTCCACTCCGTCGGCGGCACCCCGCGCTTCATGGTGCGCGGCGAGGGTCCGCACCTGTGGGACGCCGACGGCAACCGGTACGTCGACCTGGTGGCCTCGTGGGGCCCGATGATCCTCGGGCACGCCCATCCGGCCGTGGTCTCCGCGGTGCAGAAGGCCGCTTCGGCCGGGCTGTCGTTCGGCACGCCCACCGAGGGTGAGATCGAGCTCGCGGCCGAGCTGATCGACCGCGTCGAGCCGGTCCGCCAGGTCCGCCTGGTCAACTCGGGCACCGAGGCCACGATGAGCGCGATCCGCCTCGCGCGCGGCTTCACCGAGCGCCGCAAGGTCATCAAGTTCGCCGGGTGCTACCACGGTCACGTCGACGCGCTGCTGGCCCAGGCCGGCTCGGGTGTCGCGACCCTGGGCCTGCCGAGCTCGCCCGGTGTCACGGGCGCGCAGGCCGAGGACACGATCGTGCTGCCCTACAACGACATCGAGGCCGTGCGCGCGGCGTTCGCGGAGAACCCCGGCGAGATCGCCTGCGTCATCACCGAGGCCGCGGCGGGCAACATGGGCGCCGTCGCGCCCGGTGCCGACTTCAACGCGGGTCTGCGCGAGATCTGCGACGCCGACGGCGCGTTGCTGATCATGGACGAGGTCATGACCGGCTTCCGCGTCTCGCGCGCCGGCTGGTTCGGCCTGGAGCGCGTGCGCGGCGACCTCTACACGTTCGGCAAGGTCATGTCCGGTGGACTCCCCGCGGCTGCGTTCGGCGGCCGTGCCGACGTGATGGAGCGGCTGGCCCCCTCCGGCCCCGTCTACCAGGCGGGCACGCTGTCGGGTAACCCCGTGGCGGTGGCCGCCGGTCTCGCGACGCTGCGCGCGGCCGACGACGAGGTCTACACGGCCCTGAACCGCAACGCCACGCGCCTCGGCGCGCTCTTCACGGCCTCGCTGACCGAGGCGGGCGTCGAGCACCGCGTGCAGTTCGCCGGGAACCTGGTGAGCGTGTTCTTCGGTTCTACCGAGGTGAAGGACTACGCGGGCGCGCAGGCGTGCGAGACGTGGCGCTTCCCGCCGTTCTTCCACGCCCTGCTCGACCGAGGCGTCTACGCCCCGCCGTCGGCGTTCGAGGCGTGGTTCGTGAACGCCGCCATGGGTGAAGAGGAGTTCGCCGTGATCGCCGACGCACTGCCGCACGCGGCCCGTGCCGCCAAGGAGGCCCGCAAGTGACCCGCACCGTCGTCCACCTGCTCCGCCACGGCGAGGTGCACAACCCGACCGGCATCCTCTACGGCCGTCTTCCCGGCTTCAAGCTGTCGGAGCGGGGGCAGAAGCAGGCCCTCACCGTGGCCGAGCACCTGGCGGACCATGACCTGGTGCACGTCGTGGCGTCTCCTTTGGACCGTGCACAGCAGACTGCCGCTCCTATAGCCGACTCGCATCGGCTTGAGCTGGCCACTGATGAGCGGCTGATCGAGGCCGACAACCAGTTCCAGGGGCTGAAGGTCGCTGTGGGGGACGGGGCTTTGCGGTCTCCTCAGCACTGGCCGAAGCTCGTGAACCCGTTTCGGCCCTCCTGGGGTGAGCCCTACATCGAGATCGCTCACCGGATGATGGGGGCGGTGCAGAAGGCTCGGGCTGCTGCTGAGGGGCATGAAGCCGTTTGTGTCTCGCATCAGTTGCCGATTTGGACTGTGCGGCGGTTCTTGGAGGGGAAGCGGATGTGGCACGACCCTCGTCGGCGGGAGTGCTCGCTTGCTTCGCTCACCTCGTTGATCTTTGAGGGGGAGCAGTTGGTTCGGATTGCCTACTCCGAGCCTGTGGGGGCTACTGATCCTCGGGTGACTGGGGCATGAAGCGGTTCTTGGTGCTCTTGTTGTTGGTTGGTGGGTGTGCTACCGGGAAGGATGCTGCTCAGGTTGGGGCTGGGGATTTTTATCTCGTTGCTCCTGGTGGGCAGGTCGAGATTCGGTATGCGCCTTCTGAGCGGAAGCAGTTGAAGGGGCTCGAGGGCGAGTCTCTGCTGGAAGAGGGTAAGACCGTCCGGCTTTCTGATTATGCGGGCAAGCCCGTTGTGATCAATATTTGGGGGGCCTGGTGTGGGCCCTGCCGGACTGAGGCTCCTGAGATGCAGAAGGTTTTTGATTCTGGGACTCAGGTTCTCGGGGTTGATGTCAAGGAGACTTCCAAGGATCATCCTCGGGATTTTATGAGGGATCGGTCTTTGACCTACCCTTCTATTTATGATGCTTCTGCTCGTAGTTTTATCAATGTGTTTCGCGGGGTTCCGGCTAATAGTGTTCCTTCCACGTTTGTTGTGGACAAGGAGCACAGGGTGGCGGCTGCGTTTTTGGTGCCGGTCTTGGCTTCGGATTTGCAGCCTGTATTGGATGAGCTTGCCAAAGAGTGATCTTTGGGGCGCGCCGGTTGGGATGCGTTCCCCGGTTGCGTTGGCGGGGCTGCGGTTGCTTGCTTCCCCTGGGGGCTCTGCCCCCAGACCCCCGGCAATCTGATCAGGGGGCCCGCGCCGTGCGCGGGTAGATGGCACGCCTGCTGCGTTGGGCGGCCGCCTGTTGCTTAGAGGGTTGCGGTGGCGGTGGGGTCCCATCACGAGCCGAGCCAAGAGCGGGCCACACCTGAAGAAGGGTGTCAAGCGGACGAAAAGCGTGTCCGCTTGACACCCCTTCTCCCATGCAGCAAGAGCTGTGGTGCGACTCGTGACGGGACCCCACCGCCCTTGCCTTGTGGAAGTACGGCTCGCCTTCGGCTTCGCTTGGGAGGGGGCTTCGCGTGGGTTAGTGCTGGTAGGTGGGGGTGATGATCGCCCTTGCCAGGGTGTGGAAGGCCAGGTTGAAGCTCACCACTGCTGGGGAGGCGTTCTCGTCCACGTCCAGCTTCTCTACGTCTACCGCGTGCACCACGAAGTAGTAGCGGTGCGGGTGGTCGCCCTTGGGTGGGGCCGCGCCGCCGAAGGCTCGGGTGCTGTAGTCGGAGCGGACGTGGAAGGCGTCGCCTGGGAGTGTGGCGTCTTCGGCGCCTGCGCCGGTGTCCAGGTGGGTTGTCGTTGCCGGGATGTTCACGGCCACCCAGTGCCAGAAGCCCGACGGGGTGGGGGCGTCCGGGTCGAAGCAGGTGACCACGAAGCTGCGGGTCTCCTCGGGGAAGCCCGACCAGGCCAGGTGCGGGGAGGTGTTGCCGCCCTCGAAGACCTGGGCGTCGGGGAGTTGCTCGCCGTCGCGCACGTCCTTCGAGGTGACGGTGAAGGTGCCGACCTGCGGTAGCAGCTCGTAGGGGTCGGGAGCGACTGGGCGCTCGAGGCTCATGGGGGTCCTCCTTTTGTGATCACTTCGACCCTAGTCCCGTGCAACCATGAGGGCCTGCGCGACGTCTTTCGCGTGGAGGGGGATTTTGATGTCCGTGTTGCGGCTTTTCGCTGCCTTTTTGCTGGTTGTCGGGGTTGTGGCGTGTGGGGACGCGCCTGGGTCCCAGTCCGGTGGTCCGGTGTTGACGACGTCTTCGGCGCCTGTGCCGACCAGTTCGCCGGAGCGGCCCGAGCGGATGTTCGAGGCGCCCTATCCGTACGGGACCGTGCAGGCGAAGGCGCCTGCTGTTGCCGACGGGATGGTGCCTGTCGTGACGCGGATCGAGACGGACAAGCCGTACGTGTTCATCACGATCGACGACGGTGCTGTGCAGCATCCGAAGGCTCGTGAGCTGATGATCGAGGCCGGGGTGTGGCCGTCGGTGTTCCTGAACACGAAGTACGCCGAGGGGCACAAGGACTACTTCAAGCAGTTGCCCGTGACGGTGCACAGTCACACGTCGACCCACCCGAACCTGATGGGGAAGGGGTTCGAGTTCCAGAAGCACGAGATCTGCGGCAACGCGGACTTCCTCGCCGGGGACTACGGGAAGCGGCCCACGTTGTTCCGGCCGCCGTTCGGGAACTACGACGCGACTACTCGTCATGCGGCGGCCAGTTGTGGGTTCAAGGCGTTGGTGAACTGGACTGCGGCGGTCAACGACGGGCGGGTGCAGTTCCAGCAGGGGGACGAGCTCGTTCGTGGCGACATCGTGCTCATGCACTTCCGCACGACGTTCGTCGAGGACTTCACGGCCTTTCTGAACCGGGCGAAGCAGGACGGGCTGACGCCGGTGCCGCTGGAGGACTTCCTCGGGTAGGGGGCAACCCGGGGGGCTCGTCCGGCGTGTGAACGTGGGGAGCCTTTCGGCAGAGGGGGAGAGATGAAGCGCATTGCTGTTGCGCTCGTCGCCGTGGGGATGGCGATGAGTGTCGTGCCGGCCGCGTCGGCGGCCGGGGCGAGCGAGCTCACGAACATCCGGACCGAGCGGCACGCCGGGTTCGACCGGGTGGTGTTCGACTTCACCGGGCCGCGGCCCGAGGTGACGGCGGGGCGGTCGGCCGAGCCGTACCACTGCGGGTCCGGCAAGCCGATCTCGGCCAAGGGCGACGAGTTCCTGGACGTCACCATGCAGCCCGCGAACGCCAACGGCTACACCGGGCCGCGTTCGTTCGACACGCCTGCGCTGCTGAACGTCCGGAGCGTCACGAACACCTGCAACTTCGAGGCGCACCTGGGCTTTTCGCTCGGGTACGCGGGTGCGGGACGGGCCTACGCGATCTCGTTCCTGGACAACCCGACCCGTGTCGTCGTCGACATCGACCACTGACGTCCAGAGGGGGAGACAAGTGAAGAAGCGACTGGGTGCGGTGCTGCTTGCGGTGGCCGCGGTGTTCACGATCGTCCCGATGGCGTCGGCCAGTGGGCACGCCGAGCTGACGAACATCAGGACCGGCAAGCACGACGGGTTCGAGCGGGTCGTGCTGGACATGAACGGCCTGCCGGGCAACTACATCTCCAAGGAGACCACGCCCGCCGAGATCTCCAACTGCAACACGGGTGATCCAGTGCCGATGCAGGGCGTGGAGGTCCTCCACTCGACGATCTACGGCGCCGCTACGTACGACGAGAACTTCGATCCGACGTACTTCGGGCCGCGCAACTTCGTGCCGCAGGGGCTGACCAACGTGAAGGGCGTCGCCATCACGTGCGACTTCGAGGGGACGCTCGGCATCGCGGTCAGCTACGACGACCCCGAGTCGTGGCACAAGGTGTTCACGCTGGCCAACCCGGACCGGCTCGTCGTCGACGTCTACTCGTTCTGACGCAACTGTGGCCTGAGTCACACGTCCTGATAGACATCTAATGAGCCCTGAGAGGGGGCCGAAGATGCACAGACGTCTTGTCGCACTGATGGTGGCGGTACTGGCGGTCTTCACGTTCGTCCCGAACGCGTCGGCGCAGAGCACGCCCACGCTGTCGAACATCCGTACCGGGCAGCACGCCGGGTTCAGCCGCGTGGTGCTGGACCTGTCCGGGCTGCCGACGGAGCACCGGGTCAGCGAGGTCACCAGCGTGTCGCACTGCGCGTCCGGGAACCCGATCACCGTTGCGGGAACCGGGATCAACGAGATCCTGTCGGTCATGTTGATCGGTGCGGCCGCGCACGACGACAACGGGAACCTGACGTACACCGGGTCGCAGAACTTCGCGACGCCCGGCCTGAGTCACATTCGCGGAGTCGCGCTCACGTGCGACTTCGAGGCCACGCTCGGGATCGCTGTCGGCTACAGCAATCCCTACTCGTGGCACCGGGTCTTCACGCTGACGAGCCCGAACCGGCTCGTCATCGACGTCGGCCTGTAGGCAGGAAAGGTAGAGCAAAGCCTCGTGGGGCAGCAGTCGCCGCTGCTGCCCCACGAGGGGTCTGTTCCGTTACGCCGCAACGGTTGCGACGGTCTCCTTCGAGAGTGCGTGCTCCAGCACCTGGGCCACGTCGGAGACGAAGTGCACCGTCAGCTGCTCACGCACCGACTCCGGCACGTCGTCCAGGTCCGGCTCGTTGCGCTGCGGCAGCAGCACGGTCGTGATGCCCGCACGGTGAGCGGCCAGCAACTTCTGCTTCACGCCACCGATCGGCAACACCCGGCCGGTCAACGAGATCTCGCCCGTCATCGCCACGTCGGAACGCACCGGGCGGCCCGAGAGCAGCGAGGCCAGTGCCGTCGTCATCGTGACGCCCGCGGACGGACCGTCCTTCGGCACCGCGCCCGCCGGGACGTGGATGTGCACTCCCCGGTCGGCCAGCGCCGCGGCCCTGTCGTCGTGCGAACGCAGGTACGACAACGCGATCTGCGCGGACTCCTTCATCACGTCGCCCAGCTGGCCGGTCAGCGTCACGCCGGACGCGCCGGTGTCCTTCGGGGCCAGCGAGGCCTCGATGAACAGCACGTCGCCACCGACACCGGTCACGGCCAGACCCGTTGCCACGCCGGGGACGGACGTGCGTTCCGCCGACTCGGGCGTGTTCTTCGGGCTGCCCAGGTACGACTTCAGCGACGGCTGGTCGACGGTGATCGGCAGTTCCTCCTCGCCCAGGGCGACCTTCGCGGTCACCTTGCGCAGGATGCGCGAGAGGGCCCGTTCCAGTTGCCGCACACCGGCTTCCCGCGTGTACTCGCTCGCGAGCTGGTGCAGCGCGGGCTTGGAGAACGTCACGTCCTCAGGCGCGAGGCCGGCGCGTTCGATCTGGCGCGGCAGCAGGTGACCGCTGGCGATCGTGACCTTCTCGTCCTCGGTGTAGCCGTCGAGCTGCACGAGTTCCATGCGGTCGAGCAGCGGCGCCGGGATCGACTCCAGCACGTTCGCGGTCGCGAGGAACACCACGTCCGAGAGGTCGAGCTCGACCTCCAGGTAGTGGTCGCGGAACGTGTGGTTCTGCGCCGGGTCCAGCACCTCGAGCAACGCCGCCGTCGGGTCGCCGCGGTAGTCGGAGCCCACCTTGTCGATCTCGTCGAGCAGCACGACCGGGTTCATCGAACCGGCCTCGCTGATCGCGCGCACGATCCGGCCCGGCAACGCCCCGACGTACGTGCGGCGGTGGCCGCGGATCTCGGCCTCGTCGCGCACGCCGCCCAGGGCGACACGCACGAACTTGCGGCCCATCGCCCGTGCCACGGACTCACCGAGCGACGTCTTGCCCACGCCGGGAGGGCCCGTCAGCGCGAGCACGGCGCCGGAACGACGGCCGCCCACGACGCCCATGCCGCGGTCGGCACGGCGCTTGCGCACGGCCAGGTACTCGGTGATGCGCTGCTTCACGTCGTCGAGGCCCGCGTGGTCGGCGTCGAGGATCTCGCGCGCCGCCTTGATGTCGTAGGAGTCCTCGGTCCGGGAGTTCCACGGCATCTCGAGAACGGTGTCGAGCCACGTCCGGATCCAGCCCACCTCGGGCGACTGCTCGGAGGTGCGCTCCAGCTTGTCGACCTCGGCCAGCGCGGCCTTCGCGACCTTCTCCGGCAGGTCCGCCGCCTCGACACGGGCGCGGTAGTCCTCCTGCTCGGTCGCCGGCTTGCCGTCGAGCTCGGCCAGTTCCTTGCGGATCGCGGCCATCTGCTGGCGCAGCAGGAACTCCCGCTGCTGCTTCTCGACGCCTTCCTTGACGTCCTTCGCGATCGTCTCGTTGACGTCGAGCTCGGTCAGGTGCGCCTGACCCCACTCCACCAGCTTCTCCAGCCGGGTGGTGACGTCACTCGTCTCCAGCAGCCAGATCTTCTGCTGGTCGTCGAGGTAGGAGGCGTAGCCCGCGAGGTCGGCCAGCGCGGACGGGTCGCTGATCTGCTGCACCGAGTCGACCATCTGCCACGCGCCACGCGTCTGCAGGATGTTCGTCACGAGAGCGCGGTACTGCTTCGCGAGCTCGCGGGTGCGGTCGGTGATCGGGGAGTCGTCCGCGATCGTGGCGTTGACCCACAGCGCCGCGCCCGGCCCCGTGGTGCCCGTGCCGATGCGCACGCGCTTGGTGCCGCGCACGACGGCGGCGCGTTCGCCACCGGGCAGGCGGCCCACCTGTTCGATCTCGGCCAGCGTGCCCACCGCCGCGTACTTCCCGTCCAGCCTGGGGACGAGGAGCACTTGATGATTCGCCGCCGTCGTGGCCGCGTCTACAGCCGCACGGGCCTCGGCGCTCGCGTCCGCACCGGAGATGCGGATCGGCACCACCATGCCGGGCAGCACCACGACGTCGTCCAGCGGCAGAACCGGCAGGGCCAGGGTCTCGCCCATCTCGTCACCCTCCAAAGTTGAGTCTGTACCGCTCAACCAAATGGAGTGGGCCGGTGTTCCCCCGCCGTGTTCGCTGTCAGCGAGCACCTGCCCGAAGGCGTCTGACCAGCGCGATCTCGCCGGTCACGCGGGCCAGCGCGGTGCTCGTGGGGCACGCGGCCAGCACGCCGACGGGCCTGCGGCGCAGGTCGAGGCGATCGCCACCTGGGAATCGCACCGAGCACCGGTTGGCCGCCGCGACGACCGGCACGAGCACCTCGCCTGCTTCGACCGTACGCCCGCTCAGCACGACCGGGCCGGGTGTCCGGCGGGCGGGAGCGACGGGGATCGGGGTGTCGAACCGCAGCAGCTCCTCGGCGGCGTCCCTGGCGAGTTCCGGGGTGGTCCTGAGCAGCTCGGCCTGATCGGGGTGGTCATGCAGGGCGCGTAACGCGTTGACGAGGAACGCCTGGGTGGTGGCCAGGGTGGCGGCGGCGAACGCCTCCACCCCGTGCGCGAGGGTGAACGCCTCGGCCGCCGTCGCCGCAACCGATCGCGCGAACCGGCAGTCGTCGGCGTCGAGCATTTCGAGGGCGCTCAGGGTGATCACCGGCCGGGCGAGCTTCACGGCGTGCGCGATCACCCGTTTGGGTAGCGGTTCCGGAGCACCGGAATCGATGCCGAGCACTGTGAGCACGTCGTCGTAACGGGTGATGCACCACCCACCGGCACCGGCGTCGAAGTGCACCGGTGAGCGTTCCCTGAGGTGGCGAAACCTCGCGTGGCGTTCAGCAGTGCTGGAGTGCATGGTTCTCACACGTGACCGAAACCATCTCGGTTCGGTGGTGTGGCGGTGGACACCCGTGCGGCGACGACGGAGGATGCGCACGTGATGGAAGAGCTGAAGTGGGTCCCGTCCACGGTCGACGTCACGCGTCCGAGCGTGGCTCGGATGTACGACTACTACCTCGGCGGCTCGCACAACTTCGAAGCCGACCGCGCCGCAGCCAAGCAGGTGGAGCAGATCTTCCCCGGCGTCACCCAGAGCGCACAGGCGAACCGCTCGTTCCTGCGCCGGGTCGTCCGCCACCTGATGACGGAGGGGGTCGACCAGTTCCTCGACCTGGGATCCGGCATCCCGACCGTCGGCAACGTCCACGAGATCGCCCAGCACGACAACCCGGACGCGCGCGTCGTCTACGTCGACTTCGAGCCCGTCGCCGTCTCGCACAGCAACGCCCTGCTGGCCGGCAACCCCAACGCCAACGCGATCCTCGCCGACCTGCGCGCGACCTCCACGGTCCTCGCCAGCGCACGCGAGACGCTCGACTTCTCCCGCCCGGTCGGCGTGCTGGTCATCGCCGCGCTGCACTTCGTCCCGGACACCGACAGCCCGTACGAGGCCATCGCCCAGTACATGGCCGACCTGCCGTCCGGCTCGTACCTCGCCATCACCCACGCCACCTGGGACACGCTGTCCGACGAGGAGCTCGCTGAGGCCCAGGAGGCCGCCAAGATCTACAGCAACTCGGACAACAAGGTCACCATGCGCACGCACGCCGAGGTGACGCGGTTCTTCGAGGGCATGGAGATGGTGGAGCCGGGCGTGGTCCCGGTCACCGACTGGCGCCCGGACTCCTTCGACGGCGCAAACGTGAGCATCTACGGCGCCGTCGCCCGCAAGCCCTGAAGCAGCCTGTCCCTGATCTCGTTGGTCTCGCGGTCGGTGAGGGTGCGTTCCGGCGCCCTCATCGTCACGCGGATGAGCACGTTCTTCTGGCCCGGCTCGGCTTCCAGCCTCTCCTGAACGTGTACCGGCAGTTGTTCCGACGGCGTCTCGCTGAGGATCTCGATCTCCTCGACGACGTCCTCGGGTACCAGCGCGCGGATCCGGTCGCCCAGCGTCTCGGCGTCGTCGTCGTTGCTCGCCATGATCGAGACGTCCCTGATCGCGGCCGGGTGCCGGGAGATCGGCCGGTACTCGGTGAGGTCCAGCATCTGCGCGCTGATGCGCGGGTCGGGGTTGCGCAGCAGCCGGATGTCCGGGATCCCCTTGCGCAGCATCAGGATCCGGTCCAGCCCGAGGCCCATCGCGAGGCCGTGCGGGTGGTGTTTCAGCACGTGTCGCGCGGCCCGTCCGCACTCGCCGACTTCGACCCACTGGCCGTCGTGCTCGACGTCGATCTGCTTGCCGTGCGTGGTGTACGGGTGTTCGGCGTCGATCGTGCGATAACGCTTGCCGGGCAACAGGGTGGTGACGACCGTGTGGATCAGGTCGTCGAGCGGTTCGGGGGCGGTGCTGATCCGCCAGACGTCGAGCTGGTGCGGTGTGCCGGTGTGCAGGCGGTCGACCGTGTCGCGGCGGTAGACGAGGCCGGGGCAGAGCAACGTCACGTCCGGGGACGCGGTCCGGAGCGCGGGCGGGATCATCGCCGTGGTGTGGCTGCGCAGCATGCAGGTCTCGCTGACGTACCTGGTGTACCGGGCGTCGCGGGTGATCGCGTCGCGCGGGTAGCCGAGGTGCTCGTAGTTGTGCTCGACCGGGACGAGCGGGTGGTGGCGGACCTCCCGCGGGTGGTCCAGCACGGCTTCGAGGCCGGCGATCAGGAGCTGCATCGCGTGCGGGCCCTGCGCGGGATCGGTGAGATCGCGGACGTTCAGGGCGTGCACGAGTTCTTCGGTGCGGTACATGGGTTTCCCGTTTCTTCTGGCCGAGTGGGTGCGGAGTCCCCCGACCAACGGGAATTTCAGGCGCGCGCCACCCACGCGGGTCGGGGGTGGCTGAATCGCGTCACGGGACCAGGCTAGCGCGGCTACTCGGGTGGCGTCAGCCGCAAATCGGGATCGACCGGCGGCACCCCGTCGAACGGCCCGTCGTCCTCGAGTCGCCCGACGTGGTCCAGCGCCACCTCGATCCCGGCCCGGAACGGATCACCGCCGGCCGGGGGAGTGCGGAACCAGTCGTGCAGTTCCTCGGGGATCTCGAACCGCTCCAGCAGCTCCTCGTACAGCGCGTCGCGGTCGGCGGCCTGCGCGCCGAGGTCCTGGTACTCGCGCAGCGCGATGCGCAGCCGGATCCAGCGGTAGCGGTCGGTGTTCTGCTGCTGCTGGAAGCGTTCGCGCAGCAGATCGCCGGCCCGCTGGCCGCGCAGCGCGAGCTTGCGGATCGTGGCCGGCGGCATGAACAGGTTCGAGCCGCCCTCGTCGGCCGACTGGCGCACGTGCGCGATGCGGCCCCGGTAGCCGGGGAGCGCCGACTGCATGGTGTCGCGCCAGTCCAGGAACGTGTTCAGGATGGAGACCAGGAACCGCGGCGCGGAACCGATCGACGAGTAGGGCGTGCCCGAGGCCGACGCGTCCTGTTCCGGCAGCCACACCTCGGTCGTGTCGCCGTTCGGGTAGGGCTGCAGGCTCAGGCCGAACGTGGGCCAGCGCGGCAGCAGCGCGTCGAAGAAGTGGATCGGGAAGTTGCTGGTGATGCCACCGTCGGAGAACCAGTGCACGCGCCCGTCCCGGCACAGCGGCACGGCGGCGATCAGGCCGGGGAACGACAGCGACATCCGCACGGCGAGCACGACCGGCAGCTGGTCCCTGGAAGGCAGGTCCCGCAACGGCATGCGCTCGTGCAGCGGGCACTTGGCGGCCGTCTCGCGCCCGTTCAGCTGCTCGACCACCCGGCGCGGCAGCACGTAGCCGAGACACTCCTCGCAGTACTGCCACTTTTCCTTGAACGGCAACCGGTACGGCCGTCCCTCGGACAGGTCGGTCGTCATGAGCACGAGGTTGATGTCGCCGAGGTCGCCGAACGTCAGCGCTTCGGACGTGCCCGCGATGTCGTCGAGCCGGTCGGCGATCCAGTCGGCCAGCGGCGGCACGCCCGTCGACTTCGGCACCCCGGCCAGCCGGTCGAGCCACGACGGCCTGAAGTCACCGGTGCCGGGCACGAGTCCGAAGTGGATGGACCGCGCGTTGCCGGCCAGGAACCGCTGCATCGCGTACCCGTACGTGACGAACAGCGCGCTGACGGCCGCCAGCGACAGCACCAGCCACACCAGCAGCACGATCGCCGCCGTCGCGTGGTGGCGGGAGAACGCCAGCCCCAGAACGAGTGGCACCGCCGCGAACACCCAGGCGGGCCAAGGCAGACTCGATCGCAACGGCCACAGCACGATCACCAGGCATGCCAACGCCACCACGACGACCACCGTCGCGAGCCAACCCGGATACACCGACGGCGCGAGCCACGCAGAGAACAGCACGGGCCCGCCCAGCCACAGCAACGCCATCAGCGCCAGCACGGACTTCGCCCGCATCCCCACCGCACCGAGCAACGCGAAGAACAGGCACGAGATCGCGCTGCGCCCCGTCGTCTCCCGCTTCTGCATGGACGCGACGACGATCCGGTACAGCGCACGGGTCTTCTCGCCGGGCTGGAACAACTGCGCCATCCGCCACCGCTCAGCGCCCGACCCGGACGTGAACCAGTCGATCAGCCCGGCCAGCTTCTCGAAGCCACCCGAGGCGCGCCCGCGTTCGGCGGCGGCCGTGAACCCCGCGGCGATCGCTCCGGCGGACGCGCCACCGATCTGCTTGAACTCGTAGTGGCGGGCCAGCGAGGCGACCGCGAGGGGGTACACGACTCCGCTGGTCGTGCCGCCCCGCATGGTCAGGTCGCAGTAGCGGTCGTACTCCATGTGCCGATGATCGCGCGATCAGCGTGATCTGGCGGAAAAGTTCACTCGGACGCCATCGAACCGATCTACGACCGTTCCGCGGCCAGCCACCACGAGATCACGTCCTGCGCCACCTCGGCCACCGGCTGGTCAGCGGCGATCACGAAGTCGTCGATCCAGGTGGCGCTGAAGAGCATCTCCAGCTCCTCGGCCCGGTTCAGGTGCCACCGCAGGACAGCCTCGTCCTGGTGCCGCCGCGAGAGCCGTTCGTGAACGACGGACAGGTCCGCCTTCAGCCGGCACACGGTGAGCTTCGCGCCGATGACCTCGGCGTACCGCTCGCGGTCGGCCCGGCTCTCCACCACTCCCGCGAGCACGACGCGGTGCACGCCGGCATCGACGTAGTTGCGCACCACGGCTTGCAGGTTCCGCAGCTGCAGCTCGAGGTGGAACGGGTCGTCGGCCGGCGCGGGCCAGCACGCCGACAACCAGTCGAGGTCGATGACGGCATGCGGGACCTTCGCCTCGACGAGTCGCGAGCCGACGGCCTCCGCCACCGTCGTCTTGCCGACCCCGACCGGGCCGGTGATCAGCAGTGCCTTCACCCAGCGACCGCGGCGAGCTCGGCCGGCGTACCGGCCATGATCACGCGGACGTGTTCCGTCACCTTCTCCACCGGCCAGTCCCACCACGCGATGCGTTCCAGCAGTGCGACGTCCGACTCGCTGTAGCGCGTCTTCAGCAGCTTCGCGGGGTTGCCGCCGACGATGCCGTACGCGGGAACGTCCGACACCACCAGGGAACCGGCGGCGATGATCGCGCCGTTGCCGATCCGCACGCCCGGCATGATCACCGCGTTGTAGCCGATCCAGACGTCGTTGCCCACCACCGTGTCACCACGGCTCGGTGCTCCCAGCGCGATGTCGAGCGTCTTCTCGCCCCAGACGCCGCCGAAGATCGTGAACGGGAACGTCGACACGCCCGCCATGCTGTGGTTGGCGCCGGACATGATGAACCGCACGCCTTCCGCCAGCGCGCAGTAGCGTCCGATGACCAGCTTCTCCGCGCCGTAGTTGTAGAGCACGTTGCGCTGCTCGAACTCCGTGGCGTGGTGCGGATCGTCGTAGTAGGTGTACTCGCCGATCTCGATCTGGGGGTTCTTCACCAACGGCTTGAGCAGCACTGTGCGCGCGTAGTCCGGCAACGGGTAGAGGTTGTCGGGCGAGGGGATGGTCACGGTGCTCCGATCGGTTCTTCGCTGAACTGAGTGCGGTACAGCTTGGCGTAGTGGCCTTCCAGGGCCAGCAACGCTTCATGCGTACCACGTTCGACGATCTGCCCCTTGTCCACGACCAGGATCTGGTTCGCCGCCCGGATGGTCGAGAGCCGGTGCGCGATCACCAGTGACGTCCGGCCGGCGAGCGCCTCGACCAGCGCCTCCTGCACGGCGGCCTCCGATCGCGAGTCCAGGTGGGCGGTCGCCTCGTCCAGGATCACCACGCGGGGCTTGGCCAGCAGCAACCGCGCGATGGTCAGCCGTTGCCGTTCACCACCCGAGAGACGGTATCCGCGTTCGCCGACGACGGTGTCCAACTGATCTGGCAGCGACGACACGAGGTCCGCGAGCCGGGCGCGGGTCAGCGCGTCCCAGATCTCCTCGTCCGTGGCCGTGGGGGCGGCGAGCCGCAGGTTCGCGCCGATCGACTCGTGGAACAGGTGCCCGTCCTGCGTCACCATGCCCACGGTCTCGCGGATCGAGTCGAACGACAGGTCGCGAACGTCCACACCGGACAGCCGGACGGTGCCGGAGTCCGCGTCGTACAGGCGGGGAACCAGCGAGGCGATCGTCGACTTGCCCGCACCCGACGCACCGACCAGCGCGATCAGCGAACCGGGCTCGGCGACGAACGACACCCCGCCCAGGATCTCCTCACCGCCGCGGGTGTCGAGCGACGCCACCTCCTCCAGCGAGGCCAGCGACACCTTTTCCGCGGACGGGTAGGCGAACTTCACGTCCGAGAACTCGACGGACACCGGCCCCTCGGGCACGGAGACGGGTGAGGGCTTCTCCTTGATCAGTGGCGGCAGGTCCAGCACCTCGAAGACGCGCTCGAACGACACCAGCGCCGTCATCACGTCCACCCGTGCGCCGGCCAACGCCGTCAACGGCGCGTACAGCCTCGTCAGCAGCAGTGCGAGCGTCACGATCGTGCCCGGCGCCATTTCTCCGGCGAACACGAAGTACCCGCCGAGGCCGTAGACCAGTGCCAGCGCCAGCGACGACACCAGGGTCAACGCCACGAGGAACAGCCACTGCGCCACCGCGGTCCGCACGCCGATGTCGCGCACCCGCCGCGCCCGCGTCCCGAACTCGGCGCTCTCGATGGAGGGCCGGCCGAACAGCTTGATCAACGTCGCGCCCGGCGCGGAGAACCGCTCGGTCATCTGGGTCGTCATCATCGAGTCGAGGTTCGCGGCCTCGCGGTGCAGGGACGCCAACCGCTTGCCCATCCGCCGCGCGGGGATCAGGAAGATCGGCAGCAGCAGCATCGCGAGCACCGTGACCTGCCACGACAGCGTCAGCATCACGATCAGGGTCAAGACGAGCGCGATGACGTTCGTGACGACACCGGAGATCGTCTCGGAGAACGCCCGTTGCGCCGCGATCACGTCGTTGTTCAGCCGGGAGACCAGCGCACCGGTGCGCGTGCGGGTGAAGAACGCGATCGGCATCCGTTGCACGTGGTCGAAGACGGCTTGGCGCAGCCGCAGGATCAGGTCCTCGCCCACCCGCGACGACTGCCACCGCTCGGCCAGCGAGAACCCGGCCTCCAGCACCGCCACGCCGGCGATCGCCAGCGCGAGCCACACGACCAGACCGAAGTCGCGGCCGCCGATGATGGTGTCGACGACCCGTCCGGCCAGCACCGGGGAGGCCACCGCGAGCACGGCCGCGACCGCGCTGGTGGCGAGCAACGCGTACACGGCACGGCGTTGCGGGTGGGCGAACCGGACGACACGCTTCAACGTCGCCCGGCTCACGCGACGGCTTTTCTCGTCCTGCATCGCGCTTTCGAGCGCGTACCAGGCGTTGAAGTCGATGTTCATGACGACCAGTCTCGAACCTCGACCTACAACGAGGTCAAGCTGTTTTCAGGAACTCGTCGACCTCGGCGAGAGCCGCCGCACGCACTGGCTCAGGCGACAGGAAGAGGTCGTGCATGCCGGCCTTGATCTCCACGACCTTGACCGATGATCCGATCTTCGGACCCCACTTGCGCATTCCCCCGACGTCGAGCACGGCGTCCGCCTTCGAGACGTCCTCGCTCCACTCGCGAGCGTTCAACATGCTCTTGTCGGAGTGCAGCACCAGCACGGGAACGCGCACGTCGAGTCCCTTGTGGACCTTCTCCTGCGCCAGCAGCACCGCGCGGATCCACCCGGCCAGCACGGGGAAGCCCGCCAGCGGCTTCCACTTCAGGTCGAAGTCCCACTCGCCGTTGCGCGAGTTGTGGATCGCGGCCCCGTACGCTTCACCGAGGTTCGCGCGGATCTTCATCTTCGGCGCGATGCCGCCGATCAGCTTCACGACCTGCCGCATGAGCGGTGGCTCGACGACGTCCAGCCACGGGCTGTTGAGCACCAACGCGTCGATGAGCTCGCTGGAGCGTCGTTCGTGCGCCCACAACGACGTGGTGAGGCCACCGGTCGAGTGGCCCATGAGGACCACACGCGAGTGCTCTTCACGAATGACGGCGATCGCCGCGTCGATCTCCTCGAAGTACACGGCCATGTCGGTCGTGTAGTTCGGCACCTCGCCGTCCCGCAGCGACCGGCCGTATCCGCGCAGGTCGACGGCGTAGAAGTCGTAACCCTGGGCGGTGTAGTGCTCGGCCACGTGCTCCTGGAAGAAGTAGTCCGCGAAACCGTGCACGTAGAGGATCGCGCCGCGGTCGTTGGCCGCGGCCCGCCGGCGGACCAGGGTCGCCGAGGCGCCGCCGCGCAACGGCAGAACTGTGGTGTCTTCGTCGCTGCTCACCGGGCAAGTTTGCAACGGACCTGCGCCGATTCCGTGCAGGCTTGTCCGGATCGTGTCTAACCTGGGGGAGTGACGGGGGACATCGAGCAATCATCGAGGGTGCGGTTCCCGGGCATCAGCCCGCGCGCCTACGAACATCCTGCCGACCGAGGCGCCCTTGCGGTGCTGAGGGCGGTGCCCGCCGTGGCACCGATCCTCAAGGCGGTCGCCGGAGCCTTCACCGAGCGGGGTGAGCGCCTGCTTCAGGTGGCGTCCTCCGTCCGGGTCGGCCCCAAGCAGTACCCGCAGCTCGACCGCATCCGCAACGAGGTGGCGGCGACGTTCGACCTCGCCGAGGTGCCCGAGCTCTTCGTCGAGCGCAACGCCCAGGCGTACGGCTACACCTACGGCATCGACAAGCCGTTCATCGTGATCAGCACCGGCTCGGTCGACCTGCTCGACAACGAGTCGCTGCGCTTCCTGATCGGTCACGAGATGGGCCACGCGATGTCGGGTCACGCGCTGTACAACACGCTGCTGCGCCGGCTGATCGACCTGACCACGTCCTTCGCGTGGGTGCCCGCGGGCGCCATCGCGATGCGCGCGGTCATCGCGGCGTTGCGCGAGTGGCAGCGCAAGACCGAGCTCTCCTGCGACCGGGCCGGCCTGCTCGCCTGCCAGGACCCGCAGGCCGCGCTGCGCACGCACCTGGCGCTGGCCGGTGACCTGGGCGGTCAGGTCGACATCGCGTCGTTCCTCGCCCAGGCGAAGGAGTACGAGGAGGTCGAGGACATCCGCGACAGCCTCCTCAAGCTCCTGCACACCGAGCACCGCACGCACCCGCTGGTCGTGGTGCGGGCCGCCGAGCTGCAGCGCTGGTCGGCGAGCGAGGAGTACCGCGAGATCCTGACCGGCACGTACGCGCGCCGCGAGGACGACCGGCCGACGACCAACCTGACCGACGACATCAAGGGCGCCGCCCGGTCGTACAAGGAGTCCATGAGCAACTCCGCCGACCCGCTGATCAAGACGATCAACGACATCGGCGAGTCGGTCATGGGCGCGGCCGGAAAGCTCTGGAGCAAGGTTGCTCCGAATGGCTCAGCGGAGTAGCTACCATCTGGAGTCATGAGACGACTCCTGGTGTTGGTTCTCTCCGCAATGATCGCCGCCACGGGCACCGCAGCCGCCGACGAACAGATCGTCGGCGGCGAGCGGGCCTCCATCCAGGCCAACCCGTGGGCCGTCTACCTGGTCGACGAGCGTGGTGCCCAGTTCTGCGGCGGCACGATCGTCGCACCGTCGAAGGTGCTCACCGCCGCCCACTGCGCGCTCGGCCGTTCGCCCAAACAACTGCAAGTCGTCGCCGGTCGTGAGGACAAGCAGGACCGCAGGGCCGGGGTGGTGGCCACCGTCACGAAGATCTGGGTCCACCAGCAGTACGTCTCCGCGGACGAGGGCGAGGACATCGCCGTCCTCACCCTGAAGGAAGAGCTGCCGTACCAGCCGCTGCCCTTCGCTGAACTGTCCGATCAGGCGCTTTACCAGCCCGGCACGATGCTGCGGGCGCTCGGCTGGGGGCGGACGTCCGAGAACGGCAAGACGTCCCGCTTCCTCATGCAGGCCAGCGTGCCGGTGTTGCCGGACGAGTTCTGCGTGGACACCTACCCGCAGTTCGTGAAGGCGGACATGTTCTGCGCCGGGTACGAGGGCGGCAAGGTCGACACCTGCCAGGGCGACTCGGGCGGCCCGATCGTGGTGGACGGCAAGCTCGTCGGCGTCACGTCGTGGGGCGAGGGCTGCGCGCGCAGGAACAAGCCGGGCGTGTACGTGCGGATCTCCCGCTACGCCAAGGAACTTCACTCGGTCGTGGATGCTTCGCCGCCGGGGGTTGTCGACCCGTAGACCACCTGGGTTCAGTGGTGACATGCGACTGCTGGCGGCGGTTCTGGCCCTGCTCGTGCTCATGGTGATCCCGGCTCACGGTGCTCCCGGGATCGTCGGCGGCGTCGTGGTCGACGACCCGGACGAGGTGCCGTGGATGGTGGCCCTGACGACGTCGTCGGGCCACCAGTTCTGCGGCGGCGCGCTCCTCGGCTCCCGGCGGGTCGTCACGGCGGCGCACTGCGTCCACGGCCGCACGCCCGGTTCGATCACCGTCATCGGTGGCCGGCTCGACCTGCGCACCGACGGCGGTTCCACCTCGGCGGCCGCGTCGTACCGGCTGGTCGACGGCTACTCGGCGCCCTCGCGCGGCAAGGACATCGCGGTGCTGACGCTCGTCGTGCCGATGCAGTACCGGCCGTTGCCGGTCGCCTCGCCCGGTGTGCACATGAGCGGCAGCGTCGGCACCGTGTACGGCTGGGGCAGGCAGGCGGAGAACGACACGAACAAGAGTCCGATGCTGCACAAGGCGTACATCCCGATCGTGCCGGACGCGCAGTGCGCCGCGACCTATGCGCAGTTCGACGCCAGGGCCATGTTCTGCGCGGGATACCCCGACGGCGGCATTGGCTCGTGCGTCGACGACTCCGGCGGCCCGTTCGTGATCGACGGCCGGTTGACGGGCATCGTGTCGTGGGGCCTCGGCTGCGCTCGACCGAACGCGCCAGGCGTCTACACGCGCGTCACGACGTATTTGCGCTAGAGCACGAGCCCGACGGACATCGTAAGGAAGACAGCCGCGCACACGGCGTCCAGCGCCGTCGTCACGCCAGGCCGCTTGAGCTTCCCGGCCACCCGCGACGCCGCCAGCACGATCATCAGCTCCCACACCGCCGCGAGTCCGAGGAACACGACCGCGAGCATCGCGAGCTGCGGTGCCGGTTCACCCGATCCGATGAACTGTGGCAGGAACGCCAGCGAGAACAGGATCATCTTCGGGTTCGTGATGTTGGTCAGGAAGCCCTGCCGGAACGGCCGCGCGCTCATGACCTCTTCCGGGGTGTCCCCGGTGCGCTTGACGAGGCCGCGCGTGATGGAGATCGCCAGGTAGAGCAGGTAGCCGGCGCCGATCCAGCGCAGTGCCGCGAGCACCATCGGGTACTGCGCGAGCACCACTCCGAGGCCCGAGATGACCAGGGCGACCTGGACCGCCGCGGCCGTGTGGATGCCGCCCAGCGCGAGCAGGCCCGCGCGGGTGCCGGACCGCAGTGACGTGCGCAGGAGCAGGAACGCGTCCACGCCGGGGGTCACGATGACGACCGCGCACGCGATGAGAAAGGCCGGAACCTGGCCGAAGTCGAACAACACCGTACATACCCCCGTGATCTACGCCACTGGCCGCAAAATCTCCGGCCCAACGGGACACTAACACGAGAATCTCCGGTTTTGACGCCGTCCTAGCGCGATCGCTACCGTTGGTGACCGATCGTCCACCTGGTGCAACGAGGAGTGGTCCGTGAGGGGTAAGCGTTTTGCCGTGCTGGTGGCGGTGATCGCCCTGGTCAGCGGTGCGACGTCAGCCGATGCGATCGTCGGGGGGACACCCGCGCGGGTGTCCGACACCCCGTGGGTTGTGGCGATCACCACCACGGACGGTCAGCTGATCTGCGGCGGCGCGCTCGTCGCCCCGGACAAGGTCGTGACCGCCGCGCACTGCGTGGTGCCGAAGGGCGTGCTGGGCAAGAACCAGCGTCCCGCCGAGCAGTTGCGCGTGGTCGCCGGCCGCACGGACCTCCGGAGCAAGGTCGAAGGCGTTGAGGCGGCGGTCGCGAGCGTGTGGCGGCACCCCGAGTACGTCGAGGTCACCAAGGGCGACGACGTGGCGGTCCTGACGCTCGCCCAGGCCCTGCCGTACCGGACGATCGCGCTCGGCGAGGTCGGTGACGAGGGCGTGGTGCTCGGCTGGGGCCGCACCGCCGAGGACGCCCCGCCCGCCATGTCGCTGCGCAAGGTGACGGTGCCGATCCTGTCCGACTCCGAGTGCCTGCAGAAGGAACCGGACTACCGGCAGGGCGCGATGCTGTGCGCCGGGCGCGGTGGCCGGGACGCCTGCACCGGCGACTCGGGCGGCCCTCTCGTGGTGCGCGGCAGGCTCGCGGGCGTCGTGTCGTTCGGCCGCGGCTGCGCCCGGCCCGATGAACCCGGTGTCTACACCCGGCTCGCGAACTACCGGCAGACGCTGGGCTTCTGATATCCACGACCAGGTGCGAACCACACAGTTTCCCGCCACCCTGCGCCGGCAGTGGGGGCTCGACCTGAGCCCGGCCCAGCTCTACGCGATCCTGCGACTGCGCCAGGACGTCTTCGTCGTGGAGCAGAACTGCGTCTACGCCGACGTCGACGGCCGTGATCTCGAACAGGGCACACGGCACTTCTGGCTGGAGACGGAGGGAACGCTCGAACCGCTCGCCTACCTGCGGCTGCTCGAAGAACCCGACGGCACGTTCCGCGTCGGACGCGTCGCCACGGCGCGCATGGCCCGCGGCCGCGGTTACAGCCGCCGGCTCATGCAGGCCGCGCTCGTGGACATCGGCACCACGCCGTCAGTGCTCGACGCGCAGACGTACGTCGCCGACTTCTACGCGTCGTTCGGGTTCGTCGCCGAGGGCAGCGAGTTCATCGAGGACGGGATTCCACACCTGCGGATGCGGCGCTCTCCCTGATCACGCGCACCGCGCGCTCGATGTCGGCCTCGGTCAGATCGGCGCGCGCGGTGAGCCGCAGCCTGCTGATCTGGTCCGGCACCGACGGCGGCCGGAAGCAGCCGACGACGACACCGCTCGTGCGGCAGGTCTCGGCCCACTGGAACGCCTGCTCCGGCGAGGGCGCCCGCACGCTCACGACGGCCGCGGTCGGCGTGCTGACCTGGAAACCGGCCTCCTTCAGGCGGTTGCTCAGGTCGTGCGCCACGGTCAGCGCCCGCTCGGGGCGGTCCGGCTCCTCGCGCAGGATCTTGATCGCCGTCAGGGCAGCCGCCACGCTGCTCGGCGCGAGGCCGGTGTCGAAGATGAACGGCCGCGCGGTGTCGATCAGGTGCTTGATCACCCGGCTCGGGCCGAGGACGGCACCGCCCTGCGCGCCCAGCGACTTGCTCAGCGTCAGCGTGGTGATCACGTCCGGCGCCTTGATGATGCCCGCCTCGGCGACCGCACCCCGGCCACCCGGCCCGACGACGCCGAGGCCGTGCGCGTCGTCGACGACCAGCGCGGCACCCGTCGCCCGGCACACCTCGTGCAGTTCGTTCAGCGGGGCGATGTCGCCGTCGACGCTGAACACCGAGTCCGTGACGACGATCGCGCGCCGCTTGCCGCGGGTCTCCAGCGCGTGCCGGACCTTGCCGACGTCGCAGTGGTCCGCGACCACCACGTCGGCCTTGGACAGGCGCGTGCCGTCGATCAGCGAGGCGTGGATGTGCTGGTCGGCGACGATCGCCGTGCCGGGACCCGTCAGCGCCGTGACCGCGGCGAGGTTCGCCATGTACCCGCTGCTGAACACCAGCGCCGACTGCGAGCCGCAGAAGTTCGCGAGCTCGAACTCCAGCTCGGCGTGCAGCTCCGTCGAGCCCGTGACCAGGCGCGATCCCGTCGAGCCGGAGCCCCACTTCAGCGTGGCGGCGGCCGCGGCACCCGCGACGCGCTTGTCCTTGGCGAGGCCCAGGTAGTCGTTGCTCGCGAGGTCGAGGTCCGTCGAGTCCGAGGTGCGCGGCCGCAGTCGCCGGCTCAGACCGGCCTTGGCCCGCGCTTCGGAGCGGGTGTCGATCCAGTCGAGCGTCGACTCACCACCGCTGGAACTCGCCTCAGTTGTGCTCACGGTCACCGACCGAGTCTCCCATCCGCCCGCTAGCGTGCCGCTCGTGGACCTGTTCACCTTCACGCGCGCCGAACTCACCTCGCCGGTGCAGTTCATCGGCGGACGCTGGGTGGTGTCGGCCTACGACGACGTGCGCGCCGTGCTGGCCGATCCGGTCACCTTCCTGCCCGACAACGCGCTGACCGCCGTCACCCCGGTGGCTCCGGCCGCCCTGCGCGCCCTGGTGAGGGCCCGCTTCTCGTTGCCGCCGACGCTCGCGAACAACGGGTCCTCGTCGCACGCCGGCCTGCGGCGGCTCGTGGCCTCGTTCTTCGCGCCGGCTCGTGTCGCCGCTGCGGAGCCTCGCATCCGCTCCCTGGTTTCGGAACGCCTGGGTGGCACGGATCTCGTGCGGTCGCTCGCGTGGGACCTGCCCGCGATCGTGCTGATGGACCTGCTCGGACTGCCGAACGTCGACATCCCGACGCTGAAGCGCTGGAGCACCGGTTCGCTGGAGTTCTTCTGGGGCGACATCACCCGCGAACGGCAGCTGGAACTGGTCGACGACGTCGGCGACTTCCACCAGTGGCTGATCAAGCGCTACCACGCGCGCGACGGCGAGCTGTTCTGCGCGCTGGCCGATGCCGGGGTGTCCGCCGAGGACTCCGCCGGCCTCTGCTACTTCCTGCTGATCGCGGGTCAGGAGACGACGACCCAGTTGTTGTCCACGGCGTTGCGCCGCGCGTTGCAGGACCGCTCGCTGTGGGCGCGACTGCCCGAACCCGGCGTGGCCGAGTCGTTCGTCGAGGACGTGCTGCGCACCGACACGCCCGTGGTGACGTGGCGGCGGCTGACCGCGCGTGAGGTGGTGCTGTCGGGTGTGCGCGTGCCTGCCGGTGCGGAACTCGTGTTGTTGTTGAGCGGCAGGGAAACCGACCCTCGGCATCTCGCGTTCGGCTACGGCCGCCACTTCTGCCTCGGGGCGGGGTTGGCCCGGCTGGAGGCCGCCGTGACGTTGCGGACCGTCGCCGAGCACGAGCCGTCGCTGCACCTGGTGGGTCCGGAGCCGGAGTGGCTGAACCTGCTGTCGTTCCGCGCGCCGAAGTCGGTCACGGTCGCGCGATGAGCTTGCCCGTCGTGGTGCGGGCTTCGAGTGCGCGGTGGGCCTCGGCGATCTCGTCGAACCGGTAGACGTCGCCGAGCACCTCTTCGGGCGTGGTGCCGAGGGGAAGGCCCAGCGAGGCGTCGTTGCCGCTGGTCGTAGCCGTGGAGCGGACGACGGTGCGCAGCTGCGAGGACGACTTCCGGATCACCGTCGAGCGGCTCGCGAAGCTGGTCGGCTCGACCTTCAGGGCGCACACCGTGCTGGCCGTGCTGCGCGGTGAGCACATCGAGTTCCTGCTGGCCCAGGGCATGACGGACGGCGAGATCCGGGCAGGCGTCATTTCACTCGCCGACACGCTCGCGGCTGAGGTTTGATGCCCGGGTGATGAACCGTCAGCTCTCCGGAACCCGCAAGAAGACGCTCCTGGAGAGGCTCGGCCCGGTACCGGACGTCGACCCCGACCGCTACGGCGACGGCGGCCCGGTGGGCGCGCTGGAGACGCGGGTCGCGGAGCTCCTGGGCACCGAGGCCGCGTTGTTCGTGCCGACCGGGACCATGGCGCAGCAGATCGCCCTCAAGTGCTGGGCGGACCGCACGCACAACCCGATCGTCGCGATGCATCCGCGGGCCCACCAGCTCGACCACGAGAACGACGCGCTCACCGTGCTGTCCGGCCTGGGCCCGATCAAGGTGCCGAACTCGCAGGTCGCGACCTGCCCGGAGCCGTACGGCACGCTGCTGCTGGAGGTGCCGGACCGCGAGGCCGGGTTCGTCCTGCCGTCCTGGGACGAGCTGACCTCGCTCGTCGACGCCGCCCGTGAGCGGGACGCGGTCGTGCACCTCGACGGCGCGCGGCTGTGGGAGAGCACCTTGGGCCTGGGCAAGCCGCTGCCGGAGATCGCGGACCTGTTCGACTCGGTCTACGTGTCGTTCTACAAGTCCCTCGAAGGCATCTCCGGCGCGGCGCTCGCCGGCACCCAGGACTTCGTCGACCAGGCACGGGTGTGGCGGCACCGGTACGGCGGCATGCTGTTCCAGCAGTGGCCGGCGGCGCTGTCCGCGTTGCACGGCCTGGACACCGTGCTGCCGAGGCTCGGCGCGTACGTCGAGCACGCCAAGGTCGTGGCCGCGGCCATGGATCTGCCCGAGCCGCACACCCACCAGTTCGCGCTGCACCTGCCCGGCGACCCGCGGCGGCTGACCGAGGTGAGCGGCGAGTTCCTCGGCGGCTTCTGGCGGGACGGGACGCTCGCGAAGACGGAGATCACCGTCGCCGAGCCCGCGCTGGAGTGGACGGCGGACGAGGTGCGACAGGCCTGGGGAGAGTTCCTGAGCTTGATCTAGGGCGACGTCGCTCACCTGGCTGTTGGACCTGGGGGTGCGAAATGCGACGATGCCGGGGCTGTGAGGGGAGTGCGAGGAAGCCGGTGCGAATCCGGCGCCGTCCCGCGACTGTGACCGGTAGAGAGAGAACCGGGAGTCAGGAACTCGTTCCCCTCTTGATCACCGACCGCGGGCGTGGACACCCGAGGAAGGACTTCGCCGAGCATGTTCCCGTTTTCGGCTGTCGTCGGACATGACGACCTCCGCCTGGCCCTGCTGCTGAACGCCGTGCACCCCGGCATCGGCGGCGTACTCGTCCGAGGCGAGAAGGGGACCGCGAAGTCGACCATCGTGCGTGCCCTCGCCGCACTGCTGCCCGACCTCGACGCGTCCCGGGGCTGCCGCTTCGGCTGCGCGCCCGGCACCACCGACTGCCCCGACGCGCCGCACGAGGGCGTCGAACGGCGGCCGGCCCGGCTCGTGGAACTGCCCGTCGGCGCCACCGAGGACCGGCTGGTCGGGTCGCTCGACCTGGAGAAGGCGCTGACCGAGGGCGTGCGGGCGTTCCAGCCCGGCCTGCTGGCCGCGGCACACCGGGGCGTCCTCTACGTCGACGAGGTCAACCTGCTGCACGACCACCTGGTCGACCTGCTGCTGGACGCCGCCGCGATGGGCCGCGCGCACGTCGAGCGCGAGGGCGTCTCGGTCTCGCACCCGTCCCAGTTCCTGCTGGTCGGCACCATGAACCCCGAAGAGGGTGAGCTGCGGCCACAGCTGCTCGACCGGTTCGGGCTGACCGTGGCGGTGAAGGCCGCCCGGGACGTCGCCGTGCGCACCGAGGTCATCCGGCGGCGGCTCGCCTACGAGGCCGACCCCGTCGCGTTCGCGGCGAAGTGGGCCGGGCAGGACGCCGAGCTCAAGCAGCAGATCACCGACGCGCGCGACAACCTGAAGCGGGTGTCCCTCCCGGACAGCGAGCTGCGCCGGATCGCCGCCGTCTGCGCCGCCTTCGAGGTCGACGGCATGCGCGCGGACCTCGTCGTGGCCCGTGCCGCCACCGCCCACGCGGCGTGGCGGGGCGTGACCGAGGTCGAGGAGACGGACGTCGAGACCGCGGTCCGGCTCGCGTTGCCGCACCGGCGCCGCCGCGACCCGTTCGACGAGCCCGGCATCGAGGAGCAGCAGCTCGAAGACGCGATGCGCCAGGCGGCCGAGCACGCGGAGGAGCCGCCGGAGGGCCCGGACGACGACGGCCCCGGCGGCGGTGAGCTGCCCGAGCCGCAGGAAGGCCCCAAGGGCAACGGGAACGCGCCTCAGGACCGTCCGGCACCGGAGCCCGCGCCCGCGTTCAAGGCGCGGCTGCTGGAGGTCCCCGGAGTCGGCGAAGGCGCGCCCGGCAAGCGTTCCCGCGCCCGTGCCCGCACCGGCCGGATCGTCCGCTCGTCCAAAGTGGACGGCAGTGGCCTGCACCTGGTCGACACGCTCACGAACGCGGCACCCCACCAGGCGGCGCGGGGCCGCAGCGGTCCCGGACTGCTGCTCACCGCCGCCGACCTGCGCAAGGCGGTCCGGGAGGGCAAGGAGTCGAACCTCGTCCTGTTCGTCGTCGACGCCTCGGGCTCGATGGCGGCGCAGAAGCGGATGTCGGCCGTCAGCGGCGCGGTGATCTCGCTGCTGCGCGACGCCTACCAGCGCCGGGACAAGGTCGGCGTGGTGACGTTCCGCGGCAACCAGGCCGAGCTCGCGCTGCCCCCGACGACCTCGGTGGACGCGGCTGCCACCAGGCTCAAGAAGATGCGCACCGGAGGCCGGACTCCGCTCGCGGACGGCCTGCTCAAGGCCCACCGCGTCCTGGAGATCGAACGGATGCGCGATCCTCAGAAGCGCCCGCTCGTGGTGCTGCTGACGGACGGCCGCGCGACGTCGTCCGGCCTGGGGGGCGACCCCACCAAGGACGCGTTGAAGGCCGCCGGACTGCTCGAGAAGACCGCTGTGGTCGTCGTGGACTGCGAACAGGGCCACGTCCGCCTCGGTCTCGCCCAGAAGATCGCCGACGCGCTTCAAGGCACTTGCGTGAAGCTCGACCAGCTCAGCGCCGACCACCTCGCCGGCGTCGTCCGGGCCGCATAAGGAGAACCCAGTGCCTCAAGGACAACCCACCGAGGTGCCGAAGGACGGCCTGACCACGCGCCAGCGCCGGAACAGGCCGTTGCTGATGCTGCACACCGGTGAGATGAAGGGGAAGTCGACGTCGGCCTTCGGCATGGCGTTGCGCGGCTGGAACCAGGGCTGGGACATCGGCGTGTTCCAGTTCGTGAAGTCCGCCAAGTGGAAGGTGGGCGAGGAGTCCGCGTTCAAGGCGCTCGGCCGGCTGCACGACGAGACCGGCGAGGGCGGCGCCGTCGAGTGGCACAAGATGGGCGAGGGCTGGTCCTGGACCCGCAAGCAGGGCACCGAGGACGACCACGCCACGGCCGCGCTCGAAGGCTGGCACGAGATCCAGCGCAGGATCAACGCCGAACGCCACGGCTTCTACGTGCTCGACGAGTTCACGTACCCGCTGCACTGGGGCTGGATCGACGTCGACGAGGTCGTGGAGACGCTGACGAACCGGCCCGGCCACCAGCACGTCGTGATCACCGGCCGGTACGCGCCGCAGAAGTTGATCGACGCCGCCGACCTCGTGGTCGAGATGACCAAGGTCAAGCACCCGATGGACGCCGGGCAGAAGGGCCAGCGGGGGATCGAGTGGTGACCAGGCTGGTCGTCGCGGCCCCGGCCTCGGGCAGCGGCAAGACCACCGTCGCGACGGGCCTGATGGCCGCGTTGCGCACGGCCGGGTCGCGGGTCGCGCCGTTCAAGGTGGGGCCCGACTACATCGACCCCGGCTACCACTCGCTGGCGACCGGGAGACCGGGCCGCAACCTCGACCCCGTCATGGTCGGCGAGCACCGGATCCCCGGTCTGTTCGCGCACGGCTCCAAGGGCTGTGACATCGCCGTGGTCGAGGGCGTGATGGGGCTGTTCGACGGCCGCATCGACACCGCGGGCATCGGCTCCACCGCGCACGTCGCCAAGCTGATCAACGCACCGGTGCTGTTCGTCGTGGACGCCCGCGGGCAGAGCCGGTCGCTCGCCGCGCTGCTGCACGGGTTCCGCGGCTACGACCCGACGGTCCGGCTCGGCGGCGTGATCCTCAACCAGGTCGGGTCGGAACGGCACGAGCAGGTGCTGCGGTCCGCGTGCGACGAGGTCGGCCTCGACGTGCTCGGCGTGCTGCCGCGCGATCCGCAGTTCTCCTTGCCCTCACGGCATCTGGGGCTCGTCACGGCGGCGGAGCACGGCCCGGAGGCCGTGGCGGCGGTGGACGCGATCGCCGCCGCGGTGGCCAAGCACGTCGATCTCGACGCGGTGCGCAGGCTGGCCTCGTCGGTGCCCACGATGGCGGTCTCCGCGTGGGAACCGCAGGTGGAGCGCGTCGAGGACGAACCGGTGATCGCGGTCGCCGGGGGAGCGGCCTTCACCTTCGGCTACGCCGAGCACGTGGAGGTGCTGAAGGCGGCGGGCGCGGCCGTGGCCGTGCTCGACCCGCTGCACGACGAGGACCTTCCGGAGGGCACGGCGGGCCTTGTGCTCCCCGGCGGATTCCCCGAGCAGCACGCGGAAGCGCTGTCGGCCAACGTGAAGTTGCGGGACGCGGTGGCGCGGTTCGCTCGATCGGGTGCGCCGGTCCACGCCGAGTGCGGAGGGTTGCTCTACCTCGCGAAGTCACTCGACGGGCACCCGATGTGCGGCGTGCTCGACGCCGAAGGGTTCATGACCCCGAAGCTCACGCTGGGTTATCGCGACGCGGTGGCGTCCACGGGTTCGCCGCTGCACCCGGCGGGCAGCCGCGTGACCGGGCACGAGTTCCACCGGACCCAGCTGTCCACACCGCACTCGATCCCGCCCGCGTGGCAGTGGCGCGGCGTCGACTCGCGGCCGGTCGCCGAAGGATTCGTGGCGGGTGGCGTGCACGCGTCGTACCTCCACACGCACCCGGCCGGTGATCCGGAGGCCGTAGCCCGTTTCGTGCGGGCCTGCCACCCGTTCGTGGCCGGAGTGGCAGACGGTACGGTCATCGCTTAAGTCTCTCCCCAAACCCCCTGTGGAGCTGTCGTGACGACGACCGGTCGGGTCTCCTTCGTCGGCGCCGGTCCCGGTGCCGCCGACCTCATCACTCTCCGAGGCGCGCGCCGCATCGCGGAAGCCGACGTGGTCGTCTGGGCCCCCAGCGCGGTGGACGCCGAGTGCGTCCGCGAGCACGCCCGCGCCGACGCCGAGCTGGTCGACTTCTCGCGCGTCACGCCCGAGGAGATCACCGACGTGTACCGCCGCGCCGCCGCCGCGCGCCAGGTCGTCGTGCGCCTGCACCCCGGTGACGCCGCGACCGGTGGTGGCGTTCAGGAGCAGCACGACCTGTGCGTGCGTCTCGGCCTCGAGGTCGAGGTGGTGCCGGGCGTGTCCGTCGTCGCCGCCGCGGCCGCCAAGATCGGTCGTGAGCTCACGCAGACCGAGGCGTCCTCCACGGTGCTGATCTCGCCGGAGAGCAGCGAGCTCGTGAGCGAGTTCGCCGCGCTGCAGACCACGATGGCCGCCACGGTCTCGGGCGCGCGCACCGGCCAGTTCGTGGAGAAGCTGCTGCAGGGCGGGTACTCCGAGGCCACGCCGGTCGTCGTCGCGTACAAGGTGAGCCAGGCCGACGAGGTCGTCGTGCACACCACGATCGGCGAGCTGGAGTCGGTCGTGAAGAAGCACAAGCTGTACCGCCCGACGTTGTTCCTCGTCGGTGCCGCGGTGAAGGCGCCCACGCGCCGTGTCTCGGCGACGGCCACCACCTCGGCGGACGAACCGCTGCGCGCTGCCCGCCCGACGCGCTGGTCGCGCCGTGCGGCCTCCCGCATCGCGACGCGCACGGACGAGCCGATCCCAGCTCCCGCCCCCGCCGTTCCCACCGCCCCCGCGGCCGAGCCGAACCCGGCGTGGACGGCGGTGGAGGAAATACAGCAGTCCGTGCGCAAGCCCGCCGAGGAGCCCGCGCCGAAGCCGAAGCTGACGGTGGTCGCGGCCGGGAAGCCGAAGCCGCCGACGGTCAACGCCTCGACGTCCACGCCGAGGAAGAAGCCGGCGCGCAAGCCCAAGCGGTCTGCTGACTGATGTCGCTGGAGAAGCTGCGGGAGGCAGCGGGTCGTCCCGTCGAGATCGTCGACGCCGAGGACGGCCTGCGTCCCGCGCTGAACGTGTGCCGCGCCCACTCCGCCGTGATCGTCAGGCTCGCCGACGGCATCGGCCCCGCCGAGATCGGCGCGGGCCTCGCGGGCTGGCGCCGCACGCTGACGGTGCAGGACGCCGGCGAGCTGATCGCCGTCGACCCGCGCGACGCGGTGACGCGCCGCTGGACCGCTCCGGACGCCGTGTTGTGCCTGGCGGACAACGAGTTCCTCCGCTCGAACGACGGCTGGGCACTCCCGGACGACGCCTTCGCCAGCCGTGCCCACGTGCTCGGCGCCGAGGTGCGCGCGTTCGTGCTGGCCCGCCTCGCCCCGCGCCCCGGCGTGCTGGTGTGGGACGTGCTCGCGGGTTCCGGCGCGGTCGGCGTGGAGTGCGCCCGGCTCGGTGCCGCGGTGATCGCGGTCGAGCCGGACCCCGTGCAGTGCGTGCGGATCATCGCGAACGCCTCCGCGCACGGCGTCGACATCCGCGTCGAGGAGGCCGAACTGGACGCGCCTTCGTTGCCGCGCCCGGATTCGGTGTTCGTCGGCCGGGGCGAGCTGAGCGCGGTCAAGGCCTCGGCGGCGGTGTCGGCCCGTCGAGTCGTGGTCGTGACGGAGAGCGTCGACGAGATCGTGCCCGCGCGGGACGCGTTGCAGGCCGCCGGATACGAGGTGGAGGGCGTGCACTGGACGGCCTCGCGCCTGCTGGACTCGGGATTCGCCCCGGCGGTCCCGGTGACCGTGTTGTGGGGAAGCAAGAAGTGATCGGAGTGTTCGCCGGCCCGGCGCAGCGCGGTGACGCCGCTGACCTCGCCGGGCTGCTCGGTGCCGACGCCGTCGTCCCCGACGGCCCGGTCAAGCCCGCCGTCCGCAGCCTCTGGCCCCGCCTGGGCGCCGTCGTGCTGTTCCTGGACGCGGGGTCCGCCGTGCGGCTGGTCGCGCCCCTGTTGCGGGACAAGCGATCCGACCCCGCCGTGGTGTGCGTGGACGAGCACTTCGTCGTCGCGCTGGCCGGGGACGCGGACGTGTTCACCCGCCACGTGGCCGACGTGCTGAACCGCACCGCCGTGGTGACGAGCGGTCCGCTGGTCGACTCGATGCTGGACGAGCTGGTCGAGCAGCTCGACGCGACCGCTGTCGGCGACGTGGAGGGCTGCACCGCCGCCATCGAGGCGGGCGAGAAGGTCGTGCTGCGCAACCCGCTGAACTTCCCGCTGCCCGCGCTGCCGCCCAACGTCGTGGCGGGCGGTGAGGACGCGACGTGGGTGATCGTCGTGGACGACCGGGCCGCCGCGGCGAAGGAGAACGTGTTGCGGATCGTGCCGCGCACGCTCGTCGTCGGAGTGGGGTCGACGCGCGGTGCGTCGGCCACGAGCGTGGGTGCCGCACTGTCCGAGCTGGACGTTCAGGGCGGCCTGGACCTGCGTGCCATCAAGGCGTTCGCGACAGCGGACGTCAAGGCGGATGAACCCGGCATCGTGGACGCCGTGGAGGACTGGGGTTTCTGGCACGGCGACACGGCCGAGCTGCTGACGTTCCCGACCGGCGAGCTCGCCGAGATCGGGGTGCCGAACCCGAGTTCGGTGGTGCGCAACTCGATGGGCACCGCGAGCGTCGCGGAGGCCGCCGCGTTGCGTGGCGCGCGGAGCGTCGGGCACGGCGGCCCGATAGAACTGGCGGCCGAGAAGTTCAAGCGGGACAACGTGACCGTGGCCGCGGCGCGGGTGCTGCCGCGCGGCCGGCTCGCGCTGGTCGGGCTCGGGCCGGGCCCGGCCGAGCAGCGCACGCCCCGTGCGGAGGCGGAGATCCGGCGCGCGGCGTTCGTGATCGGGTCGCCCGAGGCGATCGAGTCCGTGCGCCCGCTGCTGCGCTCCGGCACCGAGGTCGGTCACGAGGGTGCGTTCGATCTGGCCGCTCGTGGTGCGGCGGTCGCGTTCGTCGCTTTCGGAACCGGACCAACGCTGGACATTCCGGTCGAAGCCGACGTGATTGTTGTTCCCGGAGTCTGGGAACGCTGATGTTTTTCCGTCTTTCGTAGGGTCTGCACCGAAGTTTTGCCGATTAGCGTCGCCATGCACACGGCCCACCCTGCTCGGGCCCGGAAGCACTGGAGACCGGCATGAGAGCCCGTCGTCTCGTCGCTGTCGCCTGCACCGCTGGCGTCGCACTGTCCCTGCTGACGATCAGCGCCCAGGCCGCCGCGCCCGGGGAAGGCCTCCGGCTGCTGGCCGTTCGTGACTCGCTGACCGCCACGCACACCTGGTACGAACAGACCTACGACGGCAAATCGGTGCTGGGCGCGTACTACGTCGAGCACGTGGACAAGGCGACCGGCGTGAAGACCGTGGACGACGGCCGGCTGACCGTCGGCTCGGTCGACGTCACGCCCGCGGTGTCCGCCGAGGACGCCAAGTCGAAGTCCGCCGGTGCTCCCGAAGGCGCGAGCCTGAAGGTGCTGCCCGGCACCGGGCTGGTCTACGAGGTGATCTCCGACAACGGCAAGGGTTCCGAGCGCACGCTGGTGCACGCGGAGTCCGGTGCCGTCGTCAGGACCGAGAGCCTGGTCAAGCACGCGGACGGCACCGGCAAGGTGTTCAGCCCGAACCCCGTCTCGTCGCAGCAGAACCAGAACCTCGTGGACGGCGACGACGCCGACTCGGCCGTGCCCGCCGCCGCGTACAGGTCCGTCACGCTGTCCGACCTCGACGGTTCCGGCTACCTCAAGGGCAACTACGCCCAGCTGACCGGCTCCAAGAGCAAGCTCGCGTTCAGCAAGAACAACAAGTTCGAGTACACGCGCGCCAACGACCTCTTCGAGCAGGTCAACGCCTACTGGGGCGTGACGGAGTCGCAGAAGTACATCCAGAGCCTCGGGTTCAAGAACATCAACAACGAGTCGCAGAAGATCACCACGCTCGGCCTGAAAGAGGACAACTCGTTCTACGACCCGAACAAGGACCAGATCACGTTCGGCACGGGCGGGGTGGACGACGCCGAGGACGTCGAGGTGGTGTGGCACGAGCTCGGCCACGCGATCCAGGACGCCCAGGTGCCCGGCTTCGGCTCCACCGTCGAGGGCGGCTCGATCGGCGAGGGCTTCGGCGACTGGTGGGCGTTGATCATGTCCTCCGCGGACGCCAAGGACACCGCCACGGTGCCGTTGGCGTGCATCATGGACTGGGACGCCACGGCCTACACGACCGAGACGCCGCACTGCCTGCGTCGCACCGACACCGACCTGAAGTACGCCGACCGCAAGAACCAGGTGCACTTCGACGGTCAGATCTGGTCGCGGGCCCTGTGGGACCTCTACCAGAAGTTCGGCCGGGACAAGTCCGCGAAGATCGTGCTGGAGGCTCAGTTCTCCTACTCGCCCTCGACGAACTTCGCGCAGGCCGCCACCGTGACCGTGGAGACCGCCAGGAAACTTTACGGTGACACGGACGCAGCATTCGTTCGATCTGTTTTCGACGCCCGCGGAATCGAAAAGAACTAAGTCAAAAGTCAAACCGCCCGGAACAGACAAGTGGCGGTTGTGCTGCTGAATCTTCGCCCGTGACGCTGTGTGTGCTGTCGCTGTACACCCTGCACACACAGTGTCATCGGGAAGGACTGGCAACATGGCGAAAACCCTGCATCGCCTGATCGTGTCCGTTGTGGTGTCCGCTCTCGCGAGCATCTTCTTCGTCGCCCCCGCGGCCAACGCCGGCGACGTGTCGCCGATGATCGTCGGTGGTACGCGGGCGAGCACCTCGACCTATCCGTGGGTGGTCTACCTGGCGTCGACCTCCGGTTCGCAGTTCTGCGGTGGCACGCTGGTGAAGGCCAACAAGGTCGTCACCGCCGCACACTGCGTGAAGGGCCGTAGCGCTGCCAGCACGCGCGTCGTGCACGGCCGTGACGACAAGCAGAGCACCGCGGGCACCGTCGCGAGCGTGACCAGGATCTGGGTGCACCCGAGCTACACCACCGCGACCGCCGGTTACGACGTCGCCGTGCTGACGCTGGACCGCAGCATCAACTCGGCCACGCTGCCGCTGGCCACGCCGCAGGACACCGCGCTCTACGCGGCCGGCAACTCGGCGCTGATCCTCGGCTGGGGCACCACCTCCTCCGGTGGTTCCGCCTCGCGCTACCTGCTCAAGGCCAACGTGCCGCTGACCTCGGACGCGACCTGCAAGACCGCGTACTCGCAGTACAGCAACACCTCGATGGTGTGCGCGGGCTTCCCGCAGGGCGGCACGGACACCTGCCAGGGCGACTCCGGTGGCCCGCTGGTGTTCGGTGGCAAGCTCATCGGTGACACCTCGTGGGGCCGCGGCTGTGCCAGCGCCGGCTACCCCGGCGTGTACGGCCGGATCGCCTCGTACTACTCCGTGATCACCGCTCAGCTCTGATCCGTCGTCCGTGTGTTGCAGGGTGCGTGCTCCGGCGCGCACCCTGCACGCATGGCTGATCTGGAAGCTGTGCCGGAAGACTGGTCGAGCGCGCTCGTCGTCGTCGCCCACCCCGACGACATGGAGTACGGCGGTGCGGGCGCTATCGCGCGTTGGACCGCGCAAGGCAAGAACATCAGGTACCTGCTCGCGTGCCGTGGTGAGAACGGCATCGACTCGATGGAACCGGCCGTCTGCGCGCCGTTGCGGGTCGAGGAGCAGATCGCTTCCTGTGCGGCCGTCGGCGTGACCGAGGTCGAGTTCCTGGACCACCCGGACGGCACCATCGAGTACGGCATCCCGCTGCGGCGTGACATCGCGGCCGCCATCCGCCGTCACCGGCCGGAGTTCGTGATCACCGGCAACTACCGCGAGACCTGGCCCGGCGGCGGCCTGAACATGGCGGACCACATCGCCGTCGGACGCGCCGCCGTCGACGCGGTCAGGGACGCGGGCAACCGGTGGATCTTCCCGGAGCTCGGACTGGAGAAGTGGGAAGGCGTGAAGTACGTGGCGGCGGCGTCCTCGCCGTTGGCGACGCACGCCGTGGACATCACCGACTCGTTCGACGCCTCGGTGGCCTCTCTGCGCGCGCACAAGGCGTACCTGGAGGCGTTGAGCGGCGACATGGCGGACCCGGAGCCGTTCCTCCGTTCGATGGCAGAAGCGGTCGGTGAGCGCTTCGGAGGGGTGCTGGCCACCTCTTTCGAGCTGCTGTCCGTGTGACCATGTTCCCTTCGGCTGGACACGGCGTGTCCCGTGTGGATGCTTCTACGCATGCCCTTTGAACAGCACTACCTGGCCGGCCTCGACCTCCGGGGCCGGCGCGTCCTCGTGGTCGGCGGAGGCACGGTCGCGCAGCGCCGTCTACCTCGCCTGATCGCGTCCGGCGCCGTCGTCGAGCTCGTGTCGCCGTCCGTCACCCCCGCCGTGCAGGGCATGGTCGACGCGGGAGAGCTGACGTGGCACCAGAGGCATTACGAGGCCGGTGACGTTGAGGGCGCGTGGTACGTGGTGGCGTGCACGTCCGACATCGAGGTGAATACGCAGATCGGTGAAGAAGCGCTCTCACAGCGTGTGTTCTGCGTGCGCGCGGACATCGCCGTCGAGGGCACGGCCGTCACTCCGGCCACGGGCATGCACGACGGGATGTTGATCGGTGTGCTGGCGGGCGGCGAGCACCGCCGGTCGGCCTCGGTGCGGGACGGCCTGGTGGCGGCGTTGCGCGACGGCCGCATCGCGGACCAGTCCGCGCCGCCCGTCGGTGTGGCCCTGGTCGGGGGCGGTCCCGGTGACCCCGAGCTGATCACCGTGCAGGGCAAGCGTTTGCTGGCCCACGCGGACGTGGTCGTCGCGGACCGGCTGGCGCCGCGTGAACTGCTGGAGGAACTGCCCGCGCACGTCGAGGTGGTGGACGCGGCGAAGATCCCCTACGGCCGCGCGGCGACGCAGGAGTTCATCAACCAGACGCTGATCGACCGCGCCAAGCAGGGCAAGTTCGTCGTCCGGCTCAAGGGCGGCGACCCGTACGTCTTCGGGCGCGGCTTCGAGGAGCTGCTGGCCTGCGCGGAGGCCGGGATTCCGGTGACGGTGGTGCCAGGCGTGACGTCGGCGTTCGGTGTGCCCGCATTGGCCGGTGTGCCGGTGACGCACCGAGGGGTGGCGCACGAGGTCGTCGTCGTCTCCGGTCACGTGGCACCGGACGACCCGCGCTCCCTCGTCGACTGGTCCGCGATTGCACGCCTGCGTGGCACCGTCGTGCTGATGATGGCGGTCGAGCGGGCCGGTGCGTTCGCTACGGCGTTGATGGAAGGCCGTCCCGGCTCGACGCCGGTCGCCGTGATCCAGGAGGGCAGCACGGCGTCCCAGCGCGTCTATCGGTCCACTTTGGACACCCTGGGCGCGGACGTGAAGGCCTGGGAGGTTCGCCCGCCGGCGATCATCGTGGTGGGCCCGGTCGCGGGCATTGGTGCCGCACACAGCTAGACGAGTTTCTTCGCAAAAGCCGCGCCGCCGGTGGACTCCGCATGCACGTCGCCAGAGTCCACCGGTTTGCGGCGCTTCCGCCCAGCGGACGTTCAAGGCAGCAGCGTCGGCAGGGTGAAATGCGTGCGCAGTGACTTCAGGCTGAGGAGCCCGACCGCGGTGCGGAGCACCACAGCGACGTACCAGGGCGCCAGCAGCCCGAAGGAGTCCGCCGTCAGCCCGCCCAGCAGCGCGCCGACCGGCTGAACACCCCAGGTGATCAGCGTCTGCGCGCTGCTGACGCGGCCGAGCAGTTCAGTAGGCACCACCCGCTGCCTGAAACTCGACGTGGCCACACCCCACACCGCCGTGCAGAACGAACTCACCACCGCGAACGCCGCAACCGTCACAAGGTCGTGGGCGACCGTCGCAATTCCCAGCCACAACAACGGAATCAGCACCACCGTGGCCGTGACCGCGTTCCTGTACCTCGCGAGCAACCGCTCGGCGAGCAGCCCACCCGCCACACCCCCACAAGCAAGCGCGGCCAGAAAGGCGCCGAACCCAGCGCCGCTCAACCCGAGTCGTTGCTGAGCGAACAGCACCAGCGTCGCCATGGTCATCGCGATGCACAGGTTCGTAGTCGCCGACACGACCGTGATGGTCCGCAACGCCTTGTGCTGCCCCAACCACCGCAAGCCTTCCCTGACCCTGGGCCTGGCCGTCGGCGCCTTGCGTTCCGTACGCATCCTGGTGACCAGCAACGCCGCGATGGCGAACGTCAGCGCGTTGACCCAGAACGGCGCAGGCACAGCCATCACGAACAGCAGCCCACCCAGCGGCGGCCCCACGAACTGCAACGCCACAGCCTGCGACGCGAACAGCCTGCCGTTCGCACGCTCCAGCAGATGGTTCTCCACAGTGGCCTTGATGAGTGGCTGCCCCACGGCCCGTGGCACGTTCTCGGCCGTGCCGATCAAAAAGGCCATGCCGTACAGAAACGCGATGTGCGCACTGTGGAACGCGGCGAGCAGTCCCATGAGCCCGCACTGAACCCACAACGCCGCGATGAGGAGGCGCCGCCCGTCGTACCGGTCCGCCGCCGCTCCGGCCGGCAGCGCGGCCAGCAGCCAGGGAAGCGCACCGAAGAAGCTCACGCCGGCGATCAACTTGGGATCCTGGGTGATGGTCGTGGCGAGCAACGGCAGCGCCGCCAGGAAGATGCCGTCCCCCAACGCCGAGATGGCGCTACCGCTCCACAGCAGGTACCAGTTCCGCCCCATGGGGCACCTTACGTGCCGCACGCAGAACAGCCACCGCTCAGGCCCCGCCCACCCAGGGGGCTGACCACCAACCTCCACTCAACCTAGCGACGATTCGCGCCTGTCAACCCACCGCTCACCGATCTGTGGACAACTCGCCCCCGGTGTGCGGCGGGGACTGCCGGCCAACGCGGGAAGTGCCTTCGTCACCGATCAGGACAGCCGCCGCCGAGGAGGCACCGCCCACCGGTCCGCGACCAACTCGGCCTCGGACACGGCAAAGGCCGCCTCCCGAAAGGGAAGCGGCCTTTGCCGTCGATCAGATCAAGCTCAGTGCTGCGGCGCTGCCCGGCGCGGACGACCCGCGCCGCGCTCGGTCCGCCCGAACGCGCGACCACCCTCGGTCCGCTCCGAACGGCGCGGTCCACCGCGGAACTCGCCACCCTCGGTGCGGCGGCCGGAGCCACCGCGGTACTCACCGCGGGCGGCACCGGCGGCGGCCGGGGCACCGAAGCGGCGGCCGCCGCCGGTGCGGCGGGCCGGCTTCTCGCGTTCGATGATCGGCTCGCCGGACGGCGTGCGGGCGCCGGTGATGCGGGCCAGGTCGTCGTCGCCGGGGCGCACCTTCGTGCTCTCCGGACGGATGCCCGCTCGCGCGGCCATGCCCTGGACTGCGCGGCGCTGGTCGTGCGTGACCAGCGTGACGACCGTGCCGGACTGACCTGCGCGAGCCGTGCGGCCGGCGCGGTGCAGGTAGTCCTTCGGGTCGGCGGGCGGGTCGACGTGGACGACCAGGGACACGTCGTCGACGTGGATGCCGCGGGCGGCGACGTCGGTGGCGATCAGCACGGGGGTGGTGCCCTCGCGGAACTCGCCGAGCACGCGGGTGCGCGCGCTCTGAGCCTTGCCGCCGTGCAGTGCGCCGGCGTGGACGCCGACCGAGCGGAGCTTCTTGGCCAGGCGGTCGACGTGGTGCTTGGTGCGCACGAACATGATCGTGCGGCCCTCGCGTGCGGCCACCTCGGTCACCACGTTCTGCTTGTCCTCAGCGGACACGAGCAGCAGGTGGTGCTCCATGGTCGTGACGCTCGCGGTGGCCGGGGCCACCGAGTGCGTCACCGGGGAGTGCAGGTACTGGCGGACCAGCTTGTCCACGTCGCCGTCGAGCGTCGCGGAGAACAGCAGGCGCTGCCCGTCCTGCGGGGTCAGGTCGAGGATCGCGCGAACCTGGGGCATGAAGCCCATGTCGGCCATCTGGTCGGCCTCGTCCAGCGCGGTGATCTCGACGGAACCGAGATCGCACGTGCCCTGGCGGACGTGGTCGGACAGGCGGCCCGGCGTGGCGATCAGCAGGTCGACGCCGCGGCGGAGGTGTTCGACCTGGCGCGGGAACGACGTGCCGCCGACGACGACGCGGCACCACAGGCCCAGCGAGCGGGCGTGCGGCGTGAGCGCCGTCTCCACCTGCATCGCGAGCTCGCGGGTCGGAACGAGGATCAGGCCACGCGGCTTGTTCGGCATGGAGCGGCCGCTCGCGAGGCGGGTCAGCATCGCGAGGCCGAACGCCAGCGTCTTGCCGGAGCCGGTCTGGCCGCGGCCGAGGATGTCGCGGCCTGCCATGGCGTCGGGAAGGGTTGCCGCCTGGATCGGGAACGGCGCGGTGATTTCGTTGGCGACGAGCGAGCGGATCAGCGCGTCTGCCAGGCCGAGCTCAGCGAACGAGGGCAGCGGGCCTTCCGGCAGCGTGCTCTCGAAGACCTCGGCGACGATCGGTTCCTCGACCCGCTGCTGCGGACGCGAGGAATTGCCCTGGCGGCCCGGGCGGCGCCGCGGTGACCTGCGGCTCTGTACACGCTCGGAACGACCTTCGGACATTGTTGGCAAAACAAACCTCCGGGACATGGCACGTCTCGAGGCTGCCCCGCGCGCTACCGCGGTGCCGATCACAAGGACGGGCCCGGCGTGATGGTCACGCCGCTGATGAGTGGGTGGAACACCGGTCAACGGCCGTCAAGCCTTCATCGGTGTACAGCACAGTCTAGCTGATCAATGGCGATGCCTCGCGCGCCCGGCAGTGTCGTTGGACACGGCCGGGCGCGCGACGCGGGGATCAGCCCATGCCCGCCACGTCCAGCAGCGTCGCCACCAGCGCGGACGGGTCGCCGATCTCCGGCAGCAGCCCGCGCGAGGCGAACCAGCCGCAGATGTTGCGGACGTCGCGGTCGAGGAACTCCACTCCGCGGGGGTTCGCGACGAGGTCGACCACCTGCGGCAGGTCGATCACGACCAGCCTGCCGTCGTGCACCATCAGGTTGTACGCCGAGAGGTCGCCGTGCGTGATGCCCGCCTCGGCGAGCGTCATCAGCGTCGCGACCAGCTGGCGCCACAGGTCGAGCAGCTCGTCCTCGTCGGGACGGGTCTGCGCGAGCCGCGGTGCCGCGTTGCCCTCGGCGTCCCCGATGAACTCCAGCAGCAGCTCGGTGCCACTGCGCTGCACCGGATACGGCACCGGGGCGCCGATCTGCCACAGCTTGGAGAGCGCGGCGAACTCCGCGACCGTCCACTGTTCCGCGATCAGGTTGCGCCCGAACGCGGTGCGGTTCGCGATCGCCCGGTTCTCACGGGACTTCTTCATGCGACGACGCTCGAGGTACCCCGCGTCGCGGTGGAACATCCGGTGGTCGTTGCTGCGGTAGCGCTTGGCGGCGAGCAGGCACGACCTGTCGCCCAGCGCGCGTTCCAGCAGGAAGACGTCCGCTTCCTTGCCGGTCTTCACGATGCCCAGCTCGCGGTCGACCGCGGCCAGTTCGGTGATGAGCCAGTCCGGATGCGGTTTCGGACCCTGATCGGCGTCGCCCCACGTGGACCAGCGGTCGCCGTCCTCGGGGGTGTCCGCCGAACTGAGCTGGTCCTCGCGCACTCGTGCGACGCGCAGCTTCTCTTCTTCGGTCATCCGGCCGCGACGCGTGGGTTCCGCGTCGTCAACCCTGCGGTTGGTGCGCTTTCCCTTGCGCCGCATGGTGTCGTCGGCGCCGTCGAAAGCAGATTCGTAGCGTTCGAAAAGATCGTGCTCGCGCACGGTGGGGTCTCCCAAAAGATGAAGGTGACCGCCCCACTGGCGCTCTGCGATCAAACTGTGCTGATCAGGCGCGAGGGGCGGCTGGACGGGTCGCGAGTGCGGTGCCACGCCCAAAGACAGGCTCTGACATGTCGCACCTCCTCGATCCAGCTCCGTTGTCACGCTTCGGGGAGAAGCTTGCCGCGCGCCTTTCGTGCGCGCAACCGAATTAACCGGTGATCAGGTCCGCGGTCTTCGCGCCGGTCGGCACCATCGTGAGCCCGGCCTTCCGCGCGAGCTTGACCAGGCCTTTCAGGTCCGCGGGCTCAGCGCTGGACTTCGCGATGGCCCGCGCGAGCAGACCCTTGTGCGCCTTGTTGAAGTGGCTGACGACCTTGCCCTCGCTCGTGACCACCCGGACGACGACGGCGTGCGGGATCCGCGCGAGGCTGGAGTAGGCACCGGAACGCAGGTCGACGACGAACTCGTCGGCCTCCGCGAGCACCGGCTCCAGCGCGGGCTTCCACACCGTGCGCAGGCTGCCGTGGGACGGGAGCGTGCTGCCGCCGGACAACCGGTACGCGGGCACCGGGTCGCCGCCGCGGAGCACCCCGAACAGCGCCGAAGCGACCGCGAGCCGCTCGCAGGCGCGTTCTTTCTCGGCCTTCTTGAGCGACGGGAAGTCCAGGTTGTCGTAGAGCACGCCGGTGTAGCGCAGCAGCGCGGGCGTGGTCTCCGACGTGCGCAGCGACGCGTTGCGGTGCACCTCGTCGACCTGGCGCTCGGAGATGTCGAGCGCCTTGAGGCTCGCCGGGACGTCCTTCGCGAGATCGGCCAGTGCGGACACCAGCTTGTCGCGCACCGGGTTGAGCTCGGGGAACGACAGCGCGTCGAGGTCGAGCGGCGCGCCCTCGCCGCCGATCGCCTTGGTCTCCGACGGGGGAAGCAGCACCAGCACGGTTGAAAAGGGTAGGGCAAAGCCGGAAAACCGCTGGACACGGCGTGGTGATCTGGAAGGCGTGGACGTACTCGACCGCCTGTACCGCTCGCTCGACGCCCGGATGCGCCCGGAGGACGTCGCCGTCCTCGTGCTGGAAGCGCTCCCCTCGCTGACGAGGCGCGAGCGCAAGGTGATCAACGAGGTCGCGGCGCACGCATCGCGCTGGCACGGCTTCTCCGGGATGAGCGACGACTACGCCCGCCCGGTCGGCGCCGCGCGGCAGGTCGCCGCCACCCGCCGCCTGTTCGAGGTGGACGACGTCGTCGACGCCGACGACCCGCTGTCGGTGCTGGAGTTCGCGGCACTGGCCGGTGCCGGCATCGGCTGGGACGCCTCGCACACGGACTTCCTCGCGGACAGGCTCAACCGCGAGGCCCGCGCGTCGGCCGGCATCGAACTGTCGAAGCGGCAGTACAACCGCCGCTTCCGCATGCTGCGCAGGCTGTCCGCGAAGGCCGGGCGGCTCGGCCGCGCCCAGGAAATGCGACGGGCGACGCTGCTCGCGTCGGCGGGATTCGTGGACGTGATCGACCGCGACCGCTTCCGCGCGGACCCGGCCGCGGCCTGCTTCGTCGCGTACTTCACGGCACGCCGCAAGCTGCGCCGCGAGTTCAGCCTCGCCGGCCGTGAGAACCCGTTCGACCAGGTGGCCGACGTGCTGTTCGCGCGCTGCCGGGCCTCCGCCGGCACGGACTGGGCGATGATCGCGCTCGCGCACCCGGGGTGGGACGTCCTGCGGCACCTGTCCGCCGAGCAGCTCGGCGAGCTGCTCGGCCGGTGGTCCGCGGCGACCAGGTCGATCGCCTCCGTGCTCGGCGACCTGTGGCGCGCGTCCGACGTGGACCGCACGACCATGATCGTGAGCTCCGGCGTCGACTCGTCGACCTGGAACGCCTTCGCGGGTGCCTACAACACCGCCCGCACCGCGTGGATCACCTGCCTGCACGCCGCCGGCCTCACGTCGTTGCTCGACGACACCTGGCCAGGCAAGGCGATGCGGGTGATGGCCGCCGACCTCGCCTGGTGGCACCAGGAGACCGGCGGCGGTCTGCACCCGGACACCGCGGTGTGGGCGAACCTGCCGTTGCCGTGGGAGGTGCTCGACGGGACCGCGTCGTGCACGCGCCAGGACGTCGAGGCCGCGTGCCGCTCCGGCGGCGTCGACCCCGAACGCGCCGGATGGACCGCGCCTCGCCAGCACTCCCTGATCGCGCGCTTCCGGCCGACCCCGGAGCTCGTGCACGGGGTGGCCGTGTCGGATCCGTTGTGGGCCATGGCTTTGCGACGTGCACACGCGTTCAGCGGCAAGCCCCTGCGCGCCGAAGTATTCGGTGGACAGGACCTTCCCGGCTGAGCAGGATGTAGCGCGTTCGGTGGTAGCTCAGTGGTGGAGCGCCCGGCTCTGGACCGGGTGGACGCCGGTTCGAGCCCGGCCCGCCGGACGCACTTGGAACACGTAGCTCAGTGGTAGAGCTCCGGCTCTTCTCCGGAGGGACGCCGGTTCGAGCCCGGCCGTGTTCCCGACGTGGCGCGGCACGCGCCGGTCTAGGCCACCTGGAGAGTCAGGTAGGCCAGGCCGAGCGTGCCGCGCCACCCCCGCAACCGATAGCCGCGCTGGGTGTCCGCCTTCGCCCTGATCTCCGCAACGTGCTCCGAGTCCGGGTTGTCGCGCAGCCAGCGTTCCCAGGCGAGGCCGTGGCCGTTCTCGAACACGTCCCACTCGTCGAGGTTCGCCTGTTCCGCCGCGAGCATGCGGTAGCCGTGGGCGTGCGCCAGGTCCACGAGGTCGGCCAGCGAGCCGTACTGGCCTCGCGGGACCGGCATGGCGGCCAGTTGTGCCTCGGTGGGTTCGCGCTCCCAGAAGCACTCGCCGAGCAGGAACCGGCCGCCCGGAGCGAGCAGTTTCCTGGCCTCGGTAAGTGCGTTCACCGTGTGCTGCAACGGGTCTCCGCCCCACACCTGGCTCGCACCGTTGACGATGACCACGTCCGCCGGCCTGGCCGGACGCCATTCGGCCACGTCGGCCACCTGAAGGCTGACGCGGTCGCTCAGGCCTCGGGCGTCGGCGTTGGCCTGGGCGCGCGCGATGTCCGTCGCGTTGCGGTCCACGCCGGTGCCGCTGGCCGTGGGGGCGGCCTCCAGGGTGCGCAGGAGGAGCTCCGCCCAGCCGCAGCCGAGGTCGAGCACGTGGGCGCCGTCCAGCGGCAGGAGCGAACGGATGAGGCGGGCTGCTCGTTCCTCGGACAGGGGTCCGTGGAACGTCACGTCCTCGTACAGCGGTGTGATCTCTGGAGATGTCATCGCTCGCAGGATTGCGCAGGTGGCCCGTCTCGGGCAACGCGTTATTCGGTTGTTGAGTCCATCTCCCTTCCGTAGCGTCGATCGACGTGGAACTCGTGTGGCGCCCGCTCACGACGGCGGACATCCCGGCGGTGGCCGCGCTCTACAACGCGGCCGAGGCTGCCGACGACACCGGCGAACTGTTGTCCGAAGAGGACTTCGCCCAGTCGTTCGGCGACACCGACCTGCCCGGTGGATCGCTCGCCGTGCTCGCGGACGGACGGCTCGTGGCTTACGGGCTGGTCGCGTTGCGCGACAACCCCGTGGGCACGCACCGCGTCCGGCTCGACGGGATGGTGCACCCCGAGCACCGGCGTGCGGGCATCGGGCTACAGCTCCTGCCCCGCCTCGCCGCACTCGCGCGCGACCTCCACGTCGCACGGCACCCGCACCTGCCGCTCGCGGTGTGCACCATGGTCGAGAGCCGGTCCGAGGGGCACGTCGCACTGGCCGAGAAGCTCGGGTTCCGCGCGGACCGCCACTTCTACGAGCTGGAGGTGGCACTGGGCGAGTCACTCGCCCAGGTCCCGATCCCGTCCGGCTACGAGATCGTGCCGTTCTCCGCGGCCCGTGACGAAGAGGTCCGCCTGGTCTGCAACGCGGCGTTCGCGCAGCACTGGGGGTCGGTCGAACGCAGCCCCGGGGAATGGGCGGCGTCGTTCACCGACAGCTCGCGGTTCGTTCCGGATTCCTCCTTCCTGGCGCTGTCGAAGGACAACGCCGTGGTCGGGTTCGTGCTCGCGCGGCACTACCCGGTGGTCGAGGAGATGACCGGCGTGCGCGAGCTGTGGATCGGTGACGTCGGCACCCTGGAAGAGCACCGCGGGCGTGGCGTGGCCTCCGCCCTGCTGAGCTGGACGCTGGCCCAGGCCAGGGCGGAGGGCTACCACCGGGCGGGACTCTCCGTGGACTCGGCCAACTCGACCCGTGCGCTCGGCGTGTACGAGCGCGCCGGGTTCGAGGTGGCGCGGACCTGGATCGACTACGGGCGGCTGGAAGAGCTCTAGAGCTCCTCGCCCGCCTGGCCGACGCAGAACTGGTTGCCGTCCGGGTCGGCGAGCACCGACCACACGAGGCCGGGAACGCTGTGCACCGCGACCTCCGTGGCGCCGAGATCGACCAGGCGGTCGACCTCCGCCAGGCGGTCCGGCACGTGCGAGTCGAAGTGGATCCTGTTCTTGCCCGGCGTCGCGTCCGGAACCTGCTGGAGGGCGAGAGCCGGACCGGACTCGGTCGACGGCGCGAGCACGATGAACTCACCCCAGTCGTTCTGGACAGTGGTGCCCAGGGCGGCCGTCCAGAACTCCGCGAGCTTGCGGGCGTCGCCCGTGTCGATGGTGATCATTTCAATGGTCAGCGGCATGGAACGGACGCTACTCAGGGGGTCTGACAATTCTGGTCACCGCAGGTCAGGGCCAGACCGGAGCACCGCGCGCGATTTCGGGATACGTCCAACCAGTACGCTGCTACAACTGCCCGTGAACGAGGAGTACCCACCGTGATCACCAGGATGTCGTCGCTGTTCCTGCGCACCCTTCGCGAGGATCCGGCGGACGCCGAAGTGCCCAGCCACAAGCTGCTGGTGCGCGCCGGCTACGTCCGCCGCGTCGCACCGGGCGGGTACACCTGGCTGCCGCTGGGCCTCAAGGTCCTGCGCAACATCGAGGCCGTCGTCCGCGAGGAGATGGACGCCTTCGGCGCGCAGGAGATCCAGTTCCCCGCGCTGCTGCCCAAGGAGCCCTACGAGGCGACGAACCGGTGGGAGGAGTACGGCCCCAACCTGTTCCGCCTCAAGGACCGCAAGGGCGCCGACTACCTCCTCGGCCCCACGCACGAGGAGATGTTCACCCTCACCGTGAAGGGTGAGTACAGCTCCTACAAGGACTACCCGGTCACGCTGTACCAGATCCAGACCAAGTACCGCGACGAGGCGCGTCCCCGCGCGGGCATCCTGCGCGGCCGCGAGTTCCTGATGAAGGACTCGTACTCGTTCGACCTCACCGACGAGGGCCTGAGCCAGTCGTACAAGAACCACCGCGACGCCTACATCCGCATCTTCGACCGGCTCGGCCTGGAGTACGTGATCGTCTCCGCCACGTCCGGCGCGATGGGCGGCTCGGCGTCCGAGGAGTTCCTCGCCGTCGCCGAGACGGGCGAGGACACGTTCGTGCGCAGCACCGAGTCGGGTTACGCGGCGAACGTCGAGGCCGTCGCCACGCCCGTGCCCCCGGCGCAGTCGATCGAGGACAAGCCCGCCGCGCAGGTGCACCACACGCCGAACACGCCCACCATCGAGACGCTGGTGGACTTCCTCAACGCCAACACCGACCGCAAGTTCACCGCGGCGGACACGCTGAAGAACGTCCTCGTGAAGGTCAAGCACCCCGGCAAGGACTGGGAACTGCTCGCGATCGCCGTCCCCGGTGACCGGGAGGTCGACTTCAAGCGCCTCGAGGCAGCGCTCGAACCGGCTGAGGTCGCGATGCTGGAAGCGGCGGACTTCGCCAAGAACTCGTTCCTGGTCAAGGGGTACATCGGCCCGGGAGCGATCCAGGCCAACGGCATCCGCTTCCTCGCCGACCCCCGCGTCGTCACGGGCACCGCGTGGGTCACCGGCGCCGACAAGGCCGACCACCACGTCGTCGACCTGGTGGCGGGCCGCGACTTCACGCCCGACGGCGTCATCGACGTCGCCGAGGTCCGCGAGGGCGACGCCTCCCCGGACGGCAAGGGCGTGCTGGTCGCCGCGCGCGGCATCGAGATCGGCCACATCTTCCAGCTCGGCCGCAAGTACGCGGACGCGTTCTCGCTCGACGCCCTCGGCCCGGACTCCAAGCCCGTCCGCATCACCATGGGCTCGTACGGCGTCGGCGTCTCGCGTCTCGTCGCGGTCATCGCGGAGCAGTCGCACGACGACCGCGGCCTGATCTGGCCCCGCAACGTCGCGCCCGCCGACGTCCACGTCGTGGTCGCCGGCAAGGACGAGACGCTCATGAGCGCCGGTGAGGACTTCGCGAAGCAGCTCAGCGCCAAGGGCCTCGAGGTTCTGCTGGACGACCGCAAGGCGAGCCCCGGCGTGAAGTTCGCGGACGCCGAGCTCGTCGGCATCCCGACGATCCTGGTGATCGGCCGCGGCCTGAAGGACGGCACGGTCGAGGTCAAGGACCGCCGCTCCGGCGAGCGCGTCGAGGTGCCGGTCGCCGAGGCCGTCGAGCACCTGGTGCAGGTCGTCACCGGCTAGAACGACGAACTGAACGCCGGGCGGTGCGCTGGAAGTGGGCGCGCGGCCCGGCGTTCGGCGTTTCCCGGGGGAGAAGTCAGGACAGCGCGAGATCGCATGCGCGTGTTCGGCGAGGCGGAGCGCCTGCTGCGGTTCGCGATCCGGAGGTGCGAGGGGGCCTCGACCGGGTGGTGGCCGAGCGGATCCGGCTTGAGGTCGCGCAACTGGTGTCGCAGAGCGGGAAGCCGGTCACGCGGACGCCGTCCCGGTGCAGGCGATGATGACGTGCCGGGAGTGGCTTGGCCGCGAAGGTCTGCGAGACGCGATCACGTTGTCGCATCAGCCGTTTCGCCGAGTCGCCCGCCGCCGTCCTGTCGAACGGCGGCGCGCTCGGCCCGCGCGGGCACCCTTCCAGTGTGGCCGCGAAGTGGGTGCCGAACGGCGGCGCGCTGGATCGCCGGACGGGCCTGTCTTGGCGCGTTGGCGAGACAGGCATCAGTGGCGCCGCGCGGCGGAGGCGTGGTCCCGCCGCCGTCCACATCGGACGGCGGCGCGCGGTAGGTCCTACGAGGTCGGCACCAGCGAGTCGACCATCTTCTGCAGGTCGGACTCCTTGGGCAGCGGCGGGGTGGCGCCGCCACCGCCTCCCTCCAGGTCGCCGTTCACGGCGAACACGTGCAGCTTGTTGCTGCCGTTGAGCACCACGACCTTGACCATGCCCTTGCTCGCCAGGCACTTGTTGCCGGTCTGCGTGACGGTGGCGTCCACCTGCACGCCGTCGATGGTGACCTTCTTGCCGTCCTTCTGGGTGTGCTGGATCTTCACCGGCTTCGGCTGCGTCGTCGTGACCTTCGGGTCGCCGCCCGACGAGTAGTACTGCGTGGCGAGGGCCTTGGTGAAGTCGGTGGCCGTGGTGTTGATGTCGCTCTTCGGGAGCAGCGTGCCGCCGTTGGTGCCCTTGGTGAACGACTTGCCCTCGCAGGTGTAGTCGCCGTAGGAGGTGACGCCGGACAGCGAGATGCCCGTGAAGCCCTCCACCGGGATCTTGGCGTCGGCGATGATGTCCCAGTTCTTCGGGACCTCGTAGTTGAAGCCGAGCGCCGTCTCGACGCACTGCTGGCCCTCGTTCTTCGGGCAGGCGGCGTCGGTCGGCTGCGCGGAGGTGCTGGGCGACGGGGACGGGTCGTTCGTCGCCGTCGTGTTGTCCGGGCGCGAGAGCAGGAACCAGGTGAGGCCGCCGCCGACGAGCAGCACGAGGACCACGGTGCCGAGCACCAGCCAGAGCGTCTTCTTGCCCTTGTTCGGCGGCTTGTCGTCGAAGCCGCCGTACACGCCCAGGCCGCCGTACCCGCCGTAGCCCTGCTGCGGGAACTGCCCCTGGTCCGGGAAACCGCCCTGCTGCGGGAAACCACCGGTCTGGGGGTACCCGCCGGTCTGGTAGCCGCCCGTCTGGTACCCGCCGCTCTGGTCACCCTGTTGCTGCTGGCCCCAGCCCTGCTGGTCGTTCCAGCCGCCCTGTCCGCCGCCACCTGGGTAAGTCACGGGGGAACGGTACCTGGTGGGCCTGACAACGGGTTAATTCATCGTGCGTTGACTTCTGGGACGAACGAAGCGTAGCGTGCCCACTAAATTCAACGCTTGATGAACTAAGGGGTCCGATGATGCGCACCGTGCTGGTCACCGCCGTCGCAGGTGCTGTGGTGGCGTTCCTCCTGGGATTGCTGACGTTCGGCGTGCAGGCGACCGTGCACCCGCACGACGTCCCGCTCGCCGTGGTGGCGCCTCCGCCGATCGCGGAACGCGTCGCGAGAGCCGACTCCGCCGAGATCGACCTCCGGGTCGTGTCCGCGGACGAGGCCCGGAACCTCCTGCGGGACAAGGAGGTGTACGGGGTGCTGGAGATCGCGCCCGGCCAGGCGACGATCCGGCTCAACCCGGCGGTCAACCCGTCCGGCACGCAGATCGCCCAGCAGGTGCTGACCGGCGTCGCGCAGGGTGCCGGGTTGCCGGTCAAGGTCGAGGCGACCACTCCCACCGCCGCCGAACGCACCGCACCGCTCGCCGCGTCCGCGCTGCTGTGGGTCGGCGGGATGATCGCCGGACTGCTGTTCGTGGTGCTGAAGGGCAGCAGGCTGAGGTGGCTGTCGGCGGTGACCGCAGCCGTCCTCGTCACGGGCTCGACCGTGGGGCTGCTGGCCTGGTGGGGCGTCACGTTCACCGCGCAGGCGCTCGCGTTCCTGCTCGCCGTCGCGGTGTCGTTCGCGCTGCTGCAGGCCGGGCTGTTCAAGCACCTCGGCATCCGCGCGATGGGCGTCCTCGGCATCCTGTACCTGATGGCACCGGCGGTCGCGGGCCAGGTGCCCGAGCTGCTCAACCCGGCCTACAAGGCGGTCCTGTGGTCGTGGACGCCGTTCCGGTTCTCGGCGGAAGGCCTGCGCAGCCTCATGTACGAGGGCTCCGTCAGCACCGAGTGGTGGGTGTTCGGCGGGATCGCGCTCGTCGGGCTGGTGCTGCTAGCCATGAAGAAAGCTGAACTAGCCGGCAAGAAAGCTCAGACGGACCGTGCGGACGGGATTGTCGACGTTGGTGTCGACCAGGCAGATGGACTGCCAAGTGCCGAGCGTCAGCACACCGCCTAGAACCGGGATCGTCGCGTAGGGCGGCACCAGCGCGGGCATCACGTGGTCACGGCCGTGGCCGGGGGTGCCGTGCCGGTGCCGCCACTTCACGTCGCGGGGCAGGATGCGCTCCAGGGCGGTCAGCAGGTCGTCGTCGCTGCCCGCGCCCGTCTCGATGATGGCGATGCCCGCCGTCGCGTGGGGCACCCACACGTGCAGCAGACCGTCGCCGTTGTCGTCGGAGAGGAACCGTTGGCAGTCGGACGTCAGGTCGTGCACGACCTCGTCGGAACCGGTGCGGATCTGGATCTCCTCGCTGCGCATGACCTCAGATCTTACGAACCACTCGTGCCGGGTTGCCGACCGCGAGCACGTGAGCAGGCAGATCCCGCGTCACGACGCTGCCCGCGCCGACCACCGTGTTGTTGCCGATGGTGACGCCGGGGCACACGATCACGCCGCCGCCGAACCACACCTTGTCCCCGATGACGATCGGCGCGGTCGTCTCCCAGCCCTCGATGCGCGCGTCGTGGTCCTCGACGGGGTGCAACGCCGTCAGCAGCTGCACGCGCGGGCCCATCATCACGTGGTCGCCGATGGTCACCGGGCCGCAGTCGAGGATGATCCCGTCGTAGTTCATGAAGCTGTTCGCGCCGATGCGGGTGTTGTAGCCGTACTCGATCTGCAGGCGCTGCATGAACGTCGAGTTCTCGCCGATCTCCGCCACGAACCCCTTGAGGATGCTGTACATCCCGTCGAGGTCCTCGGGGTCGTGCGCGTTGAACCGGGCCATCTCGCGCCAGCCGCGACGCCGGTCCGCGTCCAGTTCGGGGTCCGCCGGGAGGTAGGGCTCGCCGTTGATCATCTTCTCGCGGTTGGTTCCCATGAGGACTCAGTATCGTCACGGCATGCGCGTGCTCTTCGCCAGCATGGCCGCGGCCGGCCACACGTATCCGTTGATCCCGTTGGCGCAGGCCCTGCACAAAGCCGGGCACGAGGTGCACTTCGCGGTCGGCGAGGAGATGCACGCGGTGCTCGGGAAGCTCGGGCTGCGGCCGTTCCGGCCGGGACTGGTGTTCGGCGAGATCTACGCCGAGGACATCGCGCAGGAGCTGGAGCGGTTGCTGCCCGATCTCGTGATCGGCGAATGGGCGGTGCCCGAGGTCGTCTCGGAGGCTCGCCGCCGCGGGTTTCCCGCGTTGTGGCACGGGTTCGGGCGGATGTTCCCGGACGGGATCGGCCTCGTGCGGCCCACCGGCGGCCGGCACCTCGACATCTGCCCGCCCTCCCTTCAGGACGCGGGCTTTTTGAAGGAGGAGCGCATTCCGTTGCGGCCCGTGCCGTTCTCGCCGCCCGGTGACGTGCCGGTGCGCACCGCCGGGAAGCTGATCTACCTGACGCTCGGCACCGCGTTCGGCACGCGGGAACTGCTCGCCGAGGCGGTCGTGGGCCTCGGCAAGATCCGCGAGGCGCAGGTGGTCGTGGCCGCGCCGCACGTCGCGCTCGACCACCTGCCGCCGAACGTGACGGTCTACCCGTGGCTGCCCCAGGCGGAGGTGCTCCGGTACGCGGACGTCGCCGTGCACCACGGCGGCAGCGGCACGATGCTGGGCGCACTCGCCGCCGGCGTGCCCCAGGTCGTCCTGCCGCAGGGGGCGGACCAGTTCGGCAACGCGGACGCGCTCGTCGCGGCCGGTGCGGCGCTGCGGCCGGTCGCGTTCAGTGCCGGGCCGATCGCGGACTGTGTGCGAAGGCTGTTCGCTGACTCGTCCTACCGGGAAGCCGCTGGTCAGATAGCTCGGGAGATACGTCACACGCCCTCGCCGGAGGAAGTTGCGGACAGTCTGGCGCGAGTTGTGTAACACTGTTTTTTATGAAGGCAAGCCGCCTGCGCTTCGGGATGAACCTGTGGCCGCCGTTCCTGTTCGCCGGCATCCGGGTCGTGGAGATCTCGCCGGACTACCGGTACGCGCGGGTGCGGATGCGCCTGCGCCCGTGGAACCGCAACTTCTTCGGCACCCACTTCGGCGGATCGCTCTTCGCGATGACCGACCCGTTCTGGGTGTTGCTGCTGTTCAACCAGCTCAAGGGCGAGCACGTCGTGTGGGACCGGGCCGGTGAGATCGAGTTCGTCGCGCCCGGCCGCGGCACGGTGCACGCCGAGTTCCGGCTGACCGACGAGCACGTCGCCGAGGTCCTGGACCTGACCCGGGACGGCGAGAAGGCGCTGGTCTGGTTCGAGACGGACGTCGTCGGGCAGGATGGGGCCGTGATCGCACGGGTGAAGAAGCAGGTCTACGCGCGCCGCAAGCGCGACAAGCAGCTCGCACATGCGTGAGGCCTTCGGAGCGGTCTTCGACGTCGAGCCCGGTTACCTGAACACGGCGTCCATCGGTGTGCCGCCCCGGCACGTCGCCGACGCGGTGGCGGCCTCGCACGAACGGTGGCGGCGCGGCCAGGACACGTCGTCCACGTTCAACGAGGTCGTCGAGACCTCGCGCGAGGCGTTCGGACGGCTGGTCGGGGTGCCCGCGACCTCGGTCGCCTGCGGTGCAACGGTTTCGCAGTTCGCGTCGCTGGTCGCGCAGTCCCTGCCGCCCGGCTCGAAGGTCTTCGCCGACCCCGGCGAGTTCACCAGCGTCACGCTGCCGTTCGTCGCGTCCGGCCACCGGATCGTGTCCACGGTGGAGGACGCCGACCTCGTCGCCGTGAGCGTGGTCCAGTCGGCGGACGGGACGATCGCGGACCTCGAAGCGTTGCGCGCTTCGGGCAAACCCGTGCTGCTCGACGTCTCGCAGGCCGCCGGGTGGAGGCCGTTGTCGTTGGAGTGGGCCGATTTCGTCGTCGGTGTGGCCTACAAGTGGCTGATGGCACCGCGAGGCGCGGCCTGGATGGCGGTGCGCCCGGACCGGATGGCGTCCCTCAAGCCGTTGGCGGCCAACTGGTACAGCACCGGCGAGAACTACGGCACGGAGCTCGTGCTCCGTTCGGACGCACGGCGGTTCGACCTCTCGCCGACGTGGTTCTCACACGTCGGTGCGGCGGTTGCGCTGCCGTGGGTGGCTTCTCTGGACCTCGAAGCCGTGCGCGCGCACTGCGTGAGTCTGACGGATCGCCTGCTGGCCGGTTTGGGGCTGCCGCCCAACGGCTCGGCGATCGTCTCAGTCGGCGGGCCACCCGTTCAGGGGGTCGTGTCTTCGGTTCGGGCAGGTCGCACGCGGTATGCGTGTCACATGTACAACACGATCGAGGACGTTGACCGGGTGCTCGAAGCGCTCGCGTGACTGCCGTCCGTTACCGTGGGTCCTTGTGTCGGAACCACGCCAGTCACCTGAAGAGGTGACCCAGAACCTGCCTCGCTTCCCACCGAGGCCTACCGACACCGCGCCGTTGTACCCGGCCGACGAGCTCGTGAAGCTGCAGTCGATCATGGACAACCGCCAGGGGCAGCTGCCCCCGCCACCGCCTCCGCCCCAGCGCAAGTCGACGTGGGTGGGCAAGGCGCTGGCGCTCGTCGGCGTCGCGGTGGTGTCCGGGTTCGTGTGGTGGGTGTTGCAGCCGTCGGACCCGGTCGACAAGCCGGTCGCTCAACCGCAGAAGACCGCGGGGGAGTACGAGTTCACCACCGTGCCGGAGTTGCCGGAACCGGTGAAGGACAGCGACTGCGCAGCCCACGCGACGAGCCAGACGCAGGCGTTCTTCAAGACCACGCCGTGCGTGCAGCTGACGCGTGCCTTCTACACGGCCAAGCTGCCGGACGGCCGCACCGTGTACTCGTCGGTGTCGGTCGTGAAGATGAAGACGGCGGACGAGGCGCGGCAGCTGCGGGAGCTCACCCAGAGGGACGGCACCGGCAACGTCAAGGACCTGGTGCTGGACAAGGCCATCAGCGTGCCGCCGCTGACCACGCTGGCCAACGGCGGGTACGCCTCCGAGCAACGCGACCAGCTGGTCGTGATCGTCGAGTCCGACTCGCCGACCAGGGGAGCCGACGCGCTCGCGCACAACAAGGACATGAAGAAGGTCTCCAACGACGCGATCAGGCTCGCGTCGTCGTTCGCCGACTAGCTCTTCGGCATCCGCAAGTCAGCCCGAGGCGACACCCGGCATCGTGATCGATGCCGGGGCCGACCCCGCGGCCTTGCGCCAGCGCGTCGCCCGCACCGCCGCCGTCGTCAGCGCCTCCAGCGCCGACGTCCGCAGCCCGGGATCGTCGGTCCGCTCCAGCACACCCCGCCACGCGGCACATGTGTCCTGCTCGACCGCCACGAGCGCGGCCAGCGCGGAAGGCCCGTCCGACACCGGTGAGGGCGGCAGGTAGGCCGCGGCGGGCGGGTTCGGGGTCGCGCCGTGGTCACGCAGCCACCGCTCGGTCGTGTCCCGGCGCGCGCGGTGCAGGTTCGAGCCCTCCGCGACGGCCGCGGCCTGGTCGTTGAGGAACGCCGACACCATGCCGTAGGTCCACAACGCCGCGTGCTCGGTCCCGAGCGCGGTCTGCACCGACTCCACGCTCATGAGAGCACCTCCCGCAGCGAGGCGCAGCCGGCGGCCACCGAGCCGACGAGACCGGCGCGGTAGGAGGGCAGCGAGGCGACGGTGGCCGAGGCCTCGCGGACGGCCTCGTCGAGCGCGGTGCGCAACGCGGCCAGCGGGTCCGGCGGCGTGGGCGGCGCGGTGGGGGCGGGCGGCGCGGTGGACGACAGCGGCGGGCGCTCGCGGTCGACCTCGGCCTGCAACAACGAGGCGTGCGTCTCACGGGCCTTCGCGATCTCCGCCGCCGCGGGCACCGTCGTCAGCGACTGGGCCAGCCTGGCGTCCGCGCGGGCCTGCGCCGCGAGGGCCGAGAGCGGGTCCGGCGGCGGTGGTGGAGGCGGTTCTGCGGTGCACGCGACGGCGAGCGGCGCGGCGGCCACCGCGAACAGCACCCGGCGGCGGCTGACCGTTTCGGAGATCACACGACCCATGTTGCCAGCAGCCGTGCGGCGCGGTGGGAGCCGGGCGAACGAGATAGTCTGGTCGTCCACGGCCGCCGAAACACCGTCGGCCGGGGTTTTCATGCGTTCGAACTGAAGGAGACACCACGTGTCCAGCCCGCCGCGCGGAGAGCTTTCCGCGCAGCTAGCACCCGTCGTGCGGGAAGCTCTCGAAGCCGCCGGCTTCGACCTCGACGCGCTCGACGTGAATCAGGCTGGGCGCCGCCGTCTGGTCAAAGTGGTCGTGGACGGCGAGGACGGGATCGGGCTCGACGAGGTCGCCGAGGCGAGCCGCGTGGTCTCCGCCGCACTCGACGAGCACGACCACATCATCAACGGGCCGTACACCCTCGAGGTCACCTCGCCGGGTGTCGACCGTCCCCTGACGCGCCCGCGCCACTGGAAGCGCGCTCACCTGCGTCTCGTGAAGATCAAGCAGCCCGATCAGCCCGAGTGGTTCGGCCGGGTCGGCGAGTGCGACGAGACCGGGGTCGAGCTGCTGCACAAGGAAGAGCTGCGACGCGTGGAGTACCGACACATCGAACGCGCGGTCATGGAGATCGAGTTCAAGCAGCCGCCGGTCGAGGAACTGGCTCGGCTCACTCGGAAAGCACCGAAGGAGGAGCCGAGGTGAACGTCGACATCGCCGCCCTGAGGGCGATCGAACGTGAAAAGGACATCCCCTTCGAGACGGTCCTGGAGGCGATCGAGTCAGCACTGCTGACCGCCTACAAGCACACCGAAGGACATGCCACGCATTCGAAGGTGGAGATCGACCGCAAGACCGGTGTCGTGCGCGTGATCGCGCAGGACCTGGCGCCGGACGGTGCGGTCCGGGAGGAGTGGGACGACACTCCCGAAGGCTTCGGCCGCATCGCGGCCACGACGGCGCGCCAGGTCATCCTGCAGCGCCTGCGCGACGCCGAGCACGAGCGCACGTTCGGCGAGTTCGCCGCCAAGGAGGGCGAGATCATCGCGGGAGTCGTCCAGCGCGACGCCCGCGCGAACGCCCGCGGCATGGTCGTCGTGCAGGTGGGCGACACCGAGGGCGTGCTCCCGCCGGCCGAGCAGGTGCCGGGCGAGCAGTACAACCACGGCGAGCGCATCAAGTGCTATGTCGTGAGCGTGTCGCGTGGCGCCCGCGGGCCGCAGATCGCTCTCTCGCGCACCCACCCGAACCTCGTGCGGCGGCTGTTCGCCCTCGAGGTCCCGGAGATCGCGGACGGCACCGTGGAGATCCCCGCGGTGGCACGTGAGGCAGGTCACCGTTCGAAGATCGCGGTGAAATCAACCGTTGCTGGAGTCAACCCCAAGGGCGCCTGCATCGGCCCGATGGGTGCCCGTGTGCGCAACGTCATGCACGAGCTCGGTGGCGAGAAGATCGACATCATCGACCACTCGGACGACCCGGCCACGTTCGTGGGGAATGCCTTGTCCCCGGCCAAGGTTGTGTCCGTACGGGTGCTCGACGAGCGTGCCAAGACGGCGCGCGTCGTGGTGCCGGACTTCCAGCTCTCGCTGGCGATCGGCAAGGAGGGCCAGAACGCCCGCCTGGCCGCCCGTCTGACGGGCTGGCGCATCGACATCCGCAGTGACGCGGAGGCTCCGGCCACCGATGCGGTCACATCCGGTTCGGCTGAATGAGCTCCAGGGGATAGAATTATCAACGGTTCAACGTCGGGAGTGGCTTCCCAGCACATCGGCCCTGTTCGTACGTGTATTGGGTGCCGCACACGGACGTTGCCCTCCGAGCTGCTGCGAGTGGTCGCGGTGGACGGTTCGGTGGTTCCGGACGTCCATCGGCGGCTTCCGGGTCGGGGTGCTTGGTTGCATTTCGATCTCGAATGTCTCCGCAACGCCGAGCGGCGACGGGCGTTCTCACGGGCCCTCAGGGTTCAGGGAGCACTCGACGTCGCTTCGCTGCGCGAGCACTTCGAGCGGCAAGGGAAACAGGTCTCGGGACAGCCCCGCGGCCAGCAGGAAACAAGGAAGCAGGTCGACCCGTCATGAGTCAGCCGTGAAGCTGAAGACATGAACGCGCGACGTTAAGACGAGGTCGATGGGACTTGCCCGCCGGCCTCACGACCTAGGAGACCAGTGGCAGGCAAGGCCCGCGTGCACGAGCTCGCAAAAGAGCTCGGTGTTACGAGCAAGGAAGTTCTCAACAAGCTCGCCGAACAGGGCGAGTACGTGAAGTCCGCGTCCTCGACCGTCGAGGCCCCCGTGGCCCGGCGGCTCCGTGACGCCTACGAAGCCAAGTCCTCGAAGCCGGCTCCCAAGCCGTCCGCTCCGAAGCCGAAGGCACCCGCACCCGCTGCCGCCGCAGCACCCGCCGCACCGGCGGACGCCAAGCCGGCGGCCGACAACAGCAAGCCCGCTGCGCCGAAGGGCATGCCCGGACCTCGTCCGGCCGCCCCGCGCCCGCCGGCCCCGAAGCCCGCTCCGGCAGCTCCTGCCGCGCAGGCTCCGGCTCCCGCGGCGCCCGCACCGGCACCCGTGCAGTCCGAGGCTCCGGCCGCCGCTCCGGCAGCTCCTGCCGCGCAGGCCCCGGCCGCGCCCAAGGCTGCCCCGGCTCCCGGCTCCAAGCCTGGCAGCGGCCCGCGTCCGGGCCCGCGCCCGGCTCCGCAGCAGCAGCCTCAACAGCCCCAGCAGCCCGAGGCCCCGGCCGCGTCCGCTGGTGCACAGCCCCAGGCCGTGGTGCCGCCGCGCACGCAGGCTCCCAAGCCTGCGGGCCCGCGTGCCCCGCGTCCGGGCAACAACCCCTTCGGCGTCGGTGGCGGCAACGCTCCGTCGCCGCGTCCCGGACCTCGTCCCGGCCCGCGGCCCGAGCAGGGCGGCGACCGCCCCGCAGGCGGCGTGAAGCCCGGCGACCCGCGTCCGGCGAACCCCCGTCCGAGCGGTGCGCCCGGTCAGGGTGGTCAGCGCCCGGCTGCCGCGCAGGGTGGCGGTCGTCCCGGCCCCGGCCAGGGCGGTCCCCGTCCCGGTGGCCCCGGTCAGGGCGGTCCTCGTCCGAACCCGGGCAACATGCCCCCGAGGCCGAACCCCGGCATGATGCCGGGCAACCGTCCGGCCGGTAACCGACCTGGTCCCGGCGGTGGCGGCGGTGGCCGTCCCGGTGGTGGCGGCGGTGGCGGCGGTCGTCCCGGTGGGGGCGGCGGCGGTGGCGGCGGCGGCTTCCGCGGAGGCGGCGGCGGCGCTGGTGGCGGCGGTGGCGGCTTCCGTCCCGGCGGTGGCGGCGGCGCAGGTGGCGGTGCCCCTGCCGGCGGCGGCGGTTTCCGCGGTCGTCCCGGTGGTGGCGGCGGCGCTGGTCGCGGCGGTACCGCTGGTGCCTTCGGTCGTCCGGGTGGTCCGGCGCGCCGTGGACGCAAGTCCAAGCGGCAGAAGCGCCAGGAGTACATGGACAACATGCAGGCGCCTTCGGTCGGTGGCGTCCGCCTGCCCAAGGGCAGTGGCGAGACGATCCGCCTGCCGCGCGGTGCCTCGCTGACCGACTTCGCCGACAAGATCAACGCCAACCCGGCGTCGCTCGTGCAGGTGCTCTTCCACCTGGGCGAGATGGTCACGGCGACCCAGTCGGTGTCCGACGAGATCTTGGAGCTGCTCGGCACCGAGATGAACTACGTCGTGCAGGTCGTGTCCCCCGAGGAGGAGGACCGCGAGCTGCTGGAGACGTTCGACATCACCTACGGCGAGGACGCCGGTGACGAGGACGACCTCCAGATCCGTCCGCCGGTCGTGACCGTCATGGGTCACGTCGACCACGGTAAGACGCGACTGCTCGACACCATCCGCAAGGCGAAGGTGGCCGAGGGCGAGGCCGGTGGCATCACGCAGCACATCGGTGCGTACCAGGTGCAGACCGAGCTCGAGGGCAACCCGCGGCTCATCACCTTCATCGACACCCCGGGTCACGAGGCGTTCACCGCCATGCGTGCTCGTGGTGCGAACGCGACCGACATCGCGGTCATCGTCGTCGCCGCTGACGACGGCGTGATGCCGCAGACCGTGGAAGCGATCAACCACGCGCAGGCCGCTCAGGCGCCGATCGTGGTCGCGGTCAACAAGATCGACAAGGAGGGTGCGAACCCCTCCAAGATCCGTCAGCAGCTGACCGAGTACGGACTGGTCGCCGAGGAATATGGCGGCGACACGATGTTCGTCGACATCTCGGCGAAGCAGGGCATCAACATCGACAGCCTGCTCGATGCCATCCTGCTCACCGCCGACGCCTCGCTGGACCTCCGGGCCAACCCGGACATGGAGGCCCAGGGTGTCGCGATCGAGGCGCACCTCGACCGCGGTCGTGGTCCGGTCGCCACCGTCCTCGTCCAGCGCGGATCGCTCCGCGTCGGCTCCTCGATCGTCGCGGGTGACGCGTACGGTCGCGTCCGCCGCATGGTCGACGAGCACGGCGATGACGTCACCGTCGCGACCCCGTCGCGTCCGGTGCAGGTCATCGGTCTGACCTCGGTGCCGCGCGCCGGTGACTCGTTCCTCGTCGTCGACGAGGACCGCGTCGCCCGCCAGATCGCCGAGCGTCGTCAGGCCCGCACCCGCAACGCCGCCAACGCGGCGAAGCGCAAGCGCGTCAGCCTGGAAGACCTGGATGCGGCGCTCAAGGAAACCAGCGCTCTCACCTTGATCATCAAGGGTGACAACTCGGGTACCGTCGAGGCCCTCGAGGACGCGCTCATGAAGATCGAGGTCGGCGACGACGTCGAGCTGCGCGTGATCCACCGCGGTGTCGGTGGCATCACCGAAGGCGACATCAACCTCGCCGTGGCCGGTTCCGCCATCGTCCTGGGCTTCAACGTCCGGGCCGAGGGCAAGGCGACCGAGCTCGCGAACCGCGAAGGTGTGGACGTCCGGTACTACACGGTCATCTACCAGGCGATCGACGAGATCGAGGCGGCCCTCAAGGGTCTCCTCAAGCCGGAGTACGAAGAGGTCCAGCTCGGCCGCGCCGAGGTCCGCGACGTCTTCAAGTCCTCCAAGGTCGGCACGATCGCGGGTTGCATGGTCCTGTCGGGCGAGATCCGTCGCAACGCCAGGGCTCGCCTGCTCCGTGACGGCAAGGTGATCGCGGAGAACCTCCCGATCAGCTCGCTCAAGCGGTTCAAGGACGACGCCACCGAGGTTCGCGAAGGTTTCGAGTGTGGTCTCACGCTCGGCAACTACAGCGACCTCAAGCTGGAAGACATCATCGAGACCTTCGAGATGCGCGAGAAGCCGCGCGCCTAGTCGGTATGTGAGGGGTGCGGAGCCGTTTAACCGGTGGCTCCGCACCCTTTTCTTCTGGAGGATCTTGCCCATGTACGTGGGTGCTCTGGAATTGGACGTGCTTCTGGGTGACGTCCACTCGTTGAAGGAGAAGCGCTCGGTCGTCCGGCCCGTCGTGGCCGAACTGCGCAAGCGCTTCGAGGTCGCTGTTTCCGAGGCCGGTCATCTCGACCTGCATCGGCGCAGCTTGATCGGAGTCGCGGCCGTCGCCGCCGACTTGGAGCACGTCAGGGACGTTCTCGCCGGCTGTGAAAGGCTGGTAGCGGGACGACCTGAACTTGAATTGCTCTCCGCCCGGACGCGATTCGTCGGGCCGGAGGACGACTAGGAAGGGGAGGCTCGTGGCCGACACGGCACGTGCCCGCAAGCTCGCCAAGCGGATCTCGCAGATCGTCGCTTCGGCTTTGGAGCACGAGGTCAAGGATCCGCGGCTGGCTCGGGTCACGATCACCGACACCAAGGTGACCGGGGACCTGCACGACGCGACCATCTACTACACGGTGCTCGGTGAGCGCCTGAACGTGGAGCCCGACTACGTCGGCGCCGCACTGGCCCTGGAGAGCGCCAAGGGTGTGCTCCGGTCCATGGTCGGAGCGCAGACCGGGGTCCGCTTCACGCCCACGCTGACGTTCATGACCGACACCGTGCCGGACGAGGCGCGGAAGATGGAAGAGCTGCTCGCCAAGGCTCAGGCCGCCGATGCCGAAGTGGCTCGGCGGTCTGCGGGGGCGACTCCCGCAGGGGAGGCCGACCCGTACAAGGCGCCTCGTGAGGACGACGACGAGGACTGAGTCCTCAGCGGACTTCACTCAAGACCAAGGCGGACACGGTGATCGTGTCCGCCTTGTGGTTTTCGCCGCCGAAATCGGATGGAAACTGTCTTGTCCGAGGGTGCCGCACAGCACATCGGGACGGTTAACAGCTAACGTCTCCCTGTGGCAGACGACCTGAGCACGACCATTGCCGAGGCCGCGCGGTTACTGGCCGGCGCCCGCGATGTGACCTTGCTGAGTCACATCAACCCCGACGCTGACACGCTCGGGAGTGCTTTGGCGGTGGGGCTCGCGCTGCACCGGCGCGGTGTGGCGGTGCGGGTGGCCTTCGGCGACCCGGAATCCGTGCCCGAGAGCCTGAAGGCGTTGGACACCGCCGGGCTGCTCGTGCATCGCGACGAGGTCCCTGAAGCACCGGAGCTGCTGGTCGTCATGGACACGGGCAGCCTGGAACGGCTCGGGCCGCTGAAGAACCGCGTCGCGAACTGCCGTGGGCCTGTCATCGTCGTCGACCACCACGTGTCGAACACGCGGTACGGGACGTTGCACTGCATCGACGATCGTGCGGAGGCCACGGCTCTCATCGCGCTCAAGCTGCTCGACGAGATGGACGTCGAGGTCGACGAGCCGATCGCGCGCTGCATCTACGCCGGGCTCGTGACCGACACCGGCGGCTTCCGGAAGGCCGGGCCCGAGGCGCATCACACGGCCGCGCGGCTGCTGGAGACCGGAGTGGACGCGTACGCCGTCACGCGGCCGTTGATGGACGCACATCCGTTCGCGTACCTCGGCATGTTGTCGCGTGTGCTGGCCAAGGCGGAGCTTGACCAGCAAGCAGCGCACGGCATGGGACTCGCGCACGCGATCGTGAGCCTTGAGGACGCTCAAGGGGTGCGTAGCGAAGAGGTGGAGAGCGTGATCGACGTCGTGCGCTCTGCCGCCGAGGCCGAGGTCGCGGCCGTGTTGAAGGAACTCAAGCCCGGGTTCTGGTCCGTGTCGCTGCGGGCCGTGAGCAAGGTCGACGTTCGTGAAGTGGCGCAGGTCCTCGGCGGCGGCGGGCACCGGCTGGCGGCCGGGTTCACCTTCGAGGGGCCCGCGGAGCAGGTCGTTGCCGCGCTGAAGGGCGCGTTGGAACGGGTGGGGTCATGACACGGACAGGAAGCCCGCGGCTGCTGCGGGAGATCAACGACCGGGCGGCGATCGAGACGTTGCTGGCCAGCGGGGCGATGACGCGCGCCGAACTGGAAGAGGTCATCGGGCTGTCCAAGCCCGCCACGGCTCAGTTGCTGGCGCGGCTCGAAGAGGACGGCATGGTCGTCCGCACCGGGTTGCGTGGCGGCGGGCGCGGGCCTCGGGCGCAGATGTGGGCCGTGAACGGCGGCGTCGGGTACGTCGCGGCGGTGGCGCTGACGGCCGAGTTGATCGACGTGGCCATCGCGGACATCACAGGGTCGTTGCTGGCCGAGCACAGCGCGCCCATGCCGAAGGAGAACTCGCTCCAGGTCTTCCGCGAGACGGTGCAGAAGACGGCGGTGCTGGCCGGGTTGACGCTCGACGCGTTGTCGCACGTCGTCGTCGGCACGCCGGGCGCGGTCGATCCGGCCACCGGCCACCTCGGGTTCGCACCGCACCTGCCCGGCCTGACGGACGTCGACCTGCCGTCGACGCTGCGCGAGCTGCTCGGCACGTCGGTGTCGATCGAGAACGACATCAACCTCGCCGCCCTGGAGGAGATGAGCTCCGGCAAGGCGGCCGGCGTGCGCAACTTCGTGCTGTTCTGGCCCGCGGACGAGATCGGCTCGGCGGTCGTGGTCAACGGCGTGCTGCTGCGCGGCGTCACGGGCGGTGCGGGCGAGATCGACTCGATGCAGGTGCCCGGCGGGCGCTACGGCGACCAGGTCGACAGCGAGGCCATCGTGGCGCTGGCGGCCGAGCACGGCATCAACGAGTCGTCCGGGCTGGAAGCCGTGGCGCACGCGCTGAACGCCGGGACTGAGGGCCGTGCGTTCCTCACGGCGCTGGCGCATCGGATCGCGCTCGGGCTGGCGAACGTCGTGTGCGTGCTCGACCCCGAACTGGTGCTGCTGTCCGGTGGGGTGGCGCACGCGGGCGGCGAGACGTTGTGCGACCTGGTGGCGGCGGAGCTGCTGAAGCTCGTCGTGCCGCGGACGCCGGTGCACCTCGCGCAGATCACCGCGAACCCGGTGCGGGCGGGCGCTCTGCACTCCGCCCTGGCCGTGGCGCGCGAGCAGGTGTTCGGGCTGCCCCAACGGTCGTGAGTGGCCGCGATCACCGCACGGCGGCGCCCGCGGGCGAATAAGTTCGTCTGGTGGAGGATCGGGTTCCCGCACGGCGGGTGATCGGGCTGGCGGTGCCCGCCCTGGGGGTGCTGGCGGCCGAGCCGTTGTACGTGCTCGTCGACACGGCGGTCGTGGGGCACCTGGGGGCGTTACCGCTCGCTGGGCTGGCTCTCGGCGGTGTGCTGCTCACGCAGGTGTCGACGCAGCTGACGTTCCTCTCGTACGGCACGACGGCACGCACGTCCCGGTTGCACGGGGCTGGGCGGCGTCAGGAGGCCGTCGAGGAGGGCGTGCAGGCGACGTGGCTGGCGCTGGCCGCCGGCGTGCTCGTGGTGGTCCTGGGGCAGTTGTTCGCGCGACCTCTGGCGGAGCTGCTCGCCGGGCCCGGCGCGGTGGCGGACGCGGCGGTGGAGTGGGTGCGCATCGCGTTGTTCGGTGCGCCGTTCATCCTCGTCACGATGGCCGGCAACGGGTGGATGCGCGGTGTTCAGGACACCAGGCGGCCCCTGAAGTACATCCTGATCGGCAACGGCATCAGCGCGGTGCTGTGTCCCGCGCTCGTCTACGGCGCCGGCTGGGGGCTTGAGGGCTCGGCCATCGCGAACGTCGTGGCGCAGCTGCTCTCGGCCGGTCTCTTCTTCAAGGCGTTGTTCGCGGAGCACGTGTCGTTGAAGCCGCATTGGGCGGCCATGCGCGCGCAGCTCGGTATGGGGCGCGATCTGGTGTTGCGGAGCCTGGCGTTCCAGGCGTGCTTCATCAGCGCGGCGTCTGTGGCGGCACGGACGTCCGTCGGGGCGTTGGGTGCGCATCAGGTCGTGTTGCAGCTGTGGACGTTTCTGGCGCTCGTGCTCGACTCGCTGGCGATCGCGGCGCAGTCGCTCGTCGGCGCGGCTTTGGGGGCGTCGAGGCGCCGGGAGGCGGAGAAGCTCGCCTGGCAGATCACGCGGTACGGGCTGGTGTTCGGCATCGGGCTAGGGGTCGTGTTCGCGGCGTTGTACACCGTGCTGCCGCGGGCGTTCACGACGGACGCGGGTGTGCTGGCCGAGATTCCGAACGCGTGGTGGTTCTTCGTTGCGCTGCAACCGATCGCCGGTGTGGTGTTCGCGTTGGACGGCGTGCTGCTGGGCGCCGGTGACGTGAAGTTCATGCGGACGGCGACGCTCGGGTCCGCGGTGATCGGGTTCCTGCCGCTCGTGTGGGCCTCGTACGCGTTCGGGTGGGGGCTCGCCGGCATCTGGACGGGCCTGTCGGCGTTCATGGTGCTGCGGCTGCTGGCCGTGGTGTGGCGCACACGCTCGGGGGAGTGGGCGGTCGAGGGCGCGGTCCGTTAGACCCTGTGGCGGACCTCACGGCATGAAATCGTTACCAAGAAGGTTGTTTAGGCGATGTAACTAATGTCTGCCTACCTCCAGCTTGGGAGAGTGCGCCTTGCCGCCGGTCGATCGCGCCACCCGTTCCTCGTGGCTGATCTGGACCACCGCCGTCTTCGTCTACTTCGCCGCCCTCTTCCACCGCACCACGCTCGGCGTGGCCGGCTTGGAGGCGAGCGAACGCTTCGGGCTCGGACCCGCTCAGCTCGGTGTGTTCACCGTGCTGCAGATCGGTGTCTACGCCCTCATGCAGATCCCCACCGGCCTGCTCGTCGACCGCTACGGGCCACGCCGGGTGCTCACCGTCGCCGCCCTGCTCATGGGCACCGGCCAGGTGCTCTTCGCCATCGCCGACTCGTACGGCCTCGGGCTCGCCGCACGGGCCGTGCTGGGCATGGGCGACGCGATGACGTTCATCAGCGTGATCCGCCTCGTCGCGACGCACTTCCCGCCGCGCCAGTACTCGCTCGTCGTCGCGGTCACGGCCGCGATCGGCGGTGTCGGCAACCTCGTCGCCACGGTGCCGTTGACGCTCATGCTCGGCTCGATCGGGTGGACGTGGGCGTTCCTCATCGCGGGTGGCGTCACCGCGCTCTACTCGGTCGTGGCGTTCCTGCGGGTGCGCGACGTGCCGGCGGGGTTCGTCGCGCCGAAGCCGGAAGCCGTGCCGTTGCGGAAGATCTGGCCGAAGGTGAGGCAGGCGTGGAGCGTGCCCGGCACCCGGCTCGGGTTCTGGGCGCACTTCAGCACCATGTCGACGCCCGCCGTCATCGGTCTGCTGTGGGGGTACCCGTACCTCGTGCAGGCACAGGGGATGTCGCCGCGCGCCGCGTCCTCCACGCTCGGGCTGCTCGTCATCGGCGCGATCGTGGCGAGCCCGATCATCGGCGGGTTGTTCTCGCGCAACCCCGAGTGGCGCATGCCGATCTCGGTCGGGTTCCTGGCGTTCGCGTTCGCCGGCTGGGGCGTGCTGCTGCTGTGGCCGGGCGGGCACGTGCCAGGGCCGGTCATCGCGGTGGTGTTCCTCGTGCTCACCGTGGGCGGGCCGATCTCGGGTGTGGCGTTCGCCCTCGCCCGTGACTACAACCCGTCGCATCGGCAGTCCACGGCCAGTGGCCTGGTCAACGTCGGCGGCTTCCTCGCGGTGACCGTGACCGCGCTGGGCGTCGGTGTGCTGCTGGACCTCTTCGAGGGCGTGCTCAGCCCGCAGACGGCGTTCCGCGTGGCGTTGAGCTTCTGCGTGCTCGTGCTGGTCCTGGGCGGCTGGCGGATGCTCGTGTGGTGGCGTCGCGCGCGTGCCGCGGTGTTCGAGGCGGAGGAGCGCGGGGAGACGGTGCCGGTGCAGATCCGGCGTCGTCGTTGGGACGCTCTGCACGTCGCTTAAGCTTCTGCGCCGTGAAACCCTCTGTTGCACCGGGCCTGGTCGTCGTCGACAAGCCGGACGGCATGACCTCGCACGACGTGGTGGCGCGTGTGCGCAGCATCATGGGCACCCGCAAGGTCGGGCACGCCGGCACGCTGGACCCGATGGCGACCGGCGTCCTCGTGCTCGGCATCGAGCGCGCGACCAAGCTCCTCGGCCACCTCGCCCTCGACAGCAAGGCCTACCTCGCGACGATCGTGCTCGGCGCGTCCACCACCACGGACGACGCCGAGGGCGAGGTCCTGTCCACTGAGGACGCCTCCGGAGTCGCCGACGACGCCATCGCCGCCGAGGTCGCGAAGCTGACCGGCCCGATCCAGCAGGTGCCGTCGTCCGTCTCCGCCGTGAAGATCGACGGCAAGCGCGCTTACGCCCGCGTGCGCGCCGGTGAGGCCGTCGAGATCCCCGCACGGCCGGTGACCGTGCATCGGTTCGACGTGCTGTTCTCGCGCCGTGAGGACAAGACGGTGATGCTCGACGTGATGGTCGAGTGCTCGTCCGGCACCTACGTGCGCGCGCTGGCCCGCGACCTGGGCGCCGCGCTGGGCGTGGGCGGGCACCTGGGCGCGTTGCGGCGCACCAGGGTCGGGCCGTTCGACCTCCGCGTGGCCAAGACCCTGGCGCAGCTGGAGGAGACGCCCGGCCTGTCGCTCGACCTGGACGCCGCTGTCGCCACGGCGTTCCCGCGCCGCGAGATCGACCCGAACGAGGCGTCGGCGCTGTCGCACGGGCAGCGGCTGCGCGCCGGTGGGATCGAGGGCACCTACGGCGTGTTCGGGCCGGACGGGCACGTCATCGCGCTCGTCAAGGACGAGGGCGCGGCCTGCAAACCGGTAGTGGTGCTGAGCCCCGCGGACTAGCTTGCGGTCCATGTCCGCAGTCGACCCCGCGAGATCTGGCCGGACGTACGTCGAAGCGGACCACGTCGTCGAGCTGATCGAGGAGCACGGCCTGACCGTCGCGCCCGCGGCGTGGTCCGAGGCCTTCGCCCTGCGCCTCACCGCCCTGGCACCGATGGGCACGGGAGTGGAGTGGGCCGGGGTCGAGCACCGCGTCGCCGACGCGGCGTTCGTCGCCGAGAACCTCGACCAGCTCTACCGGGTGCTCCCGGCCACCGCTACCTGTGCGGGCTCCGGAACGGGGGAGAGCCGGACTTCCTCAAGGTCATCGCGTACAGCGGCGGCGACCGGCTCGTGTTCGCGGAATGGCCGCACTGGGACGCGGTGTGCCGTGACGTGCAGACGGGCATCGAGCGTGGCGACGACTACGGCGCGCTCACGGACGTTCTCGTCCGGCACGCGCACCAGCTGAGCGACGACGACATGGTCGCCGCACTCACGGTGCTGGTGCTCGAATTGCGCGCGCAGGACCGCGAAGAGGAGGAGGACGGGGTCATGGATCTCCTCGATCTCCTCACCGGGTGGTGCTCCGGTGGCCAGGCGGTGTGGCTGTCCATGCGGCCCGTCGTAGGCTGATCACGTGCAACGCTGGCGCGGACTAGACCACCTTCCCGGCGGCTGGGGCCGCTGCGTCGTGACCATCGGCGTGTTCGACGGTGTCCACAAAGGCCACCAGGCCCTGATCGGGCGTGCCGTCGGACTCGCGGAGCAGCGCGGCCTGCCGAGCGTGCTGATGACCTTCGACCCCCACCCGTCCGAGGTGGTGCGGCCCGGCAGCCACCCCGCGCAGCTCACGACGCTGCGGCGCAGGGCCGAGCTGGTCGAGGAGCTCGGCATCGACCACTTCGTGGTGGTGCCGTTCAGCCTCGAGACCAGCAGGATGCCCGCGGACGAGTTCGTCCACGAGGTGCTCGTCGAGAAGCTGCACGCCGCCGCTGTCGTGGTGGGTGAGAACTTCACCTTCGGGCACAAGGCGGCCGGTAACGTCGCGATGCTGCGTCAGCTGGGGCAGCGGTTCGGATTCGTGACCGAGGGGGCTGATCTGGTGTCCGCAGACGACTTGACGTACTCGTCCACCTACATCCGGGCGTGCATCGACGCCGGCGACGTGAAGGCGGCGGCCGAGGCGCTGGGCCGGCCGCACCGGCTCGAGGGGATCGTCGTCAAGGGCGACGGGCGGGGCAAGGACCTCGGGTTCCCGACCGCCAACCTGTCCACGCCCAAGTTCGCGGCGGTGCCGGCGGACGGCATCTACGCGTGCTGGTTCACCGACGCCAAGGGCAAGACGCTCAAGGCCGCCGTGTCGGTGGGGACCAACCCGACGTTCTCCGGCCGGGAGCGCCGCGTCGAGGCGTTCGTGCTCGACGTGGACGAGGACTACTACGGCCAGCGCGTGGCCGTGGACTTCGTCGAGAGGCTGCGCGAGATGGAGAAGTACGACTCCGTCGAAGCCCTGCTCGAACAAATGCATCGAGATGTAGACCGAACGAGGGAACTGCTGGCGGAGTCGTGACCGTCAGATTGGGCGAAGCGGGCGTCCGTGCGTCCGCGGCCTGGCAGGATGCGGGTCGGAGTGCTGGCTACCGGAGAGGCCAAGGTGGAGGACCACAAGATCGTTCAGCGCAACCTCGCCCTGCAACGGGAGTGGTACGGGGAGCCGCTGGGTGACCGCGTGCGACGGTTGGTCGTGGCCTTCAACGTGTCCCAGGCGCAGCTCGCGGACGTGCTCGGGATCAGCGCGCCGATGCTCAGCCAGGTGATGAGCGGCCGGCGCGCCAAGATCGGCAACCCCTCCGTGCTCGCTCGCATGATCATGCTGGAGCGCAAGGTCCTCACGCCGGACGTCGCGACCGGCGCACCGGAGGCGTTGCAGCGCGCGCTCGACGACGTGCGCGACTCCAAGCCGACGGTGTCGCGCGACTCGTTGCCCGTCAACGGGGACGAGAGCGTCGCGTACCCGGTGCTGCGCCGGGTCGCCGACCGGGTCGAGCTCCAGCAGGCCGCCGACCTCCTGCACGAGGACTTCCCGGCGATCGCCGAACTGTTCCGCCGGGCCATCCGGGCCGCGAACAGCAGGTGAAGTTCTTCACGGCGCTGTACCCGCCCCGGCACGTGGTCGACGAGCTCGACGCGGTGCTGGACCGAAGCCTCGATCTGGAGTGGACCACACCGGAGAAGTGGCACATCACGTTGTGCTTCCACGGTGAAGCCGCAGATGAGGAGCGCTTCAGAGCTCTCGAGGGCCACGAGGTGCCCGAACTGAGGCTGAGGAACTTCGGCGACTTCCGCGGCAAAGTGCTGTGGGCCGGAATAGACGGGAACTTAAATCGGTTGGCAAGAGCAGCGGGTGCGAACGACAATTGGTTCGCGCACCTGACGGTGGCGTACGGGTACAAAGGGCAGGCGATGCCGGAGTTCCTGAGCAGCCCGTGGCAGCCGTCCGAGGCCGTGCTCGTGAGCAGCGCAGACGGCGTGCACACACCCGTTGACCGGGTGGGGTTGCGCACGTCAGCGCGCCGCTGAGCGGTATGCCTGATAGCCTTCGCAGTTGGGTCTGGCTGCGGTCCGTGGCGGCCAGTACCGGCTACCCCGGCCAGCAATTCGGCGGACGGGGCCGCACGGACCTGAACAAGTAGGAGAAGTACCTAGTGGCACTGTCCACGGATCAAAAGAAGTCCATCCTCGGTGAGTACGGTCTGCACGACTCGGACACCGGCTCCACCGAGGCGCAGGTCGCCCTGCTGAGCAAGCGCATCGCTGACCTCACGGAGCACCTGAAGCAGCACAAGCACGACCACCACTCCCGCCGTGGTCTCCTGCTGATGGTCGGCCGTCGCCGCCGTCTGCTGAACTACTTGACCAAGGTGGACATCAACCGCTACCGCGCGCTGATCCAGCGCCTCGGTCTGCGCAGGTGATACTTGCCGAGGGGGAGTGACCGGCCGGTCACTCCCCCTCGGCTTACAACCGGGTGTATACAGACCCCTGGTTGTAAAGAGGACTGAAAAACAGGACCCGCGTCGCGCGAAGCAGTTTCCGCGCCGGTCCTCGGTAGTGGCCTCCTGGTGGAACGCCCCAGGGGACTTCGATCGAAGACCGGCCTCGTCAAAATCGCGTGAGCGGCGTCCAAAAGACGAGGAGTAACAAGTAAATGACGGACATCGAGGTCCACGAGGCGACTGCCGTTATCGACAACGGCAAGTTCGGCTCGCGCTCCATCCGCTTCGAGACCGGGCGCCTCGCGCGTCAGGCCGCCGGCAGCGTGGTGGCGTACCTGGACGACGAGACCATGCTTCTGAGCGCCACGACGGCGTCGAAGCACCCCAAGGAGCACTTCGACTTCTTCCCCCTCACGGTGGACGTCGAGGAGCGCATGTACGCCGCGGGCCGCATCCCCGGCTCGTTCTTCCGGCGTGAGGGCCGTCCGAGCACGGACGCCATCCTCACCTGCCGCCTGATCGACCGTCCGCTGCGCCCGTCCTTCGTGGACGGCCTGCGCAACGAGATCCAGGTCGTCATCACGGTGATGAGCCTGAACCCCAAGGACCTGTACGACGTCGTGGCGATCAACGCCGCGTCCGCGTCGACGCAGCTCGCGGGTCTGCCGTTCTCCGGCCCGATCGGTGGCGTCCGCGTCGCTCTGATCGAGGGCCAGTGGGTGGCGTTCCCGACCTACGAGCAGCTCGAGAAGGCCGTGTTCGACATGGTCGTCGCGGGCCGCGTGGTCGACTCCGGCGACGTCGCGATCATGATGGTCGAGGCCGAGGCCACCGACAACGTGATCGACATGATCGCCGAGGGTGCCACCGCCCCGACCGAAGAGGTCGTGGCCGCGGGCCTCGAGGCCGCCAAGCCGTTCATCAAGGTCCTCTGCGAGGCCCAGGCGCAGCTCGCCCAGGTCGCCGCGAAGGCCACCGGCGAGTACCCGACGTACCCGGCCTACCAGGCCGACGCGTTCGAGGCCGTCGAGTCCTCCGCTTCCGGCGAGCTGGCGCAGGCGCTGACCATCGCGGGCAAGGCCGAGCGCGAGTCGAAGCTCGACGAGATCAAGGCCGCCACGCTGGAGAAGCTGGCCGAGCAGTTCGAGGGCCGCGAGAAGGAGATCGGCGCGGCGTTCCGCTCGCTGACCAAGAAGCTCGTGCGCCAGCGCATCCTGCGCGACAAGGTCCGCATCGACGGCCGCGGCCTCACGGACATCCGTGACCTCGGCGCCGAGGTCGCCGTGATCCCGAGGACGCACGGTTCGGCGCTGTTCGAGCGCGGCGAGACCCAGATCCTGGGTGTCACCACGCTGAACATGCTGCGCATGGAGCAGCAGATCGACTCGCTGGCTCCCGAGACGCACAAGCGCTACCTGCACCACTACAACTTCCCGCCCTACTCGACCGGTGAGACCGGCCGCGTGGGTTCGCCGAAGCGCCGCGAGATCGGCCACGGCGCGCTGGCCGAGCGGGCGATCATGCCCGTGCTGCCCAAGCGCGAGGAGTTCCCCTACGCGATCCGCCAGGTGTCCGAGGCGCTGAGCTCCAACGGCTCGACGTCCATGGGCTCCGTCTGCGCCTCGACGCTGTCGCTGCTCAACGCGGGTGTCCCGCTGAAGGCGCCGGTCTCCGGCATCGCGATGGGTCTCGTCTCCGACGAGGTCGACGGTGAGACCCGCTACGTGGCGCTGACCGACATCCTCGGTGCCGAGGACGCGTTCGGCGACATGGACTTCAAGGTCGCGGGCACCAAGGAGTTCGTGACGGCGCTGCAGCTCGACACGAAGCTCGACGGCATCCCGTCCGAGGTGCTGGCGGCGGCGCTGGGCCAGGCCCGCGACGCGCGCTACACCATCCTGGAGGTCATGGCCGAGGCCATCTCCGACCCGGACGAGATGAGCGCCTTCGCTCCGCGCGTGACGTCGGTCAAGATCCCGACCGACAAGATCGGCGAGGTCATCGGCCCGAAGGGCAAGATGATCAACTCGATCACCGAGCAGACCGGTGCCGACATCTCCATCGAGGACGACGGCACGATCTACGTCGGTGCGGCGGACGGCCCCTCGGCCGAGGCCGCGATCGGCATGATCAACGCGATCGCGAACCCGCAGCTGCCGAAGGTCGGCGAGCGCTTCCTGGGCACCGTGGTGAAGACGGCCGCGTTCGGCGCGTTCGTGTCGCTGCTGCCCGGCAAGGACGGCCTCGTCCACATCTCGAAGCTGGGCAACGGCAAGCGCATCGCGAAGGTCGAGGACGTCGTCAAGGTCGGCGACAAGCTCCGCGTCGAGATCGCCGACATCGACCAGCGCGGCAAGATCAGCCTCGTCGTCGTGAACGAGGACGACGCCGCGAAGCCGGCTGACGCCCCGGAGGCCGTCGAGGCCACCGAGGCCACCGAGGCGGCTCCCGCGCAGTGAGCACGACTGACAACAACGTGACGGCCGCGGGTGCATCCACCCGCGGCCGTCCGCGTACCGGAACTCCTGGGCACCTCCAGCGGCCGGGCAGCACGCGGGTGCTCGAGAGGTCCACGGGGTCCGAGGTGCGGCGCAGCATGCTGCCCTCGGGCCTGCGGGTCATCACCGAGCGCATCCCGAGCGTGCGGTCCGCCTCGGTCGGGCTGTGGGTGCAGGTCGGGTCCCGTGACGAACGGCCCGAGGTCGCGGGTGCCGCGCACTACCTGGAACACCTGCTGTTCAAGGGAACCGCGCGGCGGACGGCGGCGGCCATCGCGGAGGAGATCGACGCGGTCGGCGGCGAGCTGAACGCGTTCACCGCGAAGGAGCACACCTGCTACTACGCGCACGTCCTGGACGAGGACCTGCCGTTGGCGGTGGACCTGGTGGCGGACGTGGTGTTCGAGGCCCTCTGCGGTCCGCGCGACTTCGAGACCGAACGCGGTGTCGTGCTCGAGGAGATCGCGATGCGCGACGACGACCCCGAGGACCTGCTGCACGACGCGTTCATCGAGGCGTTGTTCGGCGGGCATGCGTTGGGGCGTCCCGTTCTCGGCACCGAGAAGTCCATTCAGGACATGGACCGGGACGCGCTCTACTCCTTCTACAAGAAGCGCTACACGTTGCCGCGCATGGTGTTCTCCGTCGCGGGCAACATCGAGCACACGCAGGTGATGCGCCTGGTGCGCAAGGCCGTCGGCGACCGGCTGTCGCGGGAGGGCAGCGCGGTGGCGCCACGAGCGGGTCGCGCGCGCATCGCCGACGCCCGCAAGCTGGTGCTGCACACCGACGACACCGAGCAGGCGCACCTGATGCTCGGCATGCGCGGTCTCGACCGCCACGACGAGCGCCGCTTCGCGCTGAACGTCCTCAACGCGGCCGTCGGCGGTGGCATGAGCTCCCGGCTGTTCCAGGAGGTGCGTGAGCGGCGAGGCCTGGCGTACCAGGTGTACTCGTCGGTTGGCCTCTACGCGGACACCGGCACGTTCGCCGTCTACGCGGGCTGCCAGCCGGACCGGCTGGGAGAGACCGCCGGCGTCATCCGCGAGGTGCTCGTGGACGTCGCTCGCGGTGGCCTGTCGGACGCGGAAGTGGCGCGCGGCAAGGGCCAGCTGCGCGGTGCGCTCGTCCTGGGCCTGGAGGACACCAGTTCCCGGATGTCGCGCATCGGCAAGTCCGAGCTGAACTACGGCGACCACCTGAGCGTCGAGGCGACGCTGGCGTGCATCGACGCCGTCACGTCCGACGAAGTGGCGCTGCTCGCACGTGAGCTGCTGCGCAGGCCCGTCGCCGCGGCGGTGGTGGGGCCTTACGATCACGCCGACGATCTGCCGGACCAGGTACACGAGGTGATTGCATGATTCGCGTCGGAGTTCTCGGCGCGCGGGGCCGCATGGGTTCCGAGGTGGTCCGCGCGGTCGAGGCCGCGAAGGACATGGAGGTCGTGGCGGCGATCGACGCCGACGACCCGTTGTCCGCGCTCGTCGACGCCGGTGTCCAGGTCGTCGTCGACTTCACGCACCCCGACGTGGTGATGGGGAACCTGGAGTTCTGCATCACCAACGGGATCCACTGCGTGGTCGGCACCTCCGGCTTCGACCAGCCCAAGCTGGACGCGGTCGCGGCGCTGCTCGCGGACCGTCCGGAGGTCGGCGTGCTGGTGGCGCCGAACTTCGGCATCGGCGCCGTCCTGCTGATGCGCTTCTCGGAGATCGCCGCCCGCTACTACGAGTCGGCCGAGATCATCGAGCTGCACCACCCGCGCAAGGCCGACGCGCCCTCGGGCACGGCCGCCCACACCGCGCGCCTGATCGCGGCCGCGCGGGAGGGCATGGACCCGATGCCCGACGCGACCACGCAGGAGGAGGCCGGTGCCCGTGGCGCCGTCGTCGACGGTGTGCGGGTCCACTCGCTGCGGATCTCCGGGATGATCGCGCACCAGGAGGTCGTGTTCGGTGGTGAGAGCGAGACCCTGACCATCCGTCAGGACTCGTTGCACCGCACCTCCTTCATGCCCGGCGTGGTCCTGGGTGTGCGGGAGATCGTCGGTCGCCCCGGTCTCGCCGTCGGCCTCGACAAGTACCTCGACCTGTGAAGGTCCGCATCACCGTCGGGCTGCTGATCGCGGCTCTCGCGGTCTACTTCGTCCTGCTCACCGGCCGGGCTGTGGCTTTGCTGCAGACCGGCGAGGTGGCCGGGATCCTGCTCGGCATCGGTGTGCTGATCCTGCCGCTGCTCGGGGTCTGGCTCGTGTACTCCAACCTGCGGTTCGGGTGGGAGACCGAGAAGATGGCTCGCGAGCTCGATGCGGACGGCCTGCTGCCGGACGTCTCGCACCTGCCTCGCCGGCCTTCCGGCCGGGTGGACCGGGACGCCGCGGACTCGTGGTTCGAGGAGCGGCGGGCCGAGGTCGAGGCGTCGCCAGAGGACTGGCGGGCCTGGTTCCGGCTCGCTTACGCCTACGACGTCGCGGGAGACCGCGGGCGGGCCCGCGAGACGATGCGCAAGGCCATCGAGCTGCACGCGTGAACGAAACCCCGGGGCGCTGCCCCGGGGTTTTCGCTATCCGTTGAGCACGGCCGCGATCAGCTCCGCCGCCAGATCGCCCTTCTGCACCACCAGCACGTCCTCCAGCCCGAGCCAGTCGGCCATGTGCCGCAGCTCCGCGGCGAGCTCGACCGCCACCCGAGGCCGGTCCACACCCTCCTCGGCCCACGCCGACTGCACCCGAAACACCCCGGCGGCGCGGTCGGCCTTGATGTCCACGCGCGCCACGAGCGCACCGTCCAGCAGGAACGGGAACACGTAGTACCCGTGCACCCGGCGAGGCTCCGGGACGTAGATCTCGATGCGGTACCGGAAGCCGAAGATGCGCTCGGTCCGCGCCCGCTCCCAGATCAACGGGTCGAACGGGCACAGCAGGGCACGCCCGACCACCCGGCGCGGGGCCTTCGCCTCGACGTGCCGGTAGCCGACGGCCTTCCAGCCCTCGACCGCCACCGGCTCCAGGACACCGTCCTCCACCAGTGAGGCCACCGCGGCCTGGGAGCGGCGCGGGTCGAGCCGGTAGTAGTCGCGCAGATCGGGTTCGGTCGCCACGCCGAGGGCCACCGCGGAACGCAGGACCAGCTCGCGCGCGCCGGACTCAGCGGTCCACCTCTGGGCCAGGACGTCGGGCGGGATGACCCGCTCGGTCAGGTCGTAGAGGCGCTCGAACGAACGGCGGGTGCCCGTCGTCAGGACGCCCACGCCGAAGAGGACCTCGCAGATGCGCTTGACCTCGGACCAGTCCCACCACGGGCCCTTCGCACGGCCCCGGTCGCCCATGAGGGCCTTCTCCAGGGCTCCCGCACCGATCGGGCCCAGTTCCTTCACGGCGGCGAGCACGTCGTCCACCAGCTGCGGCGAGCGTTCGAGGATCGTCTGGTAGTTCTGCCACCAGCCGCGCTTCTTGGCGCCGGAGTGGAACAACGGCCAGTCCGCCACCGGCACCAGGGAGGCCTCGTGCGCCCACGTCTCCACGAGCATGCGGGGCTTGCGCGCGGAGTGGGTCCAGGCCGCCTCGTCCAGCAGGGAGGGCTCGTAGGAGCCGAGGCGGGAGAACAGCGGCATGTAGTGCGCGCGGACGGCCACGTTCACCGAGTCGATCTGCAGCAGCTGCACGCGGGACAGGACGCGCTGCAGGTGCCTGCGGGTCGCCGCGGACGGCCGCAGGTCGGTGAAGCCCTGGGCGCCCAGCGCGATTCGACGGGCCACGTCCGCACTCATCCTCTGCACGTCGCCGATGGTGCCACGCACCCCTGACAATTCCGCGACACGGCGTCGATAAGCTGCGTTTATGGCCGACGCCGACGTGCACACCGCCACCGCTGCCGATCTTTCGGAGATCGTCCGCATCCACCGGGAGACGTGGCGGCTCGCCTACGCCGAACTGCTGCCGCCCGAAGTCCTCGAAGCGCTCGACACCGACGAGGCCTGGGCACTGGCCGTCCAGAGCGGCGCGGTGCTCAAGGCGACCGAGGGCGAGTGGGTCGTGGGCTTCGTCGTGGCGAGCAAGGCCCCGGACGAGGAAGTCGCCAAAGCGGACGGCTCGCTGCCGGAGGACGCCGCCACCACCGCGCTGCTCAGCGTCCTCGTGGAACCGCGCTGGGGCCGTCGCGGGCACGGCACGCGGCTCGTCGCGGAGGCGGTCCGGCGGCTTCGCGAGACGGGCGCCACGAAGGGGATCGCGTGGGTGCCCGAGGCCGACAAGGCGTCGCGCAACTTCTACGAACGACTGGGCTGGACGGGTGACGGCACGGTGCGCACGCTGGACGCGGGCGGGCGTCCGTTGCGCGAAGTCCGGGTATCCGGTCCGCTCGAGATCCGACTCGCCGACTGAGATCTGTGTAACCTCGGCCGGGTGCTCGCCCTGGTTGGCCTCACCTTCGGGGTCGCGCTCGGCTCAGCCGTCGTTCCCCTGATCAGCATCGAGATGTTCGTCCTGGGACTGTGCGCGCGGTGGCCGGACGTCTCGTTCTGGATCGTCGGCCTCTCGGTCGCCGTGGGCCAGGTGCTGGGCAAGCTGCTGTACTTCTACGCGGCGCGCGGTGACATCCACCTGCCGAAGTTCCTGCACCGCAAGCCGAGCGACAAGCCTTCGAAGCTCGCGCGCTGGTTCGGTCCCGGTACGCGCATGCACCGCTGGGGCGACTGGATCCACGTGAAGTGCAAGGCGCACCCGAACTGGATGGCCGGCACGCACGGCGTGAGCGCGCTGGTCGGGGTGCCGCCGTTCATGGCGACGAGCGTGCTCGCCGGGCTCGCGGGCATGTCCACGACCATGTTCGTCGCCACCGGCCTGGTGGGCCGCTTCGCGAGGTTCAGCTTTCTCGCGGCCTCACCGGCCGTGGTCATGGCGTGGTTCTAGTAACTGAACAAGATCGACGCCGTTACGGAGAAGGCGATCAGGACTGCGGCGACGGCGATGCGCGCTGACTCGAGCACGACCCCGAAGATATCGATCTTCTGCCGACGAAAACCAGGCGCAAACGGGTGAGAGCCGAATGATCTAGCTCTCACCCGCCTGTTTCACGCCCGATCATTCGAGAACGAGAACTCCGTCGGGCACGCCGGGGATGTCGTACGAGTGCCACATCGGGCGCCAGCCGGGCAACTCCAGCATGCGCCGCAGGTCCGCGAACCCGCTGAGCCAGCCCATCCACGGCCCGTAGGGCGGGTTCGCCGTGTCGAAGCCGCTCTGCACGAACGTCAGCCGCGTTTTGCCCTCCGAACCCTTGAGCTCCCAGGACGTCACCATCCCGCCGGGGAACTCAAGCGCGAGGTTCGACTCGTCGAGCGCGACGACCTTCGCGGGGTTCTCCTCCTCCGCAAGGCTTCCCATCGCCCAGCGGCCGCCGACGTGCGGCTCGATCTCCATGCGGGCCCCGAACCAGCGCGCGAACACGGCGGGATCGGTCAGCGCGTCGATGATGGCCGCCGGTGATGCCGCGATGTCGAACTCGAACCGCTGCTCGGGCGACGTGAAGTCGCAGAACCCCAGCACCGGCCGGCCCTCGACGTGCTCGACCAGGTTGCCCAGCACCAGCGGCCAGAACGTCAGCAGGATCTCCGACTCCTCCTTGCCGTCGCCCCACTCCGGGTAAGGGGACTGCGTCGCCGCGATGACCGTCTCGCCGTCGCGTTCCTCGACCCCGAGTTCGACCGTGTGCTCGGTGCCGTACAGGAACCACGAGTAGCGCACCGACTTCTCGTCGAAGCCCAGCAGCTTCTGCCGGCCGCGTTCGCCCTCCGGTGTGTGGCGCCCCCAGAACTCGTACTCGCCGCGCTCCAGGTCCACGTGCGCGTGCTCGGCCAGCCACACGCGCAGGTCGTCGGCCGTCGTCAAAGCCCGGTAGATCCTCTCGGCGGGCGCGGACGTGCGGACGCGCACGGTTCCGGTGCTCATCGGTCTTCTCCTTTCGGGTAGCAGGCGAGCGCGATGCGGAACGCATCCCCTTCCGCGCCGCCATAACGGGTGAAGAGCTCTTGCAACGTCGTCTGCAGCTCGGCCAGGAACCGCTGCCGTTCCTCCGGCGGCACCCGGATCTCGCCGGACACGCCGATGGACGGCAGTTCGCTCGACCGGTCCAGTGCCGCCACGTCGACCTGGATCTGCTCGGCGAGGTCGACGAGGTGGCCCAGCGCCAGCTCGTCGAGCGACCCGATCCGGCCGACCAGGCGTGGTGACAGCCAGTACGACCGCGCCGCGGCCTGGTAGAGGCCTTCCTGGACGCCCCGCACCCTGCGTTCGGACACCTGGGTCGCCAGCCCGGCCTTGACCAGCTGTTTGACGTGGTAGTGCACGCGTTGCGGCGTCTGGTCGAGCACCTCGGCGACCTCGGTGCACGACCGCGGCGCGGCGAGCTGCCGCAGCACCTCCACGCGCTGCGGCTTGAGCAGGGTCTCGGCCTGCTCCATCCGGTCCAGATAGATCACGTCTCTCATCGCAAAAAAGACTTTGAACGTTCAAAATACTTTTGTCAATCGTGCCGACAAGAATGGACTGACAGATATTGAAATCTGTCAGCCGATCGGGCAGGCTGGAAGTCATCGAAGAGACGAAGGGGTTCGAAATGCAGAAGCGTCAGCTCGGAGCCACCGGCCCGGTCGTGTCCGCCATCGGTCTGGGCTGCATGGGCATGTCCAACGCCTACGGCCCGGCCGACCGGGACGAGAGCATCGCGACCGTCCACACCGCCCTGGACGCGGGCGTCACGCTGCTCGACACCGGTGACTTCTACGGCCAGGGCCACAACGAGATGCTGATCGCCGAGGCGATCAAGGGCCGTCGCGACGAGGTGCAGCTCAGCGTCAAGTTCGGTGGCATGCGGGACGCCGACGGCGCGTTCCTGGGGTTCGACACGAGGCCGATCGCGGTCGCCAACTCCCTCGCGTACTCGCTGCAGCGCCTCGGCACCGACCACGTCGACATCTACCGGCCGGCCCGGCTCGACCCGAACGTGCCGATCGAGGACACCGTCGGCGCCATCGCCGAGCAGATCGACAAGGGCCGCGTCCGGCACATCGGCCTGAGCGAGGTCGGGCCCGAGACCATCCGCCGCGCGCACGCCGTGCATCCGATCGCGGACCTGCAGATCGAGTACGGCCTGCTGGAGCGCGGTGTCGAGCGGGAGATCCTGCAGGTCACCCGCGAACTCGGCATCAGCATCACCGCGTACGGCGTGCTGTCGCGCGGCCTGATCTCCTCCACTCCGCTCACCCTCGACGCCGGCGACTGGCGTGGCCACGCGCCGCGGTTCCAGGGCGACAACCTGGCCCGCAACGCAGCCCTCGTCGAGAAGCTCGGCGAGATCGCCGCGAGCAAGGCCGTCACGGTCGCGCAGCTCGCGATCGCCTGGGTCTCGGCACGCGGTGAGGACGTGGTGCCTCTCGTCGGCACGACGAAGCGTGCGAGGCTGAACGAGGCGATCGGTGCCGTCGGCGTGACGTTCACCGAGCGGGAACTGCAGGAGATCGAGGCCGTCGTTCCCGTCGGGGCCGCCGCGGGCACGCGCTACGCGGCCGCGCAGATGGCGATGCTGGACAGCGAGAGGTGAGATGACGTGGCGGAGGCGTTGACCGGCGAGGCGATCCTCGTGGCGACCGAAGAGGTGCTGCGCAGGTACGGCCCGGCCAAGGCGACGGTCGTCGACGTCGCCAAGGCGCTCGGGGTCAGCCACGGCAGCGTCTACCGCCACTTCCCGACGAAGGCCGCGTTGCGCGAGGCCGTGACGCGGCGCTGGCTCGACGCCATCCACGCCGAAATGGAGTCGGTCCTCGACACCGAAGCGAGCGCGGCGGACAACCTGAAGGCATGGCTGCAGCACCTGTTCGACCGCAAGCGGCTCTCGCACGTCGACGAACCCGAGCTGTTCGCGACGTTCAAGGTGCTGGTGAGCGAGAGTCGCGCCATCCCCGAGTACCACATCGGCCACCTCGTGGGACAGATCGCGCGCATCATCTCCACGGGAGTGGAAACCCGCGAGTTCGTGACCGACGACATCCAGAGGACGGCGCAGGCGGTGTGGGACGCGACGCAGGTGTTCCACCACCCGGCTCACGCCCAGGAGTGGGGGAATCCTCACATTCAGGACGCGTTCGACGCCGTCGTCTCACTGGTCGTCGCCGGACTGCGGTACAACCGAATCCCTAGTGCCACAGGCGATGCTTGAGGGTCACGGAGGTGAACGGTGCCGCCTGACGAGTGGATCGACCTGCTGGGAGCGTCCGAACGGCGTCCTGACCCCGTTGACTGGGACGCGGTCAAGGGACGGGTGGGCACAGCGCTGCCCAGCGATTTCGTGCATCTCGCCGAGGCCTACCCACCACTCATAGTCGGTGGTTACGTCCGCATCCTGCACCCAACGGCACGTGCAGGTTTCATGAACTGGATGTCGACGGCGCCAAAGATGATGCGGGCGCTGCGGCGCCAGCCGGGCCTGCGCGTGCACCCGGACTCGCCCGGCCTGCTGCCCTGGGGCATGACGGTGAACGGCGACCACTGCCTCTGGTACACCGGCGGCGAGCCGGACCAGTGGACCGTGATGATCACGGACCTGCGGCAGAAGTGGTCCTACGACGGCAGCTTCTCGAGTTTCATCAGGAAGTTCCTGACCGGCGAGCTGCGCTGCCCGCTCTTCCCGGACGACGTCCCCGGCGGCTCCAAACCGTTCCAGGAGCCCTAGCCGTCCCTGCTTCTGACGCACGCGGGGCCCTTTCGTACTGACATGCAGTACGAAAGGGCCCCGCGTGCGTCTTGCCCGGTCAGTTCGAAGCGGCGGTCACCAGTGCGTTGCCGCTGCCCGTGCGGCCCGTGACCGTCAGAGTGGCGTCACCCAGCGGCTCGGCCGAGACGTCGAAGTCGCTGCGCGCGGTGCCGGACGTGGACACCAGGTCGACCCGCGCGAGCGTGCCCTGCCGGATGCCGACGCGGATGTGACCCGAGCCGGTGCCGAGCTGGATCTCGCCGGAGGCCGCGTCGGCCACGGTCAGATCGCCGCTGCCGGTGCGGACCTGGACGTTGCCCTGCACCGCGCCCAGCCACACGTCGCCGGTCCCGGTGATCAGCGTGGTGGTGCCGCCGACCGACGACACCTCGACGTCGCCGCTGCCCGTCTTGGCCTTCAGCGACGAGAGCATCGTGCCCAGGCGCACGGTGCCGGCGCCCGAGTTCACCTTGGCCTCGCCGGTCGCGCGGTCCGCAGACACGCTGCCCGTGCCGGTGTTCAGGTCCAGACGGCCCGCACCGCCCGTCACGACGACGTCAGCCGCACCGGTCCGTGACGACACGTGTGACCCCACCGGAGCCGTCACCACCACGGACAGCGGCACGGCGCGCAACGGCAGTGCCTTCGACGACTCGATGCGCAAACGGTTGCCCAGCAGTTCGACGCGTGCGTCGCGCACGGCCTCCTCCGGACCTGCCGGCGGTGCTGTCTTGTCCGGCCCGAACTGACCGCTGACCCAGCTCAGCACGCTGGACAGGCCCTCGGTCCACGAGTTGCCCGCGTTCGGGTCGTGCCGCACCTCGACGTGCACGCCGGGGCCGTCGACCAGCTGCACCTGCACCCGGCCGCTGAGCAGGGAGACGTCGATCTCGGCGATGCCCGCGAACTCGAAGCTCTGCTGACGCACCACGCCGGTCGGTTCGGAAGTCGGTTCGCTCATGCCGCTCACCCCTGCACCCATCCGCGGACGCGCGAGCCCGAGCCGGCGTTTCCGCTCCACCCCTTGTGCTGCTGATGCTTGTGCTTGCCGTGCACCGCGCCACCCACGGCCTGCTGGATGAACGAGTTCAGCGACACGCCCTGAGCCGCCGCGGCGGCCTCGGCCTTCGACTTGAGCTCGTTGATCATGCGCAGCGTGATGCGGCTGATGTCACCCGTGGCGTCACCCGCGCCGAAGTTCGGCATCTCGTGACGCGGAGCGGGCTCCGGCTCCGGTTCGGCCGATCCCGTGACGACCACCTGGACGTCACGACCGGACAGGCGAACGTCCACGACCTGGCCGTCCAGGGAGGCGGTGACCTCCGCGGCCAGGTCGGACAGTGCGTTCATGATTGCCAGTCGCGCGGCTGGCTCGAGCGCTGCGGACAGTGCGGCGGCCGTTCGACGGGTGGTGTCGTCCCCCGCGGATGCGGCCGTCGCCAGGTCCTCGCGCAGTGACGCGATGTACGGCGACAGATCCATGACATCACTATGACGTCACTTCCGACATCGTGCAACCACCGCCTGATGTCAGGACTAATGTCCGCTCCATGCCGAGAGTGCGTTTGGTGGCTAAGACCGAGTTCATCGCGCCGGACGACGTGCCGTGGACGACCGACGCGGACGGCGGCGCGGCGCTCGTCGAGTTCGCCGGCCGGGCCTGCTACCAGTCGTGGGACCGCTCGAACCCCATGACGAACACCAACGCGACGTTCCTGCACCACCTGCTCGACGTCGGGCACCTCGCCGCGTTCGAGCACGGCAGCGCCTCGCTCTACCTGACCGAGCTGCCGCGCTCGCTCACCCACGAGCTGATCCGGCACCGGCACTTCTCGTACTCGCAGCTCTCCCAGCGCACCGACCCGACCGACGTCGTGGAGCCGGACCTCATCGCGCAGGACCCCGAGCTGCACGCGCGGTTCGTCGCCGCGACCGAGGCGAGCCTCCAGGCCTACGAGGACCTGGTGCAGAGCCTGGAGAAGACCGTGAACGGCCGGCGCGCGCGGCAGATCGCACGGTCCGTGCTGCCCAACGCGACCGGCACCGAGATCGTCGTGACGGGCAACTACCGCTCGTGGCGCCACTTCATCGCGATGCGCGCGACCGAGCACATCAACGTCGAGCTGCGCGAGCTCGCCGTCGCGTGCCTGCGCGAACTGACGAAGGCGGCGCCCAACGCGTTCGCGGACTTCGTCATCTCGACACTCCCGGACGGCACAGAAGTTGCCTCCAGCCCACTGGTGGTTGAAGGCTGACGCCATGAAGCGGCTCATCGTGGACGTCCGGCCCGGCGAATACGCGGTCACGCGCCTGGCACCGGACGCTCCGGTTCCCAGCGGGCTGCTCGACCTCACCGGCGTCCTGGTCTCCGTGACGAGGACACCGGCCGAGCTGTCGATCATCGCGCCCGCATCGTTCGCAGTGGACGCTGACACGGCCGAGAAGGGCTGGCGGTTGCTGACCGTGCGCGGGCCCCTGGAGTTCACGCTCACCGGCATCATGGCTGCGCTGGCGGGCGAGCTGGCGGCGGCGGGCGTCTCGTTGTTCGCGTTGTCCACTTACGACACGGACCACCTGCTGGTGAGGCACACGGATCTCGACCGCGCGGTGCGCGCCCTGCGTGCCGCAGGTCACGAACTGGTTGTAGCGCCGGAAGCCTAGGAACCGATCCTGCAGTCGGCGGGTCTCAAGTACCGTCAACGCCCCCCGGTTCCGAGGTCGTAGGAGCGCACGTGCACGGACAGGCAGTCGAACCGCGCGTCATCGCGGGCAGGTACGCCCTGGTGGCCGAGCTCGGCCGCGGCGGCATGGGCATCGTCTGGCGTGCCCAGGACCGCCACATCGGACGGTTCGTCGCCATCAAGGAACTGCACCTGCCGGACGGCATCGCGCACGAGGAACGCCGTGTGCTCGAAGAGCGCGCTCTGCGTGAGGCGCGCACCGCCGGCAAGCTCAACGACCCCGCCGTCGTGACGGTCTACGACGCGATCAACGAGAACGGCCTGACCTACATCATCATGGAGCTGGTCGACGCGGCGACGCTGTCGACGTTGATCAGCACGCACGGCCCGATGCCGCAGAACCAGGTCGTGTCGATCGCGCTGCAGGCGTTGTCGGCGCTCGAGACCGCGCACCAGGCCGGGATCGTGCACCGCGACGTGAAGCCCGGCAACCTGATGGTGCGCCCGGACGGCAAGCTCAAGCTCACCGACTTCGGCATCGCCCAGGCCGTCGACGACCCCCGCCTGACGACCAGCGGCAGCCTCATCGGCTCGCCCGCCTACATGGCGCCGGAACGCATCCACGGTCACGAGGCCGGTCCCGCGTCCGACCTGTGGGCGCTGGGCGCGACCCTCTGCTACGCCGTCGAGGGCTGGAGCCCGTTCGAGCGCGCTTCCACGGCCTCGACGCTGCACGCGATCATGAGCGAGACCCCGCGCCTGACCCGTGCCACGGGCGTGCTCGGTGCCGTCATCACCGGCCTGCTGATCGCCGACCCGAACGCCCGGCTGTCCGGCCCGCAGGCCCGCGCGATGCTCGCCAGCATCGGCAACCAGCCGACGCCCCCCACCGGGATCGCGCCGGCGCAGACCCAGCAGTACCGGCAGGCCCCCGCCGCCGACCCGGCGAAGAAGAAGCGCAACCGCATCATCGCGCTGGTCGGCGCCGTGGCCATCGCCGCGGCGGCGTTCACCGGCGGCATCTTCGCGCACAAGGCGTTCACGACGCCCGGAGCCGGCACCGGCAGCCAGGCGCTCACCTACGGCGAGGGCGCCGAGATCCCGGTGTTCGGTCTCTACGAGAACACGTGCGGCATCGGCGAGGTCGCACCGGCCAAGCTCCTCAACTCGGACACCCGCGAGGAGTGCGACAAGCCGCACGACTTCGAGGTGTTCGACGCGATCGACACGTTGCCGCTCCAGTCGAACCTGCCCGACGCCGCCTATCCGGGCGTCGACTCGCTGAAGAGCCTCGGCGTCTCCCGTTGCGAGATGACGCTGAACTCGGGGTGGGTCAAGGACGGTGAGAAGCTGAAGCTGACGACCTTGATCCCGAGCGAGAGCGCGTGGACCAAGGACAAGGGCGGCAACGCGGAGCGCAAGATCTGGTGCCTCGCCGGCGCCAAGGACGGCACCAAACTCGACGGCACCATCAGCGCGAAGAAGGACAACTGAACGTGAAGAGTCGGATCGTTCCCGCCCTCCTGGCCCTCGGCTGCGCGGCGGCCCTGACGGCGTGCGGCAACAACGAGGACAAGTTCGTCTCCGAGCTCAAGGCCGCCGGGTTCGGCAACCCCGGCGAGCCCAGCACGGAGAAGGAGAAGAAGTCCAAGAAGATCGGCAAGCGCACGGTCAAGTCCTCGGAGAAGACCATCGAGGTCGTGGTGCGGGTGAAGGGCTGCGACCTGGAGTTCGCCAAGATCTCCGGACAGTCCGGCTACTGGCTCGACGAGCTGCACGTCAACGGGCAGGAACCGGACTGGCCCGGTTACCCGGAGAACCTGAACCGCGACCAGGTGGTCAAGCTCCTCGCCGACAACTCGGCCAAGCCGGACGGCTTCAAGAGCTGTTACAAGCCGAACGAGGCCTGAGTTCCGGTTGTGGTGCAATGGGGGTGTGAGCCTCGCCCGTGACGAGCGCAAAGCGCTGGTCGACCTGATGACCGAGCTCGGCCCCGACTCTCCGACGTTGTGCGGCACCTGGCGGACCAAGGACCTGGCCGCGCACCTCGCGATCCGCGAGCGCCGCCCCGACACCGCGCCCGGCATCGTGCTGCCGGTCTTCGCGAAGTGGACGGAGAAGGTCCAGGAGGACTACACGCACAAAGCGTGGAGTGAACTCCTGGACCTCGTGCGCACGCCGCCGTTCTGGATCAAGCCGATCGACGAGCTGATGAACACCGGCGAGTACTTCGTGCACCACGAGGACGTGCGGCGCGCACAGGCCGGCTGGGAGCCACGTCCGTACGACGCCCGGCGCGAGGCGACGCTGTGGAAGTTGCTGCCGATCACCGCGCGCATGACGTACAAGTCGTCGCCCGTGGGCGTGACGCTCGTGCGCCCCGACGGTGAGCACGTCGTCGCCAAGCAGGGCGCGAACGGAGTGGTGATCACCGGCGAGGTGGCCGAGCTCGTGATGCTGGCGTTCGGGCGCGACGAGGCCCGAGTGGAATACAGCGGTGACGCCGACGCGGTGCAACGGGTGCGGTCGTTGAACCGAAGCGTGTGAACTCGGGTAGTTTCTGCGCATGCCAGGAAGCCCCTACGCAGGGACGGACCGCCCGTTCGGCCGCGTACTCACCGCCATGGTCACGCCCTTCGACTCGCGCGGCGAGGTCGATCTCCCCAAGGCGCAGGAACTGGCGAAACACCTGGTGGACCTGGGCAACGACGGCCTGGTCGTGAACGGCACGACCGGCGAGAGCCCGACGACGACCGATCGCGAGAAGGCCGCGCTGATCACGGCCGTCGTCGAAGCCGTGGGCGACCGCGCGAGCGTGATCGCCGGCGCGGGCACGTACGACACCGCGCACAGCATCCACCTGGTGGAGCAGGCCGCCAAGGCCGGTGCGCACGGCGTGCTGGTCGTGACGCCGTACTACTCGCGGCCGCCCCAGGAAGGCCTGCTCGCACACTTCACCGCCATCGCCGACGCCTCCGAGCTGCCGGTGATGCTCTACGACATCCCGCCGCGCGCGGTCGTGCCGATCGAGGTCGACACGCTCCTGCGCCTGGCGGAACACCCGCGGATCCTGGCCGTGAAGGACGCCAAGGGCGACCTGCACGCGGGCAGCAGGGTGATCGCGAGCACCGACCTCGCCTACTACTCGGGTGACGACCCGCTGAACCTGCCGTGGCTGTCCGTGGGCGCCGTCGGGTTCGTGAGCGTCATCGGCCACCTCGCCGCGGACCGCCTCCGCGACATGGCCGACGCCTACGAGTCCGGTGACGTGGTGCGCGCGAAGGAGATCCACGAGTCGCTGCTGCCGCTGCTGCGACCCTTCCGCCGGGTTCCCGGCGTGACGTACACGAAGGCGGCGCTGCGCCTGCGCGGACTGGACGTGGGGGAACCCCGTCTGCCGCTGGTGCCTGCCGCCGCCGAGGACATCGAGGCCATCGCGGCCGAACTGGGAGTCAACGCGTGACCCAATCGACCGAATTGCCGCCCGCACTGCCGGAAGGCGGCCTCCGCGTCGTCGCTCTCGGCGGAATTGGCGAGATCGGCCGCAACATGACCGTCTTCGAGCACGCCGGCCGGCTGCTCGTGGTCGACTGCGGCGTTCTGTTCCCCGAAGACGACCAGCCGGGCGTCGACCTGATCCTGCCGGACTTCCGGGCCATCGAGGACCGGCTCGACGACATCGATGCCATCGTCCTGACGCACGGCCACGAGGACCACATCGGCGCGGTCCCGTTCCTGCTGAAGCTGCGCCCCGACGTGCAGGTCGTGGGTTCCCGCTTCACGCTGGCACTGCTCGCCGCCAAGTGCCGCGAACACCGCCAGACCCCGCGCCTGGTGGAGGTGAAGGAGGGGGAGCGGCGCTCGTACGGGCCGTTCGAGCTCGAGTTCTTCGCCGTCAACCACTCCATCCCGGACGCGCTGGCCGTGGCCATCCGCACCTCCGCGGGCCTGGTGCTGCACACCGGCGACATCAAGCTCGACCAGCTGCCGCTGGACGGCCGGCTGACCGACCTGGCGGGCTTCTCGCGCCTCGGCGACGAGGGCGTCGACCTCTTCCTGGTCGACTCGACCAACGCCGAGGTGCCCGGTTTCGTGGTGCCCGAGCGCGAGATCGGCCCCGTGCTGGAGAACGTGATCCGCAAGGCCGACCAGCGCGTGATCGTCGCGTGCTTCGCCTCGCACGTGCACCGCGTCCAGCAGGTCCTCGACGTCGCCGTGCAGTACAAGCGCAAGATCGCGTTCGTCGGCCGGTCCATGGTCCGCAACATGGGCATCGCGTCCGACCTGGGCTTCCTGAACGTGCCCGACGGGCTGTTCGTCGACCTCGACGTCGCGATGCGCATGGAGGAGGACGAGGTCATCTTCGTCTCCACCGGGTCGCAGGGCGAGCCGCTGTCGGCGCTGTCCCGCATGGCCCGCGGCGACCACCGCCAGATCTCGATCCGAGAGGGCGACACGGTGATCCTCGCGTCGTCGCTGATCCCCGGCAACGAGAACGCGGTCTTCAACGTCGTCAACGGCCTTGCCAAGCTCGGCGCGACCGTCGTGCACCAGGGCAACGCCAAGGTGCACGTCTCCGGCCACTCACCGGCCGGCGAACTGCTGTTCCTCTACAACGCCGTGCGGCCGTCCAACGTGATGCCCGTGCACGGCGAGTGGAGGCACCTCCGTGCGAACGCGGCCCTCGCGGTCGCCACCGGTGTCGCCGAGGACCACGTCGTGATCGCCGAGGACGGCGTCGTCGTGGACCTCATCGACGGCAAGGCAACGGTCTCCGGCCGCGTCGTCGTCGGCCACGTGTACGTCGACGGCCTGTCCGTGGGCGACGTGGGCGAGTCGACGCTGTCCGACCGCCTCGTGCTGGGCGAGGGCGGCTTCATCTCGATCTCGGTCGCCATCGACACGGCGAGCGGACGCGCCGTGACGGCGCCGACGATCTCCGGCCGCGGCTTCTCCGACGACCCGAAGGCGCTGGAGGCCGTCGTTCCGCTCGTGGAGATGGAACTGGCGCGCACCGAGGCCGAGGGCATCACCGACACGCACCGCGTCGCGCAGGCCGTGCGGCGCGTCGTGGGGCGCTGGGTGGCGGAGACCTACCGCCGCCGGCCGATGATCGTCCCCACGGTCATCCCGGTATGACCGTGACCCTGCTGTGATCTGCGTCCCCCTCGTCCGATAAGGTCTAGTCCCAGACCATGGACGAGGGGGTTCGCCCAATGGCCGGTAATGACGTTTTCAGCCCACCGGGCAAAGACGACATTCTTCTCCCACCGATTTTCACCTGGCACGAGCCGCTGGGCCTGCCGTTCGACTTCTCGGTGACCAAACCGCAGGCCCTGCTGGTGCTGTCGGTGGCGATCATCCTGACGTTCTTCCTGGTGACGACCAGGAGCATGAAGATCGTCCCGACCCGCTGGCAGTTCGCCGCCGAATCGGTCTACGACTTCGGCCGCAACGCCATCGCGCGCGAGCAGATCGGCGCCAAGGAATTCGCGCCGTACGTGCCGCTGATCGTCAGCATCTTCTGCTTCGTGCTCGTGAACAACGTCTACGGGCTGATTCCGTTCATCCAGTTCCCGACGTTCACGCACAGCGGGTTCCCGGCGGCCGTCGCGCTGCTGATCATCTTTCCGCTCTACCACTACGTGGGCATCCGCAAGTTCGGCCTTCGCGGCTACCTGCGCAACCAGTTCATCATCAAGGACGTGCCGAAGCCCGTGCTGTGGGGGCTGCTGATCCCGACCGAGGTCATCCTCAAGTTCTTCTTCGACCCGGTGAACCTCGCGATCCGGGTGTTCGCGGCGATGTTCGCCGGGCACCTGCTGATCCTGGTATTCACGCTCGGCAGCGAGTTCCTGCTGTTCAACGCGCCGATTTACCTCAAGCCGGTGTCGCTGCTGGGCTTCGCGCTCGCCATCGCGCTGTTCTTCCTGGAAGCGCTCGTGCAGGTGCTGCAGGCGTACATCTTCGCCCTGCTGTCGGCGCACTTCATCGGCCGCGCGCTGGCTGAGCAGCACTGATGGGGATGTACGTCGGCGTGCGCGGCTGGGTCGAGTTCACGCACGAACAGCGCGAAGCGGTCGAGCAGGTGCTGGCCGCGCGCCACCACGACCTGTACTCCGCCGGGTGGGCGGTTCCGACGCGGCCGTTCAACTCGACGCTCTACGTGTTCTACGGCGGCGACATCCGTGAGCAGTCTGCCGACTGGCTGCGCGCCCAGGTCGCCGAACTGGCGCGGCTGGTGGACGCCGACGGAGATCGGCCGGTCGGGTTCTTCCTGCTGACCGACGAACGGCGGGAGGCGACCGCGTGGACCGTGCGGAACGGCGAGGTGCACGAAGGTGCGGCACCCGTCGAGCTTCGCGGGTTCGCCCGCTAGTGCTGCCGGAAGCGGTGGTGCGCGCCACCGAGTGCATGCGGGCGTTGCAGCACTAGACGAGTAAGTCCTAACTGATCAGTGGTCGTAGGCGATCAGGGATCGGGTGATGGGCTGGCCGGTGGCGCGGTTGTGCCAGATCGCGGCGGTCAACGCCAGTAGGCGCTGGGCGATGCGGGCGGTCACGCCGTCGATGGTGCGGCCGCCGTGCAGTTCGAGATCGAGCTGGCCTTTGAGTGTGTCGTTGACTGACTCGATGAGCTGCCGGACGGGTTTGAGCAGGTGCTGGGCTGGGTGTGGGGTGCGATTGCGGTAGTTCGGGCGCAGCAGCCGCACCCCGCGCTCGGCCAGGTAGGCGTCGAGTTCGCGCGACACGTAGCCCTTGTCCGCGATGATCAGCAGACCGGGGCGGTCGTGCAGCACGGACTCGTCGTGATCCAGGATCGCCATCAGTACCTGGCGTTCGTCGAGTTTCGGGTTGGCCAGCGCCCAGGTGATCGGTAGCCCGGCCGGGGTGCAGATCAGGTGCAGGCGCAGGCCCCAGAAGAAGCGGGAGTGGCTGGAGCAGTAGCCGTAGCCGGCCCAGCCGGCCAGTTCGGAGCGCTTGGCGGTCTCGCGAGAGCGGCCGCACTCGACCGGCGTGGAGTCGACCACCCAGGTCGCGTCGGTCCACAGGTCGGTGTCGAGAGCGAGCATCCGGATCACGTGCTTGAGCAGCGGAACTGCGTTGCGCAGCCGCTTGTTGTAGCCCGATTGCTGTGGCAGGTAAGTGAAAGCGCCGGGCAGGTGCCGGGGCAGGAACCGTAACCAGCGGGCTTCGGATCGGATGCCGAGCAGGGCTTGGGCCACGGCGAGGGTGAGCAGTTCAGCGTCGGTCAGCCGTGGTGGTCGCCCGGTCCGGACGGGCCTGCCCACGTGGTCATCGATCTTGACGTAGAGTGCGGTCAGAAGGGTGTTCAGGTCGGTCCTCACAAACTGATCTTGAACACCCTTCGTCCGTCTTCAGGCACCGCCCGGACTTAGGACTTACTCGTCTAGGGGCGCTGGCACACCAGGTGCAGCGACTCCTCGGGCATGGCGCCGGGGTAGGACGGGGTGAAGACCGGCCGGCTCCGGCGCACGACCCGCAGGCCGACCTCGGCCAGGTGCGCCTCGAAGTTGGCCTCGGAGAACGACGACACCTCGATCTCCTGGCCCATCCAGGGCAGCGTGACCTGCTCGACGTCGACGGCCACGGTGGCGAGGAAGAAGTGACCGCCGGGCCGCAGCCACGCCGAGATCTGGCCGAGGGTCCGGATGATCTCGGCCTGGGTCATCTGCAGCAGCGAGAAGACGGCGCAGATGACGTCCCACGAGCCAGGGGGTGACTCGAAGTCGCGGATGTCGATCTTGTGGAAGGTGGCCTCCGGGACCTGGGCCGACGCGATGTCGACCATGACCGGGGAGACGTCGAGGCCGGTGACCTTCATGCCCGCCTTGGCCAGGGTGCGGGCCACGGGAACGCCCGTGCCGCAGCCGATGTCCAGCACGCGCGAGCCCGAGGGCTGCGTCGCGGCGAACCAGGCGAGGGTCCCGTGCAGTGCCGGCTGGTGCGACCAAGCGCGTTGGTATTCCAGCCCGAGCGTGTCGAATACCTCGGCCGCGTTCATTTCCCCGCCCCTCATTTCGACCCAATCCACCTGAGTGAAGTGTGGAGAAGCTCTCTGCACGCCTTCTGGATGGCTTCTGGACGAAAACTGACGGTAGGTTGCTAGGTGAACGCGGACAGCGACGAAGTGAGAACACTGGTGCAGAACGAGTTGCGCGTCAGCTTGCTGGGCGCGCTCGCGGCCACGGTGGACGGCGAGGAGCTCACGCTCGGTCCGCCGCGGCAGAGGGCTGTGCTCGCGGTGCTCGCGTTGCGCGCCAATCACGTCGTGTCGCGCAGTGAACTGATCGACGCCGTGTGGGGCGATGATCCGCCCGCCAGCGCCGACAACGGCATCCACACCTACGTCGCCGGATTGCGCAGGTTGTTCGAGCCGGACCGGGCGTCGCGGGCGCCCAGTTCCGTGCTGCTCTCCACGGACGCTGGATATTTGCTGAGGCTCCCATCTGCGAACTCCGACGCTGCCGTGTTCCGCTCGCACCTCGACGAGGCCGGACGGCTGCGGGACAAGCCTGTCGAGGCCGTCGCGGCCTTCGACGCAGCGCTGGGGTTGTGGCGGGGGATCGCCCTGGAGGGGGTGCCGGGCCCGTTCGCGGCGGTGGAGCGCGCGCGTCTGGCCGAGTTGCGGCTCACGGCCGTGGAGCAGCGTGCGGCGCTGATGCTGACGGTCGGGCGGGAGACGGAGGTGGCGGCGGAGCTGACCACGCTGGTCACCGCGCACCCGTTGCGCGAGAGGCTGCACGGCCTGCTGATGTCCGCGCTGTACCGCAGCGGCAGGCAGGCCGAGGCGCTGGCCGTCTACGCCGATCTGCGCCGGCTGCTGATCGAGGAGCTCGGCATCGAGCCCGGCCCCGAACTGCGCCGGCTGCACGAACAGCTGCTCGTCGGCCGGCCCGACCCGCAACCGGAACCGGTGGCGCCCGTGCTGGTGCCCGTTCAGCTGCCGCACGAGATCCGCGACTTCACCGGCAGGGAGAAGGAACTGGCGAAGCTCGCCGAGGTCGTCCCGCACGACCACTCGCCGGTGCTCGTCGCGATCACCGGCACCGGCGGCGTCGGCAAGACGGCCCTGGCCGTGCGGTTCGCGCACCAGGTGGCCTCGCGGTTCCCGGACGGTCAGCTGCACGTCGACCTGCGCGGGTTCGACTCGTCGGCGCCGCCCGTGCAGCCCGGCGCCGCGTTGCACCAGCTGTTGCAGAGCCTGGGCGTACCGTCCGAACGCGTCCCGGAGGACCTGCCCGCGAAGTCCGCGCTGTACCGCAGCGTTCTCGCGGGCAAACGGGTTCTGGTGCTGCTCGACAACGCGCGGCTGGCCGAGCAGGTCCGTCCGCTGCTGCCGGGCCGGTCGACGTCGATGGTGCTCGTGACGTCCCGCAACCACCTCGGCGGGCTCGTCGCCCGCGACGGCGCGCACTCGATGACGTTGTCGACCCTCACGCGGGACGAGGGCCTGGCGCTGCTGACGGCCGCGGTGGGCGCGGACCGGGTCGCCGCCGAACCCGACGCCGCCGCGAAGCTCGTCGAACTGTGCGGGCACCTGCCGCTGGCCGTGCGGATCGCGGCCGAACGCGTGGTGACGCGGCCGCACCTCACGCTGGCCGACCTCGCGAGCGATCTCGCCGACGAGCACGACCGGTTGAACGTGCTGGCCACGGGCGACGACGAGGACACGGCCGTGCGTGCCGCCTTCTCGTGGTCGTACCTCGCGCTGAAACCGGACGCCGCCAGGACGTTCCGGCTGATCGGCCTGCATCCCGGCGCCGAGATCAGCCTGAACGCCGTGGCGGCGCTCGCGGGCGTGCCGGTGTCGCGGGCCCGGACGCTGGTGGACGTGCTGGCGGGCGGGCACATGCTGGAGGAGGTCGCGCGCGGCCGGTTCCGGATGCACGACCTGCTTCGCCTGTACGCCACCGAACTCAGCGCCACCGAGGAGTCGTCGGACGGCCGCGCCGAGGCCGTGGCACGCATGCTGGGCTGGTACTTCGACACCGCGAACGCCGCCGGCACCGTCATCGCGCCACCGGACCATCCGGCGTTCCTGCTGCCACCGCTGTCCACTCAGGACTTCACCTCGCACGACGACGCCTTCACCTGGTGCCGCACGGAATCCTCGAACCTGCTGGCGGTGGCGAGACTCGCCGAGGAGCAGCATTCGCCGACGGCGTGGCAGATCCCGGTGGCGCTGTGGAACTACTTCATCGTGTCGAGCGCGCTGGACGAGTGGACGCGCACGTACCGCGTCGCCGAACGCGCCGCGACCCGTGACGGCAACCAGGCGGCCCGCGCGTGGGCGGTGCACGGCCAGGGGCTGTCGGCGTTCCGCGGGCAGCGGTTCGCGGACGCGCTGGAACTCTTCGACCGCGCGCTCGCCATCCGGCACGAGATCGGCGACGCCGTCGGTGCCGCGTGGAGCCTCACGGGCCTGGGCATGGCGTACGGCGGCCTGCGCCGGTTCGACCTCGCCGTCGACAGGTTCGGCGAGGCGCTGAGGCGACATGCCGAGGCCGATTCGTGGTTCGGCGAGGGCGGCACGAGGCTGTTCCTGAGCGACATCCTGCGTTCGGCGGGCCAGTTCGAGGCGTCGCTGGCGTCGGCGCGGACGGCGTTCGAGCTGATGGACGCGCACGACGCCGTGCACGGCAAGGCGATGGCGTTGGTCAGCATCGGCTGGGCGCAGGCGAAGCTGGGCAGCGGGGTCGAGGCGCGGGAGTCGTTCCGGCACGCGATCGAGTTCCTGCGGGTGCTCGGTGACCGCAAGAGCCTCGCGGAGGCGTTGCACGGCTTGGGCGAGGCGAGCGCGGGGCAGCCGGACGTGGCGCGGACGCACCTGCTGGAAGCGCTGACGATCTACGAGGACTACGACCACCCGCTGACTCCAGAAGTGCGCGCACGGCTGCACGAGCTGGGATAGAACGGCGTTGTGCATTTCGTAGAACTCGGCGCCGGCATCCCGGTGCTCGCACTTCACGGCTGGACTCCCGACCACCGCCTGATGCTCGGTTGCCTGGAGCCGCTCTTCGCGGCCAGGCCCGGCTACCGGCGCCTGTACCCCGACCTGCCGGCGATGGGGAAGTCGGCGGCGGACGGTGTGACTTCCAGCGACGACGTGCTGGCCGCTGTCGAGGAACTCGTCGACGCGGAGATCGGTGACGAACCGTTCCTGTTGGTGGGCGAGTCGTACGGCGGCTACCTCTCCCGCGCTCTCGCTCACCGCCGTCCGGACCAGGTGCACGGGCTCGCCCTGATCTGCCCGACCGGCACGAAGGTGCGCGCGTCCGATCGGACGGTGCCGCAGTTCGAGGTGCGCCGATCGGACGGCGCTGAACTCGATCCCGTTCTGGCCGCGCGGTTCGACGGCATGGCCGTGGTGCGGACCGCCGAGACGGCGCGGCGGTTCGCGGACGAGATCCTTCCCGGTCTGGAGATCGCGGACCGCGACGCGATGGCGCGGATCGAGGTGAGGTGGGAACTGTCCGCGGTTCCGGAGCAGGGGACCTATGAACGGCCGGCGCTGTTCCTGACCGGCCGTCAGGACAACATCACCGGGTACGAGGACGTGTACGCGTTGCTCCCGCACTACCCGTACGCGTCGTTCGTCGTTCTCGACACCGCCGGGCACAACCTGCAGATCGAGCAGCCGGTGTTGTTCGACGCGCTCATGGGGGAATGGCTGGACCGGGTAGCTCAGTAGGGGAGATCCCTGATGTGCGCGTGCTGATGCGTAGGCAAACTACATGTCATGCAGAAGCGCGCTCGGACCCTGTTGGTGTGGCTGCACGTCGTCACGTCCGTGGGCTGGCTCAGCCAGGCCGTGGCGTTGCTCGCTCTCGTGCTCCACGGCATGAGGACAGGCGACCTCACCGCGTTCAAGATGGCGCGCTACCTCGACCACGAGGTGCTGGCGATCATGGCCAACACCAGTGCGTTCAGCGGGTTCATGCTCAGCGCCACGACGCCGTGGGGGTACTTCCGGCACTGGTGGGTGCTCGCGAAGTTCGTGATCACGGTCAGCCAGCTCTACATCGGCATCTTCATCCTGAGCGGCAACCTCCAGCAGGCCGTGAACGGGCACGTGACCGCGTGGATGCCCGTCGGCACGGCGCTCATGATCAGCGCGATCGCGTTCCAGGCGTGGCTCAGCGTCGCGAAGCCGTGGGGTCGCACACCGTGGGCGGCCCCGTTGGTCAAGCTGCCCACGGCGAGCACGGCCACGTTCGTCGCGGCGCTGGTCATCCCGGTGATCGACTTCGCGATCAGCCTGTGGCGGGGCAACCCGATGCCCCTGCTCATGCTGATCACGGTGATCGGCTACTCGATCAGGCGGGCCGCCAGGGCGAGACGCCGGTCGTCGGCCGCGTCGGGTCGTGGAAGCGCGGCAGGTCCGGCTCGTCGAGACGCAACGGCGCCAAGCCCTCGGTGATCGCGATCATGATCCGCTCGTGCGCGCGCCGGGCGTCGCCCATCGTCTCGGCCTTCAGGTCGGACAGCTCGACCGGCTTGCCGAAGTGGACCTTGAACGTCGGCCGCCTGCGCACCGCGCGCAGCCACGACGTCAGGTACGGCAGGAAGTCCCTCCAGCCGCTCACGTGCAGGTTGCCCCAGTACACGGCCTCGTGCGCGCCCCACTGACTGATGGGGATCACCGGGATGCCGCCGCCCAGAGCCATGCGGGCGACACCGGTCTTGCCGCGCTCCGGCCACAGCCCGGGGTCGAGGCTGATCTTGCCCTCGGGGTAGACGGCGATCGGGTCGCCGCCCTTCTGCAACGCCGCGACGGCGCGGTGCATGGCCTCGCCCGCGTTCGCCGACCGCCGGTCGACGCGCAGGTGACCGCAGGCCTTCAGGGCCGGGCCCATGATCGGCGCGTCGAGCAGGCCGCCCGCGAGCATGAAACGCGGGTTGACGCCGATCTTGCGGCAGGCCGCGATGAGCACCATCGGGTCGAGGTTGCCGATGTGGTTCGAGGCGAGCAGCAACGGCTTGCCGAGCAGCTCCGGCGGGATGTCGCCCGATACCTCGAGCTTGCCAGTCAGCGCGATCAGGCCCCGGTCGACCACCATGAGCACGCGCCAGAAAAGCGGTGTGGACACGCGGGGCAGCGTACGGCGTGTCGGAACGACTCCGTGCCCGATCGGGTGAACCATGAGGTTTCGCACGCGTCCTAGTTGCCAACGTGGCTGGTGAGACGCGAGGGACTACCTTGTAGACATGGCCGGGCGCACAGGGACTTCGAGAAAGACCACGTCACGCGGCAAAGCACCAGCCAAGCCGCGGGCGCGATCCAGCGCGTCCAGAAAGCCCGTACCACGCAAGAAGAGCGGCGGCGCCGTCAGTGCCGTGTGGGGTGCTTTGGGCCGTGGTGTCGGCAGTCTCGTGCGCACCGTCAGCCGTACCAAGGACCTTGATCCCGAACACCGCCGTGACGGCCTGGGGCTGCTGCTGATCGCTCTCGCGGTCATCACCGGTGCCGGCGTGTGGTGGCAGGCCGGTGGACCGGTCGGGCAGTGGGTCGACGTCGCAGTGCGCAGCTCCGTCGGGTTCCCGGCGGTGATCGTGCCGGTCGTGCTGCTCGGCATCGGCGTCACGCTGATGCGCACCGACCCGACGCCCGACGCGCGCCCCCGGCTGATCATCGGCTCGTTGCTGATGATGATCGGCGTGCTCGGCATGTTCCACCTCATCGGCGGCCTGCCGATGGACCCGCTGGAACGCCGCAGCGCCGGTGGTGCGCTCGGGTACCTGGCCGGAGGGTTCCTCGCCCAGGGCCTGACGCCGTGGGTCGCCGGGCCGTTGCTGTTCCTGATCTTCGGCTACGGCCTGCTGGTCGTGACGCACACGCCGATCCGCCAGGCACCCGAACGCATCCGCTCGTTGCTGCACCCCGGCACGCCGGCGAACGGCGAGTCGCCGGAGGAGGAGCCGGTCGAGGAGCCGAAGCCGGTTCGCCTGCGCCGCCCGTCCCGCCGCCGTCAGGCGGTCGAACCCGTCGAGGAGGAGCCGCAGGCCGAACTCCCGCTGGAGGAGCCCGCGGAGCCCGCCCCGAAGCCCTCGAAGGAGAAGAAGGCCCCCGCTCCCGCGATGGCCGTGCGCGCGGTCGAGGGCGAGTACCAGCTGCCGCCGCCGGACGTGCTCAAGGACGGCGACGCGCCGAAGACCCGCAGCAAGGCGAACGACCTCATGATCGAGGCGATCTCCGGCGTGCTGGACCAGTTCTCGATCGACGCCCAGGTCACCGGCTTCACCCGCGGCCCGACGGTCACGCGCTACGAGGTCGAGCTCGGCCCCGGCGTGAAGGTCGAGAAGATCACCGCGCTGACCAAGAACATCGCGTACGCCGTGGCGACCGACAACGTCCGCCTGCTGGCCCCGATCCCCGGCAAGTCCGCGGTCGGCATCGAGGTGCCCAACAGCGACCGCGAGATGGTGCGGCTGGGCGACGTGCTGCGCGCGCCGTCCACGGTCAAGGACACGCACCCGATGGTGATCGGCCTCGGCAAGGACATCGAGGGCCACATGGTCACCGCGAACCTGACGAAGATGCCGCACCTCCTGGTGGCGGGCTCCACGGGTTCCGGTAAGTCGTCGTTCGTCAACTCGATGCTGGTCTCGCTGCTGGCGCGCGCGACGCCCGACGAGGTCCGGATGATCCTCATCGACCCGAAGATGGTCGAGCTGACGCCGTACGAGGGCATCCCGCACCTGATCACGCCGATCATCACGCAGCCCAAGAAGGCGGCGGCGGCGCTGGCGTGGCTCGTCGAGGAGATGGAACAGCGCTACCAGGACATGCAGGTCAACCGGGTGCGCCACGTCGACGACTTCAACCGCAAGGTGAAGTCCGGCGAGATCACCGCGCCGCCCGGTTCCGAGCGCGTCTACCGGCCCTACCCGTACATCATGGCGATCGTCGACGAGCTCGCCGACCTGATGATGACCGCGCCACGCGACGTCGAGGACGCCATCGTCCGCATCACGCAGAAGGCCCGTGCGGCAGGCATCCACCTCGTGCTGGCCACGCAGCGCCCGTCCGTCGACGTCGTCACCGGCCTGATCAAGACGAACGTGCCGTCGAGGCTGGCGTTCGCCACGTCGTCCCTGACCGACTCGCGCGTCATCCTGGACCAGCCCGGCGCCGAGAAGCTGATCGGCATGGGCGACGCCCTGTACCTGCCGATGGGCGCCTCGAAGCCGGTGCGCATCCAGGGCGCGTTCGTGGGCGACGAGGAGATCTCGTCGATCGTCGAGTTCACCAAGAACCAGGCGCAGCCGGAGTACACCGACGGTGTCACGGCGCAGAAGGCCGGCGAGAAGAAGGAGATCGACGCCGACATCGGCGACGACCTGGAACTGCTGGTGCAGGCGACCGAGCTGATCGTGACGTCGCAGTTCGGCTCGACGTCGATGCTGCAGCGCAAGCTGCGCGTCGGGTTCGCGAAGGCGGGGCGCCTCATGGACCTGCTGGAGACCCGTGGCGTCGTCGGCCCGTCCGAGGGCTCGAAGGCACGTGAGGTGCTGATCAAGCCGGACGAGCTGGAGTCCGTGATCCACCTGATGCGCGGAGGCGGCCCCGCCGAGGACTAGCCGGTGTTCACCTTGATCGGGTGACGGACGTCGTCGGGGCACACCCGGACGTCCAGCGCGACCTCCGCCCAGCCGTCGCGGGAGACGCCTTCCGGGGTCTCGTGCGGCGTGGGGTGTTCGACACGCCGGCAAGGGCTGAGCACGCCCGCCCCGGCCGTCCCCGGCGTCGAAGCCCTGGCGGGTGCGGGTGGATCCGTCGCAGTACGGCCACGGTCGTCCCGCGGCCAGAGCACCGGCCCACCGATGTGCCCGTCGGACGCGGACGGTGTGCCGGGCCGCGGATGCGGGCGTACCGAGGGCCTCGCCCAGGCGTCGGTTCTCGTGGTCGTTCGGCGTTCCCCCGAGCTGACGCAGGGGTCCCCCTTGATCGGGAACCCCTGCGTTTCAGCGTACTCGGGAGGTCTGACAACCGGCGGCGGTCTACTTCAGGCCGGCGTTCTGGATGCTGGTGGCCGTGGAGCTCGCGCTGTTGCCGAACTCGCGCACCGCCGCGTAGTACAGGTCGGCGGTCCGCTTGCAGGCCCAGTTGGAACCGCACTGCTGGTACATGTCGGACTTGAAGTTGTTGTCGATGCGCAGGCGGTTGGTCTCGTTCCACCGGTCCTGCCGCTTGTAGTTGCGGTAGCCGAAGTCGTGCCGGTGGCAGGTCGGCAGGAACTTGAAGCCGAAGGGGTTGTCCGGCGAGTACGAACAGCCGTCGGACGACCAGTCGAGCTGACCCGCGTAGGGCTGTTGCGCGCGCAGTGTTGTGAACTGGCCGATGGTCTTCGAGTAGAGGTAGTCGTCGGTCACCGCGACGATGTCCACGGCGTGGGCCGGGGCGCCCGTGAAGATCAGGGCGATGGAGGCGGCGGCACCCACGAATGCCGAGCGCAGGGTCTTCGTCGACATGGCGAGCTCCTCGGAGTGTGAGCAGGGTCTCGCCAGTTGTAGCGGGTGATCGACTGTCCTCGGTAGACACGATCCGGTGAACGTCAGGTGATCATGTGCCCGCACGCGATCGCGGTGGCCACGCGGAGGTCGCGGGGCAGGCCCAGCGCGTGCAGCATCCCGTTGTCCGCCACTCCGCCGAGCAGGTGGCCGCCGAGTCCCTGCTCCGCCAGACGCAGGCAGATGCTCTGCGCGGCGGCTCCTGCTTCGATCAGGCCGAAGCGGCCCGCGCGTTCGCCGTACTTCTCGAACGACTCCTTGTCCGTCAGCACCAGGACGATCGTCAGCGGTGGCACCTCCGGCGTGCCGAGGATCTCGGCGAGGTTCTCCGGTGCCGGGCCGATGTCCTGCAGCGCGTGGCGGCGGATGTCGTAGCGGACCGCCCGGCCATGCACGAACGCGTAACAGCGCAACGGGTTGAGACCACCCGCGGACGGACAGCTGTTGTCGGACAGGGCGCCCAGCACCGTGCCGAGTTGCTTGTCGGTCAACGGCTTGCCGGAGAACTCCCGCGTGCTCCTGCGTGCCTGGAACAGCCTTTGCAGGCGGTCGTGCGGGCGGGGGAGCGGGACCGGTGCCGCGGGCAGTTCCAGCGGGTCGATCAGCTCCGGCTGAGGCCGGAAGTCCCGCAACCGGTCGCCGAGCCTGCGCTGGTGCAGTGGCGAGTACCGGCTCGCGGCCCAGAAGTCGTCGAACATCGGTGTCACCCCAGCGGATGCGGTGCGGGATTGGGGAACACGCCCGGCGAGGCGTGCGGGTAGCGCCGGCTGAGTTCGCGGGCGCGGCCGCCGAGGTGCGGCCAGCGGTGGTCGGAGTGCAGCGGTGCGAGGTCGGGGGACAGGACGCGGACGCAGTGCAGTCCGACGGCCGACAGTTCCGGCGTGGTGAGCTCGCGGTAGGCGAGCCGGACGTCCGCGCGGTCGAGGGTGTGCACGAGTTCGGTCAGTTCCGCTGCTGTGCCACGGGATTCGGCGTCGCGCGGCGGTTCGGTCTCGAAGCCCGCGAACCACGGCAGCGCGTCCCACTCGTCCGGGTGCGTGGCGTAGTAGACGGCGTGCTCGTCGAAGTCGGTGACGTCCTCGACGGGCCGATCGCCGTTGCGCGCGAGCCACACCTCGATGAAGACCGTGCCCTGGACCCACTCCTCGTAGGCCTTCCGCACGGCCTCGGCGACCGTGGCCCGGCACGCCAGGCCGAGCGTGGGCCTCGGCTTGCCGGCGATCGGCAGCGAACCCGCGACGGCGACCACCGGGTGCGGGCTGTAGGCGGGCGTGAGGTCGAACGCCTGGGCGCCGTGCGGCAGGCCGGCGGCGAACCGCTGCGGTGCGACGGAGTGCAGCCACGTCGTGGTGAACGCGTCGCGCTCGACCAGTTCCTGGACGGCGCGCAGCAACGCGCTGGTCGTCGACGGACCGGCCGCCAGCCCCGACGAGGTCGCGGGCAGCCCGTACGCGGCGTCCAGCCCGACCAGACCGGCCGGCACGCGGATCGGTTCGTTGCCGGGCAAGGTCCACGCCCGCGTGTACGGGGTGTCGACGTATCCCTTGCGGTAGCGGTAACCCGGCGCCACCCGCTGCTCGACGGTGTGCAGGCTGAAGTGCTCCAACGGCCAGCACCCGCCGTCGGTGACGATCTCCAGCGGCGCCCGTGCGGCGGCGTGCCGTTCCAGGGCCTCGGCGATCGCGGCGACCTTGCTCGTGCCGCCGGAGGTGCCGCCGGTGGCGAACGGCTCCGGCACCGCGGCCCAGCCCTCGACGTCCACATCGGACAGGCTGTGCGGCACGGGATGCAGCTGGGACACCACGCCCTGCCGCCAGCCGACCGCGCGCTCGACCAGCGCCTCCGCGAGGGTCTTCACCGCTTCCCCCGGTAGTGCCGGAAGATCCAGTACCCGAACGCCAGCGCCCCGCCGAAGTAGAGAATGCCGAGCAGCCACGCGACTCCCTCGCCCACGACGGCGACCGGTGCCAGCGCGAACAGCACGACGAACGGCTCCAGGCACCACAGCACGATCCAGCCGAGCAGCCGGACCACACTTCCCACCGGATTCGGCGACCTGGCGATGAACCCGGAGGCGGTGGCCCACGCGAGCGCCGCTGCGAAGCCGCCGAGCCACCACCCCCAGTGGACGTCGAAGACCGCGCCCATCGTGGCGAACGGCAGCACGACGACCAGCAACGGGAAGATCGCGGCGGGCAGGACGAGCAGGCTGCGAGGCCGGGGGAGCTCCTTCGTCTCCTCGTACAGCGCGGCAGGGATCTGCACGGCCGCGCCGACCGAGGAGATCGCACAGCAGCAACAACAACAGCAACAGGTGGGTGTCGCGGCGCTCGCGGCGGCCGCACCGGGTGAGAACTGGTCAGGTAATCGGACTGCCGTCGCGTTCATGGTTCCCCCAAGGAAGTGACACGCGCCCGAACTCGACCGTCGGGCAGATCTCGCAGCCGGCCGCGGGCAGCACGCTCTCGCGCGTCGTCGTGAACTCGTCGAGGTTGACGGTCACGACCGTGTCCAGCAGGGCGAGCGAACCGCTCTGGATGTTCTGAATCGCTTGCATGGCAAGGGAGATCGGGAACTCGTGGGACATCGCCGCCGGATGTGGGGGCGGCGGCGGATCCCCCCACCGCCGCCCCGTCCGCACCGCGAGGCACGCCAGGCACGCGCCGGCACCGGGCACCACGAAGGGTCCGACGGCGGCGGTGTGGTGGTACGCGAGGTCCAGCAGCAGGTGCGGGACCGTCGTCTCGCGCGCCACCTCGATCAGGTCGACCAGCGTGCCGGTCGTCCGCACGACGAGCAGCAGGTCCGGATCATCGTTGTGCGGCAACAGCTCTGCCAGCCCGGCGGGTGCCTCCCCGACGACGCGCGTACCGACCCCCATCGGCTTGACGTCCTCGGCGGGCAACCCGGCCGGGCGGAGAGCGCCCAGGGTCCTCAGCTGGGCCAAGTGCCGGCGAACCGGTTCCCCCAACCGGTTCTCGTCGACCGTTCGAGCCACTCCCCTCAACACCGGCTCGAACAGGCCGGCCAGCGCCACGGCCACCGCCCTGGGCAGGTCTGGAATCAGGTACGCGAGATCGGCTCCCGCGTAGACGACAAGGCCTTCGTCACGAACTTGGGCGTGCCAGCCGGGATCAGCGACCAGGCTCATCCTCGTCCCCCCGTTTCAGGAAGTTCACGATCTCCTGCTCGCTCGGCAGATCTCCCGCCGGGTCCATCAGGTTCTCGGCGATCGGCGGCAACGGCTGCTCGGCCCACGCGGGCTGGTAGTCGTCGCTGGGCAGCAACCCGTGCCGTGACGCGAACTCCTCGGCCGCGTCCCGGATCGACTCCCGCAGCGTCCCCACCACCGCGGTCTCCGCCGTGTACGTCAGCTCGACGAGCAACGCCCGCACGTTCTCCAGCTGGTTCTCGTCACCGGCCTTGCGTGCGAGCTCCGGCCAGAACTGCCGTTCGAACAACCGCACGAAGTCCGCCGCCACCGCGTCGGTCGCCGTGCGCAGGCGCGTGAAGCTGTCCATCACGTCATCGCTGGGCACCCTGAGGCCGGCAAGCCTGCCGCCCGCTTCGAGTGCCCAGCGACGCGTGTGCGGCCAGCCGTACTTCCACCGCACCAAGCCCAACCGCATAGCCCGGAGGAGGAGTCGCGGTTGGACGTCTCCGGTCGGAATCAGGTGCTTGATGTCGCGCACCTTGATCCGAACCCAGTCGTCGGGCCCCTCGGCCTCGCTGAAGCCGAGGACCGCGGCGACCGACTCGCCCTTTTCCCGTGCCGAGATCAGTTCCGCGATCGCGGGCAGCGAGAACCCCCGCTGCTGCAACCGCTGCACCAACGTCAACCGCTCGACGTGCGAGGCGTCGTAGTACGCCACGCGCCCCTGCCGTCTCGGCGCGTGCAGCACACCCTTCGTCTGGTACATGCGAATGGTGCTGCTGGGCAGGCCGGTCCGGGCGGCGAGCTCGTCGATGGTGAGCGATTCGGGCACGGGTCAGATACTGGCCCCGTGCGGTTAGTCGAGTCAAGACTCTTCGAATGATTACTCGAAGAGTTACAACTCCAGGAGCATCCGGCTGTTGCCGAGCGTGTTCGGCTTCACGTAACTCAGATCGAGGAACTCGGCGACGCCCTCGTCCACCGATCGCATGATCTCCTCGTAGACCTCGGGGCTCACCGGCGTGCCCTCGATCTCGACGAAGCCGTGCTTGCTGAAGAACTTGGTCTCGAACGTCAGCACGAAGATCCGCCCGAGCTGCAGCTCCCTGGCGGTGGCGATGAGCTGCGCCACGATCCGGTGCCCCACGCCGCGGCCGAGCGCCATCGGCGACACGGCGACCGACCTGATCTCGGCCAGGTCCTCCCACATCACGTGCAGGGCGCCGCAGCCCAGCAGCTCGCCGTCCTGCTCGGCCACCCAGAACTCCTGGACCGCCTCGTACAGCGTGACCAGCGGTTTGGTCAGCAGAACCTTGCCGGCGTACCCGTCGATCAGAGCCTTCATGGCGCGCACATCACTGGTGCGGGCACGCCGCACGACTACCCCACTGGTCACAGCCGTCAAGTATGAGGTGGGCACGATTCCGGTCTGACAGCCCGACCCGGTTACTCTGAGCGCCGTGTCTTCTCCCACCACTCCGCGACGCGTGTCGCTGCTGACCCTGGGCTGCGCCCGCAACGAGGTCGACTCCGAAGAACTCGCCGGGCGCCTCGGCGAGGGCGGCTGGGAGCTGGTGGACGAGGGCGCGGACGTCGTCGTCGTCAACACGTGCGGCTTCGTCGAGCAGGCCAAGAAGGACTCGGTCGACACGCTGCTCGCCGCCTCCGACACCGGCGCCAAGGTCGTCGCGGTCGGGTGCATGGCGGAGCGCTACGGCAAGGAGCTCGCGGACAGCCTTCCCGAGGCGGCCGCGGTCCTGGGCTTCGACCAGTACAACGACCTGGCCGAGCGCCTGCAGGACGTGCTGCACGGCAAGCCGGTCGAGTCGCACGTGCCGGTGGACCGCCGCACGCTGCTGCCGATCACGCCGGTCAAGCGCCAGGAGGCCAAGGACGGCGTCCAGGTGCCCGGCCACGGCTGGGGGCCGACCAAGGTCCAGCGCAAGCGGCTCGACGACGCTCCCGTGGCGCCGTTGAAGATCGCGTCGGGCTGCGACCGGCGGTGCAGCTTCTGCGCCATCCCGAGCTTCCGCGGCGCGTTCGTGTCGCGGCTCCCGGACGAGATCGTCTCCGAGGCCATGTGGCTCGCCGAGAACGGCGTCAAGGAGCTGTTCCTCGTCAGCGAGAACTCCACGAGCTACGGCAAGGACCTGCCGCGCGAGCAGGGCGCCCTCGAGCAGCTCCTCCCGCGGCTGGCGTCCATCCCCGGCGTCGAGCGGGTGCGGGTCAGCTACCTGCAGCCCGCCGAGACGAAGCCGTCGCTGGTGGCCGCCATCGCGAAGACCGAGAAGGTCGCGAACTACTTCGACATGTCGTTCCAGCACTCCAGCGAGAACGTGCTGCGGCGCATGCGCCGGTTCGGCGACACGGACAGCTTCCTCAAGCTCGTGTGGCAGATCCGCGAGCACGCGCCCGAGGCCGGCATCCGCAGCAACTTCATCGTCGGCTTCCCCGGCGAGACCGAGGCCGACCTGCAGGAACTGGAGCGCTTCCTCACCGAGGCGCGCCTGGACGCGGTCGGCATCTTCGGGTACTCCGACGAGGACGGCACGGAGGCCGAGAACCTCGACGGCAAGCTCGACGCGGACACCATCGCGGAGCGCGTGCAGCGGATCGGCAACCTCGTCGAGGAGCTGACGAGCCAGCGCGCCGAGGACCGCGTCGGCACCGAGGTCGTCGTGCTGATCGAGCACGAGGAGGACGAGGAGAGCGACTGCGTCGGCCGGGCCGAGCACCAGGCGCCCGAGGTCGACGGCGAGTGCATCGTCCTCGAAGCCGAGGGGCTCAAGCGCGGCGACCTCGTGCGCTGCCGCGTGGTCGACTCCGAGGGCGTGGACCTGATCGTCGAGGTACTCCCGACATGACTGAGGCCCGGAAGGTCCCGCTGCTCAACGTCGCGAACATCCTCACGATGGCGCGGCTGGCGCTCGTTCCGGTCTTCCTGTTCTCCCTGTTCGAAGCGGGCGGCTTCGACACGACGTGGCGCCTCATCGCGTTCGGGATCTTCGCCGTCGCGAGCTTCACCGACCACATCGACGGCACGCTCGCGCGCAAGCACGGGCTGATCACCGACTTCGGCAAGATCGCCGACCCGATCGCGGACAAGGCCCTGACCGGGTCCGCGCTGGTCGGCCTCAGCATGCTCGACGTGCTGCCGTGGTGGATCACGATCACCATCGCCGTGCGCGAGGTCGGCATCACGCTGCTGCGGTTCTGGGTGATCCGCTACGGCGTCATCCCGGCCAGCCGCGGCGGCAAGGCCAAGACGCTGGCGCAGGTCATCGCGATCGGCCTGTTCGTGCTCCCGCAGAACGACGTGCTGGAGCTCATCGCGTGGGCGATCATGGCCGTCGCGCTCGTGCTCACCATCGTCACGGGAATCGATTACGTCATCCGGGCGTTCAAGATGAAGGCAAGAGCAGGCCGGGCCGTGCTGTGACAGACGTCGTCGGACTGCTCAAAGCGAGGAACCAGACCGTTGCCACGGCCGAGTCGCTCACCGCGGGTCTGCTGTGCGCGACGATCGTCGACACACCGGGGGCGAGTGCCGTGGTCCGCGGTGGGTTGATCGTCTACGCCACCGAGCTCAAGCACGAGCTCGCGGGCGTGGATCAGCAGTTGCTCGACGAGCACGGTGCCGTGCACCCCGACGTCGCGGTCCAACTGGCCGAGGGTGCCCGCAAGCGGTGCCGTTCGGACTGGGGGATCGGGCTCACCGGAGTCGCCGGCCCCGATCCGCAGGACGGTGTCGCTCCGGGGACGGTCCACATCGGCTTGAGCGGGCCTGGAGTGTCCACAGTGCGGACAATCACGGTGAGTGGCGACCGCGGAGCGGTCCGTTCCGGTGCCGTGGAAAAAGCCCTGGTCCTGCTGTCGGATCACCTGCTGATGACCGAGGACGGGAACTAATGATGACTCCGCGTTCGTTCGCCCTTGGCGGACGTGTTCGGAAGTCAGTGCCCGTTGTCGGTGTCGATCGGTAACGTAGGGACACGGCCGGCCGGAAGGAGGCGCGCGATGACCGTGCTGCTACGCGAGGCGATCGGTGATCGACTTCGCCATGCCCGCACCAACCAACGCCGCACGCTGCGCGAGGTCTCTCGGACCGCCCGCGTGAGCCTGGGGTACCTGTCCGAGGTGGAGCGCGGCCGCAAAGAGGCGTCCAGCGAACTCCTCGCGGCCATCTGTGACGCGTTGGAACTGCCCCTGTCCGAGTTGCTGCACCACGTCGCCTCCGACATCGGCGCCGTCCAGCAGACGCCGGACACGGTGCCCGACACCGTCCCGGACGGACGAGCGGAGCGGGGGAAGCTGGAGGGTGGTCGTGTGCTGCCGTCCACGCTGTCGGACGACCTGTCCGACCTGCGGCTTCAACCCATGCTCAGTCACAGGCTCACGAGCAAGATCGGCGAGACTCCCAAAGCAGTCGTCGCGGCATAACCCCGTGTACTCAGCCGGCCCCGCTCGCCCCATGGCGAGCGGGGTCGCCTGCATTCGGGTGATCCCCGCCGTCTGTGGCCCCCGCCACGTGACGGTGTGCAACAAGATTGCGTCTTCGGACGTTCAACTGACAACGACGGCAGCGTGCTGAACGGCAGGCAACGGCTTGGCATCGGCACGCTGGGTCACCGCGTCTCCGGGCGCGGGTGCGGGCAGGATTGGCACGTCGTCAGGCGTGTACTCCTAAGTCCCGGGGTGGGTCAGGGTGTTCCCGGATATCTCCCCATGTCGGTGGATACGCCGACGAACAATTGAGACGATGGATCCAACACCGGCACCGAGAAGGCAGGCGTAGGAGATGGCCAGTCCGTTCGTGAAGTTCTGGAAGTACCTGATGGCGTCGTTCTCGTCGAAGATCGACGAGCACGCTGACCCGAAGGTGCAGATCCAGCAGGCCATCGAGGAGGCGCAGCGGCAGCACCAGGCCCTCTCGCAGCAGGCTGCGGCCGTCATCGGCAACCAGCGTCAGCTGGAGATGAAGCTGAACCGCCAGCTGGGCGACGTGGAGAAGCTGCAGGCCTCCGCGCGTCAGGCGCTCGTGCTCGCCGACGAGGCGCGCGCGAAGGGCGACGAGCAGAAGGCGACGCAGTTCGAGAACGCCGCGCAGGGTTTCGCCACCCAGCTCGTCACCGCCGAGCAGGGCATCGAGGACCTCAAGACGCTGCACGACCAGTCGTTGCAGGCCGCCGCGCAGGCCAAGCAGGCGGTCGAGCGCAACGCGATGATGCTGCAGCAGCGGCTGGCCGAGCGCACCAAGCTCCTCAGCCAGCTGGAGCAGGCCAAGATGCAGGAGCAGGTCTCCGCGTCGCTGAACCAGATGAGCGAACTCGCCGCGCCGGGCAACGTACCGTCGCTGGAAGAGGTTCGCGACAAGATCGAGAAGCGCTACTCGACGGCCCTCGGGTCCGCCGAGCTCGCCCAGAACTCCGTGCAGGGCCGGATGCTCGAGGTGCAGGCCTCGACCACCCAGCTGGCCGGCTCGTCGCGTCTGGAGCAGATCCGCGCCTCGATGCACGGCGGTCAGGCGAACACGCCGCAGCAGGTGACCGCGGGCAACAGCGCCGCCGCGCAGATCCAGGCCGAGATCGCGCAGCGCGTCCAGTCAGAGCAGAAGACCACGCAGCAGCAGGTTCCGCCCGCCCAGAACTGATTCTGGGCGTCGGGGCAGGAGGAGTCAGCAGGTGATCATGGAGCCCTGGAGAAACCGTCCCAACAACGAGATCGTCCGCAAGGTCGTCAACGAGTTGGGTGCGTCGCTCCAGGGCCACCCGCTGGCCGAGCAGGCGCGCTACCGGATGCAGAAGTGGAACGACCCCCGCGCCAAGCTCGAACGCAAGCGCAAGCGCACGAATGCGATTCTCACGTTCTGGCTCATCGTGATCTCGATCCTCGGCACGCTCGCCGTGCTGGGCTTCACCGGTGTGCTCGGCACGTGGGCCGCCGTCACCGGGGCGATCGGCGCGGCGGTGCCCGCCGTCCTCGCCGTGCGCAGCGGGTTCAAGCTGCGTGAGATCAAGGCGGACAAGGTGCGGCTGGAGCTCGCTCCACCGCCGCCTCCCAGGCCGCCGCTGCCCGCGCACGTCTCGTCCGCGCGCGTGCCGATGGAGAAGCTGCACAGTGCCGAGGACACGATGAACCAGCTGCTCGTGCAGCTCGATTCGCCCGCGCTCACGTCGATGCCGACCGAGTCCGTCCAGCACGCCCGGCAGACCGCCCAGGAGGCCTCTGCGGCCATCCGCGCGGTGTGCGCACAGCTCCAGGCCGTCGAACGAGCACGCGACACCGCACCGCACCTGGAGCGCGCGGCGTTGGTCGAGGGCGTGCGGGTGCTCAGGATCCAGCTGGCCGACGGCGTGGACCGTTACTGTGCGTTGGTGGCCGCCGCGGGTCATGCGCTGGCGGCGAGCACGCAGTTCCAGGACCCGCGCGAGGTGCTGGACGACGCCACGGACCACATGGCCGGTCTCGCGTCCGCGATGCGCGACGTCTCAGGCTATTCAGCGCACTAAAAAGTAACGGTCCGTAGTTGCCTGCGCCTATTCGGCGGTTCTCTCTGGAGATCTTTAGGACAATCGTGTGATTATCGGACCGTTATCTAGCCGTAGCCGCTACATGGCGTGGCAGGATTCCGGGGCCGGTCTGCGGGAAGTCCGGCTGAATTGCCGGGAGGCAGTGCGTTGGCGTTGTGGACCGTGCACGGGGACGGTCGGATCACCGACAGTGAAACCGTCGCACCCCAGGAGAGGGTGAGCTGGCCGCTCACCATCGGGTTCGGAGTGCAGCACCTGGTCGCCATGTTCGGCGCGACGGTGATCGTCCCCGCCGCCACCGGTCTTCCCGTCGCCACCACCCTGCTGTTCTCCGGCCTGGGCACCCTGCTCTTCCTCGTCATCACCAAGAACCGAGTCCCGAGCTACCTCGGTTCGTCCTTCGCTTTCGTGGCCCCGCTGGTGGCCGCGCGCGAACAGGGCATCGCGGCGCAACTCGGCGGTGTCGTCGCCGCTGGCCTGTTGGTGATCGTCGTCGGCATCGCGGTCAAGGCGCTCGGCGTGCGGCTGCTGGAGTCGGTCATGCCGCCGGTCGTGACCGGCGCCGTCGTGATCCTCATCGGGCTGAACCTCTCGCGGCAGGCCACCTCGAACTTCAGCGAGCAGCCCCTGCTCGCCGGCCTGACCACGCTGGTGATCCTGCTGGCGGGCGTGCTGGGCCGCGGCCTGGTGTTCCGGTTCTCGATCCTGATCGGCTTCGTCGCGATCTGGATGGGCGGCCTGGCGTTCGGTGCCGTGTCGTCGGAACGGCTCGCCGCGCTGCGCGACGCGGCGTGGGTGGGCCTGCCGAAGCTCTACCAGCCCGAACTGCGGCCGTCCGTGGTGCTGCTGATGCTGCCCGTCGTGATCGTGCTGGTGGCCGAGGTCGTCGGGCACGTGAAGGCGGTCGCCGCGCTGACCGGCCGCAACCTCGACGGCAGCGCGGGCGACGCGATCATCGCGAACGGCCTGTCGACCGCGTTGTCCGGCCTCGGCGGCGGCGCCGGGACCACGACGTACTCCGAGAACATCGGCGTCATGGCCGTGACCCGCGTCTACACGACGGCGGCGTTCGCGTTCGCCGGTGTGTTCGCCACGCTGCTGGCGTTCTCTCCGAAGGCCATCGCGCTGTTCGGCACCATCCCGCCAGGCGTGCTCGGCGGCTGCACGCTCGTCCTCTACGGCCTGATCGTGCTGGTCGGCGTGCGGATCTGGATGGACCGCGGCGTCGACCTGGCGAACCCGGCGAACGCGATGGTCGGCGGCGCGGCGCTGGTGGCCGGCGTCGGCGACCTCACCATCGAGATCGGCGACCTGGAGATGGGCGGCATGGTGTGGGGCTCGCTGCTCGTCGTGATCCTGCACCCCGTCATGCGCTGGCTCCGGGCCGCGCGGCACACCTGACGTTCACCTCAGTGCCCGGTTGATCCTCGACACGAGGCCGGGACCTTCGTAGATGAACCCGGTGTAGATCTGCACGAGGCTCGCGCCGGCGTCGATCATGCGCTTGGCGTCGTCGGCGGACGCGATGCCGCCGACACCGATGACCGGCAGGTCGCTGTTCTTCGTGATGAACCGGACCACGTCGTTCGCGCGCTGGGTGAGCGGCTTGCCGCTGAGGCCGCCGGTCTCGCTCCTGTGCACGCTCGTGAGGCCCTCACGGCTGAGGGTGGTGTTCGTGGCGATGAGGCCCTTGATGCCGTTGTCGACGCACACCTGGATGACCTCGGCGATGGCGTCCTCGGTGAGGTCCGGCGCGATCTTGACCAGCATCGGCTTGTCCGTCGCCGCGGTCAGGGTCGCGACGAGTTCGGTGAGCGCGCCCTTGTCCTGCAGGCTGCGCAGACCGGGAGTGTTGGGCGAGCTCACGTTGATCGCGTAGTAGTCGCCGTGGCTCTTCAACGCGTTCAGCGAGTTCAGGTAGTCCTGCACGGCGTCCTCGACCGGCGTGATCTTGGACTTGCCGAGGCTGATCCCCAGCGGTGCCTTGAGCGGCGTCCGGTCGAGCTTCGCGGCAAGCGCTTGCGCACCCGCGTTGTTGAAGCCCATCCGGTTGATGATCGCCTCGTCCTCGCGGAGCCGGAACAGCCGGGGCTTCGGGTTGCCCGGCTGCGCGTGCCACGTGACGGTGCCGACCTCGACGAACCCGAAGCCGAGCGCACCCCACGCCGGCAACGCCCGCCCGTCCTTGTCGAGGCCCGCCGCGAGCCCCACGGGGTTCGGGAAGCGGACACCGAACACGGTGCGGGGGTTGTTCTGGTTGCGGGCGAACCTCGCCAGCGGGCTCAGCCGCGCCATGACGTCGAGCGTGGTCTCGTGGACCCGCTCCACGTCGCCGCCGTGCATCCCGAACAACGCCCTGCGCACCACCTGCTTGTACACCACGCGCTCACCCTATAACGCCAGCTCAGGGCAGGCGCACGGCCCTGTGGTCCGCAGCCGGCGGCTAGAGCGGCTTCGGCACCTTGATCGTCGCCTGCTCGTCCAGCGGCATCGCGGGCTTGGTCAGGAACGTCACCGGGAGCCCTCGCAAGCCGCGGCTGCCCAGCGACACGCGCCAGGACAGCGGCCGCGAGGTGTCCAGGGCCAGCCCGGCGCACCGCCCCAGCAGCGTCCGGAACGCCACCTCGCCCTCCAGCCGGGCCAGCGGCGCGCCCAGGCAGAAGTGGATGCCGTGCCCGAACGCCAGGTGCTGGCGGTCCGCCCGCTCGATGTTGAGCTGGTCGGCCCGCGGGTACCGGTTGCCGTCGTGCTCGGCGGAGGCCAGCGACAGCAGCACGACGTCGCCCGCCTGGATCTGCGCGCCGCCGATCGTCAGCGGCTGCGACGCGAACCGCAGCAGGTGCGAGGTCGGCCCGTCGAACCGCAGGAACTCCTCGATGGCGCCCGGCAGCAGTGACGACGAGCGCTGCAGCAGTTCGAGCTGCTCGGGGTGGCGCAGCAACGCCAGCGCACCGTTGCCCACGAGGTCCACGGCCGTGGTGTAGCCGGCCACGAGCAGCAGGAACGCCAGCGAGGCCAGTTCGCTGTCGGACAGCGCGGCCTCGCCGGTCGCGCGGGCCAGGCCGCCGATCAGGTCGTCGTCGCCGGAGGTCCGCTTGTGCGTGACGAGGTCGCGCAGGTAGCCGGAGGTCTCCTCGCGGGCCGAGGTCGCGTCACCGTCGGCCAATCCGGTGACGACGTCCGCCCAGTAGCGGAAGTTCTCCTGGTCGACGGCGGGGACACCGAGCAGTTCCATGATCACGGTGATGGGCAGCGGCGCGGCGAAGTCCGCGATCAGGTCGCAGCGGCCGGAGTCCGCGAACCGCTCGGCCAGGGAAGCGGCCACCTGCTCGATCCGGGGACGCAGCGCGGCGATGCGGCGCGGCGTGAGCTGGCTCGACACCGCACGGCGCAGCCTGGTGTGGTCGGGGCCGTCGCTGTTCATCATGTGGTCCGACAGGTCGCCGAACCACCACGACGCGAAGTGCGGATGGCCGCGCAGCGGTTCGGCGAGCGCGGAGCCGTGCGAGGACAGCAGCGGGTTGTCCAGCGCGGCACGGACGTCGGGGTAGCGGGTCACGAGCCACATCGGCACGCCGAAGGTCTCGACCCGGTGCACGGGACCTGCGTCGCGCAGGCTCTTCAGCACCGCGTACGGGTCGTCGGTGAAGCCGGGGCGCAACGCATCCAGATTGACCGCCATATTGGGGCACACGGCTGGAAGAGCGTCTCGGTTCAATCTGATTGGCATTTTGGGCAGAAGTACACGAATCTGCCGTCGATCTCGTCCGATCGGACTCTTGTGCCGCATCGCAAACAGGGTTTGCCGGTCCGCTCGAAAACGTAGTGCTGCACGCGCAGGTCGCCGGTGGTCCTCTGCTCGGGCCGCCACTGGTTGGCCTGCAGGAGCTTGCGTGACAGCGCAACCGCACGTGGGGCGTCCACGGATGACACCGGGGCGGTCGGCAGAGCGCGCAACAGGAAACAGACTTCCGCGCGGTAGAGATTGCCGACGCCGGCCATGACCCGCTGATCCAACAATGCGAGCCCGATGGCCCGGGAAGGATCGGCGGTCAACCGCTGAACGGCCTCAGCGGCGTCGAACTCGGCTGCCAGAAGATCAGGTCCGAGGTGGGAGATGAGCCGGTCCTCATCGGTGGTCGGCAGGAACTCCAGGTCGTGCAGCGCGAATCCGATGGCCTGCCGGTCGTCCACCTCGAACACCGCGCGGGCCTGGTGCGCGGGACGGCGCCAGCGCTCGCCGGGCCGGTAGAGGTGCCACGAGCCGTCCATCCGGAAGTGGCTGCGCAGGCTGTTGCCGTCGGAGAACCGGGTGAACATGTGCTTGCCGTACGTGCGGACGCCGAGCACGTCCAGACCGGTCAGGTCGAGCGCGGCCAGCCGGGGATGACGCAGTTCCCCGCGTCGCAGCGTCTTCCCGGCCAGCGCCTCGTGCATGCGATGACCGGCCAGGAAGACCGTGTCCCCTTCAGGCATCCACCGCTTCCTGGATCTCGTCGTCGTTGAAGTCGTGGTGCACGGCACGGCGCCGGCTCCGCGAGATGCGCTGGATGCGGGCGAGCAGCAGGTTGAACGCCAGCGCGACCTCACGTGCGCCGGGAGTACCCCACTCGTGGATCGGCATGCATGCGCCCTGTGCCTGCTGCACGGCGAGACGGTCCGGCAACGCCACCGGCATCACCAACGGCCCGAAGATGTCCCGCAGCTCTTCGATGCGGAACTGGTGCTCGTGCGAACGCGGCCGCACGCGGTTCACGACGACGCCCAGTGGCTGCAGGTCGGCGTTGTTGCTCTCCCGCTCGTTCTGCACCGCCTCGAACGCCCGCTGCACACCCGCCACGGCGAACATCGTCGGCTCGGTGACCAGCAACGCGCGGTCGGCCGCCACCAGCGCCGAGCGGGTCAGCTGGCCCAGCGACGGCGGGCAGTCGAGCAGCACGAGGTGGTACGGGAACTCGTCGTACATGTCCCGCAACGTGCGCAGCGCGTCTTTCAGGCGGTGCAACCGCGACTCGTTCGGATCGGGGTGGTTGAGCAGTTCGGCGTCCTCGGACCCGGACAGCACGTCGATGCCGTCACCCCACCTGCTCGGGCGGATCGCCTCTTCCAGGTTCTCCTCGGACGGGTCCTGCAGGACGTCGTAGATGCTGGCCTTGGACTCCTCTGGCTCCAACGTCGACGTGGCGTTGCACTGGGGATCAAGATCGATCACCAGAGTGCGGACACCACGGCGGAGAGCGGCAGAGGCCAGGCCGAGCACCACCGTCGTCTTGCCGACGCCTCCCTTGAGGCTGAGCACGGACACCGTATGCACAGACCTACTCTAGGGTCTCCTACTCTGTTGGACATGCGACCGGACGCCGTACAGAGGGTGCTCGACGCCGAATTGGCCGCCGCACGCGAGCGCAGGGGTGGGGAACACCCGCGTGTGCTCGACGTTGGTGGTGGCAGCGGTGTCTGGGCTGTTCCCCTAGCCGCAGCGGGATGCGCGGTCACGGTCGTGGAGCCTTCGCCGAACGCACTGGCCACGCTGAACACCCGTGCGCGCGAAGCCGGTGTGACCATCAACGCAGTCCAGGGCGACACGGATTCGCTGGGCGTTCCCGCCGGCGAGGCCGATCTGGTGCTGGCGCACGGGCTGCTGGAGGTCGTGGACGACGCGCCCGCCGCGCTCGCCTCGCTGGCCGCCGCGGTGGCGCCCGGCGGCGCGGTGTCGGTGCTGGTCGCGAACCGGTTCGCGGCGATCCTGCACCGCGCGATCGCGGGTCGCATCGTCGACGCGCGGAGGCTGCTGGACGACGACGCGGGGCAGCTCGCGGGCACGCGCGACCCGTTGCAGCGCCGGTTCGACGTCGCCGGACTCGAGAAACTCGTCCTCGAAGCCGGCCTCTCCGTGGAAATCCTGCAAGGTCACGGGGTAGTTTCTGATCTCGTGCCCGGTGTGGTGCTGGACGCGAATCCGGGTGTCGCCGACGCGCTCGCCGAGCTGGAACTGGCCGCCGCCACGCGGTCCCCGCTCCGGGACGTCGCCGCCCGCCTGCACGTGCTCGCCCGCCGCACGGCTTGAAACCCTTTGCAAACGGGACTTTTATGACCCTGATGAGTGGTCCCAAACAACTCGGCGGCGAAAGATAATGTCTTCGCTGCCGACGTAGGGACCAACGCGATGGAAAGTTCCGACCTGCTGGCCTCATTGGTCAACGAGGCCGTTGCGGGTGACCGGCATGCCGTCGAACGGCTGCTGGCCTCCGTGCGCCCGCTCGTGGCGCGGTACTGCCGTGCGCGCGTCGGTCGCAACGAAAGGGCGTACGCGTCGGCGGACGACGTCGCGCAGGAGGTCTGCCTGGCGGTGCTCACCGCACTGCCCACCTATCGCGAGCAGGGAAGACCTTTCCTGGCGTTCGTCTACGGCATCGCCGCGCACAAGGTCGCCGACGCGCACCGGGTCTCGGCGCGCAACCGCTCGGAGCCCGTCGCCGAGGTGCCGGACGGTCCGTCGCTGGCGATCGACCCCGAGGAGAGCGCGCTGCTCGGCTCGCTCTCGGCGCGGCTCGGTCAGTTGCTGAGGGGCCTGCCGGACAAGCAGCGCGAGATCCTGCTGTTCCGCGTGGTGGTCGGGCTGACGGCGGAGGAGACGGCCGAAGCGATCGGGTCGACGCCTGGTGCCGTGCGGGTGGCTCAGCACCGTGCGCTGGCGAAGCTCCGCACGTCCGTGGGGGTCGAGGAGTTGATTTGACCGGTGCCTTCTACGACGACCTGTCCGGGACGTACGACCTGATGTTCCCGGACTGGGACGCGTCGATGGCCCGGCAGGCGTCGCAGCTCGCGGAGTTCATCCCGGCGGGCGCGCGCGTTCTCGACTGTGCGTGCGGCATCGGCACGCAGGCGATCGGTCTTGCTCTACGCGGCTATGAGGTCGTGGGCACCGATCTGAGTCCCAAGGCGGCTTCTCGGGCCGTTGTGGAGGCCTCTGCGCGTGGGCTCACGTTGCCCGCGTTCGCAGCGGACATGCGCTCGCTGCCGTTCGCGGATGCCTCATTCGACGTCGTGCTCGCGGCGGACAACGCGCTACCCCATTTGCTGACGGCTCAGGACGTCCTGGCGGCGCTGCGGGAGATGCGGCGTGTGCTCCGTCCCGGAGGCCGGCTCATCCTCTCGACGCGCGACTACGACGCGATCCGGAACGAGCGGCCGTCGTCGACTCCTCCGTCCGTCGGGCCGGGCCGAGTCGTGTGGTTCCAGCTCTGGCATTGGGACGGCGATCAGTACGAGTTGGAGATGTTCCGGCTCCACGAAGCCGACGCGTGGCGCGTCGTGGTGGGCAAGGCACGGTATTGGGCGATTACTCGTCATGAAATCACCGCTTTGGCGGAACGCGCGGGTTTCGGTTACGTGCAGTGGTCGCTCCGTGCCTATTACCAACCGCTGTTCGTTGCTGCAAACGGGTGACGTTCGAAGTTTCTTCCTACTTTCCGCATAAGGAGTGACGCGTCGCACGTCTCCTCCACGGGACGTCGACGAGGGGACGCTTCGAATGGAGAGTTCGGCTTTATCCGCAGAACTGGTCAGCCTGGCCGTGCAAGGCGAGCGCAGGGCCACTGACCAGCTACTTCGCTACCTGCGACCACTGGTGGTGAAGTACTGTCGCGCGCGTGTGGGTCGCTCTGCGACAACTGCGGACGACGTCGCGCAGGAGGTCTGCCTGGCCGTGCTGACGGCTCTCCCGAAGTACCGGGAGCAAGGTAGGCCGTTCCTCGCGTTCGTCTACGGCATCGCCGCGCACAAGGTCGCCGACGCTCACCGGGCGATGGCTCGTAACCGAGCGGAGCCGGTGGCCGAGGTGCCCGACCAAGCCGTGCGGGGTGTCGGACCGGAGGAGTTCGTCCTCCAGGACGAGTTGAACGGCACGCTCGGCCGGCTGCTGCATGTGCTGCCGGACAAGCAGCGCGAGATTCTCGTGCTGCGCGTCGTGGTGGGTCTGTCCGCTGAGGAGACCGCGGAAGCCGTGGGGTCGACGCCGGGCGCGGTTCGTGTCGCCCAGCACCGGGCGATCGGTCGCCTTCGCAAGGAGATCGCGTCATTGGCTGTCCCGATCGGGTGACATTCGTTTGCGTTTGTTACGAGACGTGGCGAGTGCGTGGGGTGGACGCACCCAAACGACATACCTAGAGAGCAGGAAGACACCGACATAGGGACCAGGGGGCATGGGAAGTTCGGACTCAGCGCTTGCCGCCGACCGGCTGCGCATCGACGGGGTGCTGGTCCAGCACTTTCGCGAGTCAGGGCTGTCCGGGCCTCGCTGGGACCAGTTCCACCGTCAGCTTCTCGGGCACGGACTCACGATCGTTACGAAGATCGTGTGGTCCGGTGCCATCTTCTCCCGCTGCGGGCGACAAGGCCGCTACCTGCACCAGCAGGACATCTCGCGGCAGGAGGCCGAGGAAATGGCGAGCGACGCGGTGTACGAGGGGTTCGTCTACTTCCGGGACCGGGGTCTGCTCGGCCGGGAGTGGTCGGTCGAGCACGGGCAGCCGTTGAACGAGTACTTCGTCAACGCCTGCGTGCTCGCGTTCCCGAACGTGTACCGCCGCTGGCAGACGCATGCACACGGCTGGCAGGACGTACGGCTCGTGGACACGCTGGCCTCGCTCGAAAACGTCGTGGCCGAGGGGAATCCCGAGGACGCGGTCATCGAGCAGGCGGCGGCGAACGCCGCGTTCGCCACGCTGAGCGAGGACAGCAAGCGGTTGCTCTTCCTTCATGACCAGGGCTATTCGCATGCGGAGATCGGTGAGTTGATGCGACTCACCCCGCGCGCGGTCGAAGGACGGATCCGGCGGGCGCGACTCGCGGTGCGCCGGCGTCCAGAAGAGGAACGGTGATCTGCGTGGAGTTCACACCCGGCCTGCACCGCAAGGTTCCCGCGGAAGCCGTTCAGGGCTCGTCCGTGGGTGGGCCGGTCTCCGCTTCCAGGGGGACCCTCGACGCGTTGGTCGAACGGACTGCCGGTGGCAACAAGGAGCCGGTCGACCCTCCGGCACCTTCCTACTACTCGAGCCGCCCTCAGACCGCGGACGAGCACGTCGCGCGCGCTGTCGCCGGTGATCGCGTCGCCGTCGAACGGCTGCTCGGCACCATCCGGCCGTTGATCGTGCGGTACTGCCGTGCGCGCGTTGGATCGTTCGCGTCGGCGGACGACGTGGCGCAGGACGTGTGCCTGGCCGTGCTGACCTCGTTGCCGTCGTATCGCGACCAGGGGCGTCCGTTCCTGGCGTTCGTCTACGGGATCGCGGCGCACAAGGTGGCGGACTCGTTCCGCAGCTTCTCGCGCAACCGCGCCGAGGCCGTGCCCGAGCTGCCGGAGTCGATGGACACCGCGGCCGGGCCTGAGCAGCGCGCGATGCAAGGGGAGCTCTCGGATCAGATGGCGACGCTTCTGCGCGTGCTGCCCGAGAAGCAGCGCGAGATCGTCGTGCTGCGCGTGATGGTGGGGTTGTCGGCGGAGGAGACGGCCGAGGCGGTCGGGTCGACGCCGGGTGCGGTCCGGGTGGCCCAGCACCGGGCGCTGTCGCGGTTGCGCAAGGAGCTCAATAGCGCCAGCGAGTGACGTTGGCGATGCCCTGCGGGCTCGCGTCCTTGTACCGCTCCATCTCGCCGCGCCGCACGTCGGCGATCGTGCCCGCGAGTTCCTGCCCGAACGCCTGCGTGAGCACGGCGTCCTTCTCGAACTCGTCGACGGCTTCCCGGAGCGACGTGGGCAGGCGCGGGACGTCGCCGAGCAGCGCCGGGTCGACGTTGAGGCCCTCGGGCAGCGCGGCCTGCGTGGCGATGCCGTCGAGGCCGGCCGCGACCACACCCGCGACGACGAGGTACGGGTTCGCGGTCAGGTCGAAGCACTTGATCTCCAGGTTGTCCCGGATCAGGCGCAGCGCCGTTTCGCGGTTCTCCTCGCCCCACGCCACGAACGGTGCGGCCCATGTGTTCGGCACGAGCCTGAGGTAGCTCGCGAGAGAGGGTGCGCCGATCGCGCACAACGCGCGGAGGTGGGTGAGGATGCCCGCGCTGAACTGCTTCGCCTCGTCCTGGAAACCGTCGAAGAGGTTCGTGCCGTCGCGCCAGAGGCTGAGGTGCAGGTGACCGCCGTTGCCGACGCCGCCGTTGATGACCTTCGGCGAGAACGACGGGCGCATGCCGTGCCGGATCGTCACGGCGCGGATGGTCTCCTTGACGAGCACGGCCGTGTCCGCGGCGGCCACGAGGTCCTCCGGAGCGGTGGAGACCTCGAACTGGCCGGCGGCGTACTCGGGGTGGAACTGGAGCACCTCCACGTCCTGCTGGTCCAGGGCGTCGAGGAGGTCCACGCAGTAGTCGGACAGCTCGACCTGGCGGGCGTGGCCGTACGCGGATCCACTGGTCGCGGGGACCCAGTCGTCGGTTCCGGACTTGCCCAGGCACCACTCGATCTCGAAGCCCGCCCGGGCGGTGAGGCCCGCGTCGGCGAGGTTCCGGACGGCCTTGCGGGCCTGCAGGCGTTGATCCATCGGGTAGGGGACACCGCTCTGGAAGTGGCGGTCGGCGGGGGCCCAGGCCCAGCCCGGCTGGCCCGCGAGCACGGTGAGGCGGTCGAGGTCGGGGTGCAGGCGCAGGTCGCCGACCGGGCCGCCGGCGAACCGGCCCTGGATGATGAAGTCGTCGAACAGGAAGACGTCGAACACCGGTGACGCGCCCACGCCGTGCGCCGCCGCGTGGGCCAGTCTGCGCAGGGGAACGGACTTGGTGCGGAGGATGCCGCTGTTGTCGACCCAGGTGAGCGCCACGACGCTCACGTCCCGCGCGTTCAGCCCGTCGAAGAGCTCCGTCGCCCGATCGAACCGCTGGTCCCGTTCCGCAGAGTCCACGATCCTAAGGTTATGGGCATCTTGCCGTTCGTCGCCGAAATCGGGCTGATAGATCACCACTGCCATGGTGTGCTGCGCACCGACAGCGCTCGCCCGGAGTTCGAGTCGTTGCTGTTGGAGGCCGATGCGGTCTCCCCGCTGGGCGGGTCGTTCTTCGACTCGGCCCTCGGGTTCGCGGTGCGGCGCTGGTGTGCGCCGTTGCTGGACCTGCCCCGGCACGCGTCCGCCGACGAGTACCTCGAACGGCGGAACTCGTTGCACATCGCCGAGGTGTCGCGCACGTTCCTGATGGCGTCCGGGATCCACACGTTCCTGGTGGACGGCGGGTTCCAGCCCGATCGGCTGCTGTCGGCCGACAAGCTCGCCGGGCTGAGCGGGGGTGTCGCGCACGAGATCGTGCGGCTGGAGGTGCTGGCGGAGACCTTGAGGCCTTCGGTCTCGCCTTCGGAGTTCGTCGACCTCGTCCGGTCGCGGCTCGCCTCGTCGTCGGCGGTGGGGGCGAAGTCCGTTGCGGCGTACCGGATCGGGCTGGGTCTGCCCGGCGTGCGGCCTGGTGACGCGGAGGTGGAGCGCGCGGTGGCGGCGTGGTCCGGCGGGCGGCTGGAGGACCCGGTGGTGATCGCGTGGCTGGCCTGGGAGGCGTTGGACGCCGGGCTGCCGTTGCAGTTCCACGTGGGGTACGGCGACTCGGACCTCGATCTGCACCGGTGCGATCCGTCGTTGCTGACGCCGTTCCTGCGGGCGACCGCTGGTCTTGGTGTTCCGGTGTTGCTGCTGCACAACTACCCGTTCCACCGGCAGGCCGGGTACCTCGCGCAGGTGTTCCCGCACGTGTTCTGCGATCTCGGGCTGGCGACGCACGGGCTGGGGCATCAGGCGTCGCGGGTGTTCGCTGAGGCGTTGGAGATCGTGCCGTACGGGAAGTTCCTGTTCTCCTCCGATGCCTTCGCTCTGCCCGAGTTGTACTACCTCGGCGCGTTGATGTTCCGGCGCGCGTTGTCGGACTTCCTGGCTGACGGGTTGCGCAGTGATGCGTTCGCGGAGGACGACGCGCACCGCATCGCACGGCTCATCGCGTCGGAGAACGCCTCGCGGGTGTACGAACTGTAGGATTTGCGTCGAACTGGCGTTCGAAAGGGGTGTTCATGGGTCGCAGTGCGAACCTGCCACGCGGCCTGGTCGATCGGTTCCGTGCGCGCGATGGCGTCTGGCCTGACGACACGGGTTGCCGGATGCTGCACGTCGACATGGACGCCTTCTACGCGTCGGTGGAGATCCGCGAACGCCCTGAGCTCGAATCCGTGCCCGTCGTTGTCGGTGGCGTCGGCGGGCGGGGCGTCGTGAGCTCCGCGAACTACCTCGCGCGTGAGTACGGCGTCCGTTCCGCGATGCCGACCGCGCATGCCCGCCGTCTGGCGCCTCACGCCGTGTACCTGCCGCCGCAGTTCGATCTCTACCAGGAGGTCTCGCGCGGGGTCATGGCGATCTTCCGCGACATCACCCCGCTGGTGGAGCCACTTTCACTGGACGAGGCCTTCCTCGACGTCGGTGGCGCGCTCCGCCGGCTCGGCCTCACGCCTGGTGGCATCGGCGAGTTGATCAGGTCTCGTGTGCAGGCCGACCAGGGCGTGTCCTGTTCGGTCGGGGTGGCGTCGACGAAGTTCCTCGCGAAGCTCGCCTCGGGCATGTGCAAGCCCGACGGCATGATGGTCGTCCCCGCTGCTGCTTCGCTCGAGTTCCTGCACCCGCTGCCGATCTCCGCTTTGTGGGGCGTGGGCGCGAAGACCGCGGCGAAGCTCGAGGGCCTGGGTCTGGAGACCGTCGCCGACGTGGCCGCCATGCCTCTCCCGCGCCTTCGCCGCAAGATCGGCGTGGCCCTGGCGGAGCACCTGTACGCGCTGGCCTCCGGGGTGGACGACCGCGCGGTGGTGCCGGTGTCGCGGGAGAAGTCGATCGGCGCCGAGGAGACCTTCGAGGTGGACGTCGCCGACCGCGCGCTGCTGCGCCGCGAGCTGCTGCGGCTGTCGGAGCGCTCGACAGGTTCGTTGCGCGCCAAGGGTCTGCACGGCCGGACGGTGTCGATCAAAGTCCGCTTCTCCGACTTCACGACGATCACCCGCTCCCGCACCCTGCCGGTGTCGACCGACGTGACCCAGGAGGTCTACCGGGTGGCCGCCGAACTCCTGGACACCCAGGTCCCGCCCGGCGACGTCCGCCTGATCGGCGTCCGAATAGAAGGCCTTGACAACGCCGACTCCGCCCAACAGCTGATCTTCGACGCCCCAGAACGAGGCTGGCGCGAAGCCGAACAAGCCGCCGACCAGGCCCGTTCCCGCTTCGGCTCGCTAGCCGTCCGCCCAGCCTCACTGCTCCGCGACAGTCCAGAAAGGACCGCGGACTTCGAACCGAAGCCCGAGTGATCGCGACTTGTCCACATCCCCCGACTTGTCCACAGATCCCCACCACCCCGAAACCCCCCACCATCCCCAGCCCCACCATTGACCCATGCGCCACCCCATCGACCTGGAAGCCCTGGGCACCCTCTTCGTCCACCGAGTGGCCCCAGTGGCAGCCCTGATCCACATCGGACTGTCCTCGTCCCTGATCGACCAGCGCTCCCGCCCAGGCGGCCCCTGGCAGCGCCTGTTCCCGAGCATCTTCCTGCTGTCCAGAGCAGGCCCGTCCCGCGAACAGCTGGTGCAGGCAGCCCTCCTCTACGCGGGAGAGGGCGCGATGCTCACCGCGTTCGACGCCCTCTACCTGCACGGCATGAGATCGGTCCTGCCGACGGCAGACGCCATCCACGTCCTGGCCCCACGCCACTCCAGCGCCTGGGGCCACGGCACCCTGCGCCTGGAACGAACAGACCGCCTGCCCAAACCAGCCCTGCGCCGAGGCTTCCACGTGGCCCCCTTGGAACGCGCGGCGGTGGACGCGATCCGCCGAACCCGCTCGATCCCGGACACCAAGGCCATCCTCGACGAGGTGTCGCACTACGTGGGCATCCAGGCCCTCAGAGCCGAACTGGCCATGGCCCCGCGCAAGGGCACCACCCTGGCCCGCAAACTCCTGGGCGACTCCCCGGCCCGCCAGCTGGAACTGGCCGTGATGGACCACCGCCCACCGTCCGTCCCACAAGCCCGAACCCCACAACCAGTCGGCTGACCGCCCCGCCCACAAGGCCTCAGGCACAGCCGAACACAACCTCGCGCTCCGCACCGGAGGGCGAGTCCGCCCCCGGCGAGGTCGCCGCACGCCGGCTCGTCGCCCACCCGACAGCCACACCGGCGACCGCGCTCCAACCACGTCACCACGCCCCACCTGTGTGGTGTTGCCGCACAGCAGCTCGGCAGCCGGGCCATCAGCTCTGCCCAACTACCTCGCCCAGCAACCGTGTTCGACAACGCCGCAGCTCACGGGTGAAGCCACTGGGTCGACGGCCTGCAACGCCTGATCCGTGCGGCAGCGCCGCACACCAGTTCAGCAGCGGGCCAACACCCCAGCGGCTCGCTGCGCCCGGCCTGCGGTGTTACCGCACACCACCCGGCAACCGTGTTCGACAACGCCGCCGCTCACGGGCCGAGCCACTGGGCGGACGGCCTTGGCCTTCAACCCCCCCCGGCCCTGCGACAGCACCACACACGAGTTCGGCGGTTAAGCCAACACCCCAGCGGCTCGCGCACCCCGCCCCGCAGCGTTGCCGCACACCACTTCGGCGGCCCGACCAACAGCTCTACCGAACGACCCTGCCGAACAACCTCATTCGGCAGCATCACCACTCACGGGCCGAGGCGCTGAGCCGACGACCTCGGCCTGCAACGCCCGCCCCTGCGACAGCGCCACACACGAGTCCAGCGGCAAACCCAACGACCCACCCCAGCGACCTCACCCATCAACCAGCGCCCCGGCCTGAACCCCGCCCACCTCTAGCGGCAGCTGGCCGATCCCACCTGGCACCGCACCCCGAACCCCACCGGGCGCGGCACCCGAATCCCAGCCACCACACCGAAAGGAGCCACTACCGAATCGGAGCCTTGACCCCCTTGCCCTTGGCCGCAGCCTTGACCGCGATCCCACGCAGGCTCAAGAACTTCAGCCGAGGCTCCTCGAAGTAGTCCCAAGGCCCCGCGTCCGCCAACGCCCCCAAAGCCCGGAACTGCCCCACAGCCTCCTCAAAGCGTTGCAGCTCAACCAAAGCGTAGATCGCATACCCACGGTCGTTCCGAAGCGCATAGGTGTCAGCACCCTCGTCCGCCAGCCGATCCAGCAGCGCGTCCAGGGCCCCGACAACCGCGGGCGACTTCCACACGTCGGGCGAGGTGCCCTCAGCCTCGTAGGCAGCCTGCAGCGGCAGGGACAGCAGCTTGGGCGACTTGGCGGCAGCTTCGACCGCGAACGTCAAAGCCAGCTCGTCCGACCCGTGCCACTTGCGGCACCAGTACTGCAGGGCCTGCGCGTGTCCGTTGTGGTGCAAGGGATCGCGCGACATCAGTTCCGCCCAGATCGCGCGGAACTCGTCGTGCTCCACCTGCAGGCCGCGGGCGAGAGTCAGCATCGTGTTCCACGGCGTCGGGTCGTCCGGCAGCACGGCCGCGGCGACACCCGCTGCCTCACGAGCCTCGAACAGGACGCGGTGGAAGCCCTCGAACTGTTCGCGGGTGGTCTGGGACGCGGTGGCGCTGCCGCGGATGTCCCAGGCGAGGGCGACCAGCGACATCGCGTGCACGACGATCCAGTGCGGGTCACCTGGGCGGGCGGTCTGCCAGGCGTCCATCCACGCGTCGTCCTTGGCGGCGAGGTCGGCCAGGGCCCAGACGACGCGCTGGCGGCGGTCCCAGTCGCCGTGGGTCGACGCGACGAGATCGGCCGCGTTCTCCCAGTTGCCGGCTCGGACGTCGTCCTTCACGGCGGCGAGGGCCAGGTCCTCGATCGGCGACGCGGTGGTCACCTCGGCGTCGGGGACTAAGCCGTAGCGCTCCGGGTGGGTTTTCGGCAGGACGTACGACGCCACCACGTCGGAGGGGAGTTCGTCGATCTCCAGGCCCAGCCGCTTCGCCTCGCGCATCAGGCGGATGACGGTGATGAGTTCCTTGGGCTTGAACAGAAGTGAGAGCACCACTGGGTTCCTCCTGAACGCTCAGCGCGCGGGGCGGTAGTCGGGGGCCACACCGGCGGTGACGAGCGCGGCGCGCAGGCCTTCGGTGCTGCCGTGGTCGGCGACCGCGGCGTCCAGGTGTTCAGCCATGTCGTAGTTGTGAGAGGAGGTGACGAACGTGGTTCGTCCCAGCCAGTCCAGCTCCCAGTGGGCGAGACCCGCGTCGGAGAACGCCAGTGCCACCAACGCGGACAGCTCCGGCAGCACCTCGCCGCGGGCCATCTCGCGGCGGGCTCGGGCACCGGCGTTCCTGTTGCCGGGCACCTGAGAGGCGAGGCCCGCCAGGTGTCCCGCGTCCAGGGCGTCGAGCACGGTGGTCAGTGACGGCGGCTGGTTCATCGCCGCGGCGGACGCCTGCAGCAGGCGTTCGGTGCCGCGCACGACGCGGGCTCGGGCGCCGATGTGGCCGAGCGTGGCCCAGTCAACGCGTTCCTTCGAGGCGGCGTCGGAGACGAGCGTGTTCAGCACGGCAGCGTCGAGCAGGGGCATCGGGTCGGTGAGCAGTTCCAGCGCTGGGCGGTCGCCCCAGCCCGACTCGGGTTCGAGGGCTAAGGCCTCGATCGCAGCGATCCGATCCTGCAGCGGCGGGTGGGAGTCGTACGGGCCGCGGTCCGGGTCGTGCGGGTTCTGGCGGATCTCCTCCAGCTCCCCGTGGAGCTCGGGGGAGGTGCGCAGGCGGGCGAAGCCGTCGAAGAACGTCGTGGGGAGGTAGCCGAGTTCCCACGCGACGGTCAGGTGACGGTTGGTGAAGAGGTCCCACGCGGCGTCGATCACCGGCAGTTCGCGCCAGGCGGACGCGGCGGCGGACGAGCCGGCCAGCGTGGCGGCGACGCGGTCGGCGGCGAACTCCTGCCGGCGGCTGATCGCCTGGGAGACACGGAGGTACAGCTTCGCGTAGCCGCGGAACAGCTTGGCGATCATGCGCTGGAACCAGTGCTCGGCGTTCATGTGCGAACCGGCGCGCAGCATGGCCTCACGGCCGGAGACCACGACGCCGGCGAGGCGCGTGTCCTTGTTGGCGTAGTGCCCGAGTTCGTGGGCGAGCACGGCGATGAGTTGCTTCTCGGTCAAGGAGGTGAGCAGAGGTGCACCGATGAACATCCTGCGCTTGAGGACGCGCAGCCCCAGCAAGCGGGTGTCCTCGGCGACTCCGGCGTTCACCGCGGCGAGGATCCGGACCTCGTCCGGCGGGCGGGTGCCGACGTCGGCGGCCAGGCGGCGGACGAGGTCCCAGAGCGCGGGCTGCTGCTCGGGCGTGACGAGGGTGCCCGGCACCTCGTCCCGCGCGCGGCGTTCCAGCGAGATCAGGCCCTTGACCAGCGCGTACACCACCGGCACGACGAACAGTGCCAGCTTCACGCCGACGAACGGGCGCTCGATCAGGGCGTAGGTCTCCAGCGCGAGGAGGCAGCCGATCAACCCGAAGGCGAGGACGTAGAAGCCGACGAGCATCGACACCGAAATGGCAGCACGCAACGAAACACGCATGAGTAGAGCGACCTTCCCCCAAAGCCCCCAGCGCCGCCCCCAGATGACGACAGCACGAAGTGTGCACGAGAACCCGGTCTCGACTCAATCCCGAAAGACGGCTGGCCCGAAGGGCGCAAGAATCACTCGCAGACGTTCGGCGCCGCGATCCCCGGCCCGTCCGTTCCGCTCTTCACCGACAGCAACGGCGGCGAGGGCAGGATCAACGCCGGAACGGCGAAGACCTCGTTGTCCCACAACGGCACCAATCTCGGCGAGTCGGACTGCCCCAGCGTGATCTTCGACGTCACGGCCGACGAAGGCACCTACCGGGCTGAGATGGAACACAGCCGCGGCGCGGAGCTCTCGAAGAAGGTGAGCGGCGCCTGGACTTTCAAGGCCAAGCACACCCACCGAGATCACGCACTTCCCGCTCACGGTGGTCCGCTTCGCGCCAAGACGACGGACGCGGCGGGCAACACCGGCGAGGTGACGATCATCAGCGCCTACAAGATCGCAAGCTGACCGGCTGCAAGTGACGGCCAGCCCTGCCGGTCAGAACTGACTGCCGAAGCTGAGCGGTCCGGACCGACGGCCGAAACCGACCGGCCAGAAACTGTCAGACCGGCTGAGTAGCATCGGATTCGGGGGCTCCACCCTCCGCCCAGCAGAGGCCCGGGACCCCCCGAATCCGAGCGTACTCAGCGGGTCTGACAAGTTCAGGGCCTCCGGTACTGCGCAGGCGACCCGGCCGTGACCGGATCCTCGTAACTCCCCGCCTTCCCCCGATCAACGTGGAAAGTGGTCAGCGTCGACACCGGCGACGAGGCGTCCCGCCGGTCCCCGATCACCCTCATGTGCGTGGTGAACCGCTGGGGCGTCACCTCGTACACGTCATACCCGTACCTGTTGCCCTCGAAGTACTTCAGGTGCGGGTTCGCCGCTCCCATCACCGGCCCGTTCGCCGCGTTCCACTCCGGCGAGTACGCGCCCGACGTGACCGAGTGCGCGGTGAACTCCGTGCCGATGACCGGGGACGAGACGTCGTCGAAGTCCGGCCGGATGTCGTCCACGAACGCCGAGTGCCAGTCGCCGGTCAGCACGACGAGGTCTTTCATGCCCTCGGCGGCGACGTGGCCGAGCACCTCGCGGCGTTCGGCCAGGAAACCGTCCCACTGGTCGGTGAAGTAGTAGCCGCCGCCGGTGCGGGCGAGTTGCGACAGCATGATCGAGTTGATCCACACCTGCCACGCCTCGCGGGCGCCGGAGATGCCGTCCAGGAGCCATTTCTTCTGTTCTGCGCCCAGGATCGTGCCGCCGGGCAGGTTCTGGGCGGACCGGTACTGGCGCAGGTCCAGCACGGTCAGGTCTACGAGGGAACCCCACTGGCGGCGTCGGTAGATCTGGGGTTCGAGAGCGCTCCCAGAGCGGATCGGCAGGTGCTCGTACCAGGCCTGGTAGGCGGCGGCCCGGCGCTTCACGAACGGTGCCGCGCCCTCGGTGCCGCTGTAGTCGTTGACGACCTCGTGGTCGTCCCAGGTGAGGTAGAAGGGGTGAGCGGCGTGGGCGTCGCGCAGTGACGGGTCGCCCTTGTACAAGGCGTGGCGGCGCCGGTAGTCCGCAAGGGACAGCACGGCGGGGCCTTCGTGATCACGCACGTGTGCGCCCCCGACCTGGCCGTGTTCGTAGATGTAGTCGCCCAGGTGCACGACGAAGTCCAGGTTCTCGGCGGCGATGCCGCGGTGGGCGGCGTAGAAGCCGTCGTGGAACGCCTGGCAGTTCGCCGTCGCGAACCTGACACGAGACACCGGGCCGACGGGGGCCGTGCGCGTGCGGCCGACACGGGAACGCTTGCCCAAAGCCGAGAACTGGTAGTAGTAGGTGCGACCGGGGCGGAGACCGTGCACGGGCACGTGCACGCTGTGCCCCAACAGGTTCGAGGCAGAAACGCTTCCGCCCGCGACCCGCGAACGCATGGTGCGGTCCAGTGCGATCGTCCACTCGACCTCGACGATCTCGGGCAGCGGTTGCTCGAACGCGAGCGGCTCGGGGGCCAGGCGCGTCCACAGGATCACGCTGTCCGGCAACGGATCCCCGGATCCGACGCCCAGCGTGAACGGCGCGGGCTCCCACGACGCGCCGAGGTCGAGGGCGGCCGCGTGGGCCTCGGCGGGGGACAGGCCTGCCGACAGCGGCCACACGGTGCCGAGAGCGCCGGCGGCGGCCGCGGCGCGCAGGAGATCACGTCGGTTCAGCATCAGCGGCCTCCGACCGTGAACGAGATGTTGTCGGCGTAGCCGTCGTTCGACGTGCCACCACCGGATCGGGTCATCTGAAGCGTCACCACGGCGGTGCGGCTGCCCGGCGGCACGGTGCCGCGAGCGGACCGTTCGAGCAGACCGGTGCGGCCGGAGCGCTCCTCCGCCGTCACCGGGCCGAGCACCACCAGGCCGCGCGGGGTGCCGCCGGCGTCGAGGAACTCCACCGACAGCCGGGCGCCGTCCTGCTGCGAGGCGTAGCCGCCGAGCCACGCCGACACCGCGAACTGAGACGGCCGGCGGGGCAGTGTCACGCTCTGTCGCAGCGTGCTCAGTGGCGTGTCGCCGCCGCCGAAGAACGACGCGCCGCGCTGCGCCGGACCTGGATCACCGGGCCCCGGATACCCCTGGCCCGTGTCGTACCGCAGCACGACGGGGGCGCCCGCGACGACGAGCCAGCCGGTCAGGCCCTGCTCGGCGGCGCCGTTGACGATGAGTTCGGTCATGCGACTGATCCGAGCAAGCGGGGCTGTCGCGGACGGAGCGCACGGCCGAACCAGGTGTGAACGGAAGGCCACAAGGGGCTGGATCGAGCCTCACGAAGGCCTCACCACTGCCCCAGGAGGATGATGGTGACAGAACAGACCGTATGAGAAGGCTGACTGGCTAGTCGCCGGGGCGCGCGGATCGTATCCTGGAAGGTGACGTCCCCAGGGTGGGTCGTCCGCCGGGTTCGGCGGAAACCGAAAACACCCGGCGCCCGCGACCGCTGTGCCGGAGGAGGAACGATGCCACTCTCCGAGCACGAGCAGCGACTGCTCGACCAGATCGAGCGCGCGCTCTACGCCGAGGACCCGAAGTTCGCATCTACCGTACGGGGCGCCAAGTTGCGGCGGCCGTCCAAGCGACGCCGCGTGCAGGGCATCGTGTTGTTCGTGGTCGGCGTGGCCGCGCTCATCACCGGCGTGATGCTCCCGCAGCTCTCGATCGCCAGCATCCCCGTGGTGAGTGTCTTCGGCTTCCTGCTCATGTTCTTCGGTGCTCTCATCACCCTGACGACGCTGCGTCGCGGTGACCAGGTCGCCGAAGGAGCGCAGGAGGACGGCAAGCCAGCGCGCAGCCGCAGCTCGTTCTCCGAACGGATGGAAGAGCGCTTCCGCCGTCGCTTCGACGAAGAGCAGTAACCCGATCAGAGCCTTGAAGCGAAAGGGCCCGCCACCCGATGGGAGCGGGCCCTTCGCCTTGTCCGGGACCTACACCCCGACCGGCTCCCGTTCCGGCGTGCCGGCCACCGGCGCGGGCGACGGCTTGAGCACCGACTTCGGGAACAGCTTCGCCTTCACCGACAGCGGCGCGTTCTGTCGCAACGACTGTCGCACCGCGGCCACCGCGCCGGGCAACGACGGGTCGGCGGCCGGGTTCGGGCTGTACCAGGACCGCTCGATCGCCCCGATCACCGCCCGCAGGCCGTCCCTGCCCGCGTCGTCCAGGTCGTGCTCGCGCGCCAACCGGCGGGCGGCGATCCGGATCGTCTCGGCGGCCGGTACGGGCGCACCGCGGTCGATCGACTCCGCCATGAGTTCCTTCCAGGCGGCCGAGGCCGCGCCGGGACCGAGTGCCGTCACCGCGTGCAGGTTGTTGCGCCGTCGCACGGCACGCACCAGCATCGGCGTGAGCACCACCCCGGCGATCACCAGCAGCGCCGCGAGCCACCACGACAGCAACGCCGCCGCGAGCCCCACGCCCATGAGCCACAGCCCGGCCGCGGCCGGTATCAGCAGCTTGCGCGCCCACGACACGCCCAGCAGGCCCGCACCGATCACCCCGAGCAACGCCAGCACGAGCAGGATCGACAGCAACGCGGCGAGCAGCAGCACGATGCCCAACGCCCACAGGTGCCACGACGGAGGCCCCTGAGAACTCGCCGCCGGCAACCCCTGGTCGCCGTCCGTGCCGTCGGCCGACGTGGAGGCCTGGGCCGACCCGGTCGTGGAGGGCGAGGTCGACTCGGTCTGCGTGTTCGCGGTCGGCACCTCCTCCTGGCCCGGCGCGGTCTCGCGCAGGTACGGCGGCACGATGCCGCGGCCGTCGTTGACCGGGGTCGGGTCGAACGTCATCCAGCCGTAGTTCGGGAAGAAGATCTCGACCCACGCGTGGGCGTCCTCGGTGCTGATCACGCGGTAGGAGCCGTCCCCGGACGGAACGCCGGCGGTGAAGCCGATCGCCACGCGCGACGGCAGGCCGACCACGCGGGCCATCACGGCCATCGCGGACGCGAACTGCTCGCAGTAGCCGACCTTGCCCCGCAGCACGAAGTCGGTCAGCGCGTCCGTGGTGACGTCGCCGCCGGTCTTGAGGTCGTAGGTGAACCCGCTGGTGGGGCCGTTGAAGAAGGCCGTGAGCGCGGCCGCCTTGTCGAAGTCGTTGGTGGCGCCCTCGACGGCCTTCCTGGCGAGGTCCACGATCGGCTGCTCGACCCCGTCGAACTTGTAGTACTCGCGATCGACCGCGTTCGCCTGGGTGGGTGCCAGCCGCAGCGCCTGCTTCGACGGCGTCGCCATCACCGTGTCGATCTCGTAGGCCTCCGGCTCGCGCTCCCGCTGGGTGTAGATCACACCCTTCTTCGGGTCGAACTGGTAGTCCTGGTCCGGGGTGTCGATGCGGCGGACGGCGCCGTAGGTCGGCAGCCAGAAGCTCCGCCAGTCGCGCGGCTCGATGTTGATCCGGGTGGTCTTGCCCTCGCCGCGGTCGCCCGGCTGGGGCGGAAGCTCACCGCGCGCCGGCTGGCCGCCGGGAGGGGTGCCGCGTTCCCAGCCCTTGTTCGGCACGTACTGCGCGAGCGTGGACGCCCGCATGTACGTCGGATCGGTCATGCCGCGCACGTAGAACACCTCGGCGCTGCGGCCGCGGTTGAGCATGCCGCGCAACGACGTCATCTCGCTCAGGCCGATGCCGCCCTTGCCGCCACCACCGCCGCCGCTGCCGGGCAGCCTGCCGACCGTGCCGACGAGCGTGAAGCCCGCGCCGACGACCAGCGCGATCACCATCGCGATCGCCGCCACCGAGGTCGCGGACCCGCCGGACCCGCTGGCCGACCCGGAACCGAGCCGGCCGCGCCACGCCTCGTGCCGGTGCTGGCCGTCAACCGCGAGCAGCATCGCGAACGCCGCCGCGCCCAGGACGAACGTCCAGAACGGCAGCATCTCGTCGGCCAGCGACGCGGGCACCGCGAACACGCACAGCAGCACCAGGCCGGACGCCGCCGGAGCCGCCGCGGCCACGGCCAGCGTGTCCACCAGCACCGCGACGAGGCCGATCGCCAGCACCACGAGCGCCTGGATCGCCGGTGACGCGTGCACCGGCGGTACCCCGGTCTGCACCTGCGTCACGGAGTCCGCGAGCACGTCGCCGAGTTCGCTCAGCGCGTCGGGACCGGGGAGGAACAGGAAGATGCCCGACCGCGTGTGCAGGGCCGTGAGCAGGCACAACAGCACGAAGACCTGGGCGATCGCGACCAGCGGCGGGGTCAGCCGGGTCGCCCGCAGGAACGCGCCGGTCACGGTGATCGCGACGATCACCACGCCGATCCGCACCAGCCACAGGTCGCCCTCGATCACGCCGGACAGCGCAGTGGACGCGCAGAGCACGGCCAGCGCGGCGATCCACGGCGTCGCCGAGGTGAACCACTCGGGCTCGGTGCCCTTAGAAGCAGCGGAACGGGATCCCATCAGCCCACCTCCGAGCGAAACGACGGGCCCCGGGTTCCGGCCGAGGCGCACAGCTCCTGCCACACCTGCTGCATCGAGGCGGACGGCTTCGCGATCGCCACGCCCCAGCCCGCGCCGCTCAGCAACCGCCGGGCGTCCTCGGGTTCCGGAGCGGAGGCGGCTGAGTTGCTGCTGCCACCGTCCCAGGCGTTCACGTCCAGCAACACGGCCAGGCTGCGGGTGCCGCGCGGCCGGTACCGGACCAGTTCCTCCGCCGACGCCGGCGAGAGACCGCCGAGCACCGCGATGACCTCCTGACCCGCACCGGGGTCCATGCCGCCGCTGAGCTCACGGCGGTGCGAGCCCTGCAGGGCCGCGAGCGAGTCCAGCACCACGTGGTCGCTGTGCCCGCCGTCGGACGACCCGCCCGCGAGCACCCGCCCGTCCTCGGAGACCAGGCGCACCTGGTGGCCGAAGTGGTGCAGGTGCAGGCAGATGGACGCCGCGAACGAGATCGCCCACTCCAGTGACGCCGTGGGCCCGCTGCCGCGGTGCGCGTGCACCCGGTGGTCCAGCAGGATCGTCGTGCCACCGCGCCACGGACGCTCCTCGACGCGCACCATCAGCTCGTCACGCCGGGCCGTCGACCGCCAGTGGACCTTCCGCAGGTCGTCGCCCTGGCGGTACGGCCGCACCACCGCGTCGTCCTCGCCCTGACCGGCCCGCAGCCGCACCGAGCCGTCGTCGCCCGCGCCCATGCCGGACCCGCCGGGCAGACCGGACAGCCGCACCACCCGAGGCACCACGACCAGCCGGGAACGGCCCGCGAGCTCGCGGTCGAACTCGGCGAGGCCGAACGGGTCGGTGATCCGCGCCATCAGCGGGCCGACCTGCTGGATGCCGCGCATCACCGGCTTGAGCGGGTAGCGCAACGACGTCGGCGTGTTGCGGGGCAACCGCTCCACGAGGAACCGCGGCCGCGCGCCCAGGGCGTACGGCACGGTGTCCTCCAGCATCAGCCCGCCCGTGGGCAGCCGGCCGGTGCTGCGCAGGTCGAGCTTCACCTCGGACGCCGCACCCACCGGCACCCGGCTCGGGGCGAGGAACCGGGCGGCGTGCAACCCCACCCGGGCCCTCGTCGCGAGCCACGCGGCCAGCAGGGGCAGCGCGATCACGAAGGCGGCGACCCTCAGCAGGTCGCGTTCGTTCAGCACCGCGGCGCACACTCCGGCGGCGAACCCCGCGGCCAGCAAGCATCTTCCGCGTGTGGTCAGACCGGAGAGTGCGGTGCGCATCGTTAGCGTGGCGTCCCTGCGTTGTTGTTGTTCATGCTGCGGACGAACGCCGCGCTCGGGTCGAGTGCCGCCGTCGGCACCGGCACCCGCTGCAGCAGCGCCCTGATCAGCTCGGCGGGGGACCGGCGAGCGGCCTGCGCCTCGGCGGTCATCACCAGCCGGTGCGCCAGCACCGGGATCGCCACCGCGTGGATGTCGTCCGGCACCACGAAGTCACGGCCGGCCAGCGCGGCCTGCGCGCGTGCGGCGCGGACGAGGTGCAGCGTGGAACGCGGCGAGGCACCGAGCCGCAGCTCCGGCAGGCGGCGCGTCGCCGAGACCAGCTCGACGGCGTACCTGCGGACCTCGGGCGACAGGTGCACCCGGCGCACGGCCTCGACCAGTCGCAGGATCTGCGCGGCGTCCGAGACGGGCCGCAGGTCGTCGAGCGGGTTGTGGCCCGCGTGCTCGTCGACCATCGCCAGCTCGGCCTGCGGGTCCGGGTACCCGATCGACACGCGCGCGGTGAACCTGTCGCGCTGTGCCTCCGGAAGGGCGTAGGTGCCCTCCATCTCGATCGGGTTCTGCGTCGCGATCACCATGAACGGCGAACCCAGCGGGTACGTGTTCCCGTCGACCGTGACCTGGTGCTCCTCCATGCACTCCAGCAGCGCGGACTGCGTCTTGGGGGAGGCGCGGTTGATCTCGTCGCCGACGACGATGTTCGCGAAGATCGGTCCTGGCCGGAACTCGAAGTCGTTCTCCTGCCGGTTGTAGATCGACGAGCCGGTGATGTCGCTGGGCAACAGGTCCGGCGTGAACTGCACGCGGCTCACGGTGCAGTCGATCGAGCGGGCAAGCGCTTTCGCCAGCGAGGTCTTGCCGACACCCGGCACGTCCTCGACCAGCAGGTGCCCTTCGGCGAGCAGCGTCACGAGGGCAAGGCGGACCACGTCGGGTTTGCCGACGAGCACGCGCTCGACGTTCGCGGCGATCCGCTGGACGGCGCCGTGCAACTCACCCAGAACCTGATCGACCGGCGCGTGACTGTTCGCGCTTGGGCTTCCCGGCGTCACTAAACCTCCAGCAGCCGTGTCCGGAACACGGACGTGTGAGCGTTTCACGCAGTGTGTCAAACCACGGCTAAGTGCCCTACACCTGCGGGCTACATCGGGTTCGCTCCACCAGTTTCCACCTTCCCCCACCATCTCGCCGCCACGCGCTGTTTTCGCCGAATTTTCTAGGCCGTTCGAGTGCTTATTCGGGCCTGAACTCTCACCCGCGAAGGTGGTGACGCACCAGCTCCCCCACCGTCCCCCCACGCTGTCACACGGCGTCTACCTGGGCAAACAGATCACGACATGCTGCGCGGACACCTGTTTCAACGTTGACTGTGGTGAAAAGTGGGGTACTGTGGCGGCCGGTGGGGCAGACGGGGGCTCCACTGCCGGTCGCGTCGTCCGGCAAGGGAGGTGGTTGCCGTGTTCCTGGGCACTCACTACCCGCGCCTCGACGACAAAGGCCGGCTGACACTGCCTGCGAAGTTCCGGGACGAACTGGCGGGAGGTCTCATGGTCACCAAGGGCCAGGACCACTGCCTGTACGTGTTTCCCCGGGCGGAGTTCGAGCAGATGGCGAAGAAGGTCGCCGAGGCGCCGTTCACCAACGACGCCGTACGCGCCTATCAGCGTTATCTGTTCGCAGGAACGGACGAGCAGCGTCCGGACGGTCAGGGCCGCGTCCTGATCGCACCGGAACTGCGCCGGTATGCCGGGCTGACCAAGGAGTGCGTGGTCGTCGGCGCGTTCACCAGGATGGAGATCTGGGACGCGGCGGCCTGGCAGACCTATCTCGACGAGCACGAGGACGGCTACGCCACCGCTCGCGAGGAGGTCATTCCGGGCGTCTTCTGATGGCGGTCAGCCGAGCAACAGGCCGGATGTTCCACACGCGATTCGGGTGCCGTGAGGCCTCGGTCCGCTCGACTATCGGCCCTGGCGCACCTTCCCCGGCGCCAGGTTCGACGGGCGGGCGGGGACCTGACGTCACCCGAAACGCGCATCAGGGGAGTAGAGGGACGATGGATCAGCCGCGGCACGTTCCGGTGCTGCTGGACCGCGTCCTGGAACTCTTCGCTCCAGCGCTCTCCGGCAAGCCCGCCGTCGTCGTCGACACGACGCTCGGCATGGGCGGCCATTCCGACGCGCTGTTGAGCGCCCACCCCGAGCTCACGCTCATCGGGCTCGACCGCGACCCGCAGGCCATCGAGATGGCCGGCAAGCGGCTCGCGCGCCACGGCGACCGCGTTCATCTCGTCAACGTCACCTACGACCACATCGACGAAGCCGTGGAAGACCTCGGCTACTCGCACGTGGACGGTGTGCTGATGGACCTCGGCGTGTCCTCGTTGCAGCTCGACGAGGCGGAGCGCGGGTTCGCGTACTCGAAGGACGCGCCGCTCGACATGCGGATGTCCAAGGGCACCGGCATGACGGCGGCGGACGTGCTGAACACGTACTCGCACGGCGACCTCGCGCGGGTCCTCTCCACCTACGGCGAGGAGCGGTTCGCGGGCAAGATCGCCTCCGCGGTGCTGCGGGAGCGCGAGAAGGAGCCGTTCACCAACAGCGGCCGTCTCGTCGAGCTGCTCTACGCCGTCGTGCCCGCGGCTTCGCGGCGCACCGGCGGACATCCGGCGAAGCGCACGTTCCAGGCGTTGCGGATCGAGGTCAACGGAGAGCTGGAGTCGTTGCGTCTCGCGCTGCCGGCCGCCCTGGGCGTGCTGGCCGTCGGCGGGCGGATCGTCGTGGAGTCGTACCAGTCCCTGGAGGACCGGATGGTGAAGCAGGCGCTCGCGGAGCTGGCGAAGTCCAAGACGCCGCCGGGCCTGCCGGTCGAGCTGCCGGGCCACGGGCCTGAGATCAAGTTGCTCACGAGGGGCGCGGAAGTAGCGAACGAGCAGGAGATCGAGGAAAACCCGCGTGCGGCGCCGGTGCGCCTGCGCGCGGCGGAGCGGATCGGAGCACCGAGATGACCGCACCCGCACGGGTCGGCGGGCCGTCGCCCCGCGATCCCTCGAAGGACAAGGCAGCGCAGAAGGACAAGGCCCGGCGGCGGACCGCCGGTGCCGAGCGTGCCTACGCGCGGCGGGCCCAGCGCGCCTCGAACCTGCGGGGCGGCACCGCCAACCCGCAGCAGAAGGCCGCCTCCAAGGCGCCGTTCGTCGTGCTCGTGATGCTCGTGCTGGGCGCGGGCGTCGCCGCGATCATGTACTTCTCCACCCAGGCCGCCGCCGACACCTACCGGCTGCAGGAGGCGCGGGCGGAGGCCGAGAAGCTGACGTTGCAGATGGAGCAGCTGCGCCGTGAGGTGGCGCTGCTCGAGTCGCCGACCGACCTCGCGCGCCGCGCCACCGAGATGGGCCTGGTCCAGCCGTCGAACCCGGCACGGCTGCGGCAGAACCCGGACGGCTCGATCGAGGAGTTCGGCAAGCCGAGCGCACCGACCAAGTCGACGTCACCGCCTCCTCCGTCGTCCGAGCCGCCCGCGTCCGGTCAGCCTCCCGCCGGCACCACTCCTCCGGCGGGTGGCTGATGCCCGGTCCGCAGCAGAGGGGGTCGCGACGCCCGCTGTCGGTCCGCGGCTCCCGCCCGGCCGCGCGTCTGGGCGGCAACAGCAGGCTGCGGATCGGAGTCGGCCGCGTCCTGCTGATCGGCGCCCTGGTGATCGCGGGCGTCAAGCTCGTGCAGGTGCAGGGACTGCAGGCGCAGGAGCTCTCGCTGCAGGCGCAGAAGCAGCGCACTACGCCCATCGACATCCCCGCCGAGCGCGGTTCGATCCTCGACCGCAACGGCAACCAGCTCGCGTTCTCGATCGAGGTGCGCGCGCTCTACATTCTTCCGCAGCGCGCGCGGAAGAACTGGGACGACGCCCACAAGAAGGACGAGAAGAAGTACCCAGGCACATATGAGGACCGTGCGCGCGAGATGGCGAAGTTCATCTCGTCGACGCTGGGACCCCAGGTCAACGGGGAGAAGACCGACGAGGAGACCGTCTACCAGCAGCTGGTGAAGGACATCTCCTACGAGGTCCTGGTCAGCGAGGCCGAACCGGCCAAGGCCGCGAAGATCGTCGCCAAGTACCCGGCGGAGATCGGTTCGGAGTACCGCTCCAAGCGCATCTACCCCAACGGCGACCTGGCGTCGAACATCATCGGCGCGGCGAACTGGCGCCAGGAGGAGAAGCCCCCGACCGTCCAGGGCATCCTCGGCCTGGAGAACGCCCAGGACAACGTGCTCGCGGGCCGGATGGGCCGCCGCGTGGTCGACACGATGTCGGGCGACGACACCCTCGTCATCCCGAACACCGAGCGCGAGCTCGTGAAGCCGCAGCCCGGCAAGAGCCTCGAGCTGACGATCGACATCGACACGCAGTACGCGGTCCAGCAGATGGTCAGCGACTACACCAAGAAGTCCGGCGCCAAGAACGGCTCCGCCGTCGTGCTGGACAGCCGCACCGGCGAGATCGTCGCGATGGCCAACGACAAGACGTACGACCCGACGGACTTCGGCCAGGCCTCCGAGGACCAGAAGCGCAACACCGCGGTCGCCTACAGCTTCGAGCCCGGCTCCGTGAACAAGATCGTCACGGCCGCCTCGGCCGTCGAGTACGGCCTGTTCAAACCGGACGACGTCCTGTCTGTGCCGGGGTCGATCAAGGTCGCCGACCGGACGATCAAGGACGCGTGGAACCACGGGACCGTGCCGATGTCGTTCACCGGCGTCTTCGCGAAGTCCTCCAACGTCGGCACGCTGATCGCCGCCCAGGAGGTCGGCAAGGAGCGCTACGCCGAGATGCTCCAGAAGTTCGGTCTCGGCCGCCGCACCAACTCCGGCGTCCCCGCCGAGGAGGCGGGTCAGGTCCCGCCGCTGGGCCAGTGGTCCGGCTCGACGTTCGGCAACCTGCCGATCGGCCAGGGCCTCTCCATGACGCTGCTGCAGATGACCGGCATGTACCAGGCCATCGCCAACGACGGTGTGCGCATCCCGCCGCGGCTGATCCGCGCCGAGATCGGTGAGGAGGGCGCGCGGTCGGAGAAGCAGCGTCCCGAAGGCGTGCGCGTGGTGTCGCCGGAGACCGCGAAGACCGTCCGCGACATGTTCCGCTCGGTCACGCAGTCCGACCCGCGCGACGCGAACCAGAACGGCACCGGCAAGCAGGCCGCTCTGCCCGGCTACCAGATCGCCGGCAAGACCGGCACGGCGCAGCAGATCGACCAGAACTGCAAGTGCTACTCCCAGTCCCAGTACTGGATCACGTTCGCGGGCATCCTCCCCGCCGACAACCCGCGCTACGTCGTCGGCATCATGCTCGACGCGCCGACGGGCACCCCGTTCAGCGGGTCGGCCGCGCCGCTGTTCCACGACATCGCGACCTATCTCACCCAGCGGTTCCAGGTGCCGATGTCGGCCGAGCAGACACCGTTCGTCCAGCTGCAGATGTAGCTCGTCGCGGCGGGCGCGCATTCTTATTCGGACGCGCCCGTCGTGCAAGTGATCTGAACCACGCCCAGGCGTGACGACAGAACAATTCTTTTTGACAGTGAAAAACTTTTCGCAATGAGACGCAATCCATCACGTCTAATACTCCGAAACCGGAGTGGCAAGGCGAGATGGGGTTCGGCGTGCGTTCATTCAGTATTTCGATCTTGGCGGGCGTCCTGGCGGTGACCATGGTTCCCGCAGGTCAAGCAGGTGAGGACGAATCGACGACCGAGTCGTTCTGGCTTCACATGAACAGCACCCCCATCAATGATCAAATGATCGAGACCGAGGCGCAGCGCCGTTCGCACGTGGTGCTCAACGCCTGGGAAAGCGATCTTGCCGCGAAGTTCAAGAGGGCCAATCCGAAGATCCAGACCTTCGTCTACAAGGACCTCTCGTCGACGCGCAGCTATGCGTGCTCGAACGGTGTCGACGATTCCGATCTGCCGACCGGCGTCGGGTACTGCGCGGCCGACCCGTCGTGGTTCCTGCGCGACTCCGCCGGCCACCGCCTCGAGTACGGCGGCTACGAGGGCCACTGGCAGATGGACGTCGGCAACACCGCGTACCAGAACGCCTGGGCGGACAACGTGATCGCGTCCTCGGCCCAGGTCTTCGACGGCGTCTTCATGGACAACGCGCTGTTCGCCTGCGACACCTACCACGAAGGCGTCTGCCCGGTCGCCTACCCGACCGACGAGTCGATGCGCGAGGCCTACGTCTCGATGCTCGCCGGCACCAGGCAGAAGTTCGTGGACGCGGGGCTCAAGACCGTCGCGAACATGTCCAACGCCCGCCTGCGCGACGGCGCCTGGGACTCCTACGTCGAGCACCTCGACGGCGGCTTCGACGAGTGGTGGCTGACCTTCGGCGACAAGGACCTGCTGTCCGAGTACCCGCAGGGCTGGAGCCGGCAGATCGCCGAGATCACCGCCAACGAGGCCAAGGGCAAGATCACCTGGGTCCAGCCGCACCACAGCGGCGCCGAGCAGCCGTTCCGCTACGCCTTCGCGAGCTACCTGCTGGCCAAGGGCGAGCACGCGGCGATCTCGGAGATCGAGCAGACCGACCGCTACGACAACCCCTCGCAGTGGCGCGCGGAGTACGACTGGGACCTCGGCACCCCGCTCGGCGCCCACCGCGAGGTCGCGAAGAACGTGCACCAGCGCGACTTCGAGTGCGGCACCGTGATCGTCAACGCGAACAGGACCGGTAGCGCGCCCGTCACGGTCAGGCTCGACGAGACCCAGATCGACGAGACGGGCGCCCCGGTCACCTTCGTGGCCCTGCCCGGCACGACGGGAACCGTGCTGCGCAAGGCTTGTTAAAGCGCCGCGCGGTCGTTCTGCAACGGTTCCGGCCGGGCCACCAGCACGGGACAGGACGAGTGGTAGAGCGCGGCCCGGGTGATCAGCCCGACGCCGTCGTTCTGCCCGCCGCGTCCCACGACCACCAGGTCGGAGTCCAGCTCCGCCAAGGCCTCGTGCGGATGCCGTGACTCCACCAGCACCTCGGGCGTCAGCTCGGGAGCGGTGGTGCGCAAGAACAGCACCGCCCGGCGGACCGCTGCCTCGTCACGAGGCACGGTCGCGCCGTGCTGAGCCGGCGGGTGGATGTGCAGCAGACGCAACCGTGCTCGGCGGGTGCGACAGAGCTCGACCGCGCGCCGCAGCACGACCGGGTCCTCGCACCCGCCGACGGCAGCGGTGATCCAGCCGTGTTCGCCGCGGATCGCCTTGGGACGGCCGCGCACCACCACGACTCCGCACCGCGCGCGGCGCAACACCGGGAGGACGAGGGAGCCCAGCCCCAGGCTGCGGTGCTGTTCGCCTTTGCACCCCAAGACCAAGGTCGCGCTGGAGTCCGACGCCCTCACCAGTGCGGCCACCGGGTCGTCTCCGCTCGGGCGGAAGTGGGCGGTGAGCATGGGGAGCCGTTCCAGGACTCGCTGGACCGTCGTGTCGCCGGGGTCCGCGAGGAACACCTGCAGATCCGTCCTGAGCGACCACGCGTGTCGCGCGGCCCACTCGAACGCGTGATAAGCGGTTTCGGAAGTGTCCACTCCCACCGTCACGGAACGACTGAAATCCGGTGCCCAGAACGAGAATCTCCTGGCTTCCACCGCCGAGCTGGTTCTCATCGCCGCCTCCTGCCGCTCCCTACCTCACCGCAGCCGCACCAGTGCTCACAGGGCACTAAGTCACGAAGCGGGCAGGAACTTGTTCCGCCGGACGGGCTCGCCCGCCAAGACCAGCGCGGCGGGCCACCCGAACGGCCCAGATCCTCCGATCATCACCCGAACGCCAACGCGCCGCTCGGCCACTCTGTGTACGCCGGTAGCCTCTTGCCCGTGCCTGCCAAGCTCGAGGGCAAGGTCGCGACCGCCCCGCCCCGCCCCAACGCCATTCGCCCTGCTTCCGTGGCTGCTCTCGCCGCGGTCGCCGACGTGCACCTGACCAGGCCAGCACATGCCGACGTCCAGGTGACGGGGGTGACTCTGCGTGCACAGCACGTGGTCCCCGGAGACCTGTACGCCGCGCTGCCGGGTGCCCGCGTCCACGGTGCCGACTTCGCCGAGACGGCGATCGCGAACGGTGCCGTCGCCGTGCTGACGGACGAGGCCGGAGCCGCGCGCGACTCCCTCAAAGACGTGCCCGTGCTGATCCACCCGCGCCCCCGTGAGGTCGTGGGCCTGCTCGCCGCGCACGTCTACGGACGGCCGTCGACGAAGATCAAGCTGTGGGGGGTCACCGGCACGTCCGGCAAGACCACCACCACGTACATGATCGAGTCGGTGCTGCGCGCCGCCGGGAAGAACACCGGCCTGATCGGCACGGTCGGCACCCGCATCGGCACCGAGCAGCTCGGCAGCTCGCACACCACGCCCGAGGCGCCGGACCTGCAGGCGTTGTTCGCGGTCATGGCCGAGCGCGGTGTCACCGACGTGGCGATGGAGGTGTCGAGCCACGCGCTGCACATGGGCCGCGTCGCCGCCACCGAGTTCGAGATCGGCGCGTTCACGAACCTGAGCCAGGACCACCTCGACTTCCACGCCGACATGGAGGAGTACTTCCAGGTCAAGGCGCAGCTGTTCGACGGCCGCGCGCGCAAGGAGGTCGTCTGCGTCGACGGCGACTGGGGCGAGCGGCTGGTCAAGCCCGGCACCACCACCGTCGCCACGACCAGGCCCGCCACCTGGACCGCGAGCGACGTCGAGGTGAGCCCGACCGGTGAGCAGACGTTCACCGCGCACGGCCCCGACGGCGACATCCGCATCCACCTCCCGCTCGCGGGCAGCTTCAACATCGCGAACGCCCTGCTGGCCATCGCCTGCCTGCACCTGGAGGGCATCGGCCCGGAGGCGATCGCCGAGGGCCTGAGGACCGTGCAGGTGCCCGGCCGCATGCAGCGCGTAGACGAGGGCCAGGCCTTCACGGCCGTCGTGGACTACTCGCACAAGCCCGCCGCCGTCGCGCTCGCGCTCGACGCCGTGCGCGCCAAGACCGACGGCCGGGTGATCGTCGTGCTCGGCTGCGGTGGTGACCGCGACCGGGCCAAGCGCCCGCTGATGGGCGAGGCCGCCGCCGAACGGGCCGAGGTGTTGATCATCACCGATGACAACCCCAGGACCGAAGACGCGTCCTCCATTCGGGCCGCCATGCTCGAAGGGGCCCTCGCCACCGCGAACCGGGGCGAGGTGCTCGAGATCGGCGACCGGAAGCTCGCGATCTTCAAGGCCGTGGAGCTGGCCCGTCCGGGTGACGTCGTCGTCGTGGCGGGCAAGGGACACGAGACGGGACAAGAGATCGCCGGCGTGATCCATCCGTTCTCGGACGTCGAGACGCTGACCGCCGCGATCAGAGAGGCGCACCGTTGATCGCACTCACGCTCGCCGAGATCGCTGAGATCGTCGGCGGACGCCTGCACGCGACCGATGGCAGTCCGGTGGTCACCGGCACCATCGAGTTCGACACCCGCAAGGTCACCGAGGGGGGTCTCTTCCTGGCACTGCCCGGCGAACGCGTGGACGGCCACGACTTCGCCGCGCAGGCCGTGGCGTCGGGCGCGGCCGGTGTGCTGGCGGGCCGCGAGGTCGACGCCCCGTCGGTCGTCGCGCCGCCCGTGGAGACCAAGCACGCCAACGCCTACGTGCTCGCGGGAGACCGCGGCGGCGAGGGCGCGGCGGTGCTCGCGGCGCTGGCCAAGCTCGCCCGCCACGTCACGGACCGCCTGAAGGACCTGACGATCATCGGCATCACCGGCTCGGCGGGCAAGACGTCCACCAAGGACCTGATCGCCCAGGTGCTGGCACCGGCCGGCGAGACCATCGCGCCACCCGGCTCGTTCAACAACGAGCTGGGCCACCCGTGGACCGCGCTCCGGGCCACCGAGGACACGAAGTTCCTGGTGCTGGAACTGTCCGCACGCGGCGTCGGCCACATCGCGCACCTCTGCGAGATCGCGCCGCCGCGCTTCGGTGCCGTGCTGAACGTCGGCACCGCGCACCTCAGCGAGTTCGGTTCGCGCGAGGGCATCGCACAGGGCAAGGGCGAGCTCGTCGAGTCGCTGCCGGAAGACGGCGTCGCGATCCTCAACGCCGACGACCCGCTGGTCGCGGGCATGGCGAGCCGCACGAAGGCCAAGGTCGTCCTGGTCGGCGAGAACCCGAAGGCCGACGTCCGCGCCGAGAACATCGAGCTGGACGAGCAGGCCCGTGCGAGCTTCACGCTGAAGACCGCGCAGGGCGACGCACACGTCAAGCTCGCGCTCAACGGCACGCACCAGGTGGGCAACGCACTGGTCGCCGCCGCGATCGCCCTCGAACTGGGCGCCACGCCCGCCGAGGTCGCGCAGCGACTCGGTGCGGCGGAACGGGTCTCCGCACACCGCATGGTCATCACCGACCGCGCGGACGGCGTGACCGTCATCGACGACGCCTACAACGCGAACCCCGACTCGGTGCGGGCGGCACTGAAGGCACTCGCGTCGATCTCGCGCGCCACCACGCCCGCGCGCCGCAGCTGGGCCGTCCTCGGCCCGATGGCGGAACTGGGCGACGACGCGGTGCGCGAGCACGACGAGATCGGCCGCCTGGTGGTGCGCCTCGACATCAGCAAGCTGGTCGTCGTGGGTGAGGCGGCCCGCGCGATGCACCAGGGCGCGCACCTGGAAGGATCTTGGGGAGACGAATCCGTCAGGGTGCCGGACGCGGACGCGGCGATCGAGTTGCTGCAGGGGGAAGTCCGGCCCGGTGACGTAGTGCTGGTCAAGGCATCCAACGCCTATCGCCTGTGGCGCATTGCCGAGGCCCTGCTGGAGGCAGGAACCAAGTGAAGAGCATCCTGATCGCCGCAGCGATCGCACTGGCAGTGTCGATCCTGCTGACGCCCTACCTGATCAAGATCTTCTCTCGCCAGGGCTTCGGCCAGGAGATTCGCGAGGACGGTCCGCAGCACCACAAGACCAAGCGCGGTACGCCGACCATGGGTGGCCTCGCCATCCTGGTCGCGATGTGGGCCGGTTACCTCGGCACGCACCTCGTGAACTCGATGTCGGCATCGGCGTCGGGGCAGACCCCGTCGGCGTCCGGCCTGCTCGTGCTGATGCTGACGACGTCGCTCGGCGTCGTCGGCTTCCTCGACGACTTCATCAAGATCCGCAAGGCCCGCAACCTGGGCCTGAACAAGACGGCGAAGCTGGTCGGCCAGTTCATCGCGACGATCACGTTCGCGATCCTGGTGCTGCAGTTCCCGAACAAGGACGGCCTGACGCCCGCGTCGGTCAACCTGTCGTTCGTCCGCGACATCACCGTGGTCTCGTTCGGCGTCGTCGGGTTCATCGTCTTCTGCTACGGCATGGTCGCCGCGTGGTCGAACGCCGTGAACCTCACCGACGGCCTCGACGGCCTGGCCGGCGGCTCGTCGGCGATGGTGTTCGGCACCTACGTGGTGATCTCGTTCTGGCAGTTCCGCTACAACTGCTCCAGCTACGCCGTCGCGGGCTGCTACGACGTGCGCGACCCGCTGGACCTGGCGGTGATCGCCGCGGCCGCGATGGCGGGCTGCATCGGCTTCCTCTGGTGGAACGCGGCTCCGGCCAAGATCTTCATGGGTGACACCGGCTCGCTCGCGCTCGGCGGCCTCGTCGCCGGTCTCGCGATCGCGACCCGCACCGAGCTGCTGATGATCGTCATCGGTGGTCTGTTCGTGGTCGAGGCCCTGTCGGTGGCGTTGCAGGTCGCGGTCTTCCGCACCTCACGACGGCGCCTGTTCCGCATGGCCCCCTTCCACCACCACTTCGAGCTCGCGGGCTGGGCAGAAACCACTGTCATCATCCGGTTCTGGTTGATGGCGGGCATCTGCTGCATGTTCGGGCTCGGCGTGTTCTACAGCGAGTGGCTGACGGGCGGTTTCTAGAGTTATGACCAAGCTGGCCGGGACGAAGGTGCTGGTGGCCGGTGCTGGAGTGACCGGCCGGTCCGCCGCCGAGGCGTTGCTCGCGGCGGGCGCCGAGGTCGTGGTGACGGACTCGTCGCCGGAACGACTGGCGGCGTTGGAGACCCTGCTCGAAGGCGTGGAACTGGTGCCCGGACTGACGGAACCGCCGGCCGGCACCTCCCTCGTGGTCACTAGCCCCGGCTGGCAGCCGTCGAGCCCGTTGCTCGCGGCCGCCGCCGGGGCCGGCATCGAGGTGATCGGCGAGGTCGAACTGGCCTGGCGGATGGGCACCGAGCTCGCCGACCCGCCGGTGTGGCTCGCGGTGACGGGCACGAACGGCAAGACCACGACGGTCGGCATGCTGGAGTCGATCCTGCAGGCCGCCGGCGCGGACGCCGTGGCCTGCGGGAACGTCGGCCTGCCGGTCGTGGACGCGTTGCTGGCCGGGCGCCGGGTGCTCGCGGTGGAGCTGTCGAGCTTCCAGCTGTACTGGGCGCCTTCGGTGCGGCCTCAGGCGGGCGCGCTGCTCAACCTCGCCGAGGACCACCTCGACTGGCACGGCGGCATGGACGCCTACGCCGCGGCCAAGGCCCGGATCCTCACCGGTGACGTGGCGATCGGCTGGCTCGACGACGAGCTCGTCGGCGACCTGCTGGAGGCGTCGACCGCACGGGACCGGATCGGCTTCACGCTCGACGAACCCGAGGACGGCCAGCTCGGCGTGCGCGACGGCTGGCTGGTCGACCGCGCGTTCGCCGACGACGAGGCACTGGTCGAGGTCGCGAAGATCCGTCCGGCGGGCCCTCCCGGCATCGCGGACGCACTGGCCGCCACGGCCCTGGCGCGCGCGTACGGCGTGCCGTCCGAGGCCGTGCGCGAGGGCCTGGAGGCGTTCGAACCGGCCGCGCACCGCGCCGTGCTCGTCACCGTCGACGCCACGAACATCAGGTACGTCAACGACTCGAAGGCGACGAACCCGCACGCGGCCGTGGCGTCCCTGCGGGCGTTCGACAGCGTCGTCTGGATCGCCGGTGGGCTGCTCAAGGGCGCCTCGGTCGAGGAGATGGTGCGGACCGAGGCCCGCCGGCTGCGGGGCGCGGTGCTGATCGGCGCGGACCGGCAGGTCATCGCGGACGCGCTGGCGAAGCACGCGCCGGACGTGCCGGTGCGCTCGCTCGACCTCGCCGACGCCGACGATCCGATGCTCGACGTCGTGCGCGCCGCGCAGCAGCTCGCGCAGTCCGGTGACACGGTGCTGCTCGCGCCCGCGGCGGCGTCGATGGACATGTTCAGCGACTACGCGCACCGGGGGCAGGCGTTCACGGACGCCGTGAAGCGCCTCACGGGTGGCCGGTAGGGTTCGAAAGGACGGCCCGCTCCAGCGGAAGGGGCGACACGCCCCAGGAATCCCCGTTCGAGCGCTTGACACAGGAGACGATGCCCCGGTGACCGTCGTCGCCGACAAGCCGAGGAGCAAGCGGAAGGTTCGTCCCGCGGGCCGTGTCGCCTCGTTGCGCACCGGTATGACCTCGTGGCTCAGCCGCCCGCTCGCCGACTTCCACCTGTTGCTCGCGATCTTCGGCATGCTCACCGTGCTCGGCCTGGTGATGGTGCTGTCCGCGTCAGCGCCGGGACAGGTCGCGTCGGGCGTGTCCGCGTACAGCGTGTTCCAGAAGCAGCTGATCTACGTCTGCATCGGCGCGGTGCTGTTCTGGGTGATGCTGCGCTTCCCGTTGCGCAGGCTGCGGCACATCTCGACGGCCGCGATGGGCATCGGCGTGGTGTTGCTGGCGCTGGTGCTGACGCCGCTCGGTGACGTCCGCGGTGGCGCGCGCTCGTGGTTCACGCTCGGGCCCGTCTCCTTCCAGCCGATCGAGGCCGTGAAGCTCGCACTGGCGCTGTGGGGTGCGCACGTCCTGGTCACCAAGCGGGCGCTGCTGTCGCAGTACCGGCACCTGCTGGTGCCCGTCGTGCCGGTCGCGATGCTGGTGTTCGCGCTGGTCATGCTCCAGCCCGACCTCGGCGGCACGATCACGCTCGGCGTGGTGCTGATCAGCCTGCTGTGGTTCGTGGGCGCGCCGATGCGGTTGTTCGGCGTGATCGCCGCCGGCGCGGTGGCGGGCGCCGTCGTGCTCGCGATCGGTGCCACGTACCGGCTGCAGCGCGTGACGTCGTTCCTCAACCCCGACGCCGATCCCGACGGCGCCGGTCACCAGGCGCGGCAGGCGATGTTCGCGCTCGCCGACGGTGGCCTGTTCGGCAAGGGACTCGCACGGGGCAGCTCGCAGTGGCGGTACCTGCCCAATGTCGAGTCGGACTTCATCTTCGCCGTCATCGGCGAGGAGCTCGGGTTCGTCGGGTGCGGGCTGGTGCTGGTGCTGTTCGGCGGACTCGCGTGGGTCGGCCTGCGGATCGCGTCGCGCAACACCGACCCGTGGATCCGGATCGTGTCCGCGACCCTGACGGTGTGGCTCGTCGCGCAGGCCGCGATCAACATCGGCTACGTCGTGCAGCTGCTGCCCGTCACGGGCCTCACGCTGCCGATGATCTCCTCCGGCGGCACCTCGATCGTGACGACCATGATCGTGTTCGGCATCCTGGCGAACTGCGCCCGGCACGAGCCCGAGGCCGTGTCGGCGCTGCGGTCGCTCGGTCCCGGCCGCGTCGGCGGACTGCTCAGGCTGCCCGCTCCCGAGGCGTACCGGCCACCGGCCAAGCGCAAGCCGGTCCGTCCGTCCACGCCTCCCCGCGCACCAGGCCGTTCACGCACGCAGCAACTTCCGGTCATGGACGAACGTCGTATGGCTGGACGCTCCGCTCCACCTTCGGAGTACCGTCGCCGCGAATCGCGGCGCGCACAGGGCCGTTCTGAGCTTGGCCGGTCGACCCGCGGTCGCGGGCGATCCAACTGAATTGATCTTCAGCCAACACTATCTTCGGGAGAAGTCTTGACCGGGCACCCTGCCCCCAGTGGTCCGTGCGTCGTGGTAGCCGGCGGTGGTACCGCCGGACACATCGAGCCGGCACTGGCGCTGGCCGACGCGGTCATGCGGCTGCGGCCGGACGCGCGTGTCGTCGCGCTCGGCACCGAACGCGGCCTGGAGAACAAGATCGTGCCGGCTCGCGGGTACCCGCTGGAGCTGATCCCGCCGGTGCCGATGCCGCGCAAGCCCACCCTGGACCTGCTGAAGCTGCCGCTGAACGTGCGCAGCGCCGTGAAGCAGACGCGCGAGGTGCTGGAGCGCGTCGGCGCGGACGTCGTCGTCGGGTTCGGCGGCTACGTGGCGCTGCCCGCCTACCTGGCCGCGCGTGGCCGCATCCCGATCGTGGTGCACGAGGCGAACGCCAAGGCCGGTCTCGCGAACAAGGTCGGCGCCAAGTTCGCCGCGCACGTCGCCGCGGCGGTGCCGGACTCCGGGCTGATGGACGCTCAGATCATCGGCATCCCGCTGCGCCAGTCGATCACGTCGCTGGACCGCGCCGCGTTGCGCGACGAGGCCCGCCGGTTCTTCGGCCTGGACCCGCACGCGCCGGTGCTGCTGGTGTTCGGCGGTTCGCAGGGCGCGCGTTCGATCAACGAGGCCGTGGCGCCGGTCGCGGCGGAGTTCGCCCGTGCCGGCGTGGGTGTGCTGCACGCGTACGGGCCGAAGAACTCCGTTCAGGTGCAACAGTTCCCAGGCGCCCCGGCGTACGTGCCGGTGCCGTACCTGGAGCGCATGGACCTGGCGTACGCCGCCGCGGACGCCGTGCTGTGCCGTTCGGGCGCGATGACCGTCGCCGAGGTGTCGGCCGTCGGCCTGCCCGCGGTGTTCGTGCCGCTGCCCATCGGCAACGGTGAGCAGGCGCTGAACGCCGGCCCGGTCGTCTCCGCGGGCGGCGGCCTGCTGGTGCCGGACGCCGAGCTCACCCCGGAGAAGGTCGCCTCGCTGGTGGTGCCGCTGATGGCGGACCGCAACCGGCTCGCGCAGATGTCCCGCGCGACGCTCGGCACCGGCCGTCGTGAGGCGGACGAGATCCTGGCCCGCTCCGTTCTGGATGTGATCAAGAAATGACCCTCGAACGCGTTCACCTCGTCGGCATCGGTGGTGCCGGCATGAGCGGTATCGCCCGCATCCTGCTGGCGCGCGGCGTGCAGGTGTCCGGATCGGACGCCAAGGACTCGCGGACCGTGCTGGCCCTGCGCGCACAGGGGGCGCGGATCGCCGTCGGTCACGCCGCCTCGAACCTCGACCAGCTCGTCGGCGGTCCGACCGAGGTCGTGGTGTCGACCGCGATCAAGGACACGAACCCCGAGTACGCGTCGGCCCGTGAACGCGGCATCACCGTGCTGCGCCGTGCCGAGGCGCTCGCGGCGTTGATGGAAGACCACCGCGTCGTGTGCGTTGCCGGTACGCACGGCAAGACGTCGACCACGTCGATGCTCACCGTCGCGTTGCAGCACTGCCGGGTCGACCCGTCGTTCGCGATCGGTGGTGACCTGAACGAGTCCGGTGCCAACGCCCACCAGGGCACCGGTGGCGTGTTCGTGGCCGAGGCGGACGAGTCCGACGGCTCGTTCCTGTTCTTCTCGCCGTCCGTCGCCGTCGTGACGAACGTGGAGGCCGACCACCTCGACCACCACGGCACCGTCGAGGCCTACACGGCCGTGTTCGACTCGTTCCTGGAGCGGATCGTGCCGGGCGGCGTGCTGGTGTCCTGTGTGGACGATCCTGGAGCCGCTCGCCTGATCACCGAGGCTCGGTCGCGCGGGATCCGGGTGCGCGAGTACGGCCGTTCCGCGTCCGACGCGCGCCTCGTCGACTACAAGCCGCTGGAGTCCGGTGGCCTGGCGTCCGTCGAGATCGACGGCGTGGCCGTCGAGGTCCGGGTCGCGGTGCCGGGCGAGCACATGGCGTTGAACGCGATCGCCGCTCTGCTGGCCGGCCTGGAGCTCGGCGCGGACCAGGCCGGGCTGCTCGAAGGCCTCGCGGCGTTCGGTGGCGTGCGCCGGCGGTTCGAGTTCAAGGGCCGTGGCAAGGGCGTGTCGGTGTACGACGACTACGCGCACCACCCGACCGAGGTCGACGCACAGCTGCGTGCCGCGCGTCCGGTCGCCGGTGCGGGCCGAGTGATCGTGGTGTTCCAGCCGCACCTGTATTCGAGGACGCGTACGTTCGCCACGGAGTTCGCCGCCGCGTTGTCGCTGGCGGACGAGGTCGTCGTGCTGGACGTCTACGGTGCCCGCGAGGAGCCGGAACCCGGCGTGACCGGCGGCCTGATCGCCGAGCAGGTCACGGCTTCCGTGCACTACGAGCCGTCGTTCGACCGCGTTCCCCGGCTGGTGGCCTCGCTGGCGCGGGAGGGTGACCTGGTGGTGACCATGGGCGCCGGTGACGTGACGATGCTCGGCCCCGAGATCGTCAGCGCGCTGTCATGAGCGCACCGGTTCGTGGCAGGTCCACGCGAGCTCGCTCCGCGAACCGGAGACCGAAGAGCGCTGAGTACCGGGCGCGGCGCAGGGTGATCCTGCGCCGCCGCCTGGTGGCGCTGCTGACACTGCTTTCCGTGCTGGCACTGGCCTACTGCGTCTTCTTCACCCCGTTGCTCGGCGTCCGCCAGGTCGACGTCCGCGGCAACGGCGCGCTGACCGAGGACGAGGTCCGCGCCGTCGCGGCGATCGAGGCAGGCTCCCCGCTGGTCCGCCTGGACCTCAAGGAGATCCACGACCGCGTGGCCGGCATCCCGCGCGTCGCGGCCGTGGAGGTGGAACGCCTGCTCCCGGGCACGGTCCGGCTGCTGATCACCGAGCGCGCCCCGATCGGTTCGGTGAAGCTGCCCGACGGCTTCCACCTCGTCGACTCGACCGGCAAGGACTACGCGGTCCTCCCGGCCGCCGCGCCGGGCGTCCCGGAACTGGTGCTGACGCTGCCGTCGTCCTCGGACCCGGCCACTCGCGCCGTGGTCGGGGTCGTGAACGGGTTGCCGGAGAAGCTGCGGGCCGACGTGGTGTCGGTGGCGGCGACGACCGGTGCCGACGTGAAGCTGACGCTGTCGGGGAACCGCGTGGTGAAGTGGGGCAACTCCGACGACACGGCACGCAAGGCGGCCGTGCTGCTCGTGCTGCTCTCGCGGCCAGGCACGACCTACGACGTGTCGTCGCCGGACCTGGCCACGGTTTCCTAGCGCTCAGCTCTGGCGCTCAGCTCTTGGCGCTCAGCCGAGTGTCAGGTGGAAGCCCTGGTGCTTCGCGTCCTGCTCGGAGTGCCAGATGACGCCGCGGTTCGCGTTGCCGATCTTCGCGCCGTAGAGCCGTTGCCCTTCGGGGATGCCGCTGACGGTGAACCTGAAGGAGCACGAGCCGGTGCCGCCCAGCAGCGTGCCGACGCCGAGCACCTCGTTGTCCTGGTTCACGATCTCGACCTGCCCGCCGAGCGTGACGTCGGTGTAGCCACCGGCACCGCACTGGCCGTTGACGGTCATCGACCCGCTGATCGTGAACACGTTCGGCGAGGACGAGGTGGACGGCGAGGCCGGGCTCGCGCCGGCGGAGCGCAGCAGGTCGGGACCGGTGGCCCTGCCGAGTCCGAAGCCGAGCCCGCCCGCTGTCAGCGCCACCAGGGTGAAACCGACCGCGAGCCACGGTGGCCGGCGCTTCGGCGGTGATTCCGGTCCGATGGTCACTACCGGTGGAAGAGTTTCCACTGAGGTCCTTCAGTTCGAGGTCGTGCTCGTCATCGTCGTGGTGCCGGTGGTCGTGACGGCGTCGGGAAACGGCGGGGCCGCCGGTGCGAGGACCGGTGAATCGGTTGGGAGCACAAAGGATTCTCCTGATGTTTCGCGTCAGCCGTTCGGCCTCAGCCGCGCCATCGCGACCCGTGCGACGAGGCTGCCCAGCCTGCTCGTGACGAGTTCCAGGACGATCGCTTCGACGACGAGCGAACGCACGGACGCGGGTGCGGGTGCCAAGACATGCCTCCTGGTGATGAACGACTACCGTGCTCATCGGACTGCCACTCGCGGTATTAGCCGGATCGGTCGTTGTCACCCGAAGGAAGTACTTCAGGTTCGCCTGATCGTCCACAAGAGACGATCGGTGTCGGATAAGTGCGATGCGGGGGCCTCACGCGCCACGATCGAACTGAAGGTCGAGGGCCTCGGATGCCGACGCGACGCGGGCGGTGCCGCCCTCGAAGCTGGCGACCGCGGCCGGCGAGGTGAAGCGCACCCCGTCGACGAGACCGCCCGCCAAGCCGGCCATCTGGACGTGGCCCGGGAGTTGCTGGACGGCACCGTCGGGGCCTAGACCGCTCATGCCATGAGCACGGGGGTGTCCCCAGGAGGGCGAGCCGGCGGGCGGCGCCGACGGAAAATCGTCGATAGGGCGGGCGAGACGATCTCCGATTCGAGGTCCGACTAGGCTTGGGGTGCGTCGTACTCAGGACCGTGCGCGCTACTTGACGGCACGACCGGGGAGTAGTAGCGCACAGTGTTGGGACCCTACGGCGTGGCTGCTGGACCGACGCACCGCTGGTGCTTACCGTCCAACAGGAACATATGGGGTTGACATAACTCTGGGCCTCGATGAGAGGTCGAGAGTTGCAATCCGGGTGCATCACACCCTGCACCACAGCGCGGACCACGATCAGGAAGGCGGATCCGATGACGCCCCCGCACAACTACCTCGCGGTGATCAAGGTCGTCGGCATCGGTGGTGGCGGTGTCAACGCCGTCAACCGCATGATCGAGGTCGGGCTGAAGGGCGTCGAGTTCATCGCGGTGAACACCGACGCCCAGGCCTTGCTGATGTCTGATGCCGACGTGAAGCTCGACATCGGCCGCGAGTTGACCCGCGGCCTCGGTGCCGGCGCGAACCCCGAGGTCGGGCACAGGGCCGCCGAAGACCACCGCGAGGAGATCGAGGAGGTCCTCAAGGGGGCCGACATGGTCTTCGTCACCGCAGGTGAGGGCGGTGGCACGGGCACCGGCGGTGCGCCGGTGGTGGCCTCGATCGCCCGCAAGCTCGGCGCACTGACCATCGGTGTCGTGACGCGCCCGTTCTCCTTCGAGGGCAAGCGCCGCGCCAAGCAGGCCGAAGACGGCATCCAGGCGCTGCGCAACGAGTGCGACACGCTCATCGTCATCCCGAACGACCGGCTGCTGCAGCTCGGCGACATCGGCGTGAGCCTGATGGACGCCTTCCGCTCCGCGGACGAGGTGCTCCTGTCCGGCGTCCAGGGCATCACCGACCTGATCACGACCCCCGGTCTGATCAACCTGGACTTCGCCGACGTCAAGTCGGTCATGTCCGGCGCGGGCTCGGCGTTGATGGGCATCGGCTCGGCAAGAGGAGAGGGCCGAGCGGTGCAAGCCGCGCAGAAGGCCATCAACTCGCCCCTGCTGGAAGCCTCGATGGAGGGCGCGCACGGCGTCCTGCTGTCCATCGCCGGCGGCTCCGACCTGGGGTTGTTCGAGATCAACGAGTCGGCCTCGCTGGTCCAGGAGGCCGCGCACCCCGACGCGAACATCATCTTCGGTACGGTCATCGACGACTCCCTGGGCGACGAGGTCCGGGTCACGGTGATCGCGGCCGGCTTCGACAGCGGAGGCCCGACCCACAAGAAGCTGGAGCCGACGGCGTTGTCCTCGCCGCCTCGGACGGCTACCGGGCCGATTGCTTCCGCCACGGCCACGCCTACCCACGTGCAGCAGCCGGTGGCTCAGACTCCGCCGCCCGTTCAGGCTCCTGTTCAGCCTCCGGTCCAGCCTCAGGTCCAGCCGCCGGTTCAGCCTCAGGTTCAGGCCGAGGTTCGGCAGGCTCCGCCTGTGCAGCAGCCTCCTGCAACGGTGCCGCCTCAGCCTTCGCCGGCTCAGGGGAACGGGTACGCGTCCTCGGTGCCTCGGTCCTTGTCCCCTAACGGGTCGCTGCCTTCTCGGCCGGTGCCGGTTACCGAGGACCCCGACGATGAGGTGGATGTGCCGCCGTTCATGCGGCGGTGAAGTGCTGATCTTGTCGGACCCCCTGAGTAGCGTTTGGGCTCAGGGGGTCCTTCTTTTGGGGGGCGCCTGCGTCAGCTTGGGTTGGTGTGGGTGGCGCCTTGCGGGTGGTCGGCCTTGCGATCCGCGACTGAGTGGGTGGTCACCTTGCGGGCGGCAACTTGCGTTGCGTGCTTCCCCTGGGGCTCTGCCCCAGACCCCGGCAATCTGATCAGGGGGTCCACGCCACGCGCGGGTTGATGGCACGCCTGTCGCGTTGGGCGGCCGCCGGTTGCTTAGAGGGTTGCGGTGGCGGTGGGGTCCCACCACGAGCCGAGCCAAGAGCGGGCCACAAGCAGGTAGGGGTGTCAACTCGACGAAAAGCGTGTCGAGTTGACACCCCTACTCACATGCAGCAAGAGCTGTGGCACGACTCGTGACGAAGCCACCCCACCCAGACCTCTTGGTAAAGACGGCTCGCCTTCGGCGTCGCTTGAGTGTCAGACCCCGTCGCTATGTTGGGTCGCGGGGGATCCAAATCCGAAGGGGACCCCTGCGTGAGCGTGCGTTGGGCGTCGCTCTTGGGTGCGGCTAGGCCTTCCACCGGGCGGCTAGGCCTTCTTCGGAGGGTGGCTAGGCCCCTTTCACCGGCTTCTAGGCCCCTTTCACGGGCTGCTAGGCCTTTTTCAGGGGGCGGGCGCCTAGTTCGTCTGCCAGTAGTTGGAGCATTACCGACTCCGGGTCCTTGGCCTGGACCTCGTTCACCGTGCCTGGGTCTGCCGGGCGGGCGGCCTCGGCCAGCATTGCTTCTTCGTCGTCCGGTTCCGGCGGGAGCGGGTCGTCGGGCTCCGGGGGCTCCGGCGGGGGTGGGACGTCGTCCACCGGTGGGCGCGGGGCCTGGGTTTGTTGTGGTTCTGGCTGGGGGCGGGCCTGTTGGTTCTGCGCCTGGCTGGGGCGGGTCGGGGCCGGGCGGGCCGCCTTTGTCTGGGTTGCCTGTTGCGGGGTGGCGCCTGGGGTGCCGTGGGTGCAGCGGACCTGCCAGGTGCCGCCCAGCACTGTGGACAGGGCTGCGGCGATCGCCTCGGTGTTGCGGGGCTCGGCCAGGCGGCGGGCCAGCGGGGGCGAGGTGTGGGTGATCGTCACCACGTTGCCGTCGACCTCGCCGACTGTGGCGTTGGTCAGCATCGCCTCGGTGCTGCGGCTGGACGCGCGGACCGCGGCCAGCAGTTCCGACCAGATTCGGCGCACCGCCGTGGCGTCCATGCCACCGGAAGCCGAGGACGAAGGGGAAGGAACAGAAGGAGCTGCGGCTGCGGGCTGCGGGGGTGCGGCGGCGGCTGGTGCGGCTGCCGGGGGTGGGGTCGCGGGAGCCGGAGTGGGCGCTGCTGCCGGTGCCGGGGTGGCGGCCGGTGCGGGCTGGGCCGCGACTGGGGTCGGGGCTGCTCGCTGGGGTTCCGGCTGGGGCGGGGCCTGGTCTGCCGGTTGCTGGGACCTGCGGGTGAAGACCGGGCCGCCGGCCGGTGCCGCGGCGGCCGAGGGGTCGCCCGAGGTGGCCCCGATGGCTGCCGGTGGGCGGCGTTCCAGCTGTTCGAGGCGTTGGAGCAGGGCTGCTTCGGACTGGCTCACCGACGGCAGGAGCATTCGGGAGACGAGTAGTTCCAGCAGCAGGCGGGGGGCGGTGGCGCCCCGCATGTCGACCAGGCCCTGGTGGACGATCTCGGCGTAGCGGGTCAGGGCTGCCGGGCCGATTCGTTCTGCCTGGGCCGACATCGTGGCCAGTTCGTCCTCCGGGGCGCTGACCAGGTTGCGGTCCGCTGCGTCGGGGACCGCGCAGAGCAGGACCAGGTCGCGGAGGCGGTCCAGCAGGTCTGAGGCGAAGCGGCGGGGGTCGTGGCCGGCGTCGACCAGGCGGTCGATGGTGCCGTAGACCGCGGCGCCGTCGCCTGCGGAGAGGCCGTCGACCACGTCGTTGATCAGGGCCGAGTCGGTGACGCCCAGGAGCGAGATGGCTCGCTCGTACTTCACGCCGTCGGGGCCCGCGCCGGAGAGGAGCTGGTCCATGACGGACTGGGTGTCTCGGGCCGAGCCGCCGCCCGCGCGGATCACCAGCGGGAAGACGGAGGGTTCCACCGCCACGCCTTCCGCGGCGCAGTTGCGTTCCAGCAGGGAGCGCATGACGCCGGGCGGGATCAGGCGGAACGGGTAGTGGTGCGTGCGCGAGCGGATGGTCGGGAGGACCTTGTCCGGCTCGGTCGTGGCGAAGATGAAGATCAGGTGCTCCGGCGGCTCCTCCACGATCTTCAGCAGGGCGTTGAAGCCCTGCGTGGTGACCATGTGCGCCTCGTCGATGATGAAGACGCGGTACTTGGACTCGGCCGGGGCGTAGAAGGCCTTGTCACGCAGGTCGCGGGCGTCTTCCACACCACCGTGCGAGGCCGCGTCGAGTTCGACGACGTCGACGCTGCCGGTGCCGTTCGGGGCGAGGCCGATGCAGCTGTTGCACTCGCCGCACGGATCGGGCGTCGGGCCCTTCACGCAGTTGAGCGAGCGGGCCAGGATGCGGGCCGAAGACGTCTTGCCGCAGCCGCGCGGGCCCGAGAACAGGTAGGCGTGGTTCACCCGGCCTGCCGACAGGGCGACGCGCAGCGGGTCGGTCACGTGCTCCTGGCCAACGACCTCGGAGAACGTGGCCGGACGGTACTTGCGATACAGAGCGAGCGCCACGCCGCAGACAGTACCGGTGGACCCCGACACAAAAAGGGGACCCCGTGCACCCACCAGAGCCCGCTTATCCTTGCTGCCTTCCGGCCCTGGGGAGGTTCGCGAGATGTGTGCCGCACGAGGTCCGACGCAAGTGTAGCGAACCCCTTAGATCGAACGTGTGTTCGAGTTGCCCACAGTGTTGTCCCCAGGTGTGGACAACTTCCTGCCCGTGGCGATCATCAGCAGGTCAGGGGCAGGAAGATCAGGGATTCCGGAATCCCGGAATCGCTTGCGGGCGCCCCAAAATGGGCTCTTCAACACATGTCCGAGGGCGGCCCGAGCCGGTTCGAGCGGCATCTCGCGGACGCGGCCCAGCGGGCGGGCGATGTCCTGGCCGTGGACGAGGAAGTCGACCAGCGGGTCGATCGGGGCGGCCATCGGCGCGCGCTTCGGCGAGGCGGCGGTCACGCGGATCTGCGCGATCAACTCCGACCGGGTGAATCGTGCGGCGATCGCACGAGCCCTCTCGTTCTCCATGCGCTCCCAGCCGAAGCGCGCCTTCACGACGCCGGTGAGCACGTCGCGCCAACCCGTGCGGGTGGACGTGGTCAGGTGGGCGGCCATCGTCTGCATGGTCCAGCCCTCGCAGAGGGTGCCGCGCTGCCACTCGTCGTCGGTGAGGTCTTCGAGGAGGTCGGCGACGCCCAGGCGTTCGGCCTCCAGCCATTTCATGATCATGATTGCCCCTCGATGGCGGTCAGTCTGCGGCGCAGGAAGTCCTGTTCGGATTCGGTGCCCGCGAGCGCGATGGCCTCGCGGTAGGCCTCGGCCGCCTCGGCGTCGCGACCCAGGCGGTGCAGCAGGTCCGCACGGGCGGCCCGGTACGGGTGGTAGTCGCGCAGCCTGGGTTCGCCGGCGAGCGCGTCCAGCAGCGCGAGGCCGGTTTCGGCACCGTCGCGCATGGCGATCGCGGCAGCCCGGTTCAGGGCGACGACAGGCGACGGCGCGAGCTTGTTCAGCACGTCGTAGAGCGCCACGATCTGCGGCCAGTCGGTGCTGTCGAAGTCCGGCGCCTCGTCGTGCAACGCGTTGATCGCCGCCTGCACGCCGTACGGTCCGTACCCGCCCGTCAGCGCCCGTTCGGCCAGCGCGCTGCCCTCGTTGACCATGTCGCGGTCCCACAGCGCGCGGTCCTGGTCCTCCAGCAGCTCGGCGCGGGCGTCGCGGCGGGCGTGGACCAGCAGCATCAGCGCCAGCAGCCCGGTGACCTCGCGGTCGGGCAGCAGGCCCTGCAGGATCCGCGCCAGCCGGATGGCCTCGCCGGCCAGGTCGTCCCGCTGGGCCGCGTAGCCCTCGGTGAAGATCGAGTAGACGGCCTGCAGCACGCCGGGCAGGCGTTCCGGGAGCTCGTGCGGGTCCGGCACGCGGAACGGGATGCGCGCTTCCTTGATCTTCTTCTTCGCGCGCACGATCCGCTGCTGCATGGTCGTGACCGGCACCAGGTAGGCCCGCGCGACCTCGGGCGTCGTGAAGCCGGCCAGGCACCGCAAGGTCAGCGCGCCGCGGTCCTCCTCCGCCAGCGCCGGGTGCGCGCACGTGAAGAACAGCTCCAGCCGCTCGTCCGGCAGCCCGTCCCCGGCCGGCGGATCCGCCCGGTCGACCTCCACCTGCAACAACGCCAGCCGGGCCGCGTGGACCTGATCGCGCCGCAACCGGTCGACGGCCTTGCGGCGCGCGGTCGTGAGCAACCACGCGCCAGGCCGGTTCGGCACCCCGTCCACCGGCCAGTGCTTCAGCGCCGCCTCGATGGCGTCGGAGGTGACCTCCTCGGCCAGGTCGAGGTCGCCGAAGCGCTTGACCAGCGTCGCGAGCAGCCTGCCGCGTTCCTCCCGGAACACCTGCCCGACGTTCATCGCGCCGGACTCAGAAGTCGAACTCGGCGATGGGCCGCACGACGACCGCCCCGCCGTCGCGCGAGCCGGGACACTTCGCCGCCCACTCCAGCGCCGCGTCGAGGTCGGGCACGTCGATGACGTTGTAACCGCCCAGCACTTCCCGCGTCTCGGCGAACGGCCCGTCGGTGACCGTGCGCTTCCCGTCCGGTCCGACCTGGACGGTGGTCGCGGTGACCAGGTCGGCCAGCGAGTGCCCGGAGACCAGGACGCCCGCGTCCCTCATCTCCTTCTCGTAGGCGATCCAGTCCTCGACCGTGCAGCTCGCCTGCTGGTCAGCGGCCGCGTAGATCATCAGCATGTACTTCACGGTTGCCCTCCTCGGTTCGGTGTTACGGGATCACGACGAGCGGGCTGCCGCCAGATCGACACGGGTCGTCAAGATTTTTCCGGCGTCGCGTCGGACCCGGACTCGGCGGGAGGTCGCGCCGAGCCGAAGTCGTTGAGGACATCGAGAACGGCGAGCACGTTGGAGCCTCCGGTTTGAGCGCATGGCAGCTGAACCGGAGGTCTCCCCTGCCAGCGGAACGAACTCGCTGGCGAACGGGGCCTGCGTCCACGCGGGTGACGGCAGCCGGACCGGAGGCTCACCCCCGTTTTGGGACCCGGAACACCCGTCCGGTAAGGTTCTCCACGGAGGATTCGCATAGCGGCCTAGTGCGCACGACTGGAAATCGTAAGTCGCACAGCGCTGTTGTAGCTTCCCAAACTCCCAGGTCGAGCGCAATAACGAAACGCTCAATCGTACGCACTTGGATCACCCCCAACTTGCAGCCTGCCCCGTCCATTGTGGACGGGGCAGCGTCGTCTCCGCGCCACCCTTGGCGCCTCCCCCAACATCTTGCAAGCTAGTCGCCGAAGTGTTGCACGCGGCCGTTTCTTAGGTTAAACAAGTATCTGCATGTACTCATTTGATTGCAATGCAACGCCAATGCATTGACCGAAATTCGGCCCGACCCAAACGGTCATGCACGCTGCGCAGGTTGTATCAATGTATTCTCGATCACCAAATCTGCGCGCAGGATTCCCTCTAATCTATTCCGGAACACACTTAGGGTTGACAAACCGTTCCGCCTACGCAAGTAAACGCAATGTAGTCATTCGCACGCAGACGATTTGCCTTACACCGCCTCGGATGGCGATCTTTCGCTTGCGTCACATGATCTTTGACTGTTCAACCATGTGCCTCGACGCCGGTCACGCTGCGACTACAGACCGCCTGGCGTCGCTGGATCAGCGCAGAGAGTGCTGTCAGTGCTTCTACCCATTCGGCGTAGTCGTCGACGCCAGTACGTGTGTCGACGGTCTGTTTCGTCAGGTGCTTCCGTTAACGCAATCGTTGAGCCCTGTCCAGATGCGCACGTAGGGTCGTGATCGTGAACGGGAACGTTCCGTGCACGAATCGACCTGGGGGGTTGAATGTCTGCACATGTGCGTATCCGCACGGGTGCCCTTGAGAGAATCGGGAACGCGCAAGGCCTGCGATCCAGGTACGCGCTCGCCAAGCACCTCGGTGTCGCTCAGTCGACCATCGGCCGCGTGCTGGACGGCGACCAGTTGCCGGGTAACACCATAATCGCCGCAACCTTGAGCAAGCTGCATGTCTCGTTTGAGGACGTGTTCGAGGTTGGCGGGACGGACAGCGGAGCCGCCGCGTGAAGGCTTCTGCTGTCCGTGTCGGCTCGTTCGAGCCTGGTTCTCGTGAATGGAATGCGGTTCGATCAATGGGCCTGGGGGGCTCGGAGATCGCTGCGGTTATGAATATCTCGCCGTATGAATCGGCTTTCTCTCTGTGGAATAGGAAACGGGGCCTCATCGCCCCGGCATCGAGCAACGATGCGATGCGCCGTGGTCACCGGCTTGAGTCCGTCGTCGCCGAGTGGTTCGCCGAGCAGCATCCCAAGTACCGCGTGCGCCGCACCGGCATGTGGGCGAACCGCCAACGGCCGTGGCAGCTCGCGACGCCCGACCGGATGCTGACCGGGCTCGGCGAGCGTTCACTGCTGAAGATCAAGACCGTTGCCGACCTGTTCGAGTGGGGCAGGCGCGGCACCGACGAGGTGCCGAACTACGTCCGGTGTCAGGTCATGTGGCAGCTCGACGCGCTCGGCCTGAACCGTGCACACGTCGCGGTGCTGACCACGAACCTTGAGTTCCGCTCGTACCTCGTCGAGTGGAACCTCACCGAGGCCGAGGCGCTGCGGGCCGCCGCGCGCAAGTTCCTCGACTCGGTCGACCGTGGTGTGCGCCCGGAGATCGACGAGCACGTCGCGACGTATCGGGCGGTGCGTGAGCTGCACCCGGAAATCGACGACACCGAGGTCGAGATCGAGCCGGGGCTCGCCGAGCAGTACCGGGCTGCGGTCGCCGACCACAAGCGCGCCGAGGCCGTGAAGCTGCGAGCGACGTCCGAGGTGCTCGACGCGCTTGGACGGCACCGGCGAGCACTGGTCGACGGTGAGTCGGTGGCGATCCGGGTTCCTGGTCGCAACGGCGCGGCGCCGTCGCTGCGCCCGTCGTCGGTTCGTGCGGGAGCCGCCGCGTGACCGCCGTCTCGTTGCTGCGGGGGTGGTCGTTGCGTGTTGCGGCGACCACCTCCCCGGCGGCTGCTGTGCGGCCGTCGACTGTGTGCCCTGCTGCCCCGAGTGCCCGGCCTGCCCGGTGCTCGCCGGGCTCGATCCCGCCGAGCGGGCCGTCGAGGTCGCTCGACATCGCCGCCTGCTCGCCGATCTCGGCGAGTGGGCTCGCTTCCTGGACGACAACCCGCCGCGATGGGAGGCACCTCGTGACTGATCAGCTCCAGCTCGGCCTCGCCGACCGCGCACGCGGGCAAGAGGCCAACCTCGCCGCCGCCGTTGCTGCGCACCGTCTCTACCGCGAGGCCGCCGAGGTCGTGCTCGACGAGTTGGTCGCCTCGGGTCAGCCGTTCACCGCCGAGGACATCCGGCGTGGTGTCCCGGCGGGGATCGAGCCGCACTCGCCCAACGTGTTGCCGAGCCTGATCGGCACCTGGGCCGCCCGGCGCCGGATCGTGCCGTGCGGCGAGTACCGCAGCCGACGACGTAGTCGGCGAGCGAGCCGTAACCGCGTCTGGGTCGCGAACCCGGCCGCCTCGGCGGCGTAGCCGCCCACACCCCACATCACCGAAGTCCGTCGCCATCTTGCGGCGGGCGCGATGGCGCACGCCCGCGCTCGCCGCTCCTCTGGGGGATTCACCGTGACCGTCAGCTCTACCGGCGTGCCCGCCGGGCCGAGGCTGCTCGACGCGCTCGCCGTCGAGGCCGCTCTCGTCGGCCGCCGTCCGCTCGACCAGTTGCCGCCCGCCGAGGCCGCTGAGGTGACACGCATCCTGCGCCGCCGATCAGCCAAAACCCACCCGATCTCCACCGTGCCCGCCGGCCCAACGGCGTTCGAGCGGCACCTGCGAGGTGCGTCTGCATGAGCCGCGAACACGCACGTATCCTCACCGCGATCTGGCGTGACGACGACTTTCGCGCCCTCTCGCCCGAGGCACAGCGGCTGTACTTCCTGCTGCTCTCGCAGCCGACGATCAACCAGGCCGGGGTCTTGCCGCTCACGGTGAGCAGGTGGGCGCGCGGTTGCTCGGCGACCGACGTCGCCGACATCGAGGCCGCGCTCGCCGAGCTGGACCGCGCTCGGTTCGCCCTGGTGGACGCCGACACCGACGAGGTGCTCGTGCGGGCGTTCATGCGCAAGGACGGCGTAGCGAAACAACCCAACGTGCTCAAGGCCGCGTTCCGGTTCGCCCTCGCGGTCGAGTCGCCGAGGCTGCGCGCCGTTCTCGCCGCCGAGCTGCGGCGCCTCGACCACGTGCACGCCGACGCGGTCGCCGACACCCTCGACGGCACATCTACCTACCACCAGACGAAACCCACGAGCTCACGTTCGAACCTGTCCTCGCCTACCCCTGATGAACACCCGGCGGAAGGGTTCGCCGAACCCTTCGCCGAAGGGTTCCTGTCAAACGCGGGGGTAGGGGGTAAGGGGAGTAGTCACCCAGACTTACTGCCAACTCAAGAAAAGCGTCACGCGCGCACACGCACGCGAGGCGCCGGGGTCACCGCGGTCATGCTTGCCGCGACCGCCGTTCGGCCCGACGCCTACCGGCTCACCGCCGGGTGGCACCGTGCCGTCGGCGCCCCGTACCCGACGAACACCGTGCGAGCACTCGGCAAACAGGTCGACGGACTGCTCGCCGACCGCGCCGACCCGGACACCGTTACGGCCGCGCTCGACCTGTGGCACGGCCGCCCCGGCGCCGCGCCCGGTCTGCTGCCGCATCTCTACGCCGACGCCGTCCGGGTCCGGCACGCCGAGACCACACCCGCGCCCGCCGGACTGTCCAAGCGGGACGCCAAAGCCGCCGGGTGGTTCGCGCTCGCCGCCGAGTTCGAGCACGAGGGCCAGGGCGACGGGCACGTCGTCGACGGCGAGCTGCTCATGCTCGACGGGCCGCGCCGATGAACGCCGCCGAGGTCGCCCGACTGCTCGGCATCGCCTCAGGGCTCGACGCCAAGATCAGCGCCGGGAGCACGTTGCAGGTGCGGACGTGGGCGCGCGTGCTCGACGACGTGCCGTACTCCGCCGCCGAGGATGCGCTGCGCGAGCACTACCGACGCAGCACCGACACCGTGATGCCTGCCGACATCGTGGCGTCGTGGCGCGCTGCCCGGCGCGAGATCGCCGAGCGCGAGCACAACGCCGCGTTGCGCGCCCGTACGGTCGAGCAACGGCCCGAGGACGTCGTGCGCTCGATCCGCTCCGGCGTCGCTCGCGTCACCGCCGCGCTCGCCCTCGCCCGTGGCGCCGACCCCGAGCACGTCGAGGCCGAGGCCGAGGCCCGTCGCGTGTACCTCGCCGTGGCCTGCCCGTGGTGCAAGGCCCAACCGGGCGCCCGCTGCACCGGGCCGGGCGGCAAGCCGCTCACCAAGCAATCCGCGCACGACGCCCGGCTCGCCGAGGCGTTCGCGGCGCCGCGCGATGACTGACCACCTGGGGGACGAGATGGACACGCACAAGGATTTTGGGGCGGCGGCGACCGGTCGCGGGCCGCTCCGCGCGCACGCGAGGCCGGTCTCATCGAACCTGGCATCGCCGCAGCGCGACAGCGACGGCTCGCCAGGTTCGGTGAGACGACGTGCGCCTGCGCCGGTTTCGCCGCGTCCGGCGCCAACTTCGGTGAGACAGGACGACCTCGGCAACGCTGCTCGGCGCGAGGCCTGGCCGCCGCTAAGCCTCATTTATCGAGGGTCAGAACGGCGAGCAAGGGACGGCTACAGACGGGGAGATGGGACGTGCACCTCTCCGTCGAGCTGGTCGCAGATCACGACGAAGTGCGGTGGAATCCGGGACTCGGACATGCCCCTGATCATGAACCGCGTTGCCTCGTTGATGCCTAGGGTCACGCCATCGGGACGCTTCTCGATCTTGGCCCTGTTTTCGGCCTGCAACAGCGTGACGCCGGTCGCGACGGCGGTCCCGTTGTTTCGAAGGTCGAAAAACGTGAGGTCGACTCGCTCAACTACGAAGCTCGGCGCCTTCTCTGCTTCGAGCTGCTTGGCTTCCTGTCGCGTGTCGAGGCGCTTAGACCACCTACCGAGGAAAAACGTGATCGTGGCGGGACCCACGATCTTGGCTACCTCGATCCATGTCGACATGCCGAGATCCTCCCTTGCCACATCCGGTGGCCAGACGGCTGGGGGTGTGGCATGAGGATCGGTTCGCTGTTCTCTGGTTTCGGTGGGCTCGACCTCGGTGTGCAGGCCGTGCTCGGCGGCACGGTCGCGTGGCACGTCGAGAACGACTCGGACGCCTCGGCGGTGCTCGCGCACCACTGGCCCGACACACGCAACCTCGGTGACATCACTCGCGTGGACTGGTCGCAGGTCGACCGCGTCGACGTGCTCACCGGCGGGTTTCCCTGCCAGGACTTGAGCACGGCAGGCCAGCGGGCCGGCCTGCGCCCGGACACCCGTTCGGGGCTGTGGTCCCAGATGGCCTACGCCGTGAGCGTCCTGCGTCCTCGGCTGGTCATCGCCGAGAACGTGCGAGGTCTGCTGAGTGCACGAGCCGATTGCCAGGTGGAACCGTGCCCGTGGTGCCTGGGAGACGACACAGGCTCAGCTATGCGGGCACTCGGCGTTATTCTCGCGGACCTGGCCGACCTCGGGTACGACGCGGCGTGGTGTGGCCTACGCGCTGCCGACGTGGGCGCCCCACACGGACGCTTCCGGGTCTTCGTCGTTGCTGCCGACGCCGACAGCGTCGGACCGCTTCGGGCCAGGGCACCACGGGGACGGGAGTCCGAACCTGCGCACGACGGTTCAGCTACTCCCGACCGCGAGCGCCACGCCCTACGGCAGCAACCAGTCGCCGACGGCGGGCGCGGCGGTGCGCCCGTCACTGGAGACGATTGCACGCGAGTTGGCGACTTCGGTAGCTACGAGCCAGCCGTGCGGCGATGGGAAAGCCTCCTTGATCGAAACGCGCCTGTGCCCACTGTGGACGGACGACGAGCCGATCGGGTCCTGAACCCGGCGTTCGTCGAGTGGATGCAGGGTGTTGAACCGGGCTGGGTGACCGACGTACCCAACATCTCGCGCGGTGCCGCGTTGCGGATTCTCGGCAACGGTGTTGTACCGCAACAGGTTTCGGCCGCACTGCCGTGGCTGCTGACCACACTCGCCGCGCCGATGAGCGAGGCTCCGTGATGACCGACGGAACCCGCGACGAGCTGACCGCCGTGGCCGAGGTGCTCAACCGAGCGCTGACTCACCACCAGGCGGGCGACCGCTACGACGCCGAGGTCGGGCACGTGCGCCTGGTGGCCTACTCCCCAATCACGCTCGCGCTCGACGACGCCCTCGACACCGTGCGGAGGTTGATCGATGCTGCCCCGTCTGCCTGAGTGGCGTACCAGAGCGGCGTGCCAGGGCCGGGTGGATCTCGACTTCATCGAGCCGAAGTCACCCGCAGAGGACGCCGAGTGTCGCGCGATGTGCGCGGGTTGCCCTGTGCGCGAGCAGTGCCTTACCGACTCGCTCGCTAACGGCGAGGCATGGGGACTGTGGGGAGGGTTCGACAGCGACGAACGGGAGCAGCTTGCCGGCGAACGTGGATATCCAGCGCCTGTTGCGAAGCCTGCGCACGGTACGAATTCTCGGTACGCCAAACACGGATGCAGGTGCGACATCTGCCGAGAGGCACACACAGCCTACGACCGGCAACGTCGTGCCAGAGTCCGCGCACGTCGAGTGCAACTCGACGAACCTGCGGCGACCTCCTCCGGTCAATACCTGCTGACGTTCGACCGCGCTGGTTAGGTTGGCCTATTGACCGGCGCGTTCGCTGCTCGCCGACGAGTGACCGCCGCGGCGACCTCAGTCGCTGCGGCGGTCAGATCCTCGTGCTCCCAGATACGCACTACTTCCCAGCCAGCCGCACGCAAGCGTTGGTCAGTGTCGCGATCTCGTTGTCGATTGCCCTCGATCTTCTCGCGCCAGAAGTCGGCGGTCGCGCCCTTGGCCGGGCGGTAGTGGTCAGGGCATCCGTGCCAGAAGCAACCGTCAAGGAACACCGCCAGTCGAACGCGGGTGAACACCAGGTCCGCCGATCGGCGGACCCCTTTGATCGGCCGAACGCCCACGCGATAGCGGAGACCGAGCGCGTGGACCGCCGATCGTAAGGCTCGTTCCGGGCGAGTATCGCGCCCGCGATTTCCACGCATCACCGCACGGGAAGCGGGTGTCGTAGCCCAAGACTCGGTCATCAGGGCGCCTCGTCTTGGGCTTGGCTCGACCTCAGGAGACCAGCCTCCAACGCGAATCGCCAACCGTCAGCGAGGTTGTCGGCTCGATTCCGGTTGTCGACCTCGCCCAGATAGCGTTCTTTCGTGGTGCCATCGACGGGCCACCGCAGGTAGGCATAGATTCGCCGACCGCGGAAAACCCGCAGGTAGACCGACGCTAGCGCACATCGTCCAGTGGGCAGGGTGATCTCGCGTGCGTGGCGACCGCCGGCGGCGGCGTCTTGCTCGGCGGCGCGTTCGGCACGGGTCAGCCCTGGGAGAGGGCGCCACCAAGATTCCTCAGGCGGTTGCTCTTTCCACAGCGGGTGACTGATCACTCGTCTGAGGGTACGGCCAGGTGCGGTTGCAATGCCTCCGCCACCGCGTTCGCCATCGCACGCCCCAATTCGACTGGAACCGCGTTCCCCAACTGCCGCATCTGCTCTCCGCGAGGTCCTTCCAGGCGCCAGTCATCTGGAAACGTCATCGCCCTGGCCACTTCGCGGACAGTCATATAGCGGATGGACCCATCCGCTCGACGCAGTACGGTCTCACCACCAGGCACGCCGTGAACGCCGGCCTTGACCGTCTTCGCTGGACGATGCAACTCGTTGGGCGTGTGACCTGCGTATTCACGCGCTCCGGGCCAGCCGAAGTGGTGCAGGTAGTCGGGATGTTCCTTTTTGGCTTCGAGCGGCTGGAGAGGCTCAGGAAGATCATGGATGGCATCCCACAGCGTGCGCCACGGCTTCTTATCTCCTTGTTTTCCGTCATCCAAGGGAAGAACCGTTTGCGCGCTATCGTTGGGGACAGGAAGGCCGTGGTCAGTCCAGTAAGATCCGTCAGCTTGTGCTCGAATCAATGCGTCTTCACTGTACTCACCTTCGGGAATCTGCCAGTCACCGAGACCAAGGTCTTGCCGGAAAGCGATCACAAAAACGCGCCAGCGAACTTGCGGAACTCCGTAGTCAGCCGCGTTTACCAGCTTGTACTTAACGTGATAGCGCTTCGACAGGTCCCTAGGTTTTTTTGCAGACGCGATCCGAAGTCGCTCGTCGTGATCACGCCAGTCCTCGTTGCGCTTTCGCTTCTCGAACGGCATCTCAAGGGAGCGCAGGATGTAATCGTAATAAGGCTTGAACGACGGCCGCAGAAGACCACGGACGTTCTCGGCTATTACCGCGCGTGGCTTCGTCTCACGGATGGCGCGGAAGAATTCCGGCCAAAGATTTCGAGGGTCGTCATACCCCTTGTGAGCCCCGCCCAACGACCACGGCTGACACGGCACGCCACCCGCGACAACGTCGACTTTACCGTGCCACGGCGTGAAGTCGACCTTGTGTACATCGCCCTGAATCAACGGCCACTCGCTATCGAGTTCACTCGGTTCAGGAGCATCCTCTTTGTACTCAACGGCACGATTCTTCAGCAGCGTGTCGCACGCTCGCTTGTCGTACTCGACCGCCAGCAGATGCTTGAACCCGCTCAGGTGCATAGCCTCGGCGAGACCGCCGCCACCGGTGAACAACTCGATGCTGGTTCCAACCTCGCGTCGACTCTCTACGGGACGCGGGTTCAGTACGGCTTCCGTGGTCACACAGGGACTATACCGCGGAGTTGAGCGAAAGCAAGAATCGGACACGCCGGGCGTGTCCGATCTCAACAAGTGGTCCCGCTCGTCACAGTTCGAGCATCAGGTGCTCGGCATTCGCCTCGTCAGGCCCTTCGCCGTCCAAGTTGACGTCGTACTCAACGTCAGCTCCTTCGAAGAACGCTGTGACGCGCCTGACGGACTGCTCCTGCGAGTATTTGCTCGGCGTGTTCATGTAATACGGGTGCGACCACCAACGTCCAGGGTGCAACTCGTCCCACGGGGGGCGAGCTTGGTTTCGACGGCCAGCGCCGGGATCGTGATTTCCGAAGCCATCTACGACCAGGTTCCACACCGGCCGCAGTTGTTGAATCATTACGCGCTCCGCCAGTGGGACGAAGACCTCAACCGCCACGAGGAACCGCACACTGAAGTCGTCAGGGTCCAGGTCGCCGGCTTCTTCAATAGAGTGCTTATGCTCCTGAAGTCGATCCCAAAGGGCTGATGTCTCCTTCGAAGGATCTACGATGCCCTTGCGCCCGCCTTGCGGAACGGCTTTGCCGACGTAGATGGGCGACACGACGCCCTTGATCGGCTGATAGAGGTCATGATCGCCTTGATAGTAGATCGCGTAGACACCGGGTCCGATCGTCTTCGGAACAGCGGTCAGTGGAACGGAAGTCTCAAGTAGAAGCCGGCGTTCGACGCTCTCGCCGAGCTGCTCCAAGTCCAGCGGGTTGTAAGGTGCCGGCCTCACCGCATCCTTTGCCCACGTCTTCCATTGGGGCTTGCGCGGCCGCTTCGGCTTGACCGGCTTGTCGAACTCGGGCGGGCTGGTCATGGTCCCCCTTTCGGCCAGACGAGCCTAGCCTCCGCGTGATCTACCTATCCGGTCGACCGCGCCAGTCTGGTGACGGAGCATGACAACGCTGGTGGTGTGATTCCTTGTACAGCGCCGTCCTGCGACAGCCTGACGGACCTCGATGCCTACGTGTGCGGCCTGTGCCTCGGCAGGCTCGACGGCGATCTCGCCGACGTGGCCGACCTCGCCGAGGAACTCGACACCACGATCGCTCGCCAGGCGCGAACCGGGATGCCCGTCGGCTCACGCAGCGCGGAGGTAGGGCTGCCGTACAACGACGGTGCCGCCGAAGTTGGCCGCGACCTGCGGTCGGTGCTGTCGACCTGGGTGCGGGACCTGTGGGAAACGCACGGACCGCGCCGCGTAGCGCGCGCAGCGGGCAAGGCCAACGTTGCAGAGCTGGACCCGCTCGACCTCGACGACACCCTCGCCGAACTGGCCGCCTGGCTGCGGCGCCATCCGTCGTGGATCGAGTGCCACCTGGCGGGCGGTGAGCTGGTAGACGAGATCACCGACGCCGTCGAGCGTGCGCGCCGTGCGGTCGACCTGGCCCCGGCGCGGGTGTACTGCGGACCGTGCCCAGACTGCGGCGCCGACCTGTACGCGCGCCCGGATCGAGCAACGGTCGGATGCCGTGAGTGCGAGGCTCGGCACGAGGTCGAGGCGCTGCGGGCCGCGCTGCTCGACGCCGCGCGCGGACACATCGGCACGGCCGCCGAGATCGCTCGTGCGTTGCCGAGGCTGCTCGGCCGCGAGCTGTCGGCGAACTCGCTGCGCACTTGGGCACGCGCCGGCAAGCTCACCCGGCGCGAGCCTGACCAGCATGGCCGCCCCCGGTACCTGGTCGGGGAGGTGATCGACGTCGCGCTCGCAACCCCCGTGCGTTCGCGTGTCACCCGCGCCGAGTCCCAACCTGCCTAAACTGCGAAACCGCAGCGGGTGATCTATGCCCATCCCCCAGCCAGACAGCCCCGAGACCCCTCCCCCGTCTCGGGGCTGTCGCGTGTCTGGACGCAGGCGAGGTGATTCCTTGCCGCGCAACTTGGTCACCGACGCCGACCGTGACCGCGTGCGCGAGCTGCACGCCGAGGGCAAGAGCCGCAACGAGATCGCACGGGCGACCGGGCGCTCCGCCTCGACGGTGACCGGCCTCGCCCGCGAGTTGGGTCTGTCGTTCGACCGAGCGAAGACGGCCGCCGCGACGCAGGCACGGCAGCTCGACAACCGCGCCCGCCGCACGGAGATCACCAGCAGGCTCTACGGCCGCGCCGAGCAGGTGCTCGCCCGGCTTGAGTCACCCGGCTACAAGTTCACCGCGACCACGGTGCACGGCATCGAAACCAAGACGCTCGACCACGTGCCCGCGCAGGACGAGAAGTCACTCGCGAGCGCGCTGTCGACGCACCTCGGCGCAGCCGCCCGGCTCGAAGCGATCGACGCCGAGAAGGGCAGCGAGGGCGCCAAGAGCATGTTGACCGGGCTCGCCGTCGCGCTCGGCATCCGCACCACGGTCGTCGATGAATGATCTTCCGCTGTCGCCGAGGCAGCTCGAATCGCTGCGCGAGTCGACGACGCGCGTGTCGATCTGGTCCGGGGCGATCCGCAGTGGCAAGACGATCGCGAGCTTGCTGCGCTGGTTGATCTACGTCGCCAACGCGCCCCGTGGCGGTCAGCTCGTTGTCGTCGGTCGCACGCGGGACTCGGTGGCGCGCAACGTGTTCGCGCCGCTGCAAGACCCGTCGCTGTTCGGGCCAATCGCCGATCTCGTGCACTACACGCCGGGTGCGCCTACTGCGCGCATCCTCGACCGCGTCGTGTACGTGCTCGGCGCGAGCGACTCGAAAGCCGAGAAGGTGCTGCGCGGTCTGACCTGCTGCGGTGCCTACGTCGACGAGCTAACCGTTATCGCAGAAGAGTTTTTCGTGCAGTTGCTCGGCCGGATGAGCGTCCCCGGTGCGCAACTTTTTTGCACGACGAACCCTGACTCGCCGGCGCATTGGCTGCGGCGCCGCTACCTCGACCGGCTCGCCGAGCTGCCCGACTGGCGTTCGTTCGCCTTCACGCTCGACGACAACCCGGCGCTAACCGAGTCCTACAAGGACTCGATCCGCCGCGAGTACACCGGCCTGTGGTTCCGGCGGTTCGTCAAGGGCGAGTGGGTCGCCGCTGAGGGCGCCGTGTTCGACATGTGGGACCCCGCCGAGCACGTCGTGCCGTGGGCCGAGCTGCCCGACATGGCGCGGCTGCTCGCCGTCGGGATCGACTATGGCACCACGAACCCGACGTCGGCGATCCTGCTCGGCGAGGGCGTCGACAACCGGCTGTACCTGGTCGACGAATGGCGCCACGACCCCGCGCACGCGCGGACACGGCTCACCGACGCGCAGCTGTCCGCCGGGCTGCGCGACTGGCTCACGGTGCCGCACCTGCCGCGCCCGAACGTGCTGCGTCCGCAGTGGATCGTCGCCGACCCGTCGGCCGCGTCGCTGCGGGTGCAGCTCCATAACGACGGCGTCACCACGGCCGCCGCCGACAACGACGTCGCTTACGGCATCCGCGTCGTGTCGAGCCTGCTCGCTGAGCGGCGGCTCAAGGTCGCCGACCGGTGTACCGGGTTCGTCGCCGAGGCGCCCGGCTACGCGTGGGACGACAAGGCGACCGCCAAGGGCGTGGACCAGCCGGTAAAGGTCGCCGACCACTCGCTCGACGCCGGTCGCTACGCCATCACCACTACAGAAAACCTTTGGCGCACAACGCTTGCGCTCGCCGCGTGACCCATGACAGGAGGTCACGCCGATGCGCGACCAGTGGCCCCCGAAGCCGTTCGACATCGCCGCGAGCAAGATGCGCGAGTGGAACGCCTGGTACGTGGGCAAGGCCGAGGACCTCGCCGCCCACTACGGCAACGGTCCGGTTGTCCACTCGCGCCCGTCGCAGTACCGGGGTGGCCTGGTCGGTGCGGTGAGCCGCTTTTTCTGGGGGCGCCCGGTCTCACCGCGGGGCCAGCAGCGGACCCGCGTGCACATCCCGCTCGCCTCGGACCTGGCAACCATGTCGTCCGACCTACTGTTTGCCGAGCCGCCGCGTGTGCGGGTCGAGAACTCCAGCGCGCAGGCGCGGCTCGATCAGATCATCAACACCCCGGACACGCACAGCGCGCTCCTGGAGGCGGCCGAGGTCGCCGCCGCGCTGGGTGGCGCGTATCTGCGGGTGGTGTGGGACGGCGACGTTCGCCCGCACGCGATGCTCGACGCGGTCGACGCCGATGCCGCTGTGCCCGAGTGGCGTTGGAAGACGCTGCACGCCGTCACGTTCTGGCAGACCGTCGCGCAGTCCGACGGCGCCGAGGTGCTGCGCCACCTCGAACGGCACGAAGCCGGCCGCATCGTGCACGCCCTGCACATGGGCACCGAGGATGAGCTCGGCCGCGCGATCCCTCTCACCGAGCACCCGTCGACGGCGTGGGCCGCCGAGCTGGTCGATTCCGACGGGGCGATCGAGACCGGTACCCGCCGGCTGACCGCGGCGTACTGCCCGAACATCCGGCCGTCGCGCGAGTGGCGGTCGGTGCCGGCGCTGCGTCCGTTGGGGCGCAGCGATTTCGACGGTGTCGAGCCGCTGCTCGACGTGCTCGACGAGGTGTACTCGTCGTGGGTCCGCGACGTCCGGCTCGCTCGCGCGCGGCTGATCGTGCCAGCGGGGTTCCTGCAACCGCTCGGCCCCGGTCAGGGCGCGATGTTCGACGACGACCAAGAGGTGTTCACCGAGCTGAACATGCTCACTGGTCGCAGCGAGTCCAAACCGATCACGGCGACGCAGTTCGAGATCAGGGTCGCCGAGCACAAGGCCACGGCCGAGCAGATCACGCACGACATCTTGCGGGCCGCCGGCTACTCGCCGTCCAGCTTCGGCGAGACCAACGGCCGCGCGACCGGGGTCACCGCGACCGAGGTCGTCGACCGCAGGGAGTTGTCGGAGACCACCCGCGACAAGAAGTCGCGTTACTGGTCGTCCGCACTCGCGCCGATCACTGCGGCCTTGCTCGATGTCGACCGGCACGTGTTCGGCACGCCCGGCGTCGCCCTGGACGAGGACCCGGTCGTGAGCTTCGGCGACCAGGCGCAGGCCGACGTCGGCGACCTCGCGCGCACCGCGCAGGCGTTGCTCGCCGCCGAGGCCGCGTCGACAGACGTGCGGGTGCGGATCGTGCACCCCGACTGGGACGACGACCAGGTCGGCGCCGAGGTCGCCCGGATCTTCTCCGAGACCGGCCGCAGCGTGCCCGACCCCGCCACCTGGCGTGGCCCGCAGGACGGGGGCGCTGATGGCCTGGGAACCGCCGCCTGACGCTGACCCGCGCGACGTCGTCGAGCAGCTCGCCCGCGACATCCTCGCCGTGTTCACCGAGGCCGAGGCGCGGCTGCTCGCCGACATCGCCCGCCGCGCCCGCATTGCCAACGACGTCCCAGAGTGGGCCGCGCAGAAAGCCTCTGCGGTGCGCGAGGTCCGGCTCGCCGTCGAGCGGATGCTCACGCAGCTACGCGCCGAGACCGGCACCGCAGCGGCCGAGGCGGTGCTCGCCGCCTGGCAGGCGGGCGCCGCCGCAGGCCTCGCGCAGCTCGCCGACGCCGGCGCGCTCGACCGCTCCCAACTCGCCGCGCTCCGCGACGTCATCCCCGGCATGGACGCCGCGGCGCTGCTCGCGGCCGACCTGACGTCGCGGCTCGACGCGCTGTATCTGCGGGTGCTGCGGTGGGCTCAGGACGCCTTCCAAGTCGCGGTAGCCGCAGCGGCGCCGTTGCAGCTGCTCGGCATGGCGACGACCCGCTCGGCACAGCGCTCCGCCTGGGATCGCCTTGTCTCCCAAGGAGTGACCGGGTTCGTCGACCGGTCCGGGCGGTCGTGGAACCTGGCGAGCTACGTCGAAATGTCCGTGCGGACAGCGACCGCACGGGCGTGGAACGACGGACACCTCGCGCGCATGGAGCAGCTCGGCGTCGAGCTGGTCACCGTCTCGAACACCACCGACGGCTGTGCACTGTGTTCGGTGTGGCAAGGGCGCATCCTCGCCCGCTCTGGACCGGCCGGTGAACGACGCGTCGAGAACGAGCTGACCGGCGAGCCGATGCTCGTCGAGGTCGCCAGCACCGTCGACGAGGCTCGTGCCGCGGGGTTGATGCACCCGAACTGTCGGCACACGTTCTTGCCGTTCATCCCCGGAGTGACCCGGCTCGCCGAGCCCACCGAACACGACCAGGTCGCCGAGGACGAACGCGAAGACCTGCGCGAGCTGGAACGCCAGGTACGGCGGGAGAAGCGCAAGCAAGCCGGCGCACTCACCCCCGCGGACGAGCAGCGTGCCGCCGCGAAGATCCGCGATCTACAGGCCGAGATCCGCGAGCACGTCAAGGCGACCGGGCTCAACCGCAAGCGCTACCGCGAGCAGCTCAACCTCGGGCACGGCACCACGCAGGGCGCTCGACGCCGGCGCGAGGATCTCGCCGAGCAGCTCGGCGAGGGCACCGTCGAGCAGAACAGGCTCGACGCCGTCGCCGCGGAACAGGCTCGCCGGCGCGAGGCCGAGCGGCTCGCCGCGCAACAGCAGGCCGAGCGCGCCGAGGCCGAGCAGCGCGAGCAGTACGCCGCAGAGTTGCGCGAGCTGTCCGACGAGGCGCTCGCCGACCGGCTCGGCGAGGTCGCCGACGACGAAGCGCTGCTCGACCTGGTGCTCGCCGAGCTGGACCAGCGCGACGCCGAGCAGCGGCGCCGCGACGAGCGACGCGAGCGGGAGCAGGCTCGACGCGAGCAGCAGCAAGCCGAGCAGCTCGCCGAGTACGAACGGCTTGTCGCCGAAGGGATGGACGACGAGCAGGCATGGGCCGAGGCGACCGGCACGACCGTCGAGGCGATACGGCGCACCGAAGCGATTCGACGACTCCGGGCCGACGGCTACACCGGCCGCGGGTTCGACGAGCTTGCGCGTGCCGCGTACCGCGACCACGTGTACGAGCAGTACATCGCCGCCGAGGATGCCACGAACGGGCACATGCTTACCCCGCAAGGGGAATCGGCCGGCATCGACCCGCGCGAACTGTTCACCGGACCGTCGAACCGCGCCCGCAAATGGGCCTCACCTGAGCTGCGGGAATGGTGGGACGCCAACGGTAGGATGACCTTCGACGAGTACGCCGCATGGCTGCTCGACGACGTCGGAGGCGCCCGCAGTTCCGGGTTCCGCACTGGTGGGGAGGACTGGTTGCAATGACCTTGTCCGACCAAGTGCGCGCCGCGCTCGCCGAGGGACGAGTCGCAGCGGAGAACCGACAACCAGCCGCGAACCCCTACCGGACAACAGGAAACCCGCCGAGCCTGGCCGAGCTAGCGCTCGCGAACGCGTGGCGCGCGGGCTACCAGGGCGGTACGGCGTCGTTCCCGGTGGACTACTCCGCCTGATTCCGGCGCCCGCTACCCGGTTTCGACGTTCCGGCCGCCCCTTGCCCAAGGCGCCGCGCGTCCCACTCGCGCCACTCCTGTTCACGACCTGACGCCCACCCGTAGACGAATCCCTTGCCCTGCTGGATTTTCACATCCGGTTCCGGACACGGGTTGTCGGTACCGGCGTAGCGGGCGAGGTACTGCGTCACTGTCGACCCCTCCACGCCCAGCCACGTGCCGACGTAGGAGGTTCCGCGGTACTCGATCGTTGCCACCTGCGCAGTCTCACGCACGGCCACGGCCGATCACGTGGAACCCTGCGACAACGGCGAGTTGAGCGCACCGCAGGCACGCGGGCATCTCGTCGCCGGCAGTGTCGGTGACGTCGAACAGCGCGTGTCGCGTGCAGGTGCCCCACCCGCACCGGTCCGGGCGAGGCCAGCAGACACAGCAAGCCAACCGACGATAACCACGGGCGCCGCACGTCGCAGGGTTGCGGTGCAGCGGCTCGACGGCCTCGGCCTCGGCCGGGCTCGGGATGGTGAAGCCGAACAGCCCACCGTCGGCCGGCTCGCCGCCGAGCGTGATCGAGAACAGCCCGTCGACCGAGTGCTCAACGGCGACGGGCTGCTCGTCGAGCGACTGCTCGGCCGGGGTCTCGACTTTCTCGTCGAGCAGGTCGAGGGAGAACTGCCCACGGTGCGCCGCGCGCAGACCCTCGGCGTCGAACAACGCGTTCATACCCACCCCTAAGTGTTGTCGACATTGCTGACAACACTTTAGCGATCCGCCTCAGAGTGTCGTCAACAACTTTGACGACACTTTTTGTTTTGCCTGCTCATCAGGCACCACCCGCACCCGAGCACGTCTAGGAGGGCTCTCCCCATGTCCGCACCCGTGCCCAACGCACCGGCCGACAGCGGCGCCGCGGATGCACCACCAACCCCCGACCCCGCCTCGTCGGCAGGTTCGAGCAGTCCTGACAGCGAGCCGGGCAGCGGTTCTCAGGCCGGCGCCGAGCAGGGCTCGCCGTCGACCTCACCGGACGTCGAGGCGTTGCGCTCCGAGGTCGCCGAATGGCGCATCAAGGCCGAGGGTGCGCAGCAGGGCATCGTCGACAAGATCGCGCGAGCGCTCGGCATCACCGCCGGCGACCAGGCGCCGACCGTTGAGCAGGTCACCGACCAGCTCACAACGGCGCAGACCGAGGCGCGCGAGCGCGCGGTCGACCTGGCCGTGTTCCGTGCCGCGCCCGCCGCGAACGCCGACCCCGACGCGCTGCTCGACTCGACCGCGTTCCGGCGCCGCGTCGCCGACCTCGACCCCGCCGACGCGAAGTTCGGCGAGCAGGTCGCCGCCGCCATCGCCGACGCTGTGAAGGCAAACTCAAGGCTCGCAGCCACTTCCGCCGCGCCGCAGCGCAGCGGCGGCGAGATTACCGGCGGCTCGCCGACCACATCCGACGACCTCGGCTCGCTGTCGGTCGAGGACTACATCAAGCGCACCCGGAAGAGGGGTAACTGACCTTGCCCAACCAGCTTCTTACCGTGGACGTGATCGCCCGCGAAGCGATTGCGACCCTGTACGAACAGACCGTCATGGCCGGGCTCGTGCACCGCGACTACGAAGGCGATTTCACGGGCAACAGCGGTGACACGATCACGATCCGCAAGCCCGCCGTGTTCCAGGTCAACGAGTTCAACCGGCAGACCGGAATCCAGTTGCAGGAGGCGCGCGAGGGCTCGACCACGCTCACGCTCGACAAGGTCCCCGACGTGTCGTTCGCGGTCACGTCCGAGGACTGGACGATGCGCATCACCGACTTCCGCGAGCAGTTCCTACAGCCCGCGATGGAGGCCATTGCGCAGTACGCCGACCGGCTCGTGCTCGGCCTACGCGCGGACATCACGCAGACCGTCGAGTACAACCCGGCGGCACCGAACCCGTCGGATGTGCTGGTGGACGCCGGGCTCACGCTCAACAGCGCGAACGTGCCGACGGCCGAGCGCCGGGCGGTCGAAAGCCCGACGTTGACGGCACTGTTCCAAAAGGACCCGCTGTTTGTTCAGGCACAGCAGGTCGGCGACGACGGGACCGCGTTGCGCGAAGCCTCTATCGGCCGCAAGCGTGGTTTCGGCAACTACATGAGCCAGAACATCAAGGACGACGTCAGCGTCGCGTTCCGACGCGAGGCGTTCGCGCTGGCAACCCGCACGATGACGCTGCCGCGAGGCATCGGCGCCGGGCAGGGCTCCGTCGTGAACTACAAGGGCCTTGGCCTGCGGGTGATCTACGGCTACGACATGAGCAAAAAGCAGGACGTCGTCAGCATTGACGCGCTCATGGGCGTCAAGACGCTGGACCCCAAGCGCGCCGTCCTGATCAAGCGCAAGGCCGATGCCTGATGCTCGCCTACCGCAACCGCCGCACCGGCGAGGTGCACGCGCCCGAACCGGGCTCGTGGATGGCCGACCGGCTCGACGGGCTCCCCCAGGTCTGGGACCCCGTCGAGTCCGTCGAGGGCACCCTGCCCCCGGCGAAACCGGCTCGCAGCGCCCGTAAGTCCGAATGGGTCGAGTACGCCCTGACGCGCGGCTACAGCCGTGAGGACGCCGAGGGCCTCTCGCGCGACGACCTCGCCCGGCTGCTCGACGACCCCGAGACCGAGGCGTAGACGCGGTGCGCGTGTACGCCACCGTGGACGAACTACGTAACTACGCCGGCGCCCGCGTCGTCACCGACGACTCGCCGCGTCTGCTCGCTCGCGCCTCGGAACTGGTCGACTCCCACCTGCTCGCCGCGGTCTACGAGGTCGACGCGCAGGGCTACCCGACCGGCGCCGAGGAACGCGACGCGCTGCGCCGCGCGACGTGCGCCGTGGTCGAGTGGTGGCACGAGACCGGCGACCCGGTCGGCGCCGCGGGGCAGTTCAGCGAGTCGCAGATCGGCACGGTTCGACTCAAGCGCGCCGACTCCGCGGCGCCGTCGGACATCGCGCCGAACGCGGTCCGCATTCTCACCACCGCAGGACTGCTCTCGCAGTTCCCGCTCTGCCCGGACCGGTGGGTCATTGGCTATGGAAAGCCTCAGTGACACAACGGTTTGCGGGGTGACACGTGCAGATGCCCGCAGTGCTGTTGCCCCACACCGTCACCGTTCGCCCGTACCTCGGCACCGGTCCCTACGGCGACGTGTGGGGCGACGCGGTAGTCGTGCGCGAGGTGTTCGTCGAGGACCGGCGCCGACTCGTCCGCAACCAGTCCGGGGAGGAACTTGTGAGCGAGTCGACGGTGCGCACGCGGCCGAACGTCCGGGTACCGGTCGGCTCGAAAGTCACCGTGTGGCAAGGAACCGCGCTCGAACGCACCGGACGCGTGATCACCACGAGTGTGTTCGACCACCCGTCGACCTGGTCGCACGTCGAGGTCGCGCTGGCGTGAACGCGACCGCACGGCGTTAGTCCTCAGGCAGGTTTTGCATTTTCCAGGTCCTCGCCTCGTCGTCTGCAATAGCGGTACTGCGCGTGTACCCGCAGACAATGCAGGTTCCGGCGCCGATTCCTACGCCGAACATGTCGGCCCCGCGGCATAGCATCGTTTCATTCCAGCAGACCGGGCACTCGTGAAGTGGCTCCTCGGTCGCTCTGTCCTTGGGGTCAAACGACAGATAGTCCTCGGCCAGCTCGACCCGGCGCGCGACTTCCTCCTCGCCCAGAAGCTCTACGTAGTCAGCTGCACTGCCCCGCATCCACTCGTCACGTGCGTGGTCCGTCATCCACTGGTCGTCCATTTCCTCATTGAGGAATCCGCCCAGTGTCGGATGGTCGCCGAGAGCGATCAGGGCCTCAACGTGAGAACCATCGAGTTCGCCGTTAGCGAGTCGACCGTGACGCACCGGGTAGACGATGCCGATCGCAGCACGCAGGGCAACCGTGTCGATCTTCACCACGTCATACGGTGAGTCGTCCTCCTCCCAGTTCGGGATCTGCGACGGTTTCGGCTCATCGCCCGCAGCCCACTGCGACACCGTGAGCGTGATAACGCCCGTCGCGTCTTCAGTAATTCCAACCACTCTCACCCGGTAACGACCGGGTTTTCCGTTCGGGTCGGTCGTTGAACCGTTCTTCGCGTGCCCCGAAAGCACGTCCAGGAGAGCGCCCGCCGCTTTCACCTTTGTTCCGGCGAGTTCATCACCCGGCCAAGCGCTAGCGACAATCACCGCCAAGCCGTTGTTGAGAGCCGTGTCAAACAGTGCCTCGACGCCTGCGACGTCACGGCCTTTACTTACGACGTAGGCGCACCTCGAATACTGATAACTCCGATAGAACTCGACTGAAAGCTGCTGCTGCGGCGGGGTTTGCGGGGTCGACATCGGTCAATGATGAACTTCTGGTGCGCCATCTTCCAGCGAGATTTCATCGGCGGGAGGGGAACGTGCCAGCAGAGGTCACGGGCAGTGGTCAGGTGCGCGTCGAGTGGGGCGGTGCGGCCGTCACCGAGCAGGCCCGCGAGGGTGCCGCGCGTGGCCTGGCGCTCGGCGCCGAGCACGTGCGCGGTGTGTCGGTGGACCTGGCGCCGCTGGACACGGCGGCGTTGAGGAACTCGGCGACGGCAAGTCACGACCCCGAGGCGCTCACCGCGGCCGTTTCCTACGACACCCCTTATGCCGCAAGGCAACACGAGGAACTCGACTATCACCACCGCACCGGTGGGCCGAAGTACCTCGAACGCGCGCTCGTGTCCGAGGCCGACGTCGTCGCCCGCCTGGTGCAGTCGCAGATACGCAAGGCGCTCGGCACGTGAGCTGGACGCGCACTCTCGCGCACGGCCTCGCCGAGTACCTCGCAGCGGCGAGCATCGCCGTCTACCGGCCGACCGGCGTCTACCGCGACGACGAGGTCGGCATCGTCATCGGCACCGTGCCCGCCTCGCCGGCGCGCGTCCTGGTGCTCTCCCTCTATCCCCTGGTCGACGACGTCGACCAGGCCGACAGCGTGCTCGGCCTGCAAGTCCGCGCCCGCAGCGGCGGAGCGGACCCGCGCGAGGTCCTCGACCGGCTCGACGACGTGTTCGACGAGCTGCACGGCGCGACGCACCTCGACCTCGGCGGCGCCCTGGTCCACCTCGCGGTGCGCACCTCGTCGGTGCCGATGAGCCGCGACCAGCCCGGCCGCTACGAGCACGCTGACACCTACCAACTCACCGCCCACAGGCCCACACGACACCGCAGCTAGGAGGCCGCCTAGTGGCCCTACGTTCTTTGCTGGCAAAGGATTGGACGCTTGAAGTCGACACCCGTACCGCCGGCGCCACTGCCCCGCAGTGGACACGCGTTGGTGGCCTGACGAGCTTCACCGAGACCACCGACGACAACACCGAAGACGACGGCTCGTTCGATGATGACGGTTGGGGTAGTTCCGTTGTCACGCAACGAATCTGGTCAATTGAGGCCGAGGGCAAGCGCAAGCGCACTGACGCCCAAGCGTTCACCCCGGACCTCGGACAGGAAGCGATCCGCAAGGCCGCGCGCATCGTCGGGTTCGCCGCGAACCTGCGCGTCCGCTGGTACCGCAAGGACGGATCACCCGACGCCTACGAGGGCACGTCGACGGTGTCCGGGTTTACCAAGGGTGGCGGTAAAACCGACCTTGAGCCGTTCAACTTCACCCTGAACGGCCAAGGCGTACCGGTCGAGATCCCCAACCCTATCGCCACTCAGTCCGGCTTTCTCATCGAGCACAGCGAATCCGCCTGAGAGCATTCGATACCTGAGTCGACGGGATATGAGAGACAATCACTTGCGCGCAAGTTTGGCCAAAACGTCAGCTGTAATATTGCAGCGCTTCGCATTCGGGTCCGAGGAGAGCACCGAGGCGCCGCTATTTCCACCATGAACCAAGACGTCAAGCACTGCGGGGTTATCCTTGAGGGTCGCCTGGTAGTCCTTTAAAACGACGATGCAACTCGGCTGCTCCGGCGGCTTTACTGAAATTTTAGCTGCAACCTGAACCCCAATGAAACCCACGCCCGCTGCTGTGACAGCGCAGATCCCGGTGACCATTGCAGCCACCACGGCGGGCTCCTTGCGGACCGGCTTCTTCGCCTCCGGGACCGCAACTTTCGTGCGCGGCAGGATTCTGCGCATGGGCTGTTTACTCGGGGTCATGGCTGACCGCTTCGCCAATGCCAGAAGGACCTGTATAGCGGGCCATCCGCCCTGTTGCGTCGATCCCCAACAGCAAGTCCGTGTCAATGGAGGAACTGAGCTCAATCAGATTTCGACCAGCATTGCGAGCGCCGCCCGCTATTAGTCCATCGGCATACACCCTGGCGGTCGCAGCAATCTCCGTCATCTGATAGACGTAAGACCTACTAAAATCTCCGGAGCGCAACTTTTCGGACATGACTTCCAGTTGGTCAGTCAATCCATTGGCGGTCGCAAAGAACTCGACGTGCCGAAAATATGAGTAGGCAGCAAGCACCAGCGATGCGCCGGCGAGCACCAGAACGAAGGCGGCAAAGTAGAGCCAGTAGAGCGAGGCGCCAATAATAGGGACATATACAGCGAAGGCCGCCGAGACCAGCAGCCCAGCGAGACCAAGGATAAGCATCAATCGAAGCTCACCGCGACTCGCCGGAGCCTTCAGTGGCTTGACTACCACTTCCCGATAATCGTCGTCTCGCGCTTGGTCGCTAGCGACTTCAAAATTCTTGCCTATGGTCACGTCCCACCGCCCTTCGCCGTGTTGTCGTTCGGGCTCATGGGTCCGTTACCTCACAGGGATGACGGAGCCGCACGCCATCGATTGGCTTTCACGTAGACAGGGAGATTCTCAGTGGCGTTCATTGACTTGTCCGAGGTGCTCGACGCTGATCTGTCGTTGCCCTACAAGGGAAAGACCTACGTCGTGGCGCCGGTGGACGCCGAGACCGGTCTGCGGTTTCAGCGGCTCGCCGCCGTGGCGGCGCAGGCCGCGAAGGCAGCGGAGAACGGCGAGACGTTCAACCCGGACGACATCGCGCTCGACGACGACGAAGAGGCCGACCTGTTCGAGCGGGCGCTCGGCCCGGTATACGACGAAATGCTCGCCGACCGGGTGCCGTGGCCCGTGCTCAAGGTCGCGGGCATGACGGCGTGGCTCGATGCCGCGTTCAACCGGGAGACCGCAGAGGCCTACTGGAACGCGGCAGGCTCCCCAAACCAGACGGCCGGGAATCGGAAGACGCGACGCGCGGCGGACCGATCGACCCGGCGACAGGGCTCCGCGAGTGGTACGACCCGGACCCACTCGACCACGACGAAGGCGACGGCCACACGTGGGCGGAAGTCCTAGAACGCTGGCAGCTCGTCGAGGCCGACCTGCACCAGGTCTACGGCATCGACGTCGAGTCGGGCATCCTCGCCGCCCGGTCGTGGCGCTGGCTGCGGGTCCGCGTCGCCGGGCTGCTGTCCTGCGAGTCCCGGCTCGCCCGCGCGTTCGCACCACCTGAACGACAGCCGCGCCACCGGTAGGCGCCGACCAGCCGTCGGGGGTGATGCCCCATCGCGCTCACCATCGGCGAACTGGTCGGGTTCCTCCGGATCGACGGAAGCGGCTGGAATCGAGGCCTCGCGCAAAGTCGGGGCGACCTCGACAAGTTCAGCCGCGACGCCAACGGCCGTCTGCGCGACCTGCGCGGGCGGTTCGTCGCCGAGGGCGAGGCCTCGGGCAAGGGGTTCGGCGCCGGGCTGGGCAGGCTCGGCGAGTACGCCGGCAAGGTCGAGGACGTCGGCAACCGGGCGGGCGCGTCGTTCGGGCGCCTGGCGCTGTCGATGTCCAACGTCGCGACCGCGTCGTCGGTCGTGCACGGGGTCGTGCCGATCGTGGCCTCGCTCGGCGGCGCCCTGGCGCTGCTGCCCGCGATCGGTGTCGCGGTCGGTGTCGGCATGTTCGCGGCCAAGGTCGGCATGGACGGGTTCGGCGACGCCATGTCGTCAATGGACGACCCGGAGAAGTTCGCACAGAGCCTCGACAAGCTCTCGCCCGCCGCACGCTCGACCGCGCTCGCCGTGCGGGACCTCGCGCCGGCGTGGAAGGCCGTCAAGCAGGAGACGCAAGAGAACCTGTTCGCCGGGCTCGCCGACGATGTGCAGAAGCTCGGCACCGGCTACCTGCCCATGCTGAAAACGGGCCTCTCGGGGATCACCGCGGAGCTCAACACCGCCGCGCGTGGGACGGCCGGGTTCCTCGCCGAGGCCAACCAGGTGCAAACCGTCTCGGGGATCTTCGGGCAGGTCCGGACGTCGATTGGCAACACCACCACGGTGGTGCAGCCGCTCGTGTCGATCCTGCTCGACTTGGTCGCCGTCGGTACGACGTTCCTGCCGAGCATGACCGGCGGGTTCGGTTCGGCGGCACAGTCAGCGGCCGAGTTCGTAAGCGCGGCAAGGGAAAGCGGGCGTCTCGGCGAGTGGATCGCCGCCGGGTTGTCCACGCTGGATCAGCTCGGCGACGTGTTCGGCAACCTGTTCGGCATCGTGCGCGCCGTATACGGCGCGTTGGACACCGGCGGGGCGAGCCTGCTCGACACGCTCACGCGGGTCACCGGCATGGTGCGCGGGTTCCTGGAGTCGTTCGAGGGACAGCAGGCGCTCGCCTCGCTCGCGTCACTGCTCGGCACCGTCTCGGGCGTGGTCACCGGCGTGGTGATGACCGCCCTGCGGCAGCTCGCCCCGGTGGTCGTCGCGCTCGTGCCCGGTTTCGCGCAGCTCGCGACGCAGCTCGGTTCGGTGCTCACCGCAGCCCTGATCGTCGCTACTCCGCTGCTGCTGGACCTGGCGACGTTCCTCTCGGAAAACATGGTGTAGCTCGGCCCGCTCGCAATCGGGCTCTACGCTGCGGCACAAGCGTTTCAGGTCGTCGGTGTCGCCGTCCGCGTGCTGAACGTCCTCATGATGATCAACCCGTGGGCGTTGCTGATTGCCGCCACGATCGCACTCGTCGTGCTGATCGTGACCAACTGGGACACCATCGTTGCCGCCGTCGGCGCCGCCTGGGACTGGCTGGTTGCAGCCGGACGCACAGCGTGGGAATGGATCGTCAACGCGGTGCAGACGGCCGTCGACTTCCTGCTGTGGCTGTTCCTCAACTGGTCCCTGCCGGGCCTGATCATCAAGCACTGGGACACGATCGTCGCCGGGGTCCGGCTCGCCGTTCAGTGGGTGCTCGACGCGGTCGGCTGGCTCGGCTCCCTGCCCGGCAAGGTGGGCGCCTGGTTCGGGCAGGTCAAGGACTGGATCGTTCAGAAGTGGTCCGAGGCCGTCGACTGGCTGCGCGGCATCCCGCAGCGCATCCTCGGCGCGCTCGGCGACCTCGGCCGTCTGCTGCACGACACCGGCGTGAACATCATTCGAGGCCTGCTCAACGGCTTCTCCTCGATGGCGGGCGCCATCCGCGACAAGCTGCTCGGGATGGTCAAATCGGCGTGGGGCTCCGTGCTGGACTTCTTCGGCATCCGCTCACCGTCGCGCCTCGCCGCCGAGGCAGGCGTGCACGTCGGTGAAGGACTCGTCATCGGCCTAGGTCGCATGTCGGGTGCGGTGGACCGCGCTTTCCTTGACATGGCAGCGCTTCCACAGATTCCGAAGGTGGTCATTCCGGCGCCTCGGCTCGCTACGCCGAGCGGCCAGGGTTCGGGTTCGCTGGACCCGTTCGATGCTCGCCGCGCCTCGGGTCCGGTCGTGCACGTGACCAACCACTACCCACAGGCCGAACCGACCTCGACGACGGTCAACCGGTCGTTGCAGTACGCGGGTGCGCTGGGGGTGATCTGACCTGGCGACATACACAGTGGACGGTGTCCCGCTCGATCATCCTTCGGGCTGTTGGAAGTTGCTCACCGGGACGCAGGTCCGCCCGCTGCCCGGCGTGCGGGCCGCGTCCGTCGCGGTGCCCGGTCGGCCGGGTGTGCTGCCGATGGTCGGCGAGGACGTCGAGGCGACCACGATCGGCCTGCACCTCGGCGTGCGGGGCGTCGGCCCGGACGGCGTCGACCGTGGCGCCGCCGGGCTCGACGCCAACCTGCAAGCGCTGTACGCGCTGTTCGGTGTGCGGCACCGGCTGCTCGACGTCCGGTACAGGGCCGCGCCCGGGGTGGTCGAGGTCGCCGCCGAGGCCGCAGTGCTCACCGCGTCCGAACCGCAGGTGTGGATCGGCGCCGCCCGTGCCCGGCTCGCCGTGGTGCTGCGCGTGCCCGGCGTGTTCTGGCGCGATTCGACGCCGTCCGCCTGGTCCACGCGCACGGTCGGCGCAGTTCAGCGTGTTGACGTCCTCGACGGTGCGACCGCGCCCGTCGCCGACGCCGTCCTGCGGATCACCGGACCGGTGACCGATCTGCGGGTCACCGACACCGCTACCGGCGGTTGGGTCGGCTATCCCGGCGCGCTGCCGACCGGGCGGGCGCTGCGGGTGCACTGCGGGCGGATGGACGCGCACGAGGCGCCGTCGGTGTCGTTCGACGGCACCGAGGCGGGTGCGACTGGACGCGTCGTCACCGGTGGCCCTGGTTCGGGCTCGCGGTTCCTGGCGCTCACGCCGCGGGCGGTGACATCGGCGCACGACCGTGGTGTGCAGGTGCTCGTCGAGGGCACCGGCACCAGCGACACCACGCTCGTCGAGCTGCGAGCGAGAAGGGCGTACCTGTGAACTTCGACGTGCGTCTCGTCGCACACGCGCCGAACGGTCCGCGTCTCGGCGTGCTGCCGACGCCGCTCTCGCTCGACGTGGCCGTGCCGCTCGACGACGTCGGCTCGCTGCGGCTGTCCTACACGCTCGGCGCACCGGGCGCCGCACTGCTCGCGAACCCGGTCGAGGTCGCCGTCGAGGCCTACGACCCTTCTGCAGGAGGTTGGTCGGAGATCCTCGGCGGGCGGTTCCTGCGCATCAAGCGCACGGGCAACGTCGTCGACCCGACCGGCACGCGGTCGTTCGAGCTGCCCGCCTACGCGTGGATGCTGCGCAAGGCCCGGTTGTTCCCCTCCCAGCACGACAACGCCGAGGGCAAGCGCCCGTTCCTGTCGGCGACGGCGGGCACTGTGGTCGCGACGCTGCTCGGCGAGGCCAAAGCGCGTGGCGTGCTGCCTGGTCTGGCGGTCGACTTCACGCCGACCCTGGACAGCGCCGGGCAGCCGTGGGCGAAGGTGCTCACGATCGCGTACGAACCCGGTGTCGACGTGCTGACCGTGCTCGACAACCTCGCCGAGCAGGGCGTCATCGACTGGGTCATGACCGGCCGCACACTGCGGGTTTTCAACTCCGACACCGTGCTCGCCCGCGACCTCGCCGCCGGCGACACCCCTGTCGACCTGCGCCTCGGGCGCGACGTCACCGACGCCCCGGACGAGGGCACGTTCGAGGAACTCGCGTCCGCCGTCTACGTCAAGGGTGAGGGCACCGCCCGGCTCGAACTCACCAACCCGAACGCCCCAACCCCCTGGGGGCGTTGGGAATCGTTCATCACCCAAGGCGGTGTGCGCGATGAGGGCACGATGCAGCTGCTCGCGCAGGCCGAACTCGATCGCACCGGCCGTGAACGCGTGCAGATCACCCGCGCCGTGTCGTTCGGTGCCGCGAAGTGGTTGCCGCTACGGGATTACCGGCCCGGCGACTACGTGCTCGCGCCCGGCGACGGGGGCTCGCTCGCGTCGCTGCGGGTTCGGCAGATCACCCTCACCCGCGACCAGGCGGGCACGCTCGGCGGCAACCTCGTCTTGAACGACCGGTTCCTCGAACGCGAGCTACGGCTCGCCAAGCGCACCGCGGGCATCGTCGGAGGCTCGACGGCGAGCGGCGGCTCGGGCACCCGACCGGCACCGGAAGGACCGGACCCGCGCGACCCTGCCGCACCGGCCGGGCTGATCGTCGCGACGACCGCGTATCTCGACTCCGATGGCGCCGCACGCGGGCAGATCACCGCCACGTGGGGCACCGTCGACAAGGCCACCGACGGCACGGCGATCGAGGTCGCCCGCTACGAGCTGTACCAGCGGCCCAACGTCGCCGGGCTCACCTGGTCCAAGCTCACCGACACCCAGCACCCCGACAACACGGCGACCAGCTCGCCCTACGACGTCGGCACCGAATGGGCGTTCAAGGTCCGCGCCGTCAGCCGCGCCGGGGTCATCGGCCCGTGGTCGAACACCTACGCCGTGACCATCGCCGCCGATGCCGAGGCACCACCTCGGCCGTCGGCACCGCGCCTGTCGACCAGGCTCGGCGTGATCCATGTCGACTGGGACGGCAAGGGCGCCGCAGGCGAGGTCATGCCGCCCGACTTCTCCCACGTCGACGTGTGGATGCAGGCGAGCAGCGACGCCCCGATCTGGTCGGACACCTGGGCCTACAGCGGCAACAAGCTCGAACCGGCGCTGTGGACGGTCCTGCAATCGTCCAGTGGCGGAGCGCCCGCGTACACGGTGGCGGACAACAGGTTGACCATCACCGGCGGCTCGGACCTGTTGGCCACACGCGACACCGGCGCCCGTGACTACACGGTCACCGCCGCCGACCTGCGACTCGGGCAGCAGTACCGCGCCGGGGTCTACGCCCGATACGCGCCGGGACCATCGCAGGAATGGCCCTACAAGGAACGGGCCGTGTACGCGTTGGTGCGCCGCAGAGACGACGACCCGTTCACGCTCTACATCGACGCCGCGACCAGCAATCGCGAGGTACCGCTGACGCTGCCCGCCGGGGCGACGCCCGACTCGCTCACGCTCGCCCTGGCGGTGCGTGGCCGTGCCGTTGAGGTACTCGTCAACGGCGTCTCCGTGCACACCGACACGCTCACCGAGTCCGAGGTCGCCGAGCTAGACGGCACGGCCGCCGGGGTCTACCTCGAATGGCCGCAGTCCTCCGTCGGGCAGCTCACCGTCACCCCTCCCGCCGTCACCGCCCCGGCGAGGGTCGGGCAGTTGGAAGGCGCCGGGGGCATCGTCGTCACCGACCAGCCATACAACCAGGGCCGCCGCTTCCACCTCATCGCCGCCGACCGCAGCGGCAACACCTCGGCCGCCTCCGACCCGACGACGATCAGCACGCGCCCGCTCGTGCCGCCCGACCTCGTCGGCAAACCGATCTACGGCGACAAGATCGTCGCGAACAGCATCACCGCCGATCAGCTCGCCGTCGGCTCGGTCACCGCCGGAGCCATCCGCGCCGGGGCGATCACCGCGAGCAAGATCGCCGCCGATGCCATCGACGGCAAGACCATCACCGGCGCAACGATCCGCACCTCCGACGATGACCCGCGCGTGCAGCTCGACGAGGACGGCATTCACGCGTGGAACTCCGCGGGGACCCGAACCGTCGAGATTTCCGGGGCGACCGGCGCCGCCGACATCGCGGGCACCCTGCGCACCGGAACGACCGGCGTGCGGGCGATCGTCACGTCGAGCGCGTTCGGCGGCTATCCCGGCATCCACTTCACCGGCCTGTCTGGGACGCCGGGGTTCGAGCCCACCGTGCACGCCCGTGAAGACGGCACCCTGTGGGCGCTGTCCGCCGAGCAGACCGGTAACAGCTCGGGCCGCGTCGACCTGATCATGCGCAAGGGCGGCTCGTGGTTCCTGGGCAAGCAGTTCGGCGATGCGAACGCCTCGGCGAGCCTGAACGCCGAGGGCGGCGGAAAGCTGTTCATCGACGGCGTGATGCCGCGTGGCATGTCGGCAACGCGCATGATCGGCGTCGGTCTTCTGCACATCGCGCCGGGCGCCTTCTCTGTGCGGATCGACTACGGCGCAACGATCACCGTCGGCAGCCCGGTCCCGCACTGCTCCCTCATCACCGGCGCGCCGCAGGACGGCGTCACCTGGGGAGTCAGCCGCTACGACAACCGGGGTTTTCAGTTCAACTGGTCTCGCGGCGCCGAGATCGACATCCATTGGCTAGCCGTGAGGAGTGCCTGAATGCGCGTCGAGATCATCGGCACCGAGATCACCGACGAACCGGGCCTCGGCCCGTCCTACCGGATCACCCAGCGCACCGACCTCGGGATCGAGCTGTACGTGCTGCCACGTTCGGCCATCGCCGCCGACCTTGAGCTGTACGGCGTCGACGACCCGCTGCTCGTGCTCGACTGGCGCCTGCACGGCTACCGGGGCGAGCCGCTCCCGCCGGGCACGATCGAGGCCTCGCTCTACACGGCCGCCGAGGCGCAGCAGGCACGCGTGTTCGCCCTGTACGCGCGGGCGCATCTCGGAGGCGCCACGGCCGGCAGCGACACCGAAATCAGCTACGACCTGCGAGCGAAAATGACGCAGGAAATCGACCTCGCCGAGCAGGACGTCGAGGACCTCACCGCCAAGGCCCGCCGGATGCGCGCCGACGAGACCGACGCCATTCGCGCCACGGTGACCATCGTCGACGACCTCGGCCTCGCCGAGCTGCGCGCCCGCGTGCTCGCCGACGCCGCATACATCGACATCGACCGCGACATCGTGCGGCGGCAACTCGCGCCGAGCCTGCACACCGCCACCTAACCCGACCCCGCCGACCAGCCGACGCACGCCGTGCGTCGGCCGATGTCGCGCGCCTTCAGCAGTCCCGACCGGAGAGGAACTCATGACCGCACCGACCCCCGACACCGGCGACGTCGTCGGCCCCGACGCACCCGACGTCACGCCCGACCCGATCACCGACCCGGCTCACGCCGACTACGTCGAGCCGTTCGCCGACGCCACCCCCGCCACCGAGGAGGCCTGAGCATGGGCATCTACAGGGGATACGAGGGAGCGAAGTCCTGCACCGGCGGACCCACCAGCGGCGCACAGGCGCTCATGTCGTGGTTTCTCGGCGCCTACCGCGCGCAGGGCGGCTACAACCTCGGCATCTACAACTGCGCCATCATCCCCGGCAGCAACACGACCAGTCTGCATGGCGAGGGCCGAGCGACCGACCTCGGCGTGCCCGTCGGCGCCGGGTGGGCGCAGGTGCTCGCCGACAAACTGATCAACAGCTCGGCCGAGTTGGGCGTGCAGTGCGTCATCTACAACCGGCACATCTGGTCCGGCTCCTATCCCGACGCCGGGTGGCGCCCGTACAACGGCACCCACCCACACCACGATCACCTGCACGTCGAACTCTCGTGGAACTCGGCACGCACGCTCACGGCGCAACGCGTGCAGCAGGTCCTCGGTGGTGGTGGCGGCGGTGCGGCGACACCACCGGCGCCCGATCAGCGTCCGACGATCCGCCGAGGCTCGACCGGCCCGGCGGTGAGCGAGGTGCAGCGCATCCTCAACGTCTGGTACCCGGCACTGCCCGCGCTCACCGTCGACGGCGATTTCGGGCCGCTCACCGACGCTCGCGTGCGCTACATGCAAGGCCGCGCCGGGCTCGCCGTCGACGGCGTCGTCGGGCCGGCAACTTGGCGCCGCCTGCTCGGCGGATGACCGCCGTGCGCACCGCAGTCATTGCCGCTTTCGCCCTGGTCCTCGTGCTGCTCGGCGCGCACGTCTGGCGCCGTGTCGGCGAGATCGAGGAGTTGATTCGCGCGGCCGAGGAAGAACTCGCGCACCGCGACTGATCCGAAATCGCCGAGCTCACGTTCGCGCTCGGCAAAGCCCAACCGCAACAGGAGGACCATGTCCGACACCGTCATCGCGTGGCTTCGCACCGTCGTCCCCGGTGCCTGGGCCGCGCTCATCACGGGCCTGATGGGCCTTGGCGCGCCGGCGTACCTCACCGATGCTCTCGGTAATGCGACGAACCTCGTCGTACTGCCGATCGTGCTCGGCGTCGTGTACCCGCTACTGCGCAAGATCGAGGCGAACCTGCCCGACTGGCTGACCCACATCCTGCTCGGCTCCGCACAGCCGCCGACCTACCTCGGCAAGCACGAGACCCCGTAACGACGAACGCCCCGCGCCCATCATGGGCGCGGGGCGTTCTTCTCGTGTTCGAGATCAGGCAGAGGCGAGCTGTCCGTCTGCCCACTGACGGGCTGCGTCCGCCATGCGCTGCTTCCACGGCTTCGGGTCGCTGGTCGCGATGTCGGTCCACATGTCGACGTTGGCGCGGGCGAACACGCCTACCGCAGTACGGGGCGCAGACGCCCATGCGTGCGTGCGGCTCACGAGTTGCTCGGCCTGCGCGGCGGTGTGCCCGGCAGCGATCAGCCGCAGCGCGAGACAGCACGGGTCGATCCATGCGGCGCCACGCGTCGGCCATGCCCAGTCGATCATCCGGGCTGTGCCGTCCGGGGTGATCAGGATGTTGTCCGGGTTGTAGTCGGTGTGCAGCAACGTCTCGCCGCCGAGCAGCTCGGCCTCGGCGTCGTCGAGGTATCCGCGCCACCGTTGGCGTGCGTCCTTCAGCGGCAGTTCCGGCGCCGGAAGCGAGGCAAGGGTATCGACGGCCACGAGGACGGCGGAGAGGTCCGTCGAGCCGGGGGCATAGTCAGGGTGACGGCCCTCGACGTACTCAAACGCGAGCACGTCCCAGCCCTCGGCATCGTCGAGTCGCCACAACAGGGCGGGGGCCAGTGGCCGCACATGCGGGTTGATCGTCGCTTCACGTTGCTGCGCAACGACGCCAGGATGATCGGTGCGGATGCCTTTGACGAATACCTGCCCGCCGGGGGTGTCCAGCACGGCGGCGAGAGCGGAATTCATCCCCTGTGACAGGGTGCGTGCCGCCGTGATCTGCCCAACCTGCTCGCCGATTGCGTCGCGCAGCCCGGCGTCCAGGCTGTCCCACTCGATGCGTTCTTGCATGATCCTCAACCATCGTCGTTCACCCCTGAACGGGGCGAGGCTAGCCGACATGACAAAGGGTGGCCGGACGCGACGCGCGTCCGGCCACCCGGTTTGGCGACTACCCGATCAGTACGGGTTGTCGTCCGATGCTTCGCAGTTGCAGCGTGCGTAGGCGCCGAGCACCTCGACGTCGTCGAGCATCACGACGGCGTCAGGCGCGACGGTCATCTGCGCCGCCGCGTCCGTCTCCTCCGTCTCGTCGACCTCTCGGTCGGGAGCCGCCGAGGGAGGCAGCAGTTCCAGCATCACCACGGACATGTGTAATCACCTCCCCCCGTGTTGGCAGTAGCGCTCAAGGGGGGCGTTCGCCTGCTGGTACAGCTTCGCCAGAGGGCGACAGGTGAAACAGCTCCCCGACAACTTGCACCCCGAGCACCCGCCGGTGCGTCCCATCAGTGAGTCGGCGACTCCGGCGAGTTGGCGCAGCGCGTCGAGACCGTGTTCGACGAGCGAGAACTGTGCGTCGCGGCCGACCTTGCAAATGCTCGCCCGGCCGAACGGGTCCACGTGAAAGTGCGTGTGTCCGGCACCGCACCCGGTGAACGGCCTGCGAGTGCGCAGGAACTCGGATGACTGTGACGGCAGCGTTTCCGCGCCGCCGTAGATCGTGGGCGAGATGTTCGAGTACACGTGGTACGGGACGCCAAGGTCTCCGGCGAACGCCTTCATCTCGTCAAGTTCGTGGGCGTTCCGGTCCGTCATCACGAGGTTGAAGCGCAGCGGCAGCCCGTTTTCGTGGGCCGCCTTGATGCCCTTTGTGAACAGCTCGTGCGAGCCGGGCCGTTGAGTGACCTCGTCGTACACACTCGCGCTGGCACCGTAAACACTTACGGTGATCCGGTACGGACGTCGCTTGGTCAGCAGGTCGAGGATCGGGCGCGCGTGCAGGACAGACCCGTTCGTCGACAGGGTGATCATCATCCCGAAGTCCCATGCGGTCGTGTAGACCTGCGGGAACAGCTTGTCGACCGTCGGTTCGCCGCCGGTGATCTGAAACCACAGCGCCCCAGAGTCGCGGACCGTGTGCAGCATCTGCTCGCGCTCGGGCCAGTCGAGGCCCTCGAACGTCTTCGTTCCGAGGTAGCAGTGCGGGCACTTGTAGTTGCAGCCGAGGTTCACCTCGTACGACGCGCGGCCGTACCCGAGTGGCGATGGCTCGCGCACCTTGATTGTCTGCACGAGCGGCCTGCCCGTGATGTCGAGGTCCCAGCGGTCACGCGCTGCGTCTACAAGCCACTGTGGACATTCGGCATCCTCACGCGCCGAAGTAGCGAGCAACTCCTCAAACCTGGCAGAGCCAATCTTTATGGCTCGCTGGTCATCCGGTTTCAGCACTAGGTGGTCAGTCAGGAATGAACTTGCAATGAGTGCGTGCATCAACCTCTCCCGTGGTGGACGCTCGGCGTCCCGTGCACCTCAACCACCATTAGCAGCAAGGCAGGCGGGACAAGCATGTTCAGGATCGACCGGTCTCTTGGGCGAGTGGATCGGCACGAACGGTTCGCGGTCGCACAAAGGGGTGACTTCATTGCCAGCGATGGACCGTGCCCGATGTGAGTCGCCGTCGCGTATCGACGCGTTGTGCCACCGGTCGTCAGAGGCTTTGAGTGTGACGGCCATGCCTTAGGCCGCAACTAGTTCAGGCAGCGTCCACACAGATGCGGCCGGGTTGCTCGGAGGTGCAGGCGACCTAGGGAACGGCCTCTCCGGAGAGATCGGGCGAGTTGTCTCGACCAACGCCTCTACCTCGGCTTTGATCCGTTCCTCAAGGTCACCGACGGACATCGTTCCTTCCCCGGCTCCAGCGTGCTGCCCGTACGTCTTCGTGATGAACCACGACACCATCAGGGCAGCAACCGACAGCACTCCGAGCACGAAGACGGCCGTGAAGATCAGAGCGGTACCGAACACGTCGAAATCTCCTTATGTCCTAGGGACTGACTCATCGCGACTACTGCCGCAGGTGGTCGCCCGGCGGGGACCACTGGAAGCGCCGTTCAAACGCGACGGCGAGAGGTTCGAACGGCATCGGGCGGACCGCTGCCCCTGCCGTCGGCATCAGAGGGCTTTCCCACATCCGCTGAGGAGGCAATCGAGTCGCAACCGCGTAGTCCTCGTTGAAGACGGCGACAACGTCGAGGTACTGCCGGTCCGAGCCCCAGCGCCAGAACTGCAACGCGTGGTCCACACCGTCTCGATCGAGAAGGGGCAAGACGTCGAATCCGACGCGCAGAAGACGCTCGACATCTGGATGCGTGCTCACCGCGGTTCCCTTCGAGTGGCGTGCGTCATTGCCGGCGCAGACCGCTACGCCGGTGGAAGCGGAACTGGCGACCGCGTCCGTGTGCCCATCGCCAGTTCCGCCCGCTCACCATCCCGAACCCCAAGCGCGAAAGCAAGCAATCCGAGCAATCTTGCGCACACTTGCCCCAGTCGGCTTACGGGATGGCTACACAGAGCAGCATCAGAAGCCGCAGGTCACCCGGTGTGGCGTTGACTCGGGTAGCGATTGCGCAACAGGATGCTCCCAGTGCGCAATCCCTGGAGGAGATCATGAAACTGGAGTTCCTCGGCACGACCAGCAACAGCGGCTCGTGTCCGACCTTGTTCCTTACCGATCGTGGGACCTACGTAGTGCAGGGCTACCGCGTCACGGACCCCGAGGCGATCGCAGCCGCTGAAGCTCGCGAGGGCGGGTTGCCCGGCACCGAGACGCTCATCGAGATCCCCGTCGAGCTGCTGAAGTTCGCACCTCAGGGTGTGTGATGCCAGAGCTGATCAGCGGCGAAGCGTTTGGCGCCCTCTTCCGCGAGTTCGAGAGTTCGGCTTGGCGCTGGGAGGCGCAGGGCACCTACAACCAGCCTGACGAGGTCGAGCCGTGGCAACGATGGCGAGACGGCGTTCCTGTACTCGATGACCTCGCATGGTTGCGTTCCTGGCTTGACGACATCCGGGCCGCTACCGAGGTCGGCAAGGTATTCCAACGGGTTCGGTTGCTGACCGAGCCGTTGACCGAGTACCTGCGATGGCAGATGGAGGTGACACCGGCGAACATCGACGCCGGAGAGGAAATCCGCCTGCTCACACAGGCTGAGGCATCGAAGCTGGCTCTACCAGAGCATGACTTCTGGATCTTCGATCACGTCCGGGTCGCAGTACTCCACTACGGTCCCGGAGGCCTCACAGGTGCAGAGATCGTGACCGAACCCGCTACGGTGGCGCGGTACGAGCAATGGCGCAAGATTGCTTGGGCTGAGGCAGTCTCGTACGAGGATTTCGTCAAGACCTAGCCACCGACGAGGAGCCTGTGAGCACGCCAGAGGAGCGCCGCGCCGAGTTCGCCGACGAACTTCGGCGAGTCCGGCAAGACGTCGCCAAGTTGAACGGCAAAGACTTCGCCGCTCGGTGTGGTTGGCATGCTTCGAAGGTCTCGAAGATCGAAAATAAGCGTCAAGATCCCGATGACTCCGATGTCCTCGTGTGGATGACCACGGCGGGGGCATCGGAGTCTGAGATCGAGCGCATGCGCGCATGGCTGCGCGGGATCAACATCGACGCGGCCTCGTGGAAGCATCAGCTTCGCAAAGGGCACGGCGACCGCCAGACCTACAGCAAGCAGATCGAGGCGACGGCCAAACGCATCCGCGTGTTCGAGCTGATCATCGTTCCGGGGCTTGTCCAGATCGCCGACTATGCACGGTGGGTCTTCGACGCCGCCGCCAGATTCCAGCGAGTTCCGATCGACACCGAAGAGGCGCTGAGCATCCGCATGCAGCGGCAGCACGCCCTCTACGACAACGCCAAAGAGATCGAACTGCTCATTTGCGAGTCGGCGCTGCTCTATTACGTCTGCCCTCCCGACGTGATGGTCGCGCAGATCGACAGATTGCTCGCGCTGCTCGGACTTCGCGTGAGGTTCGGCATCATCCCGTTGGGCACCCGGCTTCCGGTAGTTCCGCCTAACGGCTTCTGGATCGTCGGCGAACGCGTGCTGATCGAGACCGTTGACACGGAGATCAACACGGAAACGCCCTCCGACATCGAGACCTACAACCGTCTGATGGACGAGTTGTGGAACGTGGCGGTGGTGGACAACGACGCTCGCAAGATCCTCGTTCGTTGCTCCGAGGCCGCTTCAGCCGCCGCCACGGCTGACAGAGTTCCGCCTCAGGAGGTAACCAGATAGATGGACCAGGTGCGCTTCAAGAAGTCGAGTTACAGCGGCGGCAGTCCCGAGGCCTGCGTCGAAGTCGGGTTGGCGCGCGAGAGTGTGCACGTGCGCGACTCCAAGAACACGGTGAACGCGGTAACGCTGACGTTCGGGCCTGCCGCGTGGGCTGCGTTCATGTCCTCTCCGAGTGTCGCGGCTTCAACGTCCGCCTGACGGGCTGCGCCGCGCTTGCGGAGGGTCGGCCCACGTTGGGTCGACCTTCCCCGTCTTGATGCGCCTGCTGACACCGCTACGTATCCGCACGGTCGGACCTCAGCCCGCGCGCCCGCGCTCGTGCGCTGCGCAGCGCCAAGCCTCGGAAGTACGCACGGCGGGCCAGCAGCGCCCGCCGTTCCCTCTCCTCGGGTTCAAGGGTTCTATGCGGATCGACTTGGCTCTCGAAACGCTGTAGGGCTGCGCGTCGAGCCGGTTCCGTTCGTGCTGCGGGATCTTCTGTATTCGCCCACGACGCCAACGCCGCCGCCGAGGAACGGAGTTTGCGTTGTGCTGGGGTGAGGTTCTTTGAAGCAGCCATACCCCGAGCACAACGCACTCTCGTCACCGCAACTACGAGACCAGACGATCAGCCAGCGAGAGACGCTCGTGCTCCGCCAATGCGCGATGGTTGGCCGCAATCTTTCCGTAGTGGCGCGGCATCCGCTCGGAGTCCCAGCCAGCAATAGCCATCAATCCGGCCTCGCTACCACCCGCATCCTGCCAACGGTGCGAGAAGTCGTGCCGGAAGCGGTGAGCGTGCAGAGAGTCGACGAGGCCCGATCTCTGACCAAGCCGGTTCAGCATCCTTTTAATACCGTTGATCGACAGCGGCTTGTCGGTCCTACGCGACAGCCAAAGGGCAGGATTGAAGTCGGCGAGCGGATGCTTAGCCCGTGCTTTGAGGTACTTCGCCAGAGCAAGACCCGTACTTGCACCGAACTGCACCCAACGAAGCTTCTTTCCCTTACCCCTGACCAAAAGCCGCTTGGTCTTGAAGTCAATGTCCTCGGCGAGCAGGGAATGAAGTTCCGAGACGCGCATCCCCGTGTCGATGAACAGAAGGACGATCGCCATATTGCGGAGCGCCTGGAGATCCGTACCCCTGCACGCCAATAGAATCGCCGCGTGGTCCTCATCGCTCAATAGCGGCGTGAGCTTATCTGGCACCTTCGGTGCCTCGGTCTCATCGAACGGGTTGCCGCCGGTGATCTGCTTCCGCTTCTTAAGCCAGGTGATGTAGACGCGCAGGTTGCGATAATGGTGCGCCGCGTTCGCGGGCGAGGACTTGTCGATGATGTCGACGATGAACTCGTCGATGTGGAACGACTCGACATCGTCCGGCTCGATGTTGTAGCCCTCGGTCTCAAGCCACTTCCGCCACCGCTGGGCGGTGTAGAGGTACCCCCTCAGCGTGTTGTCTGAGAGCCCTTGGGCCTTGAGTGACTTGCGCCACCTCTCGGCCTGCATGTCCCACACAGCCGCGCTTGTGCACGTGGTCGTCCCCATGTCTCAACCTCAGCAATCGTGTTGTCACCGAGCGCTGTGCAAGCCCACGGGTCCAGCCGTGCACCCCGTCTGACCCCCCGTTTTGGGTGGTCAGCACCCCATCCGGTATGGTTCTCCACGGAGGATTCGCATAGCGGCCTAGTGCGCACGACTGGAAATCGTGTTGGGTTCACCCCCTCACGGGTTCAAATCCCGTATCCTCCGCTCGCTGACAAGGGCGCCGAACGTTCAACGTTCGGCGCCCTTGGTGCATTGTGAGGGCATGCTGCCTGAAGACCTGATGCTGTTGTTCATCAACGAGCAGAACGGCAAGCTGCACACCGACTCCTCGTCGGTGGAGAACGCGCTCGCGGGCGCCGTGCTGATCGAGCTCGTGAACTCGGGGCGCGTCGCGTTCGATCCCAACGGCAAGAAGCTCCAGGTCGTCGATCCGACGCCGTTGAAGGACCCGTTGCTGCAGGAGTCGGTGGCGCGGTTCGACAAGCCGATGAAGCCGCAACGGGCCGTGGAACGTCTGCGCAAGAAGGTGCGCGACAACGTGGCCGCGCAACTCGAAGGCCGTGGTGTCGTGCGGGTCGAGTCGAGGAAGGTGCTCGGGATCTTCCCGGCGAAGAGCTACGTGATCACCGACGAGACCGCGGCCGGTGGCGTGCGCAAGGCGGTCGGCGAGGTCGCGCTCGGATATCGGGGCGCGGACGCGCGGACCGGTGCGTTGATCACGTTGCTGTACGCGGTGAAGTCCGTGCACAAGGTCGTCGCGGGCGACAAGCGCGACATGAACAAGCGGGCCAAGGACATCGCCGCCGGCAACTGGGCGGGTGACGCCGTGCGCCGGGCGGTCGAGGCGATCCAGGCCGGTGTGGTGGCCGCGACGGCCGCTGCCGCCGCCGCGTCCCAGGGTGGATGACGCGGCGACGGCAGCGGTGGAAGCGGTTACTTCTTCAGGCAGTCGATGAGGTCCTCGAGCGCGAACACGATCCTGTCGACGTTCGCGTCACCCGTGGACGGGCGGGCGCGGACGATCTGCGGGTCGTGGTCGCTCGCCTGGTCGGCGAACTCGGCGTTGATGTGGACGACGTCGTAGCTGAAGCGCGTGATGTTCTTGCTCATCACGAGGTGGTCGAGCGTCTGCGAGTTGCCCTCGAAGACGTAGCTGTACCGCTCGGCGGCGGGCAGCGACTCGATCAGCGCCTTGAGGTTGCCGTCACCGGTCAGCGTCTTGAGCGCGGGCGAGAACTGGTAGTCGTTCAGGTCGCCGGCGAGGACGACGTTGGCGCCCTTGTCGACCGCGCGGAGCTGCTCCGTGAACGCCTTCAGCGCCGTGGCCTGCTTGGCCCGCTGCACCTCGGACGTCCGGTTCGGCGGCTGGTTGCGGCCGTGGACGGCCTCGTCGCCGCCCTTGGAGTTGAAGTGGTTCGCGACCACGAAGACCGTGCGGCCGCGGAACTTGAACTCACCGGCGAGCGGCTTGCGGCTGTTCGCCCACGCGTCGTTCAGCGGGTCGATCCGGCCCGGCGACACGGAAAGCGCCGCACGGCCGTTCTTCTTCACGACCTGGACGGGCGTGGAGAAGTCGCCGCCCGGACGGTCCACGAAGGACACCCGCTCCGGGTTGAAGAAGAAGCCGACGCGGATGTTGCCGCCGGGCTCCCCGCCGTCCTTGAGGTTCTCCGGGTCGATCTGACGCCACTGGTAGCGCGGGCCGCCCTTGGCGACGATCGCGTCGGAGAACTTCTGCAGCGTCTGGTCCGCCGCGACGACACCGTCGTTGGTCGCGCCGTTGTTGTCCTGGATCTCCTCCAGCACGACGACGTCGGGGCTGCGCAGGTTCGTCGTGACGCCCTCGGCGAGCCGGTCGAACTTCGTCTGCGGGTCGGACGGGTCGAGGTTCTCGACGTTGTAGGTCGCGACCGAGAGCTCGGCCTCCTTCTGCTGCGCGGTGATCTCGCGCTGCAGGTTGGACGACGTGTGCGCGCCGAGCGTCAGAGCGGCCAGCGTGTAGCCGCCGAAGTTCGTGTACTCGATGGCACCCACGGTCGCGCCGGCGAACACGTCACCGACGTCGGCGGCGGGCAGCCCGCCGACGGTCTTGATCTTCAAGCGACCGCTGTTGGCCTGGTCGTAGGCGGTGTAGGTGGTGCCGCCGCGCTGGTTGCGGTTCTGGTCGAGGTTGACCGTCACCCAGACCTCGCCGAAGTTGTTGCTCGGGCCCACGACGCGGGCGTCGTCGACCTGGACCAGCGTGCCCTCGAGCGACTCGAAGTAGTCGAGACCGTACTTCGCGGGCTCCAGCGGGAGCTGCTCGATGCTGCCGCCCGGCGCGGGCAGGTAGCCGGCCGGGATGTTCTTCACGACGACCGGCGCCGGGACGGGGTTGCCCTTGGAGACGGTGATCGTGGTCGGCGCGGTGATCTCGGTGAGGGTCTGGTTGGACCCCGTCTCGCCGCCCGGCCGGTACTCCGCGATCGTGCCGCTGACCAGCACGCTGTCGCCGACCGCGACGGTCGGCGCGCTGCCCGCGGTGTAGACGAAGACGCCCTCGCTGGTGCGCGGGTCGGCGTCGGCGCCGGTCGTGTCCTGGATCCAGAAGCCGCGGTCACCCGTGGCGCGCGTGCCGGTGACGACGCCGGGGACGTTGGTGACCTTCTGGCCGTTGAGCGGCGAGATGCGCGTGACGCCCTGGATGTCGTGGATGCGCTTGTCGCCGGGGGTGGGGTCCGGGTCGGGCTCGGGATCCGGGTCGCCGCCGCCCGGGGTCTCGCCCTTGGAGTTGGTCGGGGTCGGGTTGCCGACGGTGAAGTCGGCGGAGTTGTCGTCAGTGTCGGGGAGCCCGGTCTTGCGCGCCGCCGAGCTGGTGTTGCTCAGCGCGCCCGTCGCGGTGCCCTCGCGCACGACCGCCGTGCCGTAGCCGACGAGGTCCTTGACCCGCGCGTCCGCGGCGCAGTCGGCGGCCGTCTTGCAGGTCAGCGCCGTGGTGCCGGAGACCAGCGCGATGGTGCCGTTGGTGCCGCTCATGGCGATCGTGCCGGTGGCGTCCGGGGCCGGCAGCTCGACGGTGCCGCCGGTGCCCTTGGCCTCGGCGACGAGGAACGTCTTGCCGGGCGCGATCGAGCCGGTCAGCGGGGTGACGCCCCACTGCGTGGTCGCACCGGGGGTGGCCGAGATGTACTGGACGCTGTAGCCGTCCAGGCTGACCGCGCTCGTGCCCTTGTTGGCGAGCTCGACGAAGTCCTGCGTCAGCGTGGCGCCGGAGTTGCCGCCGCCTCCGTAGACCTCGGAGATCAGCGCGTCGGAGCTGGGTGCGGCGACGGCGGGGACGGCGGCGAGCACGAGTGCCGCCACCGCTGTCCCGACGACGGGCAGGGTGGGTCTCAAAACTTCCTCCAGGGGATGCGGCGGACCGACGCATCTTTCCCCGATCGGGTGAGCTTTGGTAGCCGTTGTTACTAACGGTTAACCGGTTGGCCCATCAATGATCACTCGAACAAGTGTTCGATCATGGTGTATGCTCACTCTCGGAACGCCGGCCGGTGGGCCCCTCCCAGGCACAGGCCGGCGTCCCTACATTCAGACGTGTGGGGATTCTGAGCTACGAGCGCCGCTGCGCCGAGATCATCAACCAGACCAACCTGCTGGTCTCTACCCTGAACGACGCTGACCTGGGCATACAGGTCCCGTCGACTCCGGACTGGACCCTCAACCAACTGCTGCGCCACGTCGGCCACGCACACCGCTGGGCCGACTCGATGCTTCGCGACAGACTTCCGGAGATCGACTTCTCGCGCAACGGCGCGCAACTCCTGTCGTCGTATGAGGGTGAACGCGCGTCCGTGCTGATCCCCTGGCTGCGAGAGGGCGCGGCGTCGCTCGCGGAGGTGCTGCGAGAGGTCGACCCGGACGAGATGATCGCGCCGCTGAACGGCTACCCCGGTCCACGGGTGTGGTCGCGGCGGATGACGCACGAGACAGTGATCCACAGGTGGGACGTGTGCAACGCCCTGGGCGTGCCGTTCGAGCTGGACCCCGAGATCGCCCAGGACACGCTGCGCGAGTGGACCGGTCTGGCACTGCCCTACGCGTTCCAGCGGTGGCCTTCCGAGACCGCCGCCCTCGCCGGTTCCGGGACCGTGCACCTGCACGCCACGGACGTCGAGGCGGAGTTCGTGATCGATCTCACCGGTCCCGCGCCGGTGGTGCAGGAGGGCCACGCGAAGGCGTCCGTGGCGTTGCGCGGCCCCGTCGTCGACCTGGTGCTGGCCGTGTACCGGCGTCGGGCGCTGGACGGGCTGGAGGTGTTCGGGGACGCGGACCTGCTCTCGCTGCTGCTGGAACGCGTACGTTTTTGACCATGGCCAGAGTCTGAGAACGCAAGAAGGGCCCCGGATCGCTCCGGGGCCCTTCAACAGCGGTGGCGGTGGGATTTGAACCCACGGAGGCTTTCACCTCACACGCTTTCGAGGTCTGCGAACGTCTGTCCGGCCAGACTCACCGAGGTGCATCTGTGCTGGTCAAGTCGCTACTTAGAAGTTCTACGGACGTCCGTGAACGGTGGCGAACAGTGCCGTACGAACGACAATTGAGACGGAAACTGAGACGGAGCCATCCACTGTGGACACTGCCTGAGCGCACTTCCGCGTCCTCTCGGCACCCAACACAGCGGGCCTCTCGAACTGTCCCGCCTGCGTCGCTCTCAGAGCCGCCTCAGAGCGTCCACGCCGACAACAGCCGCGTCTGACCGTCACTCTCCCGCCTCGTTCCACACGTGCCTCCTGCTAGCACTGAGCAGCCGGACAGGAGCTATCGAGGGAAGACACGAGATGTCCCACAGTGGGACACTAACGGGCATGAGCGAACAGCGGACGCTGACCGCAGCGGTACACCAGGAAGAGGATTGGTACATCGCTCAGTGCCTTGAGATCGACGTGGCCAGTCAGGGTCAGTCGATCGAGGAAGCGCTGAGCAACCTCCGCGAAGCAGTCGAGCTGTACCTGTCCGAGGTGCCTGAACCTCCGGTCACCTCGACGCCGTTGGTGACCTCGTTCCAGGTGCCGGGCACGGCCGCGTGAGTCCTGCACTGTCGGACGTTGCCGTCCGCAAGGTCACCCGCGTCTTGGAATCTCTCGGATTCGAGCACACCCGCACCAAAGGCAGCCACGCCGTCTACCGACACGAGGACGGCCGCACGGTCATCGTGCCCATGCACGGCACCGTAAAGCGCGGAACGCTCGCCTCGATCATCCGACAGGCAGGCCTGACACCCGCCGAGTTCCTCGCGCTGCTGTAGCCGCTCCACTGCCTCTCAGATATCGGTAACTGCGGTGACATCGGTAACAGTGCAGGTCAGACGATTACCACAAGGGGCGCTGTTACCGATCGGCTCGGTAACCCGGTCGCCGCTGCGACGAGCACTCAAAGGCAGAGACGCTGTAGCCGGAGGGGGTGAACCATTGGCGATGTTTGGCGACCGCCGTCGCGCGGCCAACAAGGCTCTTACCAGCGCAAACACCGACGCCGGCAAAACGAACTCCACGCCCTCTTGCAAGTACCAATGCCGTACCACCGAGCGACGGCCTCGCGCGTCCTGTGGGCTCAGAGTTACCGCAACGATCGGTAACAGCATCCCTTGCGGTAACGGTCTGACCTGCACTGTTACCGATGTCACCGCAGTTACCGATCCCAGAGACCCCTCCCGGCTACAGCCGTCCTAGAGGTAGGCCGCGTTTGACGGCGTGCCGCCTGATAGGAACGTCGCGATTTGCCCCGCTGCCACCTGGTAACAAAGCCGATTGGTGCCAGGGACGGTACGAGCAGCGTGCGGGCTGACAATCGCTCCTGCGCAGTCCCACATTGGGTGCTCGGAAGGCAACGGCTCTGGGTCGGTCACGTCTAGCGCCGCGCGGAGACGACCGCTCTGCAACTCACGGACCAGGGCGTCCGTGTCGACGACTTGCCCACGTCCAGCGTTTACGAGCAGCGCGCCATCATCCATAGCAGCCAGGAATTTAGCATTAACAAGGCCCAAAGTCGTCTCCGTTAGCGGTGTCGTAACAACCACGACAGCGTGCCCCGGTATCAGGTGCGGTAGTTCGTCGGGGCCGTGGACACCGTGTCGAGCAGAGCTGGCTACCAGCGTCGACTCAGCGTCAAAAGCCTCAAGCTTTCGCGCAACCGCCATTCCAATACTTCCTGCACCGACAATGAGCACACGCCTTCCAGCAAGTGTGTCAGCGTCGAACTGACGGTGAGCCCATATGTGCCGATCCTGAAACCTCACCAGTGCAGGCCATTGACGCACCTGCGTCAAAATCGCCGACAGCACCCACTCAGAGACCGGTCCGGCGTGCGCTCCGCGTGCACTAGCCACTGTCACGTCTTTCGGCACGTGAGGTCTCCACTCGTCTACGCCTGCCGAGAGGAGCTGCACCATGCGAAGATTAGGTAGAGCCTCAATCAAACCAAGAGTTCGATGACTCCCCCGATATGGCGGCATAAGCAGTTGAACCGAGCGCTGCAACTCATCCAAGACGAGATTATCTGGGTCGTACTCGACGATTTCTAGCCCTGCAATATCCTTCAGGTACTCATGTCCAGCCCTGTCGTCTTCCTCATTACTCACAAGAATCTTGGCCACGGTCATAGATTATGCCCCTCATCAGCTAGCAACACGACTCAAGTCAGCGCTGCTCCGCGACTTGCGCAATCAAATCGCGCGCTTGCGTTTGCAGCGGCACCCCGGATGCACTGTTATCGATGACCTTATGCGGCACAGGCGGCCGAAAGTCGACATCAATCACATCTAGGTAGTCGGACCAGTTCTCAATCTTGGATGCGTCCCTAGCCGCACCACGATGCCGAATATAGGTGTGCATGGTCGCGGGGTCGCAGTACACCCAGACAACCGTCATGTCAGCGTTCATGTCGGCACAACTAGCCGCCATGCGATTCAGCCACGCCATGTCTTTGAATTCTTTGATAAACGGCGCTGTGACTATCGCACTGCTTCCGCACTGAACGTTCTCGGTCATAGCGTTGATCAGCGCTTCATACTCACGAGGGCGCACTTTCGATAGATAAGCCTCCGACTCTCGATCATTCGGCGAGAGCCCCAGAGTTTCCAGCACAGCCTCAACAACAGGGCGAGTCAGCGTGTCTTTGTCCAGAATAGGCCAGCCGGTAGCGCGGGCGAGAATTCTCCCCAACTCAGTTTTTCCACTGCCCGCATAGCCGCCAATTAGGAATACGTGCGGCGCTACCGTACGCATCTCGGTGCGGTACACCTGATCCGGCGCGTTTACCACGCGACCAGAACGCTCCTTACTGATAACCAAGCCCTCTTTTATCAGAAGCTCCATCGCCTTGTTGATAGTGAAGACACTGACACCCCACTCCTCCCCCAGTTCACGCGTGGATGGCAACGCCTGCCCGTCGCGCAACAGGCCAGCAGCGATCTGGTTGCGGATGTTGCGGGCCACCTGCTGATACCCAGCCTCGGGCTTCGTGACGCGAGGTCCCTCGCCTGACATGCATCCTCCGACCACTAGACCGCTGTTAGGTCGGAGCATACCAGCAACCAAACAGGATGCTGACCAGCGTTTGCGCTGGTAGAGGGCATTTTCTAGGCAAATCACCACCAAACAGTTGACCTGCTCACATAACAACTGTTAGCGTCCTTCCTGTCGCCAATGTGGCGGCGACCACATGGGAGGAAGCACCGATGCGCACCACGGAAGACCAGCGCAACTACAGCCCGGACGGGCTGGACGAAGCGTCGATTGACCTGCTGATCGCCGACGTTGAGGACGAGTTGGCGGAACTGCCGTTCGTCCCGACGTCCGCGTTGCTGGACGGCACGGCCCGTACGCAGAGGTACCGCCGCATCGAGAGCCGCGTTCTGGGTGGCACGGTGCGCGTTCTGCGCGTTCAGGCCACCACGTCCACGCCGTTCGGGACGGAGGCAGCCTGATGGCGCGCCGGTTCCCGTGGGTGTTGGCCGCCGTGGCGTGGTCAGACGCTCCGCAGTTCACGCGTGGCATGCACGACGGTTTGCCGTTGCTGTCCTACGGGTGCGCCCCTCGGGACAAGCTCGCCACCTTCCGCCAGTTGCGGGCGATGGGGTTGCGCCCCAACGGAAACGACCCCGTGGCCGTGATGTACGTGCGGCACAACGGATCAGGTAAGACGTCGTTCGCGTCGCTGTACCTGATCGAGACGGCCGCGCCGGTCCGGCCGATGACCCCGGCCAAGTGGACCGCGCTCGCGAAGGCCAACCTCGCGCGGCGCATCTGCGCCGAGTGCGGCCACGACCGTCTCTACGTCGTGCCGACGAGCACCCGTCAGTGCTGGACGTGCTTCGAGGCCGCAGAGACGACGGAGGCCGCGTGATGGCGACCAACCTGTTCTCTGGTGACTTCGAGATCGTCTCGTTCGGCTACCTGCACGGCACCGCGCCGGAAGCAGACGCCACCTACGACGTGCGCCGCTACCTCCGCGACCCCGCCGCTGTGCGAGCCGCTGGACTACTCGACTCCGACGGCCGCGACCCCGTGGTGCAACAGGTGGTCCTCGACACGCCTGGAGCGTCGGAGACGATCGCCGCCGCGCTTAAGTTCGCGTTCGGCTTTCCGCAGGCACGGCGCTGTGTCATCGCGTTCGGCTGCGCAGGCGGGCGTCACCGCTCAGCCGCGCTTGCCGAAGTCATGGCGGATGACCTGCGGCACCTCGGTTTCACCGTGACCGTGCGGCACCAGCACATCCACCTCCCCCGTGTCGTCTGCCCCGCCGACGACACGAACTCGTGACCGCCCCGAACGCCGGTTCCCGACTGTCCACATCTGACACGAATCGAGTGCGTCATGTCCAAGTACGTCATCCACATCGAGAAGTCACGCAGTTGGTGGAACGGGTCCTCGAAGACCCTGTGCGGCTTGACGATCACGCAGGTGAAGGTGTCGGGCTGGTTCCTCAGCGTGACCTGCCCCGCCTGCAAGTCGCTCAGGTGATCAGCCCGGACCGGCAGTCCTTCCGGCCAAGAAACGCCTGCCGATCCGGGTCTCCCTCAACCCAGCAAGTGAGTCAGGAGAACACCAGCATGTCGGAAACGACGCCACACATCCAAGCGGGCAGCCACCGCGCCGCGCAGGTCGCGGCTGACTCGGTCACCGCCCTGCACAACCTCAGCCCGTGGGTGATGGGCCTCGCGGTCGTCGCGTTCATCGGCCTGTGCTTCGTGGCCTACCGGATGCTCCGGGTGCTCGTCACCACGGCGCTCATCGGCGGCACGCAGTGGGCGTTGCTCGCCACCAGCACCGATTGGCGGCTCTGGGCGTTCGCCCTGGGCGTGCCCGCGTTCATCGCAGCCGCCCTGTTCGGCCGGATGCGTTCGGCCACCACCTCGATCGAGCACGGCCATGTGAAGGGCGGCAAGCGATGACCAGCGCGTACCCGATCGAGATCGACACGCTCGCCGCACAGGTCAAGGCCCGCGCGATCGAGCTGGGTCAGATGCCCTCCCGCAACCGGATCAAGACCGAGTTCAAGGTGGGCGCGCCGAAGGCGACCGCTGTGCTCGCCGCGCTGAACGCGGCCGGATTCGACCCCACCCGTCCGGACGCGGCTGAGGTCGAGAGCCCGCGTCGACTGCACGCGGTCCCAGTCGCTGAGGCCCAGGACCCCGAGCCCGCGCCCGTGGTCGAGCCGGTCCCGGCGACGGTGGTCGAGGTCGAGCCGACGAGGGCTGAAGTCGAGGTCACCGAGGTCGCAGACCCGGTCCCCGCCCCGGACACGTCGCCGGTCACCAGCACGCCGGTTACCGACGCCACCAATTCGGCCGGCAAAAAGTCGCGGGTCCAATCGTGGCCGCTGCTGTTGCTCGCCGCAGGCGCGTTCGTCGCCATCTGGGGTGGCTGGGTAGGACTCGGTGAGCTGACCGGGTTCGGGCCGATCCGGCTGTTGCCCGGCATCGCCGACGAGTTCGTCATCAACTCCGCGATCACCCTGCCGATCGGTGTCGAGGCCTACGCCGCGTACGCCCTGCGGGTCTGGCTGTCCGGTGGCACCCGCTCGGCCAAAGCACGCCGGTTCGCCCGCTGGTCCGCGATCGGCTCGCTCGTTCTCGGTGCGGCCGGACAGGTCGCTTACCACCTGATGGTCGCGGCCGGAGTCACCTCGGCCCCGTGGTGGATCACCACGTTCGTGTCCTGCCTTCCCGTGGTCGTGCTCGGCTGCGGCGCGGCGCTGACCCACCTGCTGCACGACGAGACGGAGGCGCAGCGATGAGCACCCCCACCAAGCTCGGCACGCCTGACCCGGACGGCGAGAACTTCGACAACGTCGTGCCCTTGCGCCGCACCGTGACCACCGAAGACAGCGCCACCGAGGTCACCGCGGCTTCCTCCGCTCCGGGCGCTGAGATCGAGCGGAAGGTGTTCGACGGCGAGATCGTCGCGCCGCAGGACAGCGCCGCGCTGGACCGTCGTCTCTCCGCTCAGCGGGTGCGTGCGATGGGCGGTCAGGTCGTCCGGGTCATCCGCACCTCGGACCAGACGGCGCGGCTGCGCTACCGGCTGCGGCAGTCACCGCGTGACGCTCGAACGCTGCTCTGGTACTCGCTGCGTGGCCACTGGCGGTTCGTGGTCAAGGCCTGGACGTGGGCCACCTACGGCGACTTGCGTGCCGACGTGCGCGCCGCTCGTCTCGCCGGAGACGTCGAGGCTCGCCGTACCGCTCAGGAGATGCTGCGAGCCGACGCGCACGCCCGATGGGCACGGTTGGCCATCGTGCTGCGTCGGCTGCTGGTGACGGCCGCTGTGCTCGCACCGATCGCGCTCGTGCTCGTCATCGCCGGGGTCCTGTTCGAGCGCTCGGAGATGTGGGCGTGGCTCGCGTCGGTCTACGACGTGCTCGACATCGTCGGCGCAGTACTCAGCACCGTGTGGTCTGCGTTGCTGGTCGCGGTCCCGGTGGGCGTGCTGGTCGCGTCGGTGTTCGAGGGCCGCGACCGCAAGCCGGGTGCGGGTTTCCTCGTGCAGCCCAACAGGGATGACGCTGACTCCTACGTGGATGAGCGGATGATCTCGCAGGCTCTCGCGCACCTCGGTATCGCTCCGCTGGACAAGTTCTTCAAGTCTGGTGGTCAGCTCCACTACTCGGTTGGGGCTCGTGTGGACGGTGACGGCACCTACGCTCAGATTCGCCTGCCGATGGGTGTCACGGCGGAAATGGTTGCAGGGCAACGTAAGAAGCTCGCCGGAAACCTCGGCCGTGCGTCGCTGGAGACGTGGCCGACCGAGGGCGACGAAGACGCCATCCTTGATCTGTGGGTCGCGGACAAGGGCAAGCTCGGTCGCGGTGCTGGTGAGTGGCCGATGTTGCACGACGGACAGGTGGACCTGTTCGAGGGTGTCCCGTTCGGACTGACGCAGCGCGGTCTGCTGATCAACGCGCCCTTGTTCGAGGCGAACTGGCTGGTCGGTGGCCGTCCTGGTCAGGGCAAGTCGGCTGCGCTGCGCACGGCGATGCTCGGTGCCGCACTCGACCCGACTGCCGAGTTGTGGGCGTTCGTGATGGGCGAGTCGCCGGACTTCGACCCGTTCCGGCCGCGCCTCACCCGCTACGCGATGGGCATGGACGACAGCGTCGCTGAGGCCGCGTTGCAGGCCCTGCGGGACATGCTCGCCGAGATGGAGCGACGCGGGAAGGTGTTGGGGGAGATGGGAACCCCGAAGACCTCGCGCAAGCTCGCCGACAAGCGCGGGCTCGGTTTGCACCCGCTCGTCTGTGCGATCGACGAGGTACACGAGCTGTTCCAGCACCCGACCTACGGTGAGGAAGCGGGCAAGCTCGCCATCCGGCTGATCAAGCGTGGCCGCAAGTACGGCGTGATCCTGCTGCTGGCGACGCAGTCGCCTACCAAGGACTCGATCCCGCGTGAGGTCACCCGCAACATCTCGGTCGGCATCGCGTTCGCCGTCGCCGACCACGTCGCCAACGACGGTCTTCTCGGTGCTGGCAAGTACAAGCAGGGCATCCGGGCGACCGACCTGCGGATGAAGACCGACCGGGGCACGGCCGTCGCCGTAGGACTGACCGACAACGTCTTCGAGCTGGTCCGGGTGTTCTACATCGCGTTCGAGGACGGCCGCGACGACGTCACCCCCGTGATCAACCGGGCGATGCAGCTCATCGCCGACGCGGGACGCGACGTCCCCGTGGCCGCCGAGATCGAGGCCGCGCCCGAGCTCGTCGACCACCTCGCCGACATCGCGACCGTGCTGCGTGAGGACAAGCGCGTCCGCACTCAGGTACTGCTCGCCCGGCTCGCCGAACACCGCGCCAACGAGTATGAGGACTGGACGTTCCAGGACCTCAAGGCCGCACTCGCCGACGCGGGCGTGGAGGTCGCGAAGTCCAACGGACATAGCGTCGTACGCGCTGACGACATCGCCGCTGCGATCGCAGAGCGTGACGAAGACGGAGCCGACGACGAGGACACCGACGGCGACGAGGACGCGGGGAAGTGATCCACGGGCGGTCAGGGAGGCGGGGAAACTTCCCCACCCGCTTCCCTGCCCCCGCCTCCCTGATCTGACCAGCACGGACAGACCTCAGGGAAGCGCCTCGACCACAACCGGCTGACCTCGAAAAACAGCCCATATCGAGGGTCTTCGACCCACTGAACCACTTCCCTCCCCGCCCTGACGGTGCCCGCTTCAGGTCGCCGTCACGGCACCCCCTTGCCTTCTGACGAACACACACAGTCACCTCGGGAGATGTGATGAGCAGCGCTTCACGAGACCGCGACAGGCTCATGCACCACGCACTCACCGCAGCACAGATGGGGTTCTACGTCTTCCCTCTGCGCCCTGGCACCAAGCGCCCTGCCCTGCACAGCGCGGAGCGTTGCCCCCGCACCGGAGCGTGCCGTCCTGGTCACCTGGGATGGGAGCAGCGCGCCACCGTCGACCTGGAAGTGATCGAGCGCTGCTGGTCGGCAGGGCCGTTCAACATCGGCATCGCCACCGGACGGAGCGGCCTGGTGGTGGTCGACCTCGACACCCGCAAGTCGCCCGCCGACGTTCCCCCGCCACGCTGGAGCCGGGAGGGGGTTCGCGACGGCCACGACGTGTTCGCCGCACTCTGCGCGGAGGCAGGCGAAGACGTCCCGTGGGAGACCCGCACCGTTCGCACCGCCCGTGCAGGAACGCACCTGTACTTCCGTGAGCCGTCCACTGTGGAGCTGCGCAACACCGAGGGCGAGCACGGCAGCGGCCTCGGATGGAAGGTCGACACCCGCGCGCACGGCGGCTACGTCGTCGCTCCCGGCTCGATCACCTCGGACGGCGAGTACTGCCTCACCGAGGACGTCTCTCCGCTGTCCCTGCCGGTGTGGTTGATCCACTGCCTCACTCCTAGGCCGCGTACGGCTGTCTCAGCGCCCGTTGTAGTGCCCTCACAGCGTTTGCCCCGCTACGTGAAGGCCGCTGTCGACGGTGAGTGCCGCAAGCTCTCTACGGCCACCTCAGGCAGCCACGACAGGGCCGCGTACGTCGCGGGCATCGCCCTCGGGCAGCTCGTCGGCGCGGGCGTTCTCCCTGCGGCTACAGCAGAAGCCCATCTCATGGCAGCCGCCGCGCCCCTGATCAACGGGGGGTGCGACTGCACCGAGGCCAAGGTGCGCCGGACCGTCCGCAACGGCATCACCGCAGGTACGGAGCGTCCGCGAACTATGCCGGCCGAATCCCTCGACACGACCGCGCCCCTGTTCACCGAGCGAGGTGCCGCATGACCACGACCACCCTCAACGGCGCGCAGATCCTCGACGACGTCCAGGCGTTCCTGTCGCGGTTCAACGCCTTCCCCGACGAGCACTGCGCCCCCATGCTGGCGCTCTGGTACGCCCACACCTGGGCAGCCGAACAGTTCTACGTCACGCCCCGGCTCGTGCTGTCCAGCGTCGAACCGGGATCGGGAAAGACGCGGGCGCTGGAGGTCGCGCAGTACCTCGTGAAGGCGCCCGAGATGACGTTCTCCGCGACGTCGGCCGCCCTGTTCCGCATGGTCGGCGCAGGTCCGATCTCCATTCTCTTCGACGAGGTTGACGCCATCTTCGACAGCAAAGGCGCGGGTAACGAGGACCTGCGAGCGTTGCTGAACGCCGGGTACAAGCGCTCCGCGACCGTGGCACGCTGCAAGGGCGACGCGGGAAACATGGTGGTCGAGCGGTTCCCCGTCTACGCGCCTGCCGCATTGGCAGGCATCGCCGGACGGATGCCTGACACCATCACCACTCGCGCGATCACGGTTCACATGCGCCGCCGTCGTCCCGACGAAAAGGTGCAGGCATTCCGCGAACGGCTCGTAGAAGCACAGTCCGCGCCGATCCGCGAAGCGCTCGCGACGTGGATGGAGGTAGTTGCCGAGCGCGTCGGCACGGCCTACCCGGAGATGCCCGAGGGCGTCGCCGACCGTGCGGCCGAAATCTGGGAACCGCTGCTCGCTATCGCCGACGAGGCGGGTGGAGAGTGGCCCGAACGCGCCCGTAAAGCCTGCGTGCACTTCGTGACCGCAGCACAGAGCAACCCGACCTCGGACCGAATCCGGCTGCTCTCCGACCTCCGGACCGTGTTCAGCGACCGTGGCGTGAACCGCATGAGCACCGTAGAAATCCTCGCCGTCCTGCACAGCATGGACGAAGCACCGTGGGGCGACTTCTACGGCAAGCCCATCAACGCCCGCCAACTGGCGAATGAACTCAGTGCCTACGGAGTGAAGGTCACCTCCTACAGGAACGGCGGGAAAACCTTCAAGGGCTACGTGGTCGACGGCCCCAACGGACTCAGTGACGCATGGGCGCGCTACCTGCCCAAGCCGAAAGAAGACGACAACTCGGAAGGTGAGCAGTGATGAGCGAGAACATCGAAACGCCTGTCGAGCACATCGTCTTGACGGTAGAGCAGGCGGCAAAGCGGCTGAACATCGGACGCACGCTCATGTACGAACTCGTCAGCTCAGGCGAGGTGGAGTCCGTTCACATCGGCCGCTTGCGCCGAGTCCCTTTGCAGGCACTCACGAACTACGTCAACAAGCTCATGACCAGCACGCCAAACCCGGAAGCCGCGTAGGGGGACAAAATGGGACGCAAGTCGAACGGTGAATCGAGCATCTACGAAGGCTCTGACGGCTACTGGCACGGACGCGTGACGGTTGGCACGAAGGACGATGGAAGCCCGGACAGGCGGCACGTCCAGGCCAAGACGCGACCCGAGGTCGCGAGGAAGGTCGCGAAGCTCGAACAGGAACGTGACGCGGGCAAGGTGCGTAAGACCGGTAAGGCTTGGACGGTCGAGAAGTGGCTGAATCACTGGCTGGAGAACATCGTCGCTCCGCCCGCAATCACGGAGAACGCATTCAGCGCGTACGAGGTAGCGGCACGCGTGCACCTCATTCCTGGTGTCGGCAAGCATCGAATCGACAAGCTCGAACCGGAGCATCTGGAAAAGCTCTACCGGAAGATGATCCGGCAAGGCGCGAAGTCATCGCGTGCACATCAGGTTCACCGCACCATTCGTGCGGCATTGAACATTGCCGTGCGGCGCAAGTACATCACCGAGAACCCCGCGATGATCGCGCGTGCTCCGAAGATTGAGGACTTCGAGGTTGAGCCGTACTCGGTGGACGAGGTCAAAAGGCTCATGGAGACCGCGCAGAAGCGGCGTAACAGTGCCCGATGGGCAATCGCTCTCGCGCTTGGCCTGCGGCAGGGTGAGGCGTTGGGCCTGCGATGGGCAGACGTCGATCTCGGACTCGGCACACTGACCGTACGACGTAGCCGCCTGCGCCCTCGGTGGAAGCACGGGTGCGACGACCAGCCGTGCGGGCGCAAGCTCGGTGGACACTGCCCGGATCGGGTGGCGCTGCGACAGGAGACGGCCGGTACGAAGTCGAAGGCAGGCACGCGAGGGATCGGCCTGCCTGACGAGTTGGTGGCACTACTGAAGAAGCACAAGGCCACCCAGGACGCAGAGCGGCGGAAGGCTGCGCAGCTCTGGACGGAGACCGGCTACGTGTTCACTACGACGACCGGTGGTCCACTGAATCCGCGCACGGACTACACCGAGTGGAAGAACCTCTTGAAGGCGGCCAAGGTGCCGGACGGGCGGCTACACGACGCGCGCCACACGGCGGCAACGGTGCTGCTGCTGCTCGGTGTGGCCGAGCGGACGGTGATGGGGATCATGGGCTGGTCCAACACGGCCATGGCTGCCAAGTACCAGCACATCACCGCCTCCATCCGGCGGGACGTCGCTCAGCGGGTCGGTGGGCTGCTCTGGGAGCCTGCCGAAACGACCGACGAGAGCGACGACGAGGACGGCGCGGCAGGGGTGCCGATTCCGGCCTAGCAGCCACAACTGAGACGAGAACTGAGACTAAACGTCAGAGCCCCGATCACCGAAACTGGTGATCGGGGCTCTGACCTGCGGTGGCGGTGGGATTTGAACCCACGGAGGCTTTCACCTCACACGCTTTCGAGGCGTGCTCCTTCGGCCGCTCGGACACGCCACCGATAAGAACAATACACAGCCCGCGCGACTGGCTTAACGCTGGGTCCGGAAGAAGCGTTCGAGCAGGTCAGCGCACTCCTGCTCCAGCACGCCGCCCTGCACCTCCGGCCGGTGGTTGAGCCGGCGGTCGCGCACGACGTCCCACAGCGAGGACACGGCGCCGGTCTTGGGCTCCCAGGCTCCGAAGACGAGGCGCGACACGCGGGCGAGCACCAGGGCGCCTGCGCACATCGTGCAGGGTTCCAAGGTCACCGCGAGGGTGCAGCCGTCGAGGCGCCAGCCGTCGCCGTACCTGGACGCGGCGGCACGCAGGGCCAGGATCTCGGCGTGTGCCGTCGGGTCGCCCAGCGTCTCGCGGGCGTTGCAGGCCTCGGCCAGCACGGTGCCGTCCGGTGCGTAGACGACGGCGCCGATCGGGACGTCCGCGCCTGCTTTTGCGGCCGCTTTCAGGGCGGCTCGGACCATGTCCTCTGAGGAGATCACGCCTGGATCGTGTCGAGCAGCTTCGTGAACTCGTCGATGAAGCCGATGCGCTGGGCGATCATCTGGAGCTGCTCGTCCGGGTAGAGGTCGACCTCGTCGACGACGATCTGGAGTTCGTGCGCGGGCATGCCGAGGTCGGTCAGGACGCCGAGGTCGCCTTCCGGCCAGAGCTCGTTGTCCTCCTCGTCCGGCGGGTCGACGCGCAGGAGGTCGAGGACGTCGGCCGCGATGTCGTAGTCGAGGGCCGCGGCCGCGTCGGACAGCAGCAGCGCGACGCCACCCGGCACGGGTCGCAGGATGATGAAGAACTCGTCGTCGACGGCGAGGAGACCGAACACGGCTCCGGTCGACCTCAGTTGGCGCAGCTCCGTGATCGCCGCGTCCAGCTCCGACAGCGCGGAGCTGTCCATCCTGCTGCACCGCCAGCGGCCGTCCTCTCGGACGACCGCGACCGCGAAGCCGTTGACCGGCTCCTGCTGTGTCATGTGCACACCGTAGGGCCCAGACGACCTTCCCGGTAGCCGAGGTGGTGGCACCATCGGGAGATGAGCACAACTACGCCGGACCCGCGTCTCGCCGGACTGCTCGAAGGGGCTCGCTCGCTGCAGCCCCGCACGGTGGCGCTGCGTCGTCAGATCCACCGGCACCCTGAACAGGGACTTCAGCTCCCCAAGACGCAGGCCGCGATCCTGCACGCGCTGGAGGGGTTGCCTGTCAAGGTCACGAAGGGCGAGTCGACGACCTCGGTCGTGGCGGTCCTCGAGGGCGACCGGCCGGGGCCGACGGTGCTGCTGCGCGGCGACATGGACGGCCTGCCGCTCCAGGAGGAGACGGGGCTGCCGTTCGCGTCCGAAGTGGACGGCAACATGCACGCCTGCGGTCACGACACGCACGTGGCGATGCTGGCCGCCTCCGCCCGGCTGCTGTCGGACCGGCGTGATGCGCTCAGGGGCCGCGTGCTGTTCATGTTCCAGCCGGGCGAGGAGGGCCACCACGGCGCCCGGTACATGATCGAGGAGGGGCTGCTCGACGACGGCGTGGAGAAGGCGTTCGCGCTGCACATCACGTCCACGATGAAGTCGGGCGTGGTGACCTGCCGGCCGGGGCCGATGATGGCGTCCGCGGACTCGTTCCACGTGCACGTGAAGGGCCGCGGCGGGCACGGCGCGATGCCGCACAACGCGCTGGACCCGGTGCCCGCGGCCGCGGCGATGGTGGGGGCGATCCAGACGATGCTCGGACGGCGGGTGAGCGTTCACCAGCCCGCGGTGGTGACGGTCGCGCAGATCAACGCCGGTACGACGACGAACATCATCCCCGAGGTCGCGACCCTCGACGGGACGATCCGGACGTTGTCGGAGGAGACGCGGACCCTGGTCCACAAGGAGCTCAAGCAGGCCGTCAAGCACACCGCCGCCGCCTACGGGTGCCACGCCGAGGTCAACATCGTGCCGGGGTACCCGGTGACGGTGAACGACGCCGTCGTCGGCCAGCACGTGGTGGACCTGGCGGCCACGGCGATGGGTGCTTCGTGGAGTGAGCCGATGCAGGACCCGCTGATGGGCGCGGAGGACTTCTCGTACGTGCTGCAGCGGGTGCCCGGGGCGTTGGCGTTCCTCGGGGCGTGCCCTCGCGGCATCGACCTGGAGGAGGCCGCGCCGAACCACTCGAACCGGGTGCTGTTCGACGAGGCCGCCATGGAGCACGGGGTCGCGATGTACGCGGCGTTCGCGCTGGACGCCCTCCGGTAGTTGCAGGTACGCCTCGCACGGAATGATGGACGCCGTGCGAGACGTGTGCGTGATCGGACTGGGACTGATCGGCGGCTCCGTGCTGCGAGCCGCCAAGGCTGCCGGACGCACGGTGTGGGGTGCGACGGCGAGCAAAGAGGACGCGGACAAGGCACGCGCTGAGGGCTTCGACGTCGTGAGCGTGGACGAGGCCCTCAGCCGGAGCCCCGAGGCGCTCGTCGTTCTCGCCGTGCCGCTGCCCGCGTTGCCCGACCTGCTGCGCAAGATCCCGTCGGGCACGAGACTCACGGACGTCACGAGCGTCAAAGGGCCCGTGCACGACGCTGTGCACCGATACGCGCCGCACGCGCGCTTCGTCGGCGGGCACCCGATGGCCGGCACGAGCAGGAGCGGGTGGGACGCGGGCGGCGCCGGCCTCTTCGAGAACGCCGCCTGGGTCGTCACGCCCGAGGAGGCGGACGACCACCTCAACGACGTCATCCGGCTCGCGCTCGACCTGAAGGCGCACGTGGTGCCGACGACGCCCGAGGAACACGACGAGGCCGTGGCGCGGATCAGCCACCTCCCGCACATCATGGCGGCGATCCTCGCGGCGGTCGGGGCCGACGGCGGACCGCTCGCCATGGCACTCGCGGCCGGCAGCTTCGGCGACGGCACGAGGGTCGCGGGCAGCCGTCCCGAGCTCGTCAGGGCGATGTGCGAGGGGAACCGGGACGCGCTGCTGATGGCGGTCGACGACGCGCTGGGCAGGCTCGGCGCGGCCAGGGGGTCGCTGGCGTCCACCGGAGGCCTCGCCAAGACGATCGAGGCCGGTCACGAGGGCCGGAACGCGCTGGTCAGCCAGCCGGACCGCACCCCGATCACGATCGACCTGACCAAGCCGGGAGCACTCGCCGCACTGCGCAACCTCGGCTCTCGTGGCGGACGTGTGGTTGGTCTGAACGGCAGCACCGCCCAAGCGGAAACGTCGTAGGGTCGCCGGGTGGATCGACGGACACTCGCCGGTGGGCTCGGTGGTCTCGCTCTCGTCGTCGCCGCCGTCGTGGCGCTCCGCAACGGTGACGCGCCGGACACCCTGAAGAAGGAAGTCGCGGACGGCGTCGAGGTCGTCGCGCTCCAGGAGCCGGTGAAGCCCGCGAACCCGAGGGCCCAGGCGCTCGACGCCGACGCGGTGCAGATCGCGTGGAACGGCTCGGCGTCCGCCTACGAGGTGCGCTGGAACGGCAACGAGCAGCTGGTGCCCACCCCCGAGGTCGAACTGGCTGGGCTCGACCCCGAGCAGGAGACCCAGGTCGAGATCCGGGCGGTGAGCGCCACCGGCAAGCGCAGCGAGCCGCTCAAGATCGCCGCGAAGCCCCAGGACCTCTACAACGGCAAGTGGGACGACCAGCTCGTCGGCCAGCCTGACAAGTTCGGCGGCCCGGAAGCGCTCGACCCGCGCAAGTGGCGGGTCGAGGCGGAACCGGACTGCCTGGGCCTCAGGCCGTTCGGGCCGGGCAAGCGCATCGACGTCGACTGCCCGATGGCGGCCTTCCAGTCGAACACGCCCATCCGCTTCGGCGTGCCGGCGAACGACGGCGCGACCGGCCGGGCGATCATCAGCGTCGCGGGCGCGGTCGAGTCGAGTCACGTGCGGCTGACGTTGCTGCCCGACCCGTGGCAGTACCTGCCGGAGACCGAGACGCAGCCCAGGGGTGCGGTCAGCCTCGACATCACGACGCAGGGCACGCGGATCATCGCGGACCCCGAACTGCCCCGCACCGGCAAGCAGGTCACCCTCGGCGACTCGCCCATGACCGGGCTCGTCGCGGGCGTGCGGCACCGCTGGGAGATGCGGGTGCTGCCGGACGCGGTGGTCGCGCTGCGGGACGGCGTCGTGGTCGCCTACGAACCCGTCGCGATCGCGGAACGGGTGGTGCACCCGCGGATCCGCATCGAGGGCGGCGGTTTCCTGGACGCGTTCGGCGTCGGGGGCGTGCCGGAACGCGTCGTGCCCACCGAGGTCATCCCGCTCGACCAGGACGTCGCACTGCCGCAGGACGTCGTCGCCGTGAAGCTCGTCAGGGCCGGTCAGGACAAGCAGGTCACGATCACCGACGTGCCTCTCGACGCCGGGAGGGTCGGCGCCCAGGACGCGCGGCTCGTCGTCATCCGCAAGCCCGAGAGCCGCCCCGGCGCGCTCCCCCGGCTCGCCGACCGGCCCGGCGGCATCAAGACGGGCGCCCCCAGGCTGCACGTCATGCACGAGGACGGCGCGAAGCCACCGCAGCCGTTGCCCGGCAAGGGACGCGTCCTCGTGACGGCCGAGGTCAACGACATCGGGCACCGCGGCATCGAGCTCGAACTGGACGGCAAGCGGATCGTCGCGCTGCCCACCGACGAGCAGGGTCCTGGCGTTCCCGGCAGGCACGAGTTCTGGCTCGACACCGAGAACCTGACCCCTGGTGCGCTCGCTCGGCTCAAGCTCAGCGTCCTTCCGGCGGACGGTGGCGAACCCGTTATCGCGGAAACCGTGTTCGAGCTGGGGTGAACGCCTTAGCGTGACCGCTATGAAGCGGGTCGTCCTCGTTGCCGCGGGACTCGCGCTGGTGGCCGGCGTGATCGTCCTGCGCGACACCGGCGGGGGCGACCTGCCCACGGCTCCCCCGCCGCCGACGAGGCTCAAGGCGTACGCGGCGGAGAAGATCCTGGTGCCGGGTCCGCAGAACCGCCCGGCCACCCCGGCCGGCGTCGTCGCGCGGGCCGGCCACCACAAGATCCAGCTCAACTGGACCGGCGACGCGCCCGCGTACGAGGTGCGGTGGGGCGAGCAGGTCAGGCTCGTCACCCGGCCCGGCACCCAGCTCAACGGCCTGGAGAACGAGCGCGAGCAGCAGATCGACATCCGCGCGGTCGACGCGTTCGGCCAGCGCTCGCAGCCCGTCACGACCAGGGCGACCCCGCGCGCCGACACCGCCCCGTACACGTTCGCCGACCGCTTCGACAGCCGGACCGAGCCCGATCCGCAGCGTTGGAGGCTCTCCAAGCGCACCGACTGCGCCCGCGCCACCGCGGGCGACGGGGACGACGACGACCGGCTCGTGATCAGCAGCAGCTGCGGCACCCGCGCGGTGACGCTGAGGTCGCGCACGCCGTTCGTCCGCAACGACGACGAGAGCCGCCTCGTGATCGAGACCGACGCCCCGAGCACCGGCGGCAAGCTGCTGCTCGACCTCGTGCCGGGCCCGGTCAGCGTGCAGGGCGAACCGGTGCCGCCGAACACCGTCCGCGCCACGGTCTCCACGGACAACTCCGGCAACTCGATCGTCGAGCTGGTGCCGGACGGCACGCCGGTCAAGCCGATCCCGGCCGCGGTGCCGGGCGTGACGGTGCGCTGGGAGGTCGTGCTGACGCCCGCCGGTGTCCAGGTCGTGCGCGACGGCGACGTCGTCGCCACCTCGCCGTTCGTACCGCAGTGGCGCGAGGCGACGGCCCTGGTCGGCGTCGCGGCGCTGGCGGGCGACCGGATCCGCGCCGGCGTCGACCTGATCGGCTACCGCACCGCCAAGGCCGACGTCCCGCTCACCGGTCCGGCACCGCACGTGCGCGTGGACGGTCCGGCCAGCACCAGCAACAGTCCCATCGCGGACGTCACCGCAGGTCAGCTGCGCATCGCCATGATCCCGTCGCGCGAGAGCGCCCCCATCACCGCGGTCAAGGTCAACGGCATCGAGGTGCCGCTCAGGCCGGCCGTCGAAGGCTCGCCGTGGAAGCCTGGCGCGGAGTACCCGGCCGTCGCCGACCTGCCGGCCGAGGCCTTCACCGACAACCTGAACGTCCAGCTGGTCACCGAGGAACGCGTCCAGATCACCCACACCGACGTCGAGCTGACCGGTCCCAAGAGCAGCGCCCGGCGCGAGTCCGAGACACCGCTGGTGGACGCGAAACCGACGCTCGCCGACCCGGTCCCCGAGGTCCTGGACGCCGGTGGCCAGCCCATCGAGAACGGCGCCGCCTTCAACCGCGGCCGCGTGGTCCTGGAGGTCCGCGTCAACGCCCTCGACGCGTCCGTGGCGGGGCTCGCCGGGTTCGAGATCAGGCTCGACGGCAACCACGTCGCAACCATCCCGACCACGGCGGACGGACCTGCGGCGGCGGGCCGGTGGCGGATTTCACTCAACACGGGCGCGCTGACCGCCGGGGCGCACGCCATCGAGGTGAAGGCCTTCAGCACCGATTCAGAAGTGCACCCCGAAACGGGCTACGTTCCTTTTTTGCTCAAGGCCTGATTGCTCCAAGATGGAGTGCATGGCACGCGCACTGATCATCGACGCCGCCCGCACGCCGTTCGGCAGGTACCGGGGAGGTCTGTCCGGCATCCGGGTGGACGACCTCGCGGCGCTGCCCATCGTCGACCTGCTGCGCCGCTACCCGTCGCTCGACCTGGCGCGCATCGACGACGTGCTGCTGGGTGACGCGAACGGCGCCGGCGAGGACAACCGCAACGTCGCCCGCATGGCCGCGTTGCTGGCGGGCCTGCCGGTCTCGGTGCCGGGCGTGACGCTGAACCGGCTGTGCGCCTCGGGCGGCGAGTCGATCATCCAGGGCGCTCGGGCGCTGATCACCGGGGATGCCGACCTGATCGTCGCCGGTGGTGTCGAGGGGATGTCGCGGGCGCCGTTCGTGACGGCCCGCCCGGACAAGGCCTTCCCGGACCGGCTGGAGACGGTGTCGACGGCGCTGGGCTGGCGGCTCGTGAACCCGCGCATGCCCAAGCACTACACCATTCCGCTAGGACTGGCCGCCGAGAACGTGGCTCACGAACTCGGGATCACGCGCGAGCAGATGGACAACTTCGCCCTCCGCTCGCATCGTCGTGCCGCCGCTGCCTGGGACGCGGGCGTGCACGAGGGGTTCGCGTTCCCCGTGCAGCTGCCGGACGGAACGGCGATCCGGCGCGACGAGAACGTCCGCGCGGACACCAGTCTGGAGAAGCTCGCGAAGCTGAAGCCCGCGTTCTCGGAGAACGGATCGGTGACGGCGGGCAACGCGTCTCCGCTGAACGACGGCGCACTCGCTGCTTTGCTCGGCACGGAAGCGATTGCGTCCGAACTGGGCGTGGAGCCGCTGGGTGAGGTGCTGGGGTCGGCGACGACCGGCGAGGAACCGCACCGGTTCACGATCGCGCCCGTCTCGGCGATCCGGAAGCTGGTGAAGCGCCTGCACCTCGAGGCCGACCAGATCGACCTGTGGGAGATCAACGAGGCCTTCGCGGCGATGGCCCTGTCCGTGGTGCACCACCTTCCCGAGATCGACAAGGAGAAGGTCAACGTCCACGGCGGCGCGATCGCCTACGGACACCCGCTCGGCGCCTCGATGCCGCGCGTGATCATCGACCTGTGCCGCCACCTGCGGGCTCGTGGTGGCGGCGTCGGCATCGCGGCGGCGTGCGTCGGTGTCGGCCAGGGTGTGGCCGTGGCGGTGCGGGTCTAGGGCTTGGAGTGCAGGATGTCGCGCGCCTGTTCGGCCGCGCGGACGATGCTCTCGCTGACGAAGTCGAGGAACCGCGCGATGTTCTCCAGCCGGACGGCCGCGGGCGTGCCCGGGCCGAGGCTGCTGACGCCCTGGCGCGCGGCCTCGGCCAGCGTGGTCGTGCCGGCCGCGCTCGTGATCATCGACTGGTACCAGATGTCGCCGTCGTCGACGACGTAACGCTCGCGACGGCGTTCGTCGCGCTCGCGCCCGATCAGGCCCTGGCTTTCCAGGTAGGACATGGCTTTCGAGACGGACGCCGGACTGACTCCCAAATGCCCCACCAGTTCTGACGCGGTCAGGCTGCCGGAGTCGGTGGCGTAGAGGCTCGCGAGCGCCCTCGCCGTCATCTTCGGCAGCCCCTGGCCGATGAAGATGCCCGAGAACACCTCCTCGAACTCCCGCACGGCCTCCGGATCGCGTCCGTCCGCGCGGTCGACCACCTGGCGCCGGGGTGCGCCCTGCTTGCGGCGCTGCGCGCGGCGTTCGGTGGCGAGGTGGGCGATGTCGGCCTTGTAGCCGGCCGGGCCTCCGTTGCGCATCACCTCGCGCGTGATCGTCGAGGTCGGCCGGTCGAGGCTCCTCGCGATCTCCGCGTACGCGAGGCCGTCGGCCAGGCCGATGGCGATCTGGCGACGTTCCTGCTGGGTGAGTCGACCTCCTGGCATGAGCCGATCATAGCGTTCACCAACACCTCATTGCAATGATCGTTGCATTAGATCTACAACCGATTGCAACGATATCGCGGCTCTAAGCTGGTTAAACTCATTTTCTGCGCAACGATCTCGTTGCTGACATCTGGAAACGCAACGTAGCGTTTCGGTCATCAGAAACAACGAGCTACAGGAGCCCGAGATGCAGACCTTCGCCACCCCCGCCCCCATCGCCGCCGTTCTCGACATCCCCGCGGGCCGCGTCCAGTTCATCGCCGCGGACCGCTCCGACACCGCCGTCGAGGTCCTGCCGGCCAACGCCTCGCAGAGCCGCGACGTGAAGGCCGCCGAGAAGATCGCGGTCGACTTCGCCGACGGCGTCCTGCGCATCAGGGCCGAGGCCGGCAGCAAGATCCTCGGCTCGTCCGGGGCCGTCGAGATCACCGTCCAGCTGCCCGCCGGTTCCCGCGTCGAGGCGAAGGCCGCCAGCGCCGAGTTCCGCGGCGTCGGCCGGCTCGGTGACGTCGACCTCGAGGCCGCGCAGAGCGACGTCAAGATCGACGAGGCCTCGAACGTCCACGTGCAGACGCAGGCCGGTGACGTCACGGTCGGCCGCCTCAACGGTTCCGCCGAGATCAGCACCTCGAAGGGCGACATCACCGTCGCCTCCGGACTCTCGGCCTCGCTGGACGCCGACACCTCCTACGGCCGCGTCACCAACTCGCTGCGCAACGACGGCACGGCCGGCATCACCATCCGCGCCACCACGTCGTACGGCGACATCACCGCCCGCAGCCTCTGACCGCACACTTCTGACGCACTGGGGAGAGACCATGACCACCGCTGCCAACTACCAAGCCGCAGAACAACTCCTCCGCCGCCTCGCCGCTCCCGGCGAACTCGTCGTCGGTGACAAAGTCCGTCCACAGTGGATCGAGGACGGCAAGCGCTTCTGGTACCAGGTCCGCGATGGCGACACCAGGCAGTTCATCGTCGTCGACCCGGCCGCGGGCACCCGCACGCCGGACTTCGACCCGATGCCGTTCATCGCAGCGCCGGGCAACCCGCTGGAGGTCTCCTCCCCCGATGGCGAGGTCGCGGTCTCGCGGCGGGGCCAGGACCTGTGGGCCCGCTCCGGCAAGCGCGAGTGGGCGCTGACGACCGACGGCGAGGAGGACCACGGCTACGGCTACGGCCCGGACGCCCTGAGCTACGGCACGCTGATGCGCAAGTTCGGCCTGCCGCACATGCCGCCGGCCCTGGCCTGGTCGCCCGACTCGACGAAGGTGCTCGCGCACCGCACCGACCAGCGAGAGGTTCGCCAGACCCACCTGATCGAATCGCGCCCGGCCGACGGCGGCGTCCCGGTGACGCACACCCAGCGATACGCCTACCCCGGCGACGCGAACCTGCCGTTGGCCGAACTGGTCGTGTTCGACGTGGCTGCGGGCACGACGGTCCGCGCCCAGTGCGAACCGCTGCTCATGCCGGAGCTCTCGCCGATCTCGAACGGCTGGGCGTGGTGGTCCGAGGACAGCTCGACCGTCTACTTCCTGAGCCGCCCGCGCGACCAGCACACCCTGACCCTGAACCGGATGGATGCATCGTCCGGCGAGGTCAGCGTCGTGCTCAGCGAGACGGGCACGAACCGCGTCGGCCCCAACCAGCTGATCTACGGCATGCCCATCGTCCGGGTGCTCGCCGACGAGGTGTTGTGGTTCTCGCAGCGCGACGGCTGGGGCCACCTCTACCGCTACGACCTGCACACCGGCGCGTTGCTGAACCAGGTCACCACCGGCCAGTGGCTGGTCCGCGAGATCCTGCACGTGTCCGGCGACGTCGTGCGCTTCACCGCGTCCGGGTTGGTCGCGGAAGACCCGTACCGGCGCACGGTATGCCAGGTCGGGCTGGACGGCACCGGCTTCACGGTCGTCACGGACGACTCACTGGACCACGTCGTCACGGTGGCCCCGAACGGCGAGTACTTCGTCGACTCGGCGTCCACTGTGGACACACCACCGGTGACGACCGTGCGCTCGTGGACGGGTGAAGTGCTGGTCTCGCTGGAGAAGGCGGACATCAGCAGGATGCTCGCCACGGGCTGGACCGCGCCGGAACGGTTCCGCGCCAAGGCGGCCGACGGCACCACGGACATCTACGGCGTGCTCTACAAGCCGCGAGGGTTCGACCCGACGCAGAGCTATGCCGTGGTGGACAGCGTTTATCCCGGCCCGCAGGTCACGAGGGTCGAGCCGTGCTTCGACCCCGGCGGCATGGGTATGGACGGAGAACCGTTGGCAGCAGTCGGTTTCGTGGTGGTCGCGCTGGACGGACGCGGCACGCCGGGCCGTTCGAAGGCCTTCCACGACGCCTCGTACGGCCGCCTTGCCGACGCGGGCAGCTTGGAGGACCACGTCGCGGCGCTGCACCAGCTGGCGGAGTCGCGGCCGTGGATGGACCTCTCACGTGTGGGCGTGATGGGCCACTCCGGCGGCGGATTCGCCGCGGCACGGGCGATGCTCGCCTACCCGGAGACCTTCAAGGCCGGCGTCTCGTTGTCCGGCTCGCACGACGCCACGTGCTTCGCGCAGGGCTGGGCGGAGACCGTCGACGGGCCGGACAACCCCGAGGCCTGGACGCGGGCGTCGAACGTCCTGATCGCGGACAGGCTGGAAGGAAAGTTGCTGCTCATCCACGGTGAACTGGACGACACCGTGCACCCGGACCAGTCGCTGCGGCTGGCCGACGCGCTCATCGCCGCCGGCAAGGACTTCGAACTGCTGATCGTGCCGGGGGCCGAGCACCTGCTCCTCGACCGGCTCGCCTACGTGCGGACGCAGGCCTGGGACTTCCTGGTGCGCACGTTGATGGGCGTCGAGCCTCCGGCTTACCGGCCGGCGTCGATCGTCATCGATCCCGAGGTGCTGGGAGAGATGCTCTAGCGAGCGGACTTCACCTCGGTCAGGAACGCCGACCACGCCTTGTCCGACACGGGCAGGTGCGTGGTCGGCGCCTTGCTGTCCCGGATGCCGACGCCACGACCGACCTCGACGCAGTCGTTCACCGGGCTGTAGCTGCTCTTGCGCCACATCGACATGCCGAGGGCCTCCTCAAGCCAAGATGCTGGTGATCAGCCCCTTCGATTCTTCCGCATCGAGCGCTTGGAGGTCGAGCAACTTGATCACTTCGGCGTATTTGGCGAGGGATGTCTTGTCTTCGACGAAGAGGCTCGTGTTCTCGGTCTCGGTGAAGACCACGGGCTCGTACTTCTCGTAGCTGAGGTGTTGGAAGGAGCCCGACAGACCCGCGTGCGCTCCGAACTCGACCGGCACGACCCTGATGGTGATGTAGTTCCGGTTGTTCATCGCCAGAACGTGAAGCAGCTGGTCTTGCATCAGCCTGAGACCGCCCACTGGCAGTCGCAGCGCCTGTTCGTGGATGTAGAAGACGAACTGCCTGCTGTAGTGGAAGATCGCTTGCCGCGCCGTCTTCGCGGCGAGGACCTCTGCGATGTTAATGGTCTTCGCACGGGCGGAGCGCTCGATGAGGGCGGTGACGTACTCCGGAGTCTGGAGCGGGCCGGGAATCAGGTTCATCGACCACATGGTGATCTTGTTGGCGAGGCGCTCCTGGTCGATCAGGGAGCGCACCTGATCCGGGATTCCGTCCTCGGGGAAGACGAGGAAGCCCCTCTCCCGCGACTCCCTGAACAGTGCGAGCAGGTAGCGAGCGTCTTCGGCGGGAACCCGGCAGAGACCGAGGAGCATTGCGAGCTCGACCTCTGTGACCCCGCCCTTGCCTTTGACGAGGTCGGAGACCTTGGCCTCTTCCCAGTCGAGCAACTCGGCGATCTGCCGCTGGGTCATCCCCGTGGACCGGATGGCGTCACGGACGCCATCACCGAACGAGCGACCGACCACGCTCGAAAATCGTTTCGGCATGGTCGGAAGCTAGAAGGTCGAACCGCCGCCTTCCATCGTTCGGATGCGACTCGCCACGAAGGAAGTACTTCTTGGAGCGGTTCTAAATCCGCTTCGAGATCAGCGGGTACTCGACGACCAGGCCGTTGGGGTCGACCTTGATGTTCTGCTCGAACCCGCCGCTCTTGAACCGCACCACCGAGACCTCGTCCCCCACGGACACGGTCTTGTAGGTCTGGGTGACGGCCTTCACCGTCAGGTCCGGCAGCGACACGCGCACGACGGGCAGTGCGTGCTCGCCCGGTTCGCGGTGCAGCCCCAGGCGCCGGATCGGGATGGCGTTGAACAGCACGGCGAACTGGACGTCGACGTCCAGGGCGTCGTTGAACGTCTCGCGCTTGCTGCCCTGGCCGTGGTCGACCAGCCAGGCGCCGTCCTCGGTGCGGGAAAGAGAGCACTGGCGCTCTTCCAGCACTGTCGCCGTGCGCAGCAGCAGCCGGTTGACCTGGCCGCTCTCGCCCACGGAGACCTCGAAGGAGGCGTTGAACTGCTCGTCGGGGCCGGCGGCGACGAGACGGCCCGACGCGCGGAGGCGCTGGTCGCTCGACAGGAGCAGGCGGACCTGCTCGAGGCGCGGCTCGTGGATGCCCTGCCAGGTGAACATCTCTGGCCGGCGCGCAGAAGGAGAGCGGGTCTCTCCGGTGGAGGTGACCCGCCCGGCGTCAGTGGCGTTGAAGGAGTTCACTCATCCACCTGGAAGGATGTCCTTGATCTTCTCGGCAACCGAGTCGACCTGGGCTTCGTGACCGAACTTGCCTGCGACGAAGTCCGCCGCGGCGTCGATGCCCTGGTCGACCTTCTCGTGGTTCTGCTCGGCCAGGTCCAGGGCCTTGTTCTTGATCTCGTCGAAGTTCATGTGGTGCTCCTTCGTCCTGACGCAGGGTACCCGAGTAGGCCCCGCGTGTTGATAGCCGCGATCACGCTAACTGCGCCTGGACAAGTCAGCTCGGTGACAACGAAGATGTCGTCACCGCCGCCTGGGTCGGCCGCTGTCGCGGTCAGAACCAGGAGGAAGTTCCATGACACGGCTCCTGCGTGGAGTTATGTCCGCAGTACTGCTGTTGCCGCTCGTCGCGGTCTCCTCGGCCAACGCCACGGCCGATGTTCAGGGGAAAGCGAAGTTCACGGTGACGACGACGGCCACGAGCGTCGCGGCCCGCAGTGACCGGCGTCCGGTCGCGGGTGGCGTCTACGACAAGAAGGCGCAGAAGACGTTCATCTCGTGGGCCGGTCAGTACGAGGACAGCTACGTCCAGTCGTACGACCACCGCAAGTCCACCTGGTCCGCTCCGAACCGGATCGCGGACGGTGCGTCGGACGCGCACAACTACCCGACCATGGTTCAGGCCAAGGACGGGCACCTGCTCATCTTCCGCGGCATGCACAACATCGAGTTGCGCATGTCCCGCTCGCCCCGGCCGAACTCGGCCGACGGCGTCTGGGAAGAGACGCTGATCTCGAAGAACGCGGCCACGTACCCGATGCCGTTCGTCACGCGCGACGGCACGATCTACGTCTTCTACCGCGAGACGACCCGCGACCTCGACGGCACCACGCCGACGGACACGCGTCCGATGCTCTACGTGGTGTCCAAGGACAACGGCAGGACGTGGAAGACCTCCACGGAGCTGACCGGGGACCGCTTCGCGATCGGCTCGACCGCCCGCGCGGACAACATGAACGAGATCTACATCGGCCAGCTCCGCCAGGAGGAGAACGGCCGCGTGCGGATCGTCTACACGCTCGCCGGCGGTGGCCCCGAGGGCAACAAGCACGACCGCTACCACCGCAACATCTACTACACGTGGTTCGACCCGCAGAACCGGCACTTCTACTCGGCGGGCGGCTTGGACCTGGGCACCCAGATCGACGACGCCGACCAGGAGAAGCATCTGTTGGTCGCGGAGACCCCGCTGACCCTGCCGAACAACGTGAAGTCGCCCGACTACATCCAGCAGGTCGGCACGATCCTGGGCCGGCCGTTCCTGTTGTGGTTCATGGGCGACGAGGCCGGTGGCCCGCTGCGCAACTACCTGTCCACCTGGAACGGTCGCGGCTGGGAGACCAAGGAGGTCGCACGGGGCCTGCGCACCCGTGAGGTCGAGAAGGTGGACCCGTTCACCTGGCGCGTCTACGCCACCGAGGACGGCAAGCCGAACGTGAACACGTACCTGGTGCGGCTGGGTCGTTTCTGGTCGCCGGAGACCGTCATCCCGACGGCCAAGCCGGTGCAGCGCGTCGAGATCGTGGAGAACTTCCGCGATCCCGCCCGCGCGATCTTCTCGGGGGCTTCGTCCAACCGGGACGTCGCCATCGCTGACGGCGACATCTACGTGGCGGGCATCAGCCGCCGGTAAGCCGTTCTGAGAAAAGGCAAACGCCCCCTGCTCCGGCGCGGAACCAGGGGGCGTTCGTCTTGGAGGCTAGCGGCTGGATCAGGCGCCGGCCTTCTTGCGACGGACCACGAACAGCGCACCGACACCGGCGCCGACGAGAACCAGACCGCCGAGCAGCGGCCACAGGATCGACGCACCGGTCGACGCGAGGTCGTCCTCGCCGCCACCCGGAGCCGGGTTGGCCGGGGTGGTGGAGGTGGTCGGAGTGGTGGTCTCCGGCGTGGTGGTGGTCGTGGTGGCGGTCGTCGTGGTCGTCGTGGTGGGCGGCACGACGCCGGCCTTCCAGTCGGCCTTGACTTCCTTCTCGACCTTGACCTTCTGCGGCTGCGCGACGACGAGCGACTGCGCCACGCCGTCGTTGCCGGCCTGGCCGGCCTTCGCGACGAACAGGCGGCCTTCCTGCAGCTTGGCCTCGGCGGAGAGCTTGACCTTCGCCTCGCCGTCCGGCGTACCGGCCGCGACGTTCACGTAGAAGTCGGCGATCTTGTTGCCCTCGACCGGGAGCTTGTCGTTCTTCTTCTGCACGTCGAGCGGCTGGCCATCGATGTTGGTGAGGGTGACGCCTGCGGGCAGGTTCGCCGTCAGCTTGACCTCTGCGGCCGTGGTGGTGACGGTGAACGGGCCGATCTTCTGACCGGGCGCGCCGGACTGCGTCTCAGGCTTGATCTCCAGCGTCGGGATCGGCTCGGTCTCCGCGGCGGCCTCCGCGACGAAGCGCTTGTAGAGCGCGACCATCTCGGCGTCGTTGTCCTTGGTGTCGGCGAGCTCGGCGCCGTCCGAGAAGTGCCAGATCGCCGCCTGCGTGGCCGCGATGACGTCTTGCTTGTCAAGCTTGTCGATCTTGAACGTCTCCTTGACGTTCTGCACCGACTGGGTCGGGTACGAGCGCTTCAGGATCCAGAGGACCTTGCCCGCGATGTCGTTGAACTTCTTGTTGGGGTGGTCGGTCCACTTCACCTCCCTGAGGACGTCGTAGTCCTGGAGCTTGGTCGGCAGCTCGACGCAGTACGCGAAGACGTTGGTGCGGTCGTTCTCGTCGTTGATGCGGAGCTTGATGACCGAGGTGAACTCCTTGATCGGCTCCTCAGTCGCCTTCTTGGGCTTGAGGTACACGTGGTGACCTCCCTCCGAGCCCTCGCGGTCCGGCGTGATCTGCACTTCGGCGCTGGCCGGGAGGGCCGAGAACGCGAGGGCGGCGGTGGCGCCGAGCAGCGCCGTACCGATCCTGAACCGGGAAGCCATGGGTCTCCTCTTGCTCACTGAAGTTAGCCCGAACGCGGCGGGAAGTCGTCATCCGTCGGGACGGTCGGCACGTCGTCATCGACACTGAACCGACAGGAAGCGAGCGGGACGTTAGCCGATGGGGTGACACACGTATGAGTGAGGTAAGGAGAGGGTGTCGCACAGCCAGTGAGCAGCGAAAACATACTCAGGATGTCCACAGTGGATAGGCCTGTGATGCATTCATTCCGTCAGGTGACGTTAAATTCGTTGCCGAACAGTTATCTGTCGCCGCGTTTCGCTACGGATGATCACTGCGACCGGTTCAACACCTAGGCCACCAATTCGGTAACTTCTGCCGGACGAATGTCGCCGGGACGCAGCGAGGTGCCGCGCAGGCACATCTCGCGGGGCTCCGGGCGGTCGCCGGTGAGAATCCACCTGGTCAGCCCGGCCAACTGGTAGGCGATCAGCGGCGGAACGGCGTCGCCCACGTGCCGGTAGGCGTTGCCGAGAATCGAGACGTCGAACTTGAACTGGCGCGGGAACCCTTGCAGCAGAGCCATCTCGCGGACCGTGCACAGGCGGTGCTGGACCGGGTGGGCATAACGCCCGTTGCCGACGTGGCCGCATTCCCGCTTGATCGTCCTGGCCGGTTCGTCCCACCACAACCGGCCGTAGACATCGGGGTGGGAACCCCAGTTCTGCTGCTCGACGATCTTGCGTTGTGCAGGATTCAACAACTCCGCGGTCTCCGGTGAGCGGAGCAGATCAGCCCACGATCCGCCGTTCGCCGGAATCGCGCGCATTCTTTCGAGACTGCGGTCCTGGGAAAAGGTCGGCGAGACGTGAATGGGGTCTTCCGGGTCCGCGACGCCGGCCTCGACCACGGGCAGCTTGCCGATCGCGCGCCGGACCGTGACGGCGGACGGGCGGATGACCCGGCCCGCCCACAGGTCGTCCAGCGTGAGCAGCGGCAGGCCGCCGTCCACGGCCACCATCAGCGTCCGCTCGCGCAGCTGCGGCAGGCCGAACCTGGACAGCATGTGCGTGCCGCCCCAGACGGAGTACCCGATTCGGGTGAGTTCCTCGGCGAGGCTGTCGAAGTGGTGGCGCTGCTTGCCCTTGACGAGCTCGCGAGCGTTCTCCATCAGGACGACCTTCGGGCGCAGCTCCTGCGCGTACACCGCGATGCGGCCGACCAGCGAGTTCCTCGGGTCGTCGCGCAGGTGGTTCTGCGAGGTGATGCGGCTGAAGCCCGAACACGGCGGGCACGCGAGCAGCACGTCCAGTTCGCCGCGCTGCAGGCCCCAGACCTCGCGCAACGCCGCGGGCGAGACCTTCGCGAGGTCGACCTCCAGCGGGTCGACGCCGATGTTCGCGCGGTAGGTGTCGTTGCAGCGCAACGAACCCAGCTTCGAGCTGGGCTTGCCGATCTGCGCGTCGGCGGCACCGACGACCCGGAAGTCGCGGTGGGCGTGGAAGCCGAAGCTCATGCCGCCCGCACCCGAGAAGATGTCGGCCACCGAGAAGGACACGGCGAGATCGTACGGGCGAGGCGCCGAGGACCTTTCCCTGACATCCCGTACCTTTCCCGCCTATGGAGCTGCCGCGCGCCTGGCAACGGCCTGACCCGTTGCGCGGACTCGACAGGATTTCCTGGGGCGAGGTCTACGACGGCCGGGGTGGCGCCGGTCGCGTGCCCCGTCTGCTGAGCTCCCTCATGGACCCCAGCGAGGACGTGCGGCAGAGCGCGCTCTCACAGCTCGCTGATCGCATCCTCACCGACGACACGGTGTCCGAGGCCTCGTTCTGCACCGTGCCGTTCCTGGTGGAACTGGGAGCCTCGTACAAGGTCGCCGGGGACGTGCGGGACCGGGTGATCTTCCTGCTGGCTGCCGTGGCGTTGGCGGGCAAGGGGTTCACCGAGGACGGACGCCGCACGCACCGCAGGTGGAACGCCCTCGGCCGGGAGCTGCCGAGAACCGCCCCGGACTGGCTGACGCAGACCCGGCACGCCGTCGCCCAGGGTGCGCCGAAGATCTTCGAGGCGCTGGCGTCCGAGCGGGTCGCGTGCCTGGTCGCGCTGGCCTGCGCGGTGCCGGAGAAGCTGCCGCCGTTCGTCAGCGGGCTGATGAACGACATGGTCGAGCTGCCGGGCGAGGAGATGCTCGCGGACGCCGCCGAGATCGCCGTGGCGCTGCTCAAGGACTCGCCCGAGTTGCTGGGCCTGGACCTGCCGAAGGTGCTGGGCGAAGGGCTGGTGCGTCCGGTGCACCAGCCCCGCGAGGTCGCCGCCGCCCTGATGGGCTACCGGTTCGCCCTCATCTCCGCGTACGGCGACGAGGGCGCCTGGTAAGCCGTCCTAGGCGATCACGGCTTCTTCGATGTTCTGCTCGACCTGAGCCTCGTCCTCGACCGCGATGGCGGGTTCCAGGGCGCCGAGGCCCGTCCCCCACTCCTGGTCCGCCAGCGCGAACGCGGCGACCGTCAGCGCGGCCACGGGAGCGCCCACGGGCATGTTCTCGCGGTGCAGGTCGAGGTCGAGCCGGCCGCCGATGGGCGACGGGCTCAGCCGCAGCGTCGCGTGCGCGGCCTCGTCGGGGTGCGCGAGCCGGCACGCCCAGCCGGTGAAGATCACCCGGCGCTCGTCGACCGTCGTCGGCTGCACCGCGCGCACGTTGGCGCCCACGGCCCCGGCGCGGTGGTTGTCCGCGGCCTGCAGGACGAGCTCCTCGAACTCCATCGAGGAGATGCCCAGGTCCCAGCCGGCGACCAGGGCGACCTGGACCAGCGCGAGCGGCAGCGTCGGGACGGCGTCCTCGAAGCACACCATCGCGCCGCCGTAGCGGGTGTTGATCTCGGTCGGCAGGAAGCCGTCCTCGGTCGCGATTCCGTCCAGCGTGAACGTGCCGCGGTAGCCGACGGTGCCGCGCAGGTGCTCGCCGACGCGGCGGGCCAGGTTGCGCATCTCGTCGCGGATCCACACGGGCGGGTCGTAGTACGACGCGCAGCCCGCGTAGAGGAACTTGGCCTGGCCCTGGCGGCGCGGCACGACCATCTCGATCGGACGCAGCACCGCGGTGCCGTCCGGGAAGACGATGCCGTGCACGCTGACCGGGATGCCTTCCAGGAACGGCATGACGCGGACCTGGTCGCACTTCGGCGCGAGCACGTCGAAGGCTTCCTTGGCCTCCTCGTACGACCGCACGCGGCGCACGAAGTTGGCACCGCCGTTGATCGCCGGGCCGTCGCCGGACCAGACGACGCCCGCGCCGCGGTCCAGGATCTCCGAGGCGCCCCAGAGGCGTTCGAAGTCGAGGTCGAACACCATCGCGGGCGCGCGGCGGGCGGACAGCTCGTCCCAGAGCGCGTCGATGGTGGTCTTGTTCTCCAGCTCGACCCAGTCGTGCTGCCGGGCGTTGAGCACCGGGCGGCCCTCGAACGAGCTGATCTCGTTGTAGGGCGTGCTGATCACGACGGCTTCACCGCGGGCGTCGAAGTCGTCCAGGATCGCCTTGACCTCGGCGCCCGGCTTCGTCAGCAGCTTGCCCAGACGGCGCTGCTCGACGGCGACGAGGCTGCCCTTGATGCCCAGCGACACCCAGCGCGCGATCACCGAATCATGAAGCGGGGCGTGATCGTCGGTATCGAGCACGAGCGTATGGCGGGCGCCGAGCGTATGCAGCTCATGCGCGCGCTTAGCCAGACGCGTGCCACCGGCCAGAACTACCAGCCGGTCACCGAACAACCTGCCGAGGCGCTCGTTGAGCGCTGAGAGGACATGATTCATCGCCGAAAACTCGCTTAAGAGAAGCGGAGGACGTGACCGGCGATCGCCGGGTGACGCGTAGCGTAGAGCCACCCGGTATGCGTGTCGAAGCACGGTCCGGCAACGGCCGGATGAATCTTGCGACGGGCCCGTCGGCGCGGGCCCGGCGCGATGTGGATCAGCAGCTGATCCGGGTGCTCACTGGGAGCGTGCCGCGTCCCGGAGGACCTGGTCAACGCGGTTGAGGAAGCTGCGCTTCGGGTTGATCGACGGCAGCGGTGCCGTGAGCTCTGCGGACTGCGGCGCGGGTGCGGCTCCCACGATCTCAGCCACGTTGCGCAGGAACTCCTGCCGCTTGAACTCGAGCACGGCGTGATCGTGCAGGAGTCCGGCGATGCTTGTGTGCACAGCGCGATGGGGGTAACTCACTCGTGTGTTATCGGCGCAGTCCCCGTCGACCTTTAGGGTCAACTCGTGCGAGTTCTGGTGACCGGTGCCACTGGGTACGTCGGCCGCGCCGTGGTGCGTGAGCTGCGGGTTCATGGTCATGAACCGGTTCTGTCCCGGCAACGCCTCTCGGAGCCGTTCGAGTTGGACGACGTCGACGCCGTCATCCACCTGGCCGCCGTGGCCCGCGTCCGGGAGTCGTTCCTCGATCCGCTCCCGTACTACGAGACGAACGTCGGCGGGACGCTGAATCTGCTCAAAGCCCTGAAGGGCCAACGATTCCTGCTCGCCTCGACTGGCACGGTGTACCGCCCTTCCGACGCCGTCCTGACCGAGGAATCGGTCAGGGAACCGTCCTCCCCGTACGCCGCCTCCAAGGCGGCTGCGGAGGACCTCGTGGCGTGGGCGGCGCAGTCCGGGCAGATCGGAGCGACCACTCTCCGTTTGTTCAACGTCGCTGGAGGTGGTGACACGGACACCACTCGGGTGATCACGCGGGCCGTGGCGTGCGCCGCCGGAACGGTGCCCGGCATGGAGGTCTACGGCGACGGCGGGGCCGTGCGCGACTTCGTGCACGTACGCGACGTCGCCGCTGCTTTCGTCGTGGCTCTGGAGGCGTGCTCCGTGGGCACGTCGTCGGTCTACAACGTCGGCGCGACAGCTGCTTCCGTCCGGGACGTGCTGGACGCCGTGGCCGAGGTGACCGGACGGGTCGTGGACGTGACGTGGAAGCCCGCTGTGCCCGGGGAGATCCGTTCACTGCGGGCCGACGCGTCACGGCTGCGAGCGTTGGGCTGGGAGCCTCGTTCGTCGGCGCTGACGGAGATCGTCAGGGACCAGTGGTTCGCTTCGGCACCGGCACCCGGTCCAGGTCCTTCGCGATGACGATCTCGCCGTCGAACTCGGCGGCGGCCTCGGCGAGGAACTCGGCCGGGTCGTCGTAGCGCTGGGAGAAGTGGGTCAGCACCAGCTTGCGGACGCGGCAGTCCTGCGCGACGCGGGCGGCCTGCTGGGCGGTGAGGTGGCCGTGGTCGCCGGCGAGCAACGTGTCGCGGGCGAGGTAGGTCGACTCGATCACGAGCATGTCGGCGTTGTCGGCGAGCTCGAAGACGTTGTCGCAGAGCCTGGTGTCCATGACGAACGCGAACCGCTGGCCCTTGCGGGGTTCGCTGACGTCGGCGAGCTTGACGCCGTTGAACTCGCCCAGCTGCTGGAGCGTGCGGACCGCCGGGCCCTGGATGCCGTGCTCCTTCAGCTTCTCGGGGAGCATGCGGTGGCCGTCGGGTTCGACCAGGCGGTAGCCGACGCTGTCGATGCCGTGGTCGAGCGCGTGGGCCTCGAGCCGGCCGAACTTGCCGCTCGCGATCTCGCCGTCCTCGACGACCGGCACCTCCTTGATGTCTGCGGCGTCGTAGAACGCGCTGGCGTGGCGGAGGCGTTCGAAGAAGTGGGCGCCCGACCGCGGGTAGTGCGCGTGGACGGTGTGCTGGACGCGGTCCAGGGACAGCCGCTGGACGATGCCGGGGACGCCGAGGCAGTGGTCGCCGTGGAAGTGGGTGATGCAGATCCGGGTGATGTCGCTCGCAGCGGCACCCGACCTGAGCAGCTGCCGCTGGCTGCCGTCGCCCGGGTCGAAGAGGAAGCCCTCGCCGTCCCACCTGAGCAGATAGCCGTTGTGGTTGCGCTGGCGGGTCGGGACCTGGCTGGCCGTTCCCAGGACGATCAGTTCCCGGACTGTCACACCCTGACGTTAACGTCTGTCCCATGCGGAGCGTGGAAGTTGCATCGACTTGGCCTGTCGGGAACGTGGCGGTGGCGGTGGTCACCCCCGGCGGCGTGGCCGGCTCGCTGGGTGATCAACAGCGCGTGTTCCCGCTCGCGTCCGTCACGAAGCTGCTGACGTCGTACGCGGTGCTGGTGGCCGTCGAGGAGGGCGCGGTCGAGTGGGACCAGCCTGCCGGCCCCGAGGGTGCGACGGTCCGGCACCTGATCGCGCACACCGCCGGTTACGCGTTCGACAAGGCCGAGGTCCAGGCCGCTCCCGGCACCCGCCGGATCTACTCGAACGCCGGTTTCGACGTGCTGGCGTCTTTTGTGGGCGAGGCGTGCGAGATGCCGTTCGCGACTTATCTGCACGAGGCCGTTTTCGCACCGCTGGGGATGAATTCGTCCGCACTGGTCGGTTCGGCCGGAGCCGGTGCCGAGTCCTGCGCCGCCGACCTGGCGTTGTTCGCGGCCGAGCTGCTGTCGCCACGCCTGGTCTCCGCCGAGCTGGTGGCCGAGGCGACGTCGGTCGTGTTCCCGGGCCTCAACGGCGTGCTGCCCGGTTACGGAATGCAGAAGCCGAACGACTGGGGGCTCGGCTTCGAAATCCGCGACTCGAAGTCACCGCACTGGACGGGACTTTCCTTCTCGCCGCGCACTTTCGGCCACTTCGGGCAGTCCGGCACGTTCCTGTGGGTCGACCCGGAGATTTCCGCAGCCTGCGTGGCCCTGACCGACCTGCGTTTCGGACCGTGGGCGGTCGAGGCGTGGACGCCGTTCTCCGACGGCGTCCGCGCCGAGCTGGTCAGTCGGCGAGCCTGATCGCGAGCTGCCGCAGGACCTCCTGCACGTCGGCTTCCTCGTAGTCGTTCTCGTACGCCTGAGCGACGCCGTGGAAGGCGTAGAGCAACCCCGCCGTGAACCAGCCGAACTGCGACAGCACCTGGTCCATCGCCTGCTTGAGGGCCTGCTGACCGGCTTCGTTGAGTTCGCCGTCGACCTTGACCTCGTAGCTGAACACGCCCTCCTGCAACGATTTGAGGGCCATGCGCAGGTAGTCGTTGGATCCGGCACCGTCGTAGGTGAGCGTCAGGACGCCGAGCGCCCGCTGCATGATCTCCCGCTGCTCCACGCCGCCACTCTGCCTGGAGATCAGGCGTGCGTCACCTTCCGACACCCCATCGGAGCCCTGATCCGCTCGTCGTGCAGTTCCGCCGCAGCACCGGCGGTGATGCTCGCGACGGCCCCTTTGGACACCGCCGCCCCCTCAGCCGCCGCGTGGGTGGCGAACGCCCGCCCAAACCCTGCCGATGACCACGGCCTCGCCCGCCAGAACCGTCATCCTCCGATGATGGCCGTCGGGTGCTGCCCGGCCCCGTGCGGACGGGGCCGGGTTCGCTCAGATCATGCGGGCTTGCGCGCGACCCACCGCGCGACGGAGAAGACACCAGCGGCCCGCGCAGCGTCGAGCACGCGCTTGCCGTCGTGGATGACGGTGTCCCGCTCCCCCTCGTACTCACCCCAGCCCTGACCGTCGTCCGGAGGCGTGCTGCCCCAGCACTCGACGTCCGGGTAGAGGTCCTCGGCGACCTCGACGTCGAAGCCGGCGGCCGACATCATCTCGCGGTACTCGTCCAGCGAACCGAGCCGCGGAATGGAGATGACCTGCTCCACCGGCCCGATGAACGGCGCGATCTGCTCCTCGGTCAGGTACTCCCCGAACGGCCGGCGGATCCAGTCGACCCCGACCAGGCAGGCACCGGGCTTGAGGGTGCGGAACGCCGCCGTGAAGAAGGCGGCCTTCTCCGGCAGGTGGCACACCGACTCGTAGAAGCTCACCATGTCCAGCGACCCGTCCGGCCACGCGACCAGGGTCTTGTAGTCCTCGTCGCCGACCGTCAGGAACGCGGCCCGCTCACTCATCCCCTGCTCAGCCGCGTACGCGCGCGCCTGCGCCGAGAGCCACTCGTTGTTGGAGATGCCGACCATGTTCGCCCCGGCGACCGAGGCCATGTAGACCGCCGTCCCGCCGACGCCGCTGCCGAAGTCCAGCCCGGTCCCGCCAGGCCGCAGCCCGGCAGCCTCGATCTGCTTGCGCGCCAACGCCTTCGCTGCCTCTTCCGGCGACAACCCGGCCCGTTCGGCTTCCAGGTCTCCGTGGTGCCAGAACTGCCCCATGAGCGCGTGGTAGGCGGGTCCTGCGTGGTCGTAGTACTCGCGGACCTGTTGCTCGACAGTGGTGTTCACCAAACCCGGCCTTTCGTGTTGAGCTCGCGGCCGCTCATCGCGGGGCCAGCGAGAACTCGTCGGCCACACCGAAGTCGACCAGCACCGGCGATTCTCAACGTAGTGCCCGCTCAGCGGGGTTGTCCACGATCCCGGATGCGGGCTGGACGTGGTGCTGATCATGGCTTCCGGAGTTGACCCCGCACGGCTGCGTTCGGGTGGTTCTCGGGAGCGGGCCTGCGGCCACGGCCGCGTCGTCTACGGAGACGCCTACGCGTGGTCGATCGCGCTGGCCGCACCGGACGGCACCGACGCGGTGTGGGTCGACCGCTGACCCGGCGGTGAGACGAGAGAAATAGCTCGCACATGACAGAGGCCCCGCTGAACCGAAGTTCAGCGGGGCCTCTGCGAAGTGCGCTCGGCAGGATTCGAACCTGCAACCTTCTGATCCGTAGTCAGATGCTCTATCCGTTGAGCTACGAGCGCGTGTATTCAATTGTAACCGACCCTCAAGAGGCTCGGCCTTGCGGAGGCTCCGGGATTTGAACCCGGGATGGGGGGTTACCCCAAACCGCATTAGCAGTGCGGCGCCATAGACCAGACTAGGCGAAGCCTCCCGGGACCATCCTTGGCCACGGGACATAGGTTACACAGGTCCTCAACCGAGTTGCAAAACGCCCCCCTCGAACACCGGAACCTGCTGGTCAGAGCACGTTCAGAGGGTCGGAGAGAGGCGTTAAACGCCTGGTCACCGCGCGCGGAGTGACCTAGATCATTCCGAGGCGATTTCCAGGAACGGTTGGAGGGACTCGGGATTGCGGAGCGCGCCCCGGCTGACGGCTCGGTCCGGGTCCATGCCGGCGAGGATCTTCTTGACCGGGACCTCGCACTTCTTGCCGTTCAACGTCCTCGGGATCTCGGCCACGGCCACGAAGCGGTTCGGCACGTGGCGGGGGGACAGGGACGCGCGCAATTCGCGGCGCAGCAACGGTTCCACGTCGGGCAGCGTTACGCCGTCGAGCACGACGAAGCAGAGGAGTTCGCCCTCGGTCACGCCCGAGGTGTCGATCACCAGGGAGTCGACGACGCCGTCAATGGACTCGACCACGCGGTAGAACTCCGAGGTGCCCATGCGGACGCCGCCCCGGTTCAGGGTCGAGTCGGAGCGGCCGTAGATCACCGCCGAGCCTCGCGGGGTGATGCGGATCCAGTCGCCGTGGCGCCAGATTCCGGGATATGTGTCGAAGTACGCGTCGCGCAGGCGGGAGCCGTCCTCGTCGCCCCAGAAGTAGACCGGCATGGACGGCATCGGCTTGGTGATGACGAGTTCGCCCACCTCGTCGTCCAGGGCGGTGCCGGACTCGTCGTACGCGAAGACCGCGGCGCCGAGGGCCCGGCAGGAGAGTTCGCCCAGCCAGACCGGGCGGTCCGGGGAGGCTGCCACGAAGGCGGTGCAGAGGTCGGTGCCGCCGGAGACCGAAGCGATCTGGACGTCCTTGCCGACGGCGGAGGCGATCCAGCGGAAGCCTTCCGGGGTCAGGGGTGCGCCGGTCGAGCCGACGACGCGCAGGCCCGTCAGGTCGTAGCGGGAGGACGGGTCGAGGCCCTCCTTCAGGCACGACTGGACGTACGGGGCCGAGGTGCCGAAGTAGGTCACGCGGTGCTGTTCGGCCAAGTGCCACAACGTGTTCAGCGTCGGGAACGCCGGGCTGCCGTCGTACAGGACGATGGTGGTGCCGACCATGAGGGCGCCCACCAGGTAGTTCCACATCATCCAGCCGGTGGTGGTGAACCAGAAGAAGCGGTCACCGGGGCCCAGGTCGCTGTGCAGGCCCAGCATCTTGAGGTGTTCCAGGACGATGCCGCCGTGGCCCTGGACGATGCCCTTGGGCAGACCCGTGGTGCCGGACGAGTAGAGCACCCACAGCGGGTGGTCGAACGGCACCGGGGTGAACTCCAGCGCGGCACCCTCGTGCGCGGTCAGCAGTTCCGAGAACGACAGCGTGTCCGGCAGGGACGAGCCGTTGTCCAGGTAGTCGATCAGGACCGTGGCGCGCAGCGACGGGATCTGCGCGCGGATCTCCTCCACGACCGGGCGGCAGTCGAACGACCGTCCGTTGTAGACGTAACCGGAGACCGCCACGAACACCACGGGCTCGATCTGGGTGAAGCGGTCGGCCACGGCACGGGCGCCGAAGTCCGGGGAGCAGGACGACCACGTGGCGCCGAGCGAGGCGGCCGCCAGGAAGGCGATGAGGGCCTCGGGGGCGTTGGGGACCAGTGCCACCACCCTGTCGCCCTTGGCGACGCCCAGAGAGGCCAGTGCGGCCCGGAACGCGGCCACGCGCGAGCGCAGGGCTCCGAACGTCAACGAAGAGGTGACGCCGTCTTCGCGATTGAAGATCACCGCGAGGTCGTCGTCGGCTCCGCGGCGCAGCGCGTGCTCGGCGTAGTTCAGGGTGGAGCCGGGGAACCACTGGGCGCCGGGCATCTCCGCGGAGCCCAGCACGCGGGACGGCTCGGTGTGGAACCTGACGTCGAAGTACGAAGCTATGGCGCCCCAGAACCCCTCGAGGTCCGAGACGGACCACTCCCACAGCGACTCGTAGTCGGGGAGGTCGCGGCCCTGCTCGGAGAGCCAGGCCCGAAAGGCGGTCATCCCGTTGTCCCTCGTGGGGTCCGGGCGCCACAGCAGTTCGACGTCGGTGTCGGTCATGCCCCATGTCTAACCCAGGCACAACCGCACGTCCATGTGTGATTGGCGGACTTGCGGTCGCCCACCGGTGTGGAACTATCCCGCCGCGATCAACTCGTCTACCGCGCTGGTCAGGCGGGCGGCGTCGGCCGGGGCCAGCACCAGCCAGCCGTCCTGCCTGCGCAGGAGGTAGCGCCCCTCGCGGGTGTCGAGCCACTGCACCGATCGGCCGGTCGGGCGGGGTACGCCGTCGCGGTTGCGCGCGGTCAGGCCCAGCTCGCCGCCGCCGATGCGGGACGTGACGATCCGCATCAGGTTGTGCGCCTCCGGCTCGCGGATGCCCGCGTCGCGAAGGACGTCCAGGAACGCCTGCTTGCCGTCCTGTTCGCCTGCCTTGCCCGCGCGCACGTAGTCGTCCCAGCGCACGTTCACGGCGCGGCCGTTGCCCGGCGCGAGGCCTGGCAACGACGACACCGTGGCGGAGGCCAGCGACGTCGGGCGGAACGGGTACAGGTGCACCTCGCCGTTCACGCGGGCGGCGAAGACACCGCCCCAGCCAGCGCACGCGATGCCGCGGGCCAGTTCCGTGCCCTTGAAGTACGCGATCTCCAACGCGCGGTCGAACTCGCCGAGACCGCTGACCAACGCCCTCAGATCAGGATCGGGGCGCTGGATCGTGCCCAGCCGGCGAGCCTGCAACGTCCGCGAGCTCTCTTCGACGAGACGCTGCCGCGCCGCTCGGGTGGCCCCGAAGTGGGGCGTGCCGAGCGGCACGACGCGGTCCTCGCCGTGCACGGCCTGCCACAGCAGGAAGAACTCCTGGGAGCTCACCGTGTACTGGCGTTCGATCACTGACCGATCACCGGCGGGGCCGCCTTGCGGTCCAGGCCGAAGACGTTGTCGTCCTCTTCCAGGTAGCTCGCGGTCTTGTGTTCCTTGGAGTCGTTCTGGCCGCCGGCCGCCGCGGGGGCACCGGCCATCGGCGCGCCGCCCATCGCGAGCGGGTTCTGGAACGCCTTGGTCGTGTTGCCGGGTGCGGCCGAGGCCGCCGCCGCCGCGCCACCGGCGCCACCACCGCGCGAGCCCTCGCTCACACCGGCCGCGCCACCGGCGGATGCGCCACCGGCGCCGCCACCACCCGCGGCAGCGGCACCCTGGTTGCCGCCGGTGCCGAACGGACGCGCCATGCCGCCGCCGAAGCCGCCGAACCCACCGGCGCCACCACGGCCACCGGCACCTCCGCCGCCGAAGCGCGAGGACGTGTTCGTGTTGCCGCGGTTCTGGTTCTGCGTGCCGGTCGTGACGGGAGCAGCCGCGCCACCGCCCGCGCCGCCGTCCGGGGGCGCTGTCGGCGTGCGGCCGGTGAGGTCACCGCCGATCGGGGTCGGGTTGATCGGGTTGACGGGAGGCGTGAACTGCGCGGGCACGGTCTGGTCGACCGCGGCCGAGTTGCGCTGGAACGCCGCCATCACGTCCGCCGCGAGGCGGTGCGAGGCGTCGTTGGCCGCGAGGGTGTCGACAGGGCTGCTGCCGATGGTCTCGAAGCCGGCGAACTCGGTCTGCGGCTGCGCGATCAGCCGCGGTTCCCGCAGGCTCTCGACCCCGAACCCGTCGATCTGGTCGACCGTCCGCAGCCTGTCCTGCAACACCGGCCTGGGCAGCGTCGTCTCCGCGGCCACCGGCGGTTCGGGCGCCTTGGGAGGCGGCGGCATCGCGGCACGCGCGGCTTCGACGTTGCTGGTCTCGGTCTTGATCGCTTCCGCGACCTTGGTCGCGTAGGTCGCGGTGTCGTCGACCCAGTTGGTCACCTCGGTCAGACCGCCACGGGCGAGCCGGGCGGACTCGCTGTCCCAGCCGACCGACGAGTCCTCGACGGCCTTGAGCAGGCTCGTGCGCACGCCGGCGATGTCCTCGCCGATCTTCTGCCAGTTCGTGGCGGCGGCCTGGGCACCCTCGAGGTTCACGCCCGTGTGCACCATTTTGTACAACGCCTCGTGGCTGTACGTCATCCAGTCGAACGGCTCGTGCAGGTTGCTGCGGTCGTACTTGTCGTCGTCGTGCGACGACTTGCCGTCCTTGTCTCCGTTGCCCTTGTTGTCGTGCGATCCGTAGCTCACCAGGACCCCCCGGCGTTCTTCATCGACTTCTCGGCCTCTTCGTCGGCGTCGCGAATGGTGTCGCGGTTGCGGCGCAGGGCGTTGCCGATGTCGTCGAGGACCTTGAAGAGGTCCAGCAACGCCTTCGCGGCACCCGAGTCCTCACCCACGGCCAGGTCGGCGAACCGCGCGCTGATCGCCTTGGCGACCGGGTTCTCCCCCAGCTGCAGCGGTGTGGCCAGCTGGTCGGTGGCGCGCTTCCACAGGTCCATCACCTGGTCCCGGGCCGCATCGACGGCCTTGATCAACGCGTCGGCGGCGTCGACGTCGAGCGTCAGCTTCCCGCTGTCCGCCGCCTGGTCGAGCTTGGCCGCGGCGTGGCTCGCCTCCGCCTTGTCCGTGAGCATCTGCTGCTGGAGAACAGGCTTCGCCGCCGCCAGCTGCTCAGCCGTGATCGGCACGGTGGTCGACGTCGTGACCTCCGGTGTCACCGCTGGTGGTTCCACCGGCGGCACGGTGCCCGCCGTTGCCGTGCCCGTCGTCCCGGTACCTGTCCCAGTGCCTTCAGCCATCCCTAGTAACCCCCTGCACTGCTAACTCGTCACCGCAGCACTGGGTGTTACGCGCAGCTACACCCAGTCGGCCGTCCGAAGCACTCCTTAGATGTACCTGGAGGACGGTTCGGTTCCAATCCGCCGTAAAGACCCTTACCTCATGTGAGCGTCGAACCAGTTCAACGCACGAACCCACGCTTCGTCACTCGAAACGTTGAAACGAACCAGATCGGACGCGGTTTCGGAGCTGATCACAGCATCACGAAGCTTGCTCACTTCTTCCGAGTCGTCGTCGCTGAAGATTCCGAGCCACGGGCACGTGAGGTCGGCGGCGACGTCGACCAGCGCGGGCAGGCCGTCCGAGAGGGGCTCGAGGATGCCAGGCGCCTGCACCGTGACGGCCGCGCCGATCGTGCGGCTGGCGGCGACCACCATGGCGACGGTGCCGCCGATGTCGAAGCCGACGACACCCATCCGGTCGGCGCTCACCCCCTGCTGGCCCAGCCAGACGAACGCGACGTCGGTGTCCGCGAGCAGCCGGTCGCCGTTGAGCTTGCTGACCTGGTCCTTGATGTCGTCGCCGTGCACCCGGTCCGCGTCGTAGAGGTGTGGCGCGATCGCGAGCCAGCCCTCGTCGGCGAGGCTGCTGACGAGCGTGCGCACACCTGCGGTGATGCCGCGGGCCTCGTGCAGCACCACGAGTCCGCCCCGCACGGCGGAGTCGGGTTCGGCGATGGTCACCCGCAGCTCACGGCCGTCGGTGAGGGAAAGCGTCTCGGTGCGGGTAGTGGTCATGATTCCCACCCTTCCACGAGGGGGTGAACTCCAGTCAACGTGACCAATCGGACGGAGCAATGCGAGGATCGGGTCCATGACCGTGCGAACCCGTGCTGACCTGGCGTCCCTGCCGTCCTACGTGCCTGGCAGGACCATCCCCGGCGCCATCAAGCTCGCGAGCAACGAGGTGTCGGCCGGACCGCTTCCCAGCGTCGTCAAAGCGATCGCCGAAGCGGCCACCAGCATCAACAGGTACCCCGATTCGGGCGCCGTCGAACTCACCGGGCGGCTGGCCGACAAACTCGGCGTCCCCGCCGACCACCTGGCGATCGGCTGCGGCTCGGTGACCCTGTGCCAGCAGCTCGTCCAGGCCACCTGCGCCGAGGGCGACGAGGTGCTGTTCGCGTGGAGGTCGTTCGAGGCCTACCCGATCGTCTCCCACGTCGCGGGCGCCCGGCAGATCCGCGTGCCGCTGAACTCCGAGCACACGCACGACCTCGACGCGATGCTCGCGGCGATCACGCCGAACACGCGGATGGTCTTCGTCTGCAACCCGAACAACCCGACCGGCACCGCGCTGCGCACCGAGGAGATCGAGGCGTTCATCGCCCGAGTCCCCCGCGACGTGCTCGTCGTGCTCGACGAGGCCTACAAGGAGTTCGTGGACGACGCCCACGTCCCGGACGGCGTCGAGCTCGCGAAGCAGCAGTGGGCCGCGGGCCACAACAACGTCGCCGTGCTGCGGACGTTCTCGAAGGCGTACGGCCTCGCGGGCCTGCGGATCGGCTACGCGGTCGCGCCGCCGGTCGTCGCCGACGTGCTGCGCAAGGTGTACGTGCCGTTCTCGGTGAACGCGCTGGCGCAGGTGGCCGCGATGGCCTCGCTGGACGCCGAGGACGAGCTGATGGTCCGCTGCCGCGCGATCGTGGCGGAGCGGGGTCGCGTGCGCGGCGAACTGCTGGCCATGGGCTTCGAGGTGCCGGAGACCCAGGCGAACTTCGTGTGGCTGCCGCTGGGCGAGCGCACGGGCGCGTTCAACGAGCACTGCCTGACGCACAAGGTCGTCGTGCGCGCGTTCGTGGGCGAGGGTGCCCGCGTGACCATCGGAGAGCCGGACGAGAACGACGCGTTCCTGGCAGCGGCTCGCGCCTTCACTTCATGAGCAGCTGAACGATCGCCGCGACTCCCACCACCACGATGACGCCGCGCAACACGGCGGGTGGGAGTTTGCGGCCGATCTTGGCGCCGATCTGGCCACCGACCACGGACCCGACGGCCAGCAGCAGCACGACCAGCCACGCCACGTCGGCGATGAAGATGAACAGGACCCCGGCGACGAGGTTCACGAACGCGGTGAGCACGTTCTTCAGCGCGTTCATCCGCTGCAGGTGCTCGCTGACGAGCACGCCCATGATGCCCATGACCAGCACGCCCTGCGCGGCACCGAAGTAGCCGCCGTAGATGCCGGCGGCGAAGACGCCGAACCACAGCAGCACGCCGCCATCGTTGTCGTTGCGGCGGTGCGCGAGCTTGCGGTTGAGCCACGGCTGGATGAGCACGAGGACCAGCGCGATCACGATCAGGACCGGCACGATCGCGGTGAACGCCTTGTCCGGCAGCGTGACCAGCAGGATCGCGCCGAGGATGCCGCCGAGGATCGACGCGGGCAGCAGGCGCTTGATGCGGTCCGACTGCCCCTTGAGCTCCTCGCGGTAGCCCCACGCGCCCGACAGCGAGCCGGGCACGAGACCGAGGCTGTTGGACACGTTCGCCACCACGGGCGGATAGCCGACGGCGAGCAGCACCGGGAACGTCACGAGGGTGCCACTGCCCACGACGGTGTTGATGCCGCCTGCGAACACACCCGCGATGACCACCGCGATTGCTTCCCAGACCGTCATGTCACCCCCAGTACCCGATGGTTCGCGACGCTAACACTCCACTCGGGACGACAGGGTGTGGCGCTGACGACAGCAGGCCCGGTGCTCAGCGTGAGCACCGGGCCTGCTGTCCCGACTTGTTCGGTCAGGCGACCTGGCGGCGGCGTCCGATCAGGCTGGCGCCGAAGCCGAAGGCCACGAGCAGCGCGCCGAGCAGGCCGAGGCCCAGCACGGACGCACCGGTCTTGGCCAGCGCGTCATCGGTACCACCGGAGCCGGAGCCACCGGCCGCAACCGCCGGGGCGGGCTTCGGGGCGTCCTCGGTCACAGGCCTCGGGTCCGCGACGACGAGGAAGTCGTTCCTCGACTCGCTGCCCGCGAAGACCTGCACGTGGCCGCCGTACTCACCCTCGAACTTCCAAGGTCCGTCGACCCAGGCCCAGAAGTCACCGGCGGGCACCTTGTCGAAGTGCACGTGCCCCTTGTCGTCGGAGAACGTCTCGGCGACGTCCACACCGAGCTCGCGGTCGCGCAGCACGATCCGGGTGTTGCCGATCGTCTCGCCCGCGTCGGGCCGGTAGTCGCCGTCGCGGTCGACGAAGAGCTCACCGCTGACCGAGCCGAACCCGCCGGGCACGCGCGCCGTGTCCCACGCGAAGGGTGCGTCGAAGTTGTTGATCGCATCCGGCGCGAACCTGCAGCCCACGATTACGGTGCCCAGCTCCAGTGCTCCCTGCGGCACCGCCTCGATGGCCACGAACGTCTTGGTCTCGCCGGCACCGACCGTGACGCCGGGACCGAACAGGTCACCCCAGCCGTGGCCGGGCTTGGTCGAGGCACCGAGCTCGTTGCTGCTGCCCGCCCCGTTGCAGGCGGCGACGATGCCGCTGATCTCGTGCTGACCCCGGTTGGTCAGGGTGATCGAGATCTTGGCTGCCTCGCCGGGCTGGTAGACGTCCTGGTCCAGGGTCACCTTCGCGCTGAGCGACTCGTCGTACGGTCGCTCGCCGCGCGCCACCACCTGGGCAGGGGCGCCGGGCTGCACGCGGACGGCGGGGTTGCTGCCGTCGCTGTGCACGACCCAGCCACCGGGGAAGGCGTAGACCAGGTAGTAGTCGCCCGACGGCAGGTCGGAGAAGCCGAAACTGCCGTCGGCGAGCGTGGTGGTCTTGAAGTAGCCGGGCTGGGTGGCGCGAGCCTCCACCACGACGCCCTCGACTGCCTCGCCGGCGTCCTGCTGCTTGTTGCCGTTCTTGTCCGCGTAGGCGACACCGGAGATCGCGCCCACGGTCTGCACGACCTCAGCGGTGGCTTCGAAGGTGGTGCTGGAGGGAGTCGGCGCGCCGAGGTAGCTGACGAATCCCCGGACCGACAGCTTGCCGTCCCTGGCGGCGCGGATCGTGCCCGAGACCTCGAACGTGCGGGACTCGCCGGCGAAGATCTGGACACCGGGACCGAGCGGCCCGAAGTCGCCCCACTCAGCGGACGGGATGTCCATCGATTCCGGAGAGTGGGACAGGCGGACGCGCTCAGCGAGGCGGCCACCGACGTTCGACACGGTCAGCGAGAGCTTCACGGTCTCCTGCGACTCGTAGCTCGCCTTGTCCAGCTTCAGCGTGGCACGCAGCTCCGCGAAGCCGGGTCCCGGCTTCAGGCCGGTGAACACGCTGGTGCCCCAGCCGACGACCTGCACCTGGTCTGCCTCAGCCGGACCGTCGAACGCCCACGGGCCGAGGATCACGGCCCGGTAGGTGCCGACCGGCACGTCGACGAAGTCCAGCTGGCCGGACTCGTTGCTCACGCCCTCGGCGACCTTGTCGCCCGTCACCCGGTCGACCAGGATGATCTTGAGGTTCGCGACGGCCTCTCCGGGGTCGGTCGTCCAGTTCTTGTTCTTGTCGTCGGTGAGGTGCATCGTGTAGCGGCCCTTGCCGCCGGTCACGCTCGCCTTGACGCCGACGTGGGGGCCGTCGGCGTTGTACCCGGGGTTCGGCTGGAAGTCGCAGGCCAGCCAGACCTCGCCCGCCTGGGCTGCTCCCTCGGGAACGGCCTCGTTGATCACGAAGGTCTTCGTCTCACCGGCCGCCAGGTCGACGCCGGGGCCGAAGGTCGCGTCCCACTCGGGACCGAAGCCGAAGTGGTTGCTGTCGCCGACGCGGTTGCACCCCGCCTGGATCTTGCTGATCGCGTACTCGCTCGTGTTGGTGAGCGTCACCGTGATCTTCGCGGTGGCCGGGTAGGCGTACGTCGTCCTGTCGAGCGACGCGCTCGCGGTCAGCATCTCCGAGTACGGGCGCTCGGCGGGGCTGATCACCTCGGTCGTCTGGTCCGGCACGACCGTGATCGACTCCTGGCCGGGCTGGGTGTGCACCATCCAGCCGCCGGGAAGTTCGTAGTACGGCCGGTAGTACGTGCCGGACGGAACTCCGGTGAAGGTGTACCGGCCGTTCGCGTCCGTCGTCGTGCGGTGCTCGGCGACAGGGCTGCCGCCGTAGATGCTGACGTTCGAGCTTCCGAGCGACTCACCGGCGTCGGGCAGGCCGTTGCGGTTCACGTCCGCGAAGACCAGGCCGCTCACGTTGCCCACGGTCCGGGTGACGGTCGGCCGGAAGGTGACGAAGTTGTCGTTGCTGTGGGCGTCGCCCGCCTCTGACGTCACGAAGACGGTGAGGTCGAGCTTGTCGCCGACCAGCTGGGTGATGCCTCCGGCCACCTCGACCGTGCGCGACTCGCCCGGTGCGAAGGTCGTGCCGGGGTACTCGAGGCTGCCCCAGGAGCCGTACGCGACCTGGATCCCCCAGGCACTCGCCCGGACGCGCTCGGCCGGGAACGCGCTCTGGTTCGTGACGGTGACCTTGACCTTCACGGACTCGTGCGACTGGTAGTGCGTCTTGTCGATCGACGCGGCGACCTTCAGGTCCGGCAGCTCGGCCGCGGCGTTCTGCTCGGCCTTGGTCGGCTGCGCCGGAGCGTTGGACGTCTCCGCCGGCGTGCTGGGCGCGGGCTGCTCGGTGCTCGGCGGCGTGGCCGGTTCACCGGGCTGCGTCGTGGACGGCGCCGCCGGGTCGGTGGTCGACGGCGGTGCGGGCTCGGTCGTCGACGGCGGCGCCGGGTCCGTTGTGGACGGTGGCGTGCTCGGCTCACTCGTCGGCGTCACCTCGACGCTCGACGTGGGCGTCTCCGGCTCCTGTGCGAGCGCACCGGTGGTGGCTCCGCCGAACGCCAGGACGACAGCGGTGGTCAAGGCCCCGATTTTGAGCAGGGCACGGCTGACCGATCTCTCGGACAAAGAAAATCCCCCAAGAACCCCGGTAGTGGTGTGGTCCACCGGCGTCAGAGCCCCCGCACGCGCCCAGCAGACGTTGGGAAGGTACCTGACGAAGTGTCCGCTGGAAAGAGATCTACAACATCAACAATCCACTCTGGACGGTGGCGTGCGCGACACCGGGCCGCTAGGTGGTCCGGCGGCGGCCGATCATCCTGGCGCCGATGCCGAACGCCACGAGCAGCGCGGCGAGCACACCGAGCCCGAGCACGCTGGCTCCGGTCTTGGCGAGCGCACCGCCGGTTTCCCCTTCACCGCCACCCTGGCCGCTGTCTTCGGCTGGTGGCACGGCAGGCGGACCGGGCACCACGTACAGGAGGTGGAAGCCGTCCCCTTCCGCGGTGACGTCGACCTTGGCGGTGATCGGAACCTCGAACTGCCACGGTCCGTCCACCTGCAACCAGTAGGTGCCGAGCGGCACCTGCTCGAAGAACATGTACCCGTCGGTGTCCGTGACGGTCTCGGCGACGATGCCGCCGTACTCGCGGTCGGTCATCAGCCGGACTCCGGTGTTCTGGAGCGGCTCTCCGGGGTCGACCCAGTAGTTGTGGTTCTTGTCGTGCAGGATCGTGCCCCTCAGAGTGCCGACCCCACCGGGGATTGCGGCCCAGTCGTAGCCGATCGCCACGTCCTCGGCGTTCGCCCTGACCCAAGGCGCGAACCCGCAGTGCACGGCCACCCGGTTCATCCCGGACAGCTCCGCGGGCACCTTCTCCGCGACGGTGATCGTCTTCGTCTCACCGGGCCCGAGCGTCAGCCCCGGCTCGCGCAGGTCGCCCCATCCGGCGGACACCGGCCAGGTGTTGCCTTCCCTGTCGCAGGCGGCCTGGACGTTGCCGACCTCGTAGGTGGCCTTGTTCGACAGCGTGATCGCGATCTTGACGTCGTCCCCGGCCGCGTAGTCCGGCTTGTCGAGCACCATCGCCGCCTTGAGCACCTCGGTGTACGGGCGTTCCGCACGCGCGGTGACCTGGATCGCCGGCCCTGGCCGCACCCGGACCTGCGGCGCGTTGCTCTCGGCGTGAACGATCCACCCGCCGGCGAGCGTGTAGCCGATGAGGTAGTCGCCGGAAGGGATGTTCTCGAACGAGTAGCGGCCGTCGGCGTCCGTCGTGGTCCTGAAGTAGCCGTACGGCGCGCCGCCGTTGGCCTCCACGACGGTCTCCGCGGCGGCCTCGCCGGGATCCTGCTGCCTGTTGTGGTTCCTGTCGACGTAGACGACCCCGCTGACGTCACCGGTGGTCTGCACGACCTCGGCCTCGGCGCTGACGCTCGCCGGGAGGTCCGCCGCGCCGATGTGCTCGACCGAGGCCCACACCGTCAGCTTGCCGTCCTGGAAGTTGTGGATCGTGCCGGTGACGCTGTAGGTCCGGGACTCCCCGGCCGGTATCCGGGCGCCTGGCCCCTCTTGCCCGACCTCGCCCCACTGCTCGGCGGTGGTGGTCACGTCGTAGAACGCGTCGATCACCTTGACGCGCTCAGCGGTCTGACCGCCGTTGTTCGTGATGGTCAGGTGCACGCGCACCGACTCGTGCGACTCGTAGCGCGGCTTGTCGAACTTCATCGTCGCGGCAAGAGATGCGGGCGCCCCGCGTTTGAGGAACTTGGTGGTGGTGCCGCCCTGAGCGGTCACGCGCACCAGTTGCTGGCTGTCGTCGGTGAACCCCCACGGCCCGAGGAGCACTGCGCGGTAGTCACCGGCCTTCAGCCCGGTGAACTCGACCTTGCCGTCCGAGTCGCTGGTGCGCTCGGTGACACGGGCACCGTTGCGCGGGTCCAGCAGGACTACCTTCGCACCGCTGACGACCTCGTCCGCGTCGATGCGCTGGTCGGCGTTCCCGTCCTCGCCGAAGATCATCGTGTGGCCCATGCGACCCGTCACCTTCGCCTCGGCGTGCACCGATGGACCGTCGGTGATCCACGCGGCGTTCGGTGCGAAGTCGCAGTCGAGCGTGACGACGCCCGCGGCGAGGGCGTCCTCCCTGATCCTCTCGGTGATGGCGACCGTGTACTGCTCACCGGCCGCCAGCGTCACGCCGTGCGTGTTGAACACGTGCCACTCAGGACCGCCGTTGCCGAGCGTGTTCCCTCGATTCGGGCGATTGCACCCGGCTTGGATGGCACTGATCGTGCGGTCGGTCGTGTTGGTGAGAGTGATTTTGATCTTCGCGAACGCCGGGTACTCGTAGCTACCGCGGTCGAGCGTTGCGGTCGCCCTGAGCTGTTCCGAGTAGGGCCGCTCGGCACGCACCGCCACCTCGGTGGTCGTGCCCGCGGCGACCACGACCTCGTCCCCGGCTGCCTGGGCGTGGTGCACGACCCAGCCGTCCTTCAGCACGTAGGTCGCCCAGTAGGTGCCCGGCGCGAGGCCCTGGAAGGCGAACGTGCCGTCCGCAGCGCTCGTCGTCGTGTGCCTGGTGTCGCCGCCGAAGACGCTGACCTCGCCCTGGACGGCCTCGCCGGGGTCCAGCTCGCCGTTGCGGTTCTTGTCGCCGTACAGGACGCCGGAGATGCCGTTCTTCTGCTCCGCCTGCGGCTTCTGGTCAGGGGCAGGCGGTGGCGGGGCGGGCTGCGAGGTCGGCGGCGGTGTAGTCGTCGTCTCCGTGCGCGCCGGTGGGATGCTGGTCGGGTCGTCCTGCGCGAAAGCAGCGGACGAGCTGAAAACCAGCGCTGCGACCGCGGTCAAAGCGCCGATCTTGAATGCGGATCTGCCGAGCAACGGATCCCCCGAGTCCCCCGGTGTTCATGACGTCCGCCGATGTCAGAGCCCCCGCACGCACCGGTAGGACGTTCGGAAAGTACACCGGTTTCGAGAGCGCGTGGAAGGGACCAAAAGATGACGAAAAGGTGCCCGAGATCTTCTTCCGGGCGGGCAACCGATGACGTTCGGAAAGCGTGAGCATCGCGGGGACTCCTCTGCGCTCACGGCGGTGGCATGCTGGTCCGCGTGACGCCGGAGGACCTCGCGCACCTGCGCCGGGCACGTGACCTGATGGACCGCGAGTACGCGCGGCCGCTGGACGTGCCCGCGATGGCCCGTGCCGCGCTGATGTCGCCGTCGCACTTCGCCCGCCAGTTCCGCGTGGCGTACGGCGAGACCCCGTACGGCTACCTGATGACCCGGCGGATCGAGCGGGCCAAGGCGTTGCTGCGCCTGGGAACGATGTCCGTGACCGAGGTGTGCGTCGAGGTCGGTTGCACCTCGCTCGGCTCGTTCTCCGCGCGGTTCACCGAACTGGTCGGCGAGACGCCGTCGGCCTACCGGGCGCGCGCTCACGACGCGCTGGCCGGGGTGCCGGGATGCCACTTGATGGGCTTGACGCGACCGAGCAGATTTCGAGAAGCGACGCGTTCACCACGTGCCTAGGGTTTCGCCCATGAAGCTTTCGCACACGTTCCTCTTCGTGCACGACCAGGACATCGCGCTGAAGTTCTACCGCGACGTCGTCGGGCTCGAAGTCCGCACGGACGCCACCATCGAGGACGGTTACCGCTGGCTCACCGTCGGGCCCGCCGAGCAGCCCGACGTCGAGATCGGCCTGGCGCGCATCGGGCCGCCCGTCCCGCCGACGGACTACGAGACGCTGCAGGCGTTGCTGGCCAAGGGATCGTTGCACGGCGTCATCTTCGAGCTCGACGACGTGGACGCGAAGTTCGAGCAGGTGCGTGCGGCCGGGGCCGAGGTGATGCAGGAGCCGATCGACCAGTTCTACGGCGTGCGCGACTGCGCGTTCCGCGACCCGTCGGGCAACATGATCCGCTTCTCCACACCGCGGACCCAGCAGTAAATTCGCTGTCCGCTTCCGCGGCCGGCGTGGTTGAGTGGTGCCTTCAGGCGTTCTCAGAGACAAGGTCGATGCCATGGGCAGCCCCGGACACACCGGGTGCCTTCGCAGTACCCGGTGACTCCCGCGTTCTGTTTCTCGCGATCACCAGGAGCACCACCTTGACTTGGTACACCTCTTTCTTCACCGATCTCGCCAACGGCTTCTGGCGCGGTGCGGTCCAGCCTTCGCAGACCTCGGCCGAGGTCGACTTCCTCGTCGGCCTCGACGCCGGCCCACGGGTGCTGGACGCGCCGTGCGGCAGCGGCAGGCACAGCATCGAACTGGCCCGCCGCGGCTACGCGGTCACCGGCATCGACATCTCGGACGAGGCCATCGCGCACGCCCGCGCGCTGGCTCCCTCACTCGACTGGCGGCAGGGCGACCTGGCGTCGCTCGGCTCGTTCGGCGTAACGGCCGATCTGGCCGTGTGCCTGGGCAACAGCTTCGGCTACCTCGACCACGCCGGTTCGCAGCGGTTCCTGGCCGACCTGGCCGCCGCGGCGCCGGTGCTGGTCATCGACTACGGCTGCGCGGCCGAGGCCCTGCTGCCCTCGTTGCCGGGAGAGATCCGGATGTCCGCGGGCGGCGTCGACATGGTCGCCGTCAACACCTACGACGTGGCGACGGCGCGACTGCTGATCGACTTCACGTTCACCGGTGGTGAGCGGACTCAGCGGTCGGTCTGCGTGCAGCACGTCTACACGGCCGGTGAGCTGACCCGGATGCTGAACGGCGCCGGGTTCTCGTCGGTCGAGCTGTTCGGCGACACCGACGGCGGTGCGTTCGAGGTCGGCAGCCACCGGTTGCTGGCCGTGGCACGCCGCTGATCTCGCCTGGCCCGGGCGGTAGCGCTCTCGCGACCGCCTGGGCCAGGGCCCTTCCGGCTGGAACGGGCTGCTCCGCGTCAGCCCAGGTTGTTCGTGTCGAACGTGTTGCAGCGGGCCGGGTCGCCCGTCTGCAAGCCGGTCGTGAACCACTTCTTCCGCTGCTCCGAGCTGCCGTGGCTGAACTTGGTCGTGTCGACCCGCCCGCCACCGAGCTCGCTCTGGATGAAGTCGTCACCGATGCGCGCCGCCGCGTCGAGGGCGGCGTCCACGTCTTCCTGGGTGATGTTCGAGATCAGGGGCTGACCGTTGGCCGACGGGACGGTCGTCGCGGCCTTGCCCCAGGCGCCCGCGTAGCAGTCGGCCTGCAGTTCGAGGCGCACCGAACCCGAGGTGGGACCGGTCTCCCGGCCGACCCGGTCGGACGTGCCGAGCAGGTTCTGCACGTGGTGGCCGTACTCGTGGGCGAGCACGTAGGCCTCGACGAACGGGCCGCCGGTCGCACCGAACTTGGTGCGCAGCTCGTTGAAGAAGTCCAGGTCGATGTACACCTGGGAGTCCGCGGGGCAGTAGAACGGGCCGACCGCGGAGGTGGCGTTGCCGCAGCGGGTGTTCACGCTGTTGCGGAAGAAGTTGGTCTTGGTGACCTGGTAGGTGTTGCCCGAGCGGGCGAACTGGTCGGTCCAGAAGGCCTGGATCGAGTTGATCGTGGCCAGGACCCTGCAGTCGTCGTCGCGGTTCGCGTCGGCTCCCGTCTTGCACTTGTCGAGCAGCTGGCCGGACTCGACCTGGGTGTTGTTGCCCAGGCCGTCCAGCCCGCCCGCGGGCAGCTGGATGCCGGTGAACTGCTGGAACAGGAAGTAGATGATCAGGCCGACCACGCCGAGGCCACCACCGACGCCCGCGACCCTGCCGCCTGAGCCTCGTTGGTCCGAAACCTGAGAAGTGTCGAGTTCCGCGCCTTCGTTGAACTGCACCGCATCCTCCTGCCAAGGACCCCATGGGTGCCGCAAACGATAAAGCACGAAACATGCCTTGGTGCGGAGCCCGACGTCGGGGCACCGCACCGAGGCTTTCCCATTTGGAAGTGACGACTACGGCCCACGAAGGTTGGCGTGGCGCTCAGCCGGTGACGCCATGAGACGACACCGAAGCCGAGCTCAACAGCGTCGAAGTGCACCGAGCGACGCCTGATGGCGCCTGGGCACCCGAAACCTCGTGTCCGTCGCTACGCAGTCGCGCTCGGACCGTTCACGTCCGATCCGCTCGCGGGGATGCGACAAACCGCGTTTCGCCACAGCGAGGAGATACCTGCACAGCACCACCTACCCCTTCTGGGCGTGGCCTCCGGGCGGTCTCGTTCATTCACCTGCCGGTTGCCAGCTCGTTATCGACTATGCGCTTGATCGCCGCATTTCTCAACACTTCACACCAAACCTGAATTGGTGAAGTCAGACGGGTGACCTGCGGAGATCGACAGTGCAGACAGCAATCGCCCGGCGAGAAGAATCTCTCGCCGGGCGATTGGGAAAAACGATCGGATATTTGATCAGGCCTTCGTGGTGCGGCGCGCGCCGCGGCGGGCGATCACGCCCGCGGTCATCAGTCCGAGACCGGCCAGCAGGAACTCGAGCGGGTCGGCGCCGGTCTTCGACAGGCTCGGGATGATCGCCGAGGCGTGCTGCGAGGCCTTGTCGCCGGTCTGCGGGGTGCCGGCGCCGGAGTCGTCGCCCGTGGTGCCGCTGCCGGAGTTGTCGCCGCCGCCGGGGTTGCCGTTGCCGGGGTTCTCGTTGCCCGGGTTCTCGCCGGGCTGCTCGGGGTTCTCACCCGGCTGCTCCGGCTGCTCCGGGTTCTCGCCCGGCTGCTCGGGCTGTTCGGGGGTCTCGGTCTTGCCGCAGTCGCCGCTCGCCGTGCCGAGCACGCCCGCCGCGGTGCCGCAGACGGTCACGGGGGCCTCGACGGTGCCGCTGGGCTCCTCGGGCTTCGTCTGGCCGCAGCTGCCGTTGCCGCCGCCCGCGACGCCGATCGAGTTGCCGCAGACCGTGACGGGCGCGGAGACGAGCGCCTTGTCGGCCTGGGTGCGCGGGGCGGGCTTCTCGTCGCACGTGGCGTCGCTGGTGCCGAGCACGTTGATCGCGTTGCCGCAGACCTTGACCGGGGCGCTGACGATGTTGCCGACGCGGACCTCTTCGTCGACGTCGAGCGGCACCGGGACGGCCTGAGCCCAGCCGGCGGTCGCGACGATCAGGCCACCCGTCAGGAGGGCGGCGGACATGGTGCGGTTGAGGTTCTTGCGCATGACTGTTCTCCCTGGAAAGTGACGGATCCCTGTGCTGCGTGCGGCACTTGGGGATCAGTCAGGGGAGAACGTCGGCTCCTCCGCGCGCACGATGCGCGGCACGTCCTGCTGTTCGGTGCTGACGAGAGCCGCTGTGGTGGTGGGCGGCCGCATCGCGTGCGGCAACGTGCCCGCCGGAATCTGGGGACTGCCCGCCGACGCCCCCGCGCCGCTCTGCGGGAGCGTGCCGGGGATCGGCTGCTCGGCCTGCGGTTGCGGTTGCGGTTGCCGGGGCACCGGCACGGCGTTCGCGGGAGTCGTCGTTGACGACGGCGGCGGTTCCGGCGATGCGTGCTGCCGGCGCACCTCGGCCTGCGCGGGCGCTTCCACTGCCGGGGTCTGCGGCGGCTCGGGTACGGCTTCGGGGACCTCGACGCGCGGTGCCGGCTTCGGCGGGACGGGCGCGTCGGGCTGCCTCGGTGGTGTGGTGTCGATCTTGAGGCCGACGTCGACGACGGGGAGCTGCACCTCGATCTCGAGCTGGTCGATCTCGACCCGGACGTCGGCGTTCGCCTCACCTGCGCCGCCCAGCAGCCAGGCACCGGTCACCAGACCGGCGAGCAGCAGGAACCGACGCAACCACGACATCGGCCCTCACCCTAGATCAAATGGAGCAACGCGTCACACGAAAAAGGCCATCTCGGCGACCCAGGTCGCCGAGATGGCCTTCACCTGCGATCTGCGGCTACGGCAGCTGCGCGATGCGGCCGAGCGCGGGAGGCGCCTGGTTCGGGTGCGCCGTCAGGTACGCGGAGAACGCGTCCAGGTCGATGCCACCACCGGTGACGTTCGTGCCCTTGGTGAACTCGCTGAAACCGTCACCACCGCCCTGCAGGAAGCTGTTGATCGTCACGCGGTAGTTCGCGGCCGGGTCGACAGGGGTTCCGTTGAGCGTGATGCCCGAGACCTTCGAACCAATCGGCGCGGACAGCGACCAGCTGTACGTGAAGCCCGCGGAGGGCTGCAGCACCGTGGTCTTGCCGGGGACGAACTGCTGCTCCAGTGCGTTCTTGATCTGCGCGCCGGTCAGCGTGACCGTCTGCAGGATGTTGCTGAACGGCTGCACGGTGAACGCTTCCTCGTAGGTGACGACGCCGTCGCCTTCACCCTTCGCGCTGGCGTAGGTGAGGTCGACCCGGACGCCGCCCGGGTTCATCAGCGCGAGCACCGCGCCGTTGCTCTTGGTGGCCTCGAGCTGCGAGTCGGCGATCAGGTTGCCCAGCGGGGACTCACCGGCGGGGTTCTGCGCCTTGACGATGTCCTTGGCGATCGTGCCGATCCGCCTGCTCGCGATCGGGCCGGACTTCGTCTTGGCCAGGTCGATCACGGACTGGATCACCGGGTCCGGCGTGACCGTGCGCGTGACGATCTTGTTGTCGGCCTTCGTCTCGCCGCGGACGACGTCGCGCGTCCGGCGGTCGATCTTCAGGTCGACGACGCTGAGTTCGCGCCCGAACGCCAGGCCCTCGATGAACGGCCGCGGGTTGCCGGCCGGGTCCTTGACCACGCAGTTGTAGTGCTGGTGGCTGTGGCCGGAGAAGACCGCGTCGATCTTCGGGCTGACGTTGGTGGCGATGTAGCTGCCGGGGTTCTCCGGCGACACGTTGCACGCGTTGGGCCCGCCACCGGTCGACGTCACCTGGTCGCCCTGGTGCACGAGCAGGACGATCGACTTGACGCCGATCGCGTCGAGGAGGTTGGCGTACTTGTTGGCCGCCTTGACCTCGTCACCGAACTTGATGTCCTTGATGCCGTTCGGGTCGACCAGGATCGGCACGTCCTTGAGCGGCATGCCGATGAAGCCGATCGGCATCCCGTCGCGGATCTCCACCCAGAACGGCGGCAGAGCCGGCAGTCCGGACTTCGCGTGCGTGACGTTCGCACCGAGGATCGGGAACTTCGCACCCTTGTACTCGTCGCGGAACTGGCAGCCGTCCACCGGGTGGCACCCACCGCGCTGGATCCGCAGGAGCTCCTCGTAGCCCTCGTCGAACTCGTGGTTGCCCGCCGCGGTCGCGTCCATGCCGACCTCGTTGAGCACCTCGATCGTCGGCTCGTCGTGGAACAACGCGGACACGAGCGGCGACCCGCCGATCAGGTCGCCCTGCCCGACGATGACGGAGTTCCTGACCTCCTTCTGGAGGTTCTTGATGTGCGTGGCGTTGAACGCGGCACCACCGGCGTCGACGGTCGTGCCGTCCGGCAGGATGACGCGCCCGGACGACCCCGTCGGCGGCTCGAGGTTGCCGTGCAGGTCGTTGATGCCGATCAGGCGCACGTCAACCGTGCCCCGACCGCGCAGTGACTGGACATCGGCCTGGGCAGGCCCGGTAGCGCTGATGACAGTGGCCGCGGCGGCGGTGATCGCCAGAACGGAAAGCCGTCTGAACGAACTCATGGATGGAGCCTTTCAAGGCTTGGTTAACGCGCGTGTACGGCGCAGGAGTCTGCCTTCCGATCGCCACGTTTTCCAGAGCAATGACTGGATCGTCATGCTCAGGACTAACCTTGTTCCCGTGACACCAAGTGAGCAGGAGCCGCACTGGCTCGACGAGGGCGAGATGCGCGCATGGCGCACCTACGTGAACGGTTCCTCCATGCTCATGGACCGCCTGCACCGAGAGCTCCAGGACACCCACGGAGTGTCACTGGCGGACTACGAAATCCTCGTGCGCCTGTCCGAACAGCCGAACCAGCGCATGCGGATGACCCAGCTCGCCGAGGACGTCGCCTCCTCGAAGTCGCGCGTCTCACACCAGGTCGCGCGCATGGAGAAGGCAGGCCTGGTGTCCCGCCGCGAGTGCACGGAGGACGGCCGCGGCGTGCTGGCCGAACTCACGCCGAAGGGCATGACGCAGCTCGTCTCAGCCGCCCCGACGCACCTGCGCGGCGTGCGTGAGCACATCGTCGACCTGATCACGCCCGAGGAGGGCGAGGTGCTGGCCAAGGTGTTCGACCGGGTCATGACACACCTGCGGGAGACGAACGGCTAGGCTTTGTGCCGACGCCTCTGGCGTCGTGGAAGCGTGGCAGAGCGGCCGAATGCACCCGCCTTGAAAGCGGGAGACGGGCAACCGTCCGGGGGTTCAAATCCCTCCGCTTCCGCAGTTCAGAGGGGGTGTGACCGGCCGTTGAGCCTGGTCACACCCCCTCTGGTGTAGCAACGGGTGTAGCAACGACCTCAGCCCAGCTCGTCCGTGAGCCGCTTCAAAGCCTCCCGCTTGTCCTCAAGGGAGACGGCCGCGTAGATCATCATCGACATTCGCTGGCTCGGCGTCGGGCTGCTCGATCCGCATTGCTCGGACTCCTTTAGCGAGTGGTCGCACAACTGGACACGCAGCTCATTTCTAGTGGGCCAATCATGCAGTACTATGTCGCGATGTCGTCGAGCCAGCGAATCAACCCGGCGGTTCTGCACCCTCTAAAGGAGGCGTTGCGGCTGACCTACTGGTACAAGGACGATCTGCGAGCTTTCCTTAACGCCTCCCTTGGGGATCGCACACTCGTTGCGCGCCTCGACTGGACTGCGTACAAGCGGACCATCGTCGCTCAGCTCGTCGACACGCTGGCATCCGATCAGCACAAGTACTTCGACCTGCTTCTGAATCTGATCTTGACAGTGGCGGACGTTGAAGACCCCAGTCATTTGAAGCGACTCAGTGACGGCAAGAAGAAGTACGATGATGCCGTCGAGGCGCTCAACTCTCTACGCAAGCAGATCGAGCCCTATCGACTACTGCGAAGCGAGCAGGCTGAAGCTCAGCGACGACGCGAGGCCGAGCAAGCTCGCGTTGAGAACGCCCGAGCTATCGCAGACAAGCTGGAAGAGCTGAAGCTGCTCTTCTACTCGATCATGAGCGAGGATCGGCAGAAGCGCGGATACTCCCTTGAGAAACTGCTGAATGATCTCTTTGCACTGTACGACATTGACGCCAAGGGCTCTTTTCGGATCCAGGGCGAGCAGATTGATGGCGCCTTCACTTTCCAGAGCAATGAATACCTACTCGAAGCTAAATGGCGACAGGAATTGACTCCACTTAGCGATCTTGACGCGTTTGCCGGGAAGGTGCAGCGCAAGCTTGACAACACGCTTGGCCTCTTCCTGTCGATGACCGGTTTTCAGCCAAACGCCCTGCACCTGAGCGGGCAGGGCGGAAGGCCGACCTTGTTGCTGATGGATGGCTCCGACCTGACGATGGCACTCGAAGGTCGAATCGCGTTTCCTGATCTTTTGGCGCGGAAGCGTCAGCATGCGTCTCAAACAGGCGAGATCTTCCTACGTGCAGTTGATCTACTCGCCTAGCAGCGCCTCTCAACTCAGTTCGTCGGTGAGCCGTTTCAGGGCCTCCCGCTTGTCTTCAAGAGAGACGGCGGCGTAGATCATCATCGTCACTTCGATGTTCGAGTGGCCGACGATGTCCCGGACGATGTGCGGCGGTACGCCAAGCCTGAGCAGCAGCGTCACGCATGAATGCCGGATGTCGTGGAAGCGCACGCCATCGAGGCCAGCGCGGTTCCGGATCGGGTACCAGCTCGATCGGAGGTATGTCGGATCGATCGGCCCGCCGAGGATCGTCGTGAAGATCAACCCTGACTCCTCCCACCTGTCGCCAGCTGCCTCCGCTTCGTCGTCCTGGAGGTCCCAGTGGTCGACGAGCGCCCAGGCGACAAGCAGCGGCAGCGGCATGACCCGCTCTGACCGGTCTGTCTTCGGCGGGACGAACACGAGCTTCGTGCCGACCCGCTGAAGTGTCTGGCGGATCTGCAACGTCGGTGCGTGCTGCTCTGCGCAGTCTTCGCAGAAGTCGTCCCCGTGTTCCACGCAGGGCTCGTCCCACCCGTCCCAGTCGATGTCCTTCCACCTCAGGCCGAGCAGTTCACCCCGTCGCATTCCGAGGTAGAGCGCCAGGACATACAGCGCCTTCAGTCGATCGTTCTCCGCCGCCCTGAGGAGCGCCTTTGCCTGATCAGCGGCCAGGCCTCGATTCACGTCATACCTAGGCGACCTGACCTGAACGAGCCTGGCGACGTTGCGCGGCACGACCTCCTCCCGCATTGCGTGCGCCAGCGCATTCCGCAGAACAGCGTGGATCTGCTGAATGGTCCGGTCGGAGAGAACCGTCTTGCAGCACTTCCCCTTGGCGCAGCAACGCCGAGCATCCTTCGGCCGGTTGGCGTCAATCTTCTCCGCGCAGCACCGGCAGTCGTTCCGGAGCCGCGTGATGAAGGTCCGGACGTCCTGCGCCGACAACCGGTGGAGCTTCTTCGCCCCGAGGTTGGGCACCAGGTGCCGCCGCACGACCACGCCGTACCCCTCGACCGTCCGAGGTCTCTTCGTCGCGGCCACAGTGGACAGCCAGTACTTGAGATAGCTCTCCAGCGTCCACGTCTCCGCAGCTACCGGGATGCCGGCATCGGAGTCGGCGATCTTCTTCCGGAGCTTCTTCCAGGCCTCCGACTCCGTGGTTGCCGAAACAGTGACGCGCTTGCGATGCCCGGTCGTGGTGAGCACGTAGGCCGCGCCGATCCACATCCCGTCTTTGCGCTGGTAGACGGAGCCCTCACCGTTGGACCGCTTGCCCCCGGCCATCACGCAGCCTCCGAGATCAGGCGAGACAGGTACGCCTGCACCGACGAAGCCGGAACCCGACGACTCCCGCCGATCTTGACGGACACCAGCTCACCAGCCCTGATCAAGTCGAACACCTTCGTCCGCCCCACCCGAAGGGCCCGAGCGACTTCCTCAACGCGATACGCGATGTCGTTCATGTCTTCCCCCTTGGTTGATCAGGCCGCAGTTGCCGAAAGATCTGGAGGCCCAGCCGCGAGCAATGCGCGGTCGTACTCGGCCTTCCACGTCACGCGTTGAGCGATCGCATGCATGAGCAGATGCGCCCGTGGCGGCACGTTCGGATCACCAGGCCGCACCTTGTGCCAGACGAGCCGAGCCGGGTCCTTCTCCGGCTTCTCGATCCCCACGGCCTTGAGCGCCTGGAGCACGAAGCGCTTCCGGTCGGCCTTGTGGTCCGCGAGCGTCTTCCCGGACCAGTTGCGGGACACCAGAACCCGCCGCCCAGGCAGTCCGAGCGTGGCCCTGCGGTGAGCCCTCCCCTTGCACCGTCCTGGGCTCATCCGGGAGTTCGCTCCGCGAGGCTGGACGCCGTAGAGAAGCCAGTTCGCGCACCGGTCCGAGCAGGGTGTGACGGCCAGCTCGTCGGCCAGACGGTCCGCATGCCGGCGTTGCCGTTCGGTGTCCTGCTCGACCACCTCACCGATGGATTTCGTGAGGTACTTCGTCAGGTAGCCGATGTGTCGTCCGGCTTCTTCGGAGCCGCCGAGGATGCCCTTGGAATGCACCTGGTGTCCGAACCTCGCGACGTGCGCCGGTTCCTCGACCTCCGCGTCTTCCCAGGTGGTCAAGGCCTCTCTCGTGTCCGGGTCGATGAACGCCTTGGCGTTGAAGTCCCAGACCGGCAGCCGGTCCACGTAGACCCGTTCGTCGTGGTTGGGCCACCACACCTGGTGATAGGTAGCCGCCGTGACCAGGCGAATCACCTCGTGAGGGATCGAACCGCGGAGTGCCGCGTGCAGGTGCGGAGCAGCGCGTTTCTGAGGCTCAACCGTGGCGAAGTACTGCACGTCCCAGCCAGCGACCCGCCGAAGGTTCTGCCACCACCGGTCAACGAGTGACGCGAAGTGCACAGCATCCCTTGCCGCACGGCGGTAGTCGTAGCTGTCCGGGTCCACAGGCGTGCCGTCGTCGCGCACCTTGCCGTAGGTGTCGAGGGTGAGCGTCACGAACATCGAGGGACGGAAGGCTCCCGCGAACTCCCGTCCAACCGTCCGCTTCTCTACACGCCGCCGAGGTAGGTCCGGCGCATCCTGCCGACGCTTCGTCGAGCGCTTCACAGGCCGCTTGCCGGGATCGTCCGGCGAGGGCAGGCGACCACGGACGCCGAGTTGCCGAAGTTCTTCGTCGACGCTGTGGATCTCCTCCCGCAGCTCGTCCGCCTCAGCCGAGTTGCCCTCCTCCTTGAAGGCCTTCATGAGGTCAGCGCGGTACTCCAACAGCTCTGTCTGGTCCTTTGTGGGCGGTTCCGGGGTGAAGTCGGGCTCCACCTCCATGTGCCATCCCTCGCGGCACTGAGCCATCCGCAAGGCCTTGGCTTTCTTGGCGCAGGGCTTGCAGACGCTCTCGACCGTCGAGCCGCACGGAACCGCGACGTAGCGGATTTCGTAGGACTCGTGGTCTTCGACTTCCATCGTGAACGGCCGGACGCATACGCCGTGCTGCTCAGCGGCAGCCTTGGTGACGTCCAGCGCGGCAGGCTGCCTCATCCGTTCCGCGCGCGTCTGGCCCGCAACATCGCCGGGAAACGTGGTGACGTTCGTGCTCATGCCGCCTCCCTCTGGTCGTGGCTTGCCGGGAACTCGTGGACGGTCGCCGGGGCGAGGAACAGCCCGAGCTCAACCAGGTCCGCGTCCGTCACGTGGAAGGCTCGAGCCCGGTCCGGTTCGCGCTGCCCGTCCTCCTTGAGCCAGGCGACGCCGGGCGTGTTCTCGCTGATCTCGTGAGCAGCCGCGCCGCGTTGCCGGACACCGTCGCCTAGGACCATGTCCACCTGGATCGGCTCGTCGAGGCGCAGCGCCACGCGAGTCGTGAACAGGTGCCGGAAGCTCACGACTTCCTTGCGGGGGTCCTGCACCAGCGCCACCGTGGCCACACCGGGAGCCCGTCCCTGTGAGCTGATCGTCTGCACTGCACGGGCAGCGCGTTCCCGGAGTTGCTTGTCCTGCTGGTAGGCGATCAGGTCCGCCAGTTCGTCGACCACCAGGACCGTGAACGGCTCACCAGCGGTACGCGTCCACAGCCGACGAACGCCCCGGTACCGCGAAGCACGAGCCTTGACCTCCGCCGCGATCTCTTCGAGCAGCTCGACAGCGTCCGGCCCGTTGTCGTAGACGACCTTGTCGAAGGCGTCCGGGCACTGGCCAAGTTCCATCCCGCCCTTGGGATCGATGCCGACGAGGCGAACCAGGCCGGCGCGAATCGCGGGGGCGAGCTGCCAGACGATCGACCAGAGCACCGAGCCCTTGCCTGCACCAGGCACACCGACAACGAGGACCTGTGAGCCGAGGAGCTTCAGCCGCCACGGCCGACCGGTCTCCGTGACCCCGATGACCAGCCGCTTCAGGTCCACTTCCGCGGAGTCGTCGAGCCGAGGAACGCTCACCGGCCGGGCGAGCGGGTCAGCGTGGATGAAGTCGAGTTCGAGCAGCCGAGGCTTCAACACGCGCACCCGGCAGGACCGAGCGTTGAACGAGTGCGCCAGGTTGTCCCGACGCGCTTCCCACTGCTCCGGAGCCTGCGCCGGGATCATCCGCACCCGGACCTTGTCCCGCCAGCCCTCAGCCCGGACGCGCCGCAGCTCAGGCCGGTACTCCTTGCCTTTGTGTTCCTTGGCGAGGTCCGCCAGCCGCATGACCGTCCGCCATTTCGGCACGTAGACGGTGGCCCGCCGCCACTCAGTGACGACGCGGTACCAGCAGTGCCGGAGGAAAGACGGCCGATGAAGCCCGAACCAGATCAGCAGTCCGGCAACGAGCGTGAGCAGCGCCAGCACGAGCGGCGAGAGCCCGAACTCCCGATAGGCCGCGAGCCCGACGACGACCAAGCCGGCCACGACCGGGTACCGCACGACGACGAGCACCAGGCGGACGCCGAGCCACACGGCGAACCCAGCCAGCACAAACGGTGCCGCAACAACCTTCGCCCACCGAGGCAGCCAGATCCACCAAGGGAAACGCGGCCGAGCGCCCTCGAACGGAGCCGGATCGACCCACTTCGTCCCGCTCATGCCGCACCGTCCAGGCACGAGACGCAACGGAACACCATGCCCGTGCTCGGAATGAACCCCACCGGCTTGAAGGCGCTCAACCCGTTGCCACACAAGCGCTTGCACGTCAGGCACTCGAACCCTTCGGCCTGAGCCTGAGTGAGTTCGAGGCTGACCAATCCGCCGCCGTCAACCATCACCGTGTAGGTGTCGACAGCCTGCAAACGCTCCACCATCACGGCGAACCGGTCCTGTCGACTTGACGCACCCCAGGTGCGCGCAGATACCCTATGCATGACTCGAATCTCCTTGTGTCCCAACGATTTCAGGGTCGTTCGAGTCGGTGTACGTCGCCGGGAACAGTCAAGGCCCGCCAAGACTTTGGACTGTTTCCGCGCGACACACACCAACGCTGTTTGTTCAGTTGTGGATCAGCTCTGAGCGAGCTTCTTGGCGAGCGCCTTGCACCAGGAGCAGAGCGGCCGTTTCTCCGTCTTGCGGAACCACCCGCTACCCAGACACCGCGAGCAGTTCCGGTACTCCATCCGAACCCGCCCGGTCACCGGGTGCTTCGCGGTCAGGTTCATGCGGTACATCAACCGAGCCAGCAGGCGAGGCCTCACCGGCACCACCGCCTAACGCGGCTAGATGTGCGGAAGCCCGCAGCAGCACCGGCCACAGTCACACCGGCAGGCATCGAGGATCGGGCCGAATCCCAACGCCTTGCGCACCGACAACCCGAGCGGTACCGCCATCACGTGCAGCACCTCGAAGTTCGCCCGGATCAGCCACCGCGACGACCGCAGCCCGTCCGGCGAGACCCAGTACCGCCACGGCCGTTCCTGCTCCGGCCAGAACGGCACTCGCTGAACCAACCCACAGCGGCGCAAGCGCTCCATCCGCCGGTAGACGGTCCACAGCGGTTGCCGAAGAAACTCGGCTAGCTTCGGCACGGTCCACAAGCTCCACGGATCATCGAGCAGGGCCACCAGCATCAGCTGAACCTGCACGTCGTCCGCGAACTCACCGAGCACCGCGTCAGACAGCTGGAGTTCATCGAGCATGGCTAGCCCCGCTCCATCAGTGGCGCAGGCGTGTTCCCGACCCAGCCAGCACCTTTGGACGGTTCGAGCACCGCAGCCAACAGGCCGGCGTGCTGCGACAGCGTCCGCAGGAACGCCGCCAACTGCTCCCGACCTTCAGGCCCGTCCGGCACATGGATAGCGATCTGCGCCGGATCGAGGTTCAGCCGCAGGCAATGTTCCGCAGCGGCCGAGTCGGGCCACGCCACGATGTCCGCCGACGCCGCAGGACCAGGCGAGATCATGAGCTTCAACATCACGACTCCTCCCCAGAACGGGACTGTTCAAGCCGCGCGCGACGCTCGAACTCCTCAGCGGCGATGGAGCAGGCGTGACGAGCCCAAAGCGGCACCGCCAGATCAGCGACCAAGATCCGCCACGCCTCCGCCACCGCGGAGTAGCCCAGAGCCAGACGAAGAAGTGCCTGCTTGTCGCCTGTACGGGATGCCGCAAACAAGGCCGTCGTCTGCTCCGCATACGCGGTGTTCCACCGGGCGACCGCCTCACGCGACGGCCGCGCCACTGTTAGGCCGCCGACTTCTGATCGATCTGACCCTGCTGACCCGCAGGCTTGTTCTCACGCTTGGGCGGAGCCCCGACCTGAGGCGCGCTGATACCCGTGGCCCGGATCGTGAAGCCCTGGTACTTGAACCGGTCCCCCATGACGCGCGGCTCGACCGTCAGTCCCTCGAACGCGACCGGCCGGACCTCAACGCCGGGCATGACCTGCACGGCCTGAGGCGGGACAGGCTGAACGTCCGCTAGCACGGTGATCGTGACCGACGCGTCCCGCTCCTTCTCCGCCGACGGATCGGTGACGACGACCTTCCACTGCCGCTTGCCGGACCGCTCGTCAACCTTCTGCTTGACCTGCTTGCCGCGCGCCTTGTCCTCGTTGCTCATGTACTCCATATCCGGAGCGACCACACCGACCATCAGCGCGCCCTGCGGAAAGACCTGGTCAAACGCCGCATCGAAGCGCGTGCCGTACGGAACCGCCATGACAACCTCCCTAGCCCTGCTAGCCCGCCTGTACGACCTAGCCAAGTTAGAATCTAGCTAGGTTGTCTAGCCAAGTCAAGCAACAAGCACGTTGTCCTGGTTGAGCTAGCTCGCTAGGCGGGCTAGACGAGTGTTTGTAGCGGCCAGTAGCGTTGCAGTAGCGCCAATTTGGGCGACTTCAGACGTAAGTTAGGCACCTGGAGGACCGCAGTGGCTCTGGATCCCGACGACCCGCGACCGCCATATGTGCAGGTGGCGAACGCGCTTCGGGCCGCCATCCTCACCAAGGTGTTCAAGGCCGGCGACAAGCTGCCTTCACGCGCCGAGTTGGCGAAGAAGTATGAAGTCGCGCCGATGACCGTGCAGAACGCACTCCGCGAACTACGCGACGAGGGCCTGATCGTCTCCCGACAGGGCAGCGGCGTCTTCGTCCGCGAGCGCACCGAACGCCCAGTAGGCCTCCGTCCGCACATCGAGCGAGCGTTCGAGGCCGAGCACGTGGTCATCGACTTCGCCGGCTTCTCTGGCGAGACGCTGCAAGGCGTCATGCAGGAGCCGCTGGACAAGATCCGAATCGGTCGGTTGACACCCGCCTCGGTCAACATCCGGATGCTCGTCCCCGATACGTCTCAGCCGTGGGCGATCCCGTGCCAGGTCGAGGACTTGCAGGACAGCCCGGGCTTCCGCAAGCGCATGGAAGAGATCATGCGCCGCCACACTCTCGCGATCGTCGACAGCGTCCAGGAACTCGGAGACCTCGGCCTGGTCAAAGACGTCTCCGTCGAGATCAAGGTTCACCGGGCCGCGCCGCTGTTCAAGCTCTACCTGCTCAACAACGAGGAAGCCTTCTTCGGCTTCTACCCCGTTCGCGAGCACGTGATCCGCTTCGATGGCGAACCGAAGCCGATCTACGACCTTGTGGGCAAGGAAGCCATCCTGTTCCACCACAGCGTCACCGACGACGACACCAGCACTGGCAGTCAGTATGTCGAACAAGCCCGCATGTGGTTCGACTCGATGTGGGGCACAGTTTCGGTGGAGTACGTCCGATGACTAGCAATCGCCTTTTTGTCGATGATCAAGCGAAGATTCGGCGCGTCTTGCTCGACGCAGATGCCCTGCTGCTGGACTTCGATGGTCCGATCTGTTCAGTGTTCGCAGGGTTTCCGGCTCCTGCCGTAGCTGAACAACTACGAGAGATTCTTGCCGGGGGCGGACACTCTGACCTTCCTGACGAGATTCAGACGACCGGTGACCCTTTCGATGTATTGAGCTTCGCAGCAAACCTAGGCGACGATGAGGCGCTTTACACCGAAGCAGCCCTGCGCGCCCACGAGGTTGAAGCAGTAGCGACGGCCGAGCCCACAATGGGTGCACACGATCTTATTCGACAATGGCATTCAAATGGGCGAAAACTTGCAATTGTCAGCAACAACAGCGCCACTGCTATCGAGGCATATCTCCATCACCATGAGCTGAAATCATACATTGACTACGTTTCAGCCCGCACAGATCCAAATCCGTTCCTGCTGAAGCCAAGTCCGTTCCTGCTACATCAAGCTGCGAACATGCTCGGTCTCGCGACCATGGAATGCGTCCTACTTGGCGACTCACTAACGGACATCCAGGCGGCCCAAACAGCTCAAATGCCAGTGATCGGTTATGCCAACAAGCCAGAAAAAGTCGATTTGTTCATAGCCGAGAATCCCAGCGCGATCACGACGACCATCGACTTGCTGGCAATCCTGAGGTAGTCCCGGTCGCCTAGTACCACCTACTCGCGCATTGACTCAATGGCAATATTGCCCTCGAAAGTAAATGAGCGCTTCCTGCGATCAATATCGCCTGTAATAGCGATTGGGAACTGCTCCCTATATGCACGAATGGCGAGGTCGTGCTCTGCGCCTGCCAAACGCACTTTGAACACTCGCTCCCGATTTCTCTCGAACACGCCTCGAACAGTGACCATAGCTTCATCCGCGTCGTCAGATTGATCTGAACGCTCAAGCTTTGTGACGCGCCCGAAGACTGTTGCTCGCTCAATGTCTGGACGTTCCCGAAGCCGATCCCGGATGTTAATCAAGCGCGGGATCTGATCGCGCCCAAAGGTCACTCTTTCGATTGCAGGATGCTCCCGAGAAACCGCAGGCGCCCATTTAAAATTCAGATCGAGCGTGCGCAATCCGGCAAACCTAGTCATCTCGTCTAACGAATCACACAGCATCGCACTGACCCCACTGTCCACAGCAGAGTCAAGGCCAGCAAGAGAATCTTCACTTGCGAGTCTTGCGGTCGTTCTTAATGCGCTAGCAAGCGTGGACATCACTCGCCGCTGAAACGGGGGAATAGCTAATTCTTCGCGCTGACGTTCCTCATACGCGGTCCGATTGGTGACGATTCCCGAACTCTTTAATGTCTCCCGCAATAGCTCGACGTCCGGAGCCTCTATGGCGGTGGAATCAGCCGCGCTAAGCGCAAGCGGCTCTGCCTGTTCAGGAACGATCGTTTCATCCTCATCCAGCCGGGTAATCACGGTCAGAATGAAGCTTCCTCTTTGCGTATGTCCCATGCGGACTTCTTCTTCAACAAAGTTCCGCACAATGTCCGGACGGCGTCCCGTGTAGTTAGCACGCCGCTCGATTGTTGACCACGCCGCAGCAGTCAATAACTTCGCAGTCCCTGAAATCAGCTGCTCGGCTTGCTTTAGCGGGATGCTGTCGTATCGAATCAGCTGATCTGCTCGAATGTACAACAGATCAGACTTAGTGCCAAGAACACTACTCGCAAGTTGAAAGTAATCCCAATCATGAAACAACGAGAGGCGCTTCAATACAATATCAAATCGCCGATCGAAATCTACAAACGTCTGATCAAGAGGAAGCCTTATCTGCGCACGAGTGGTCGAGCCTTCTCTGAGTGACCACAATTCGCTGATCTCATCACCAGAATCCAGACTCCAGCCACTCACGGCAAGGAACCCTGCGACCGCACGAGGGGTGATGGCAAGATCGGCGGGAAGCTGATCCAAGACGTATGTCATGGTCTCCCTCCGTCCGCGACCCGCTGAAGTATGCCCAGTAGCTGTTCGACGTTGAAGACGTTACTCTTCGGTAGCCTGACAGTCTTCGACTGGTTGTCGGTAAGTGGTTGCCCCGTCATGCCGACCCAGTAGGCACATCTAACTAGCTGTAGCGAGTCTTCGCTCTGCGTTACCCACTCTTCTACACGTTCGGGTACCACCATCACGACCAAGATCGCTTTGTTGTAGCGACGCTCGGACGCCAGCTGGTTGTGGTTGGTCTGCTCAAGCGGCCATGCAACATGATCATCACGAACACGGTCTCTCTGAGCCGTGCACTTTAGCTGTATGTCTAGTTCCACGCCGTCTAGCAGCTCATGTTCCGCCTCCTGCATGACAACCGCATCGACACTGTTATTGTCTATCTTTATGTGGTCGAGCTTGCATCGTGCAGCGGTAACAACCGCATGCGCATAGGCGATGCTGATTTGCTCTTTGCAGTGATTTGGATGCAGGCTTCCGAATGGTGCCCCCGACGGATGCACAGTAGGAAATATGGCGGTCACTACTGGAGCGAAGCACACGAGCACTGACTCAGGGGAGTTGCTTGACTAAATGGTGATGTGGATCAGCACCTACTTCACCTGACCAGAGCAGCGAACGACACGATTGGCCTATCGGCAAGCGCGTTCGAATCAAGATCGCTCGCGGCCTGTCGCTTTGGCGTCGTCGGAAGTGCTGCCGAACTTGGCTCTATGGGATCAAGGCGCGCCGCCGTCGGCGGCGCGCACGGGGCCTGTCACCTCGGCACCGGCTCCCCATCCATCCCGGCACGCCGGGCTCCCGCTTCGCTCCGCCCGTCGGCCGTGCGGCGCGGCCGGCGTCCCTCCACGGCAGCGCGCCACCGACGGCGACACCCAGGAGCTCCCAGCACCCAGGCGTCAGGACGATCGCGCGGTCCAAGACCTGACCGAGCCGGGCACGGCGATCGACGCCCGCCAACGCTCCGCGTCATCGGCCACCGGACATGCCAAAGCCGCCCCACCGAGGACCAGCGGGATGGGACAGCCACCAGGCCAGCCACCAGAACGAGGTGTAGCGACGGGTGTAGCAACGGTCCGGGACGGGTTGGGACGGGACAGCACCCCTGACCAGGCGAGACCGATAACCGCGGACTAGACCGAACAACCCTGGACAGCCAGATGCAGCCTTGAAAGCGGGAGACGGGCAACCGTCCGGGGGTTCAAATCCCTCCGCTTCCGCAAGTGGGCGAGGTGTGTCGACGGGAAGCGTCGACCTCACCTCGCTCCAGGAGTTTTCGGGGGCTGGTGCCCCATTGCTTTCGTCCGGCATAGCTGAGGCGTGCGCAGTGATGCCTTTCTGAGCAGCGGCGATGAATTGCCCGGCAAGGCATGCGCAACCCGCCCCGAACGAACGAAGCGGCGGCGCCCAGAGGACACCGCCGCCGTTGATCAGGACAAGCGAACTACGAGACGGCCAGGTGGTTGTGGTCGTCGTGCGCGGCGGACTGCATCAGAGCCGCGGAAGAACGGACCTCAGCGCGAGCCGAACGCGGCGGCACGCCGTTGACGTCCTCTGTGGACACGCCGTAGGCCGCTGTCACGAACGCGATGGCGCCGGCGTTGCGGCCCAGGGCCACGCGGTCGACGTTGCCGAGGTTGTCGCACTTCGAGTGGTAGCACGGGTCGTAGGCGACGCCTGCCGTGCCGCCCCACTTGGCTGCCTGTGCCTCGGTCTTGACGCCCTCGGCGCCGGTGAACAGGCCGCCGGCGGGGATGCCCTGCGCGATGAACTCGCCGTAGTCCGAGCGGCCCGAGAAGTCCGTGCCCTCGGTGGGGACGCCCTTGGCGGCGAAGTAGTCGGCGAAGGCCTTTTCGATCTGGGCCGAGCCGTACGGGCCCTCGCCCGCGCCCACGCCGTCGGAGTTGTCGCCGTCGTAGATGAAGTACGCGGCGTTCGGGGAACCGACCATGTCGAAGTTCAGGTACAGGGCGATGTCCAGCTGCTGTTCGAACGTCAGCGAGCGGACCCACTCCTCGGAGCCGATGAGGCCGCGCTCTTCCGCGCCCCACCAGGCGAAGCGGATGGCGTTGTCGACCTTCGGGCGGGCGCCGAGCTGCAGGGCCGTCTCGAGGAGCGCGGCGGAGCCGGTGCCGTTGTCGTTGATGCCCGCGCCCAGTTCGACGCTGTCGAGGTGGGCACCGGCCATGACGACGTTGTTCTTGCGGCCGGTGCGGGTCTCGGCGATGACGTTGCGCTGGGTGCGGGTCTCGTTGTGGTAGCGCATGTCCACGGTGACCGAGGCGCCTGCCTTGCCGGCGAGCGTGGTGCCGTCGGCCTGGGAGATGCCGCCGGTCGGGATCTTGCCGGGGTTGGTCAGCGTCACGTTGGCCAGCGGGCCCGCCGTGTTGTTCGAGACCAGCACGGCGACGGCGCCCGCGGCGAACGCGTTGAGGTGCTTCTGCTCGAACGTGCATCCGCCGCGGCGGATGAGGGCGACGGAGCCGGTGAAGTTCTGGCCGGCGAAGTCGGTCGCCTCGCAGCCCGTGGTGGTGTCCTCGGGAACGACGCGCAGCGGGCCGGTGATGCCGCCGGCCGGGGTCTGGGGTGAGGCGGTCAGGATGAGCGCCTGGTAGTTCACGCCGTCGACGCGGGCGGTCTCGGCGTCGGTGACGGGGACTTCGAAGCTGAAGTTCGGCGTCGTGACGATGAAGCCCTGGTCACGCAGCTTGCCCGCGACGTAGTCGACGCTCGCGTCGTAGCCGGGCGTCAGGGCCGCGCGGTTGCCGCCGTTGCGGTCGGCGATGCGCTGGAACGCGATGAGGTGCCGGTTGACACCCTCGACGGTCACCTTCTTCGCGAGCTTCTTGGCGAGTTCGGGGCCTGCCGGTTCGGCGGCGGACGCCGTGGCGGTGGGGGCAGCGACTAATGCCGAGATGGCAAGCACAGCCGCCAGCTTGGTTCTGCCGGACATGAACGTTCCCCTTCGTTCGAGATGGCTGAACCCTCACAAAAGGGAGACGCAGGCCACAATCCGTCGGTCGGCGGGAGTTCAGGTGGTGATCAGGTGAACACACTCCGCTAGCCCCTCGACCGCGACGTTCCATTCCGGGCGCACGAAATTCGCCTCGTCCAGACGCAATCGCACGTGCTCAAGGCGTTCTCCGCGTGGTGCCACACCGATCGTGCCGTCGTGCACGTACCCGAGCTTGGCGCTGACCCGGTTCGAGGCGTGGTTGCCCTGCCAAGCCGCCGAACGAGCGATGTGCGCGCCCAGGTGGTCGAACGCGAACTGCAGCACGCCGACACGCATCTCCGTGCCGAGACCGCCGCCCTGGAACTCCTTGCCGAGCCACGAGCCGGTGTTCACCTCGCGCAGCACGCCGAAATCGCGCGCGCCCAGCTCCTGCACACCGATCACCTTGCCCTCGTGCCGCACGAGGAAGCAGATCGCCCAGTCCTTGGCCGCCAGCTTGGCGCGCATGCCCCAGAAGAACTGGACCATGCCGAACCCGTGGTCGTCGGCGAGGCTGTCGGTCCACGGCACGTTGAACGGCATCTCGGCCGGGTCGTGCACGCCCGCCTTGGCGACCTCGACGAGTTCGAACAGGCCGGAGTCGTCGTCCGGGCGCAACTCCAGGCGCGGGGTGCGGAGAACCAGATGTCGTAGCGGCCAGGCGTCCATGATCCGATGGTGCCGGACCTGTCGAACGGTATTACGGTCGACCGCATGCGTGCCATCACTGTTCGCGAACCCGGCGGCCCGGACGTGCTCGAGTGGACCGAGGTCGCAGACCCGGTGCCGGGCGAGGGCGAGGTGCTGATCGACGTCGCCGCGAGTGCGGTCAACCGCGCGGACCTGTTGCAGCGACAGGGTTTGTACCCACCGCCACGCGGCGCGTCGGACATCATCGGGCTGGAGTGCTCCGGCACGATCGCCGCGGTCGGCGAGGGCGTGACCGGGTGGAACGTCGGTGACGAGGTGTGCGCGCTGCTGGCCGGCGGCGGCTACGCGGAGAAGGTCGTCGTGCCCGCGGTCCAGGTCCTGCCCGTCCCGGCGAACGTCGACGTCGTCACGGCGGCCGCGCTGCCCGAGGTCGCGTGCACGGTGTGGTCGAACGTCGTGATGGACGGCCGGCTCAAGCTCGGCGAGACGTTCCTCGTGCACGGCGGTGCGGGCGGCATCGGCACGCACGCGATCCAGGTGGCCAAGGCACTCGGCGCGACCGTCGCGGTCACCGCGGGATCGGACGAGCGGCTGCGCAAGTGCGCCGAGCTCGGCGCGGACATCACGGTCAACTACAAGACGCAGGACTTCGTCGCCGAGGTCGAGCACGCGGACGTCGTCCTCGACAACATGGGCGCCTCCTACCTCCCCCGCAACATCGACGTCCTCGCCCCGGACGGCCGGTTGATGATCATCGGCATGCAGGGCGGCGTGAAGGGCGAACTGCCGATCGGCAAGCTCCTCGCCAAGCGCGCTTCCGTGATGGCGACGGGTCTGCGCGGGCGCAGCGTCGACAGCAAGGGCGCGATCGTCGCCCAGGTCCGCGAACACCTGTGGCCGTTGATCGAGAGCGGTGCGGTCAAGCCGATCGTCGGCCAGGTCGTGCCGATGTCGAACGCCGCCGAAGCGCACCGCCTGCTGGAGGCGAGCGACGTCTTCGGCAAGGTCCTGCTCAAGCGAGAGCGGTAGCCACGGCCAGCGCGGTCCGGGGAGCCGTGCGGAACTCCAGCCCGAACTCCTCGGACCACCGCGTCAGCACCGCCTGCTCGTCCGGGCGGTCGGCGTCGTCGGCCAGCACCGTCGCCCCCGGCGCCAGCACGGCACTGAGCACGGGCAGCGCCGGATAGCGCGAGTCGCCGAACCCCGGCCCGTCCACCAGGAGCAGGTCCACCAGGCCGAAACGCTCGACGTACCCGAGCACTTCGTCGTGCACCTGCTGCGGCGCGTACCACTGGCCGTGCCGCGACAACGCCGCCGGATGCCGCGACAACGGCGCGTGCACCACGCGGGCAACGGAGCCGAGACCTTCGCGGCGCACTTGTGAGGCAACGAAAGCAGCCATGCGTTCGTCGTGCTCGATCGACAGCAGGTGCCCGAATCCCCGCTGCTGCAACAAACGCGCCAGCAGGACCGAGGACGACCCGCAGCCCAGTTCCACCAGGACGGTCCGGGCGCCCAGCACGATCTCGTCCATCACGGCGACGAGCGCCGCCGCCCGCAGGTCGCCGGAGAGCTGCGGCAGGTACTCGGTGTTCAACGAGCCGAGGCGCTGCAGGGCCGAGAGATCCGCGAGCTCGCGAGCCAGCGAGTCGTCCAACGATGATCTCCCAAATCCCTCAGCCGAGTTCGGCCACCGCCCGCACCAGGTCGTCCATCTCGACCGCGTTCGTGTAGTGCGCGAGCCCGATGCGGATGGCGCCGCCGATCTCGCCGACGCCCAGCACCGAGAACACGCCGTGCTGACCGGGGTCGGCGAACGCGCAGACGCCCCGCGACGCGAGGTGTTCGACGCCGTCCTCCGCCTTGACCCCGGCGATCGAGAACGCCAGCGCGGGCACCCGCCGCATGGCGTCGCCGATCACCATCACGTGTCGCAGCGAACGCAGTTCGTTGATCAGATTAGCGAGCAGCCCGGCCTGGTAGGCCTTCACCGATCCCAACGACGTGAGCAGCCGCTCGCGGCGCGTGCCGGAAGCCGCGTCGTCGAGGTCCGCCAGGTACTCCACCGAGGCAACGAGCCCGGCGAGCATCGGATACGCGTGCGGGCCGAGCTCCAGCCGCTCCGGGCCGCGCGCCATCGGGTCGACCGAGACCGACGGCAGCCGCTCCAGCACCGACGGGTCGCGGAACACCAGCGCGCCGACCGGCGGACCGCCCCACTGGCCGGCGGACAGAGCCACGACGTCCGCACCCATGCCAACGATGTCCAACGGCACGAAAGGCGCCGCAGCGGAGGCGTCCACCACCATCATCGCGCCGTGCGCGCGAGCCACCGCGGAGATCTTGCCCAGGTCCGGCCGGGTGCCGACCACGCCGGACGCCGCCGTGATGGCGATCAGCTTGGTGCGGTCGGTGACCAGGTCGTCGAACTGCCAGCTCGGCAGCTCGCAGGTCTCGATGTCGATCTCCGCCCACTTGACCGCGCTGCCGGTGCGCTGGGTGGCGCGCAGCCACGGTGCGATGTTCGCGGGGTGGTCCAGGCGGGAAACCAGGACCTCGTCGCCCATGAACCAGTCGTCGGTCATCGCGTCGGCGAGACGTTGCAGCAGCACAGCGGAGGAGGGGCCGAGCACGACACCGGCGGGATCGCCGCCGACGAGGTCCGCGACGGACCTGCGGGCGGCGTCCACGATGCCCTGGGCACGCTGGGACGCGGGAAAGATGCCACCGGGTCCGGAGACCGGGGCGCGCAGCGCGGTGGAGACGGCGGTGGCGACCTGCTCGGGCACCTGCATGCCAGCCGGTGCGTCGAGATGGACCCAGCCGTCGCCGAGCGCGGGGAAGAGCCCTCGTACCCGTGCGACGTCGAACGCCATGACACACACCGTACGTATGCGAGCAAACACGGCAACTACCAGCCCCACCCCGATTAGTTTCGAAAACGTGAATCGCGCGAGGATGGAGACCATGAACCAGGAGCAGCCCGTCGTAATCGTCGGCGGCCAGGACGGCGACATCGCCGACCTCGTCGAACAGCCGGCGAAGGTCATGCGGATCGGCACGATGATCAAGCAGCTGCTGGAGGAGGTGCGGGCGGCGCCTCTGGACGAGGCCAGCCGCAACCGTCTCAAGGAGATCCACAAGCGGTCCATCGAGGAGCTCGAGGACGGCCTGGCGCCGGAGCTGCGCGAGGAGCTGGAGCGCCTGTCGCTGCCGTTCACCGAGGAGGGCACCCCCTCCGACGCCGAGCTGCGCATCGCGCAGGCTCAGCTCGTGGGCTGGCTGGAGGGCCTCTTCCACGGCATCCAGACCGCGTTGTTCGCCCAGCAGATGGCGGCACGGGCCCAGCTGGAGCAGATGCGCGGCCGTGCGCTTCCCGCCGGCAGCGGCGGCGAAGGTAACGAAGCCGGAACAACAGGCAAAGGGACGGGGCAGTACCTCTAGCTGAGCCATGCGGTGGTGGCTCTACGATGCGCTGACCGTTCTGGAGAGGAGCCACCGTGCTCGACCGAGTCCGCAATGGCCTGCAGGCCAAGCAGCTTCGTCACAAGCTTCGTGTCAAAGCGCTCGAACTCATCCAGGACGCGTTGAAGCCGCAGCAAGAGCAGATCGAACGGATCCAGGCCCAGCTGGACGGCCTGCGCGACGAGGTCGCGCAGCAGGCGAACCGGATCGTCGACCACACCGCGGGCCACGAGGTGCGGGCCCGCCGCGACATCGTGTTCGCCGCGGACAGGGAAGCGGCGCTGCAGAGCGCTCAGTTCGTGCACAAGAACATGCCGCGGGTCCCGCACTTCGGCTCACCGCGGGAGACGCTCGAGTTCGCGCTGGCCCAGACGCCCGAGGGCGGCATGGCGCTGGAGTTCGGCGTCTACACCGGTGGCACGCTCAAGATCATCGCGAACGCCAGGGAGGGCGCCGACGTCTACGGCTTCGACTCCTTCGAGGGTCTGCCGGAGAACTGGCGCAACGGGTTCCCCGCCGGCACGTTCACGATGGACGGCCTGCCGGACGTGCCCGGTGCCGAGCTCATCGCCGGGTGGTTCGACGAGACGCTGCCGAAGTTCCTCGCCGACCACGAGGGCCCCGTCACGTTCCTGCACGTCGACTGCGACCTGTACTCGTCCACCAAGACCGTTCTCGACCTCGTCGGGCCCCGTCTGGTCGAGGGCAGCGTCATCGTCTTCGACGAGTACTTCAACTACCCGCAGTGGCAGGACCACGAGCACAAGGCCTGGCTGGAGCACGTGGCGGCGCACGGCGTGGAGTTCGACTACCTCGGGTACACCTACGACCACGAACAGGTCATCGTAAAGGTGATCAAGGTCTGATCGCACCGTGACCGACCGGTGAGCATGCCGGTCGGTGGTCGCCGGTACGCTCAGTCCTCGTGCAAGCCACCAGTACACCCGACCAAGCAGAGGCGCCCCCTGCCGTCAAGTCGCGCAGCTTCAAACGCGCGTTCGCGGACGTGCGGGAGGCGTGGGACCACCGTGAGCTGTGGGGCCACCTCGGCTGGCAGGACATCAAGCAGCGCTACCGCCGTTCGGTCATCGGCCCGTTGTGGATCACCATCTCGATGGGCACCACGGCGCTGGCGCTGGGCTTGCTGTACTCGGTGTTGCTCGGCGCGGAGCTGCCGGCCTTCCTGCCGTACATCACCGCGGGCTTCATCGTCTGGAACTTCATCCTCGGCTGCATCACCGAGGGTACGGACGTGTTCATCGCCAACGAGGGGCTGATCAAGCACCTGCCGGCGCCGATCACCGTCCACGTGATGCGCATGGTGTGGCGCCAGATCCTGTTCCTTTTGCACAACCTCGTGATCTACGTGATCGTCATGCTGATCTTCTTCGGCACGCTCTCCGAGCCGTACCGGATGACCGAGAACGGCCCGCTTCAGCCCGGACTGAGCTGGACGATCGCACTGGCGATCCCCGGCTTCGTCCTGCTGGCGGTCAACGCCGTGTGGGTCTCGTTGCTGTTCGGTGTCATCAGCACGCGCTTCCGCGACATCCCGCCGGTCGTGAACAGCTTCATCAACCTCGTGTTCTTCATGACGCCGATCGTCTGGGACGCGAGCATCCTGACGAAGGTCACCAAGGGCAACCCCGATGACGGTGCCTGGCGCATGTGGATCGCAGAGCTGAATCCGGTGTACCACTTCGTCGAGATCGTCCGTGCCCCGATGCTCGGTCACACCGTCGACTGGCACCACTGGGCGATCGTCGGCGGCTTCACAGTGGTCGGCTGGTTGCTCGCACTGGTCATCCTGCGCAACTACCGCGCCCGCGTTTCCTACTGGGTCTAGAAGGAGGTCGACACTCATGGTCAGCATCGACGTCTGGAACGCATCGGTCGACTTCCCGATCTTCGACGCGAAGTCGAGGTCGCTGAAGAAGCTCGCGCTCGGCAAAGTCGGCGGCAAGATCGGCTCAGAGGGTCGCGTGCCGATCATCGAAGCGCTGCACGACATCACGCTGTCGATCAAGGACGGCGACCGCGTCGGCCTGGTCGGCCACAACGGCGCCGGCAAGTCGACGCTGCTGCGCCTGCTGGCGGGCATCTACGAGCCCACCCGCGGCCAGTCGCGCATCGTCGGCAAGGTGGCGCCGGTCTTCGACCTCGGCGTCGGCATGGACCCGGAGATTTCCGGGTACGAGAACATCATGATCCGCGGCCTGTTCCTCGGCATGAGCCGCAAGCAGATGGAATCCCGCGTCGACGACATCGCGCAGTTCACCGAACTCGGTGACTACCTGCAGATGCCGCTGCGCACGTACTCGACGGGCATGCGCGTCCGGTTGGCCCTCGGCGTGGTCACGTCGATCAACCCGGAGATCCTGCTGCTCGACGAGGGCATCGGCGCGGTGGACGCGGCGTTCATGGCGAAGGCCCGCGACCGCCTCAAGAACTTGGTCGCCCGCTCAGGCCTGCTGGTGTTCGCGACCCATTCCGACGAGTTCCTCGCGGAGTTCTGCGACAAGGCGATCTGGATGGACGAGGGCCACGTCAAGATGTTCGGAAGCCTGCGCGAGGTGCTGACCGCGTACAAGGGGTTCGACCCCTTCGAGCGGATGCACCAGCACGAGGAGACCCCCGTCCTCAGCGGAAACGGTGGCGAGTAGAGCATGAACCTCGAGGCACTGCCCAAGGGCTCCGTCGTCGCGGTGGTGGTCACCCGCCACCGCAGGGAGCTGCTGGCCGAGTCGCTGAAGGCCCTGGCGACCCAGACACGCGTTCCCGACCACCTGGTCGTCGTCGACAACGGTCCCGACCAGCCCGTCGGAGACCTCGTCGAGCAGTGTCCGCTCCCCACGACGTACCTGCCGTCGCACCGCAACCTCGGTGGCGCGGGTGGTTTCGCGCTGGGCATCCTGCACGCGCTCTCGCTGGGCGCGGACTGGGTGTGGCTGGCCGACGACGACGGCCGCCCGGCCGACGAGCACGTGCTGGCCGTGCTGCTGGAGGAGGCGGACCGCAGGGGTCTCGCGGAGATCTCCCCCGTCGTCACCAACATCGACAGCCCGGACAAGCTCGCGTTCCCGTTGCGCCGCGGCCTGACGTGGAAGCGCTCGGCCGCCGAACTCGGCACGGACTTCCTGCCGGGCATCGCCTCGCTGTTCAACGGGGCGCTGTTCCGCGCCTCCACGCTGGACGTCGTCGGTGTGCCGGACTACCGGCTGTTCTTCCGCGGCGACGAGGTGGAGGTCCACCGGCGCATGGTGCGGTCAGGGCTGCCGTTCGGCACGTCGCTGCGGGTCGCGTACGTGCACCCGGACGGCTCGGACGAGTTCAAGCCGATGCTGGGCGGCAAGTTCCACGCCCAGGACCCGGAGAACCCGATCAAGCGCTACTACACGTACCGCAACCGCGGGTACCTGCTGTCGCAGCCGGGCATGCGCAAGCTCGGTGCTCTCGAGGTGTTCCGGTTCGGGCTGTACTTCCTCGCCGTGAAGCGGGACCCGAAGGCCTTCGTCGAGTGGCTGAAGCTCGTGCGCCTCGGTCAGCGGGAGCGCTTCTTCCGCAAGTGAGCCGGTCTGCCGAGGGCGGAATCGCTACGAGCGGAACCGCCCTCCGCAGCGCTCCTGAACGCGGTTGGCTGCTCTCATGAGCAAACTCGTGCTGTTCCTCGCCGCCAACCCGAACCCCATCTCCCTCCCGGTCACCGACGAGACGCGGGACGACCTCGCGCCGCGGCTGACCCAGATCGTCCGCAACGGGCACACCCAGCCGATCCCAGGGCCTGACGGCCGCGAGTACGTCGTCAACTTCGCGAACGTCGTCGTCGCCCACTTCGAGTAACCACTCGCGCACTTCGAGTGATCGGAGTAAGACGGGGTGGGTGATTTCCCGACGCAGACTTCTGTCCCTGGCCGGCGCGAGCGCGTTGCTCGCGGCGTGCGGTTCGAACACCGGCAGGGGTGGCAACGGCCAGGCCCTCAAGCAGTGGTACCACGCGTACGGCGAGCCCGGCGTGCAGCAGGCCGTGGAGCGCTACGCCAAGGCGTACACCAAGACCCAGGTCAACGTGCAGTGGAACCCCGGCGACTACGACTCCAAGCTCGCGACGAGCCTGCTGTCCGACGGCGGACCGGACGTCTTCGAGTCCACCCCGCAGATCAGCTCGGTCCGGGCGGGTCAGCTCGTGCCGCTCGACGACGTCTTCGGCGACGCCAGGAGCGACTTCTCCGAGTCGATTCTCGCGACGCACACCGTCGACGGGAAGGTCTACGGCGTGCCGCAGGCCGTGGACATGCAGATGTTGTTCTACCGCAAGAGCCTGTTCGCCCAGGCCGGTGTGCGACCACCGTCCACTGTGGATGAGCTGATCGACGCCGCGAAGCGCCTCACGACGGGTTCGGTCAAGGGCCTCTTCGCCGGCAACGACGGCGGTGGCGGCGTGCTGGGCGGGCCCGCGCTCTGGTCGGCCGGACTCGACTACGTGCGGGACCACCAGGTCGGGTTCGACGATCCCCTTGCGGCGACGGCGATCGGCAAGCTCCGCGAGCTCTACACGAGCGGCAGCCTGTTGCTGGGCGCGGTGAAGGACTGGGCGGAGCCGGACGCGTTCACGCAGGGCCTGGTCGCCATGCAGTGGACCGGGTTGTGGGCGGTGCCGGCGGTCGCCAAGGCGCTGGGTGACGACTTCGGCGTGCTGCCGTTTCCCTCGCTGGGTGCCGGCGGTTCGGCGAGTGTGCCGGTCGGGGCGTTCGGCGCGATGGTCAACGCGAAGTCGAAGAGGATCGACGAGGCCAAGGACTTCGTGCGGTGGCTGTGGATCGAGAAGACCGACTACCAGGAGGACTTCAACCTGGGCTACGGCTTCCACATCCCGCCCCGCAAGAGCATCTCGGAGAAGGCCTCGAAGCTGACGTCGGGTGCGGCGGCCGACGCGGTGAAGTTCGTGCGGGACAACGCGAAGGCGTCCAACCCGCCGGACTGGACCTCGGTGATGCGGACGGCGTTCAACGACGCCGTGTCACGGGTGGTCCGTGACGGCGCTCCGGCCGACACCGAGCTGAAGGCCGCGGCGGGTGTGGCGAGGGACGAGCTGAAGCGCCTGTACGGATGAGGCACGGACGCGCGTTCTGGCTGTTCGTGGGGCCGTTCGCCGCCGGGCTGCTCGTGTTCGTGTACGTGCCGATCGGGTGGAGCCTGCTGCTGTCGTTCTTCGACGCGCGCAACACGGTGACACCGACCGAGTTCGTCGGGCTGCGCAACTACGCGGACATGCTGACCGACGGACCGTTCCTGAGCAGTCTCGGCACGTTCAGCGTGTTCGCGGCGTTCATCGTGCCGCTGACGTTCGTGCTGGCCCTCGCACTCGCGTTGCTGGTCAACCAGATCAGCTTCATGCAGGTGTTCTTCCGATCGGTGTTCTTCCTGCCGACGGCCTGCTCGTACGTCGTGGCGTCGCTGGTGTGGAAGCTCTCGATCTTCAACGGCCTGCGCTCGGGGCTCGCGAACACGGTGCTGGGCTGGTTCGGCGCTGATCCGGTCGCGTGGACGGTCTCGACGTCGCCGCCCTGGTACTGGCTCGTGCTCGTGACGCTGCGGCTGTGGTTGCAGCTCGGGTTCTACATGATCCTGTTCATCGCGGGCCTGCAACGGATTCCCGTCGTGCTGTACGAAGCAGCGGCGCTGGACGGCGCGCGGTCGTGGCAGGCGTTCCGGTTCGTCACGCTCCCCCAGCTGCGCACCACCTCGGTCGCCGTGCTGCTGCTCCTGCTGATCGGCGCGTACCAGGCGTTCGACGAGTTCTACAACGTGCTCGGCACCGACCGCGGCTATCCGCCGTTCGCCCGGCCACCGCTGATCTACCTGTACTACACGGCTCTGGGCAGCGGAGGGCAGGACTTCGGGCACGGCAGCGCGGGCGCGGTGATCCTGACGTTGCTGATCGTCGGCGTGACACTGCTGCAGGGAAGGGCGGTGCGGCGGTGAAAGCTCTGCGGTACTTGGCTTTGTCCGTGGCGGCCGTGCTGTTCCTCGTGCCGTTCTACCTGGTGGTGCGCAACGGGCTGGTGTCGGAGTCGGAGATCAGCGCGACGTCGTGGACGTTCCTGCCGTCGTCGGTGCGCTGGGAGAACTTCGGCGAGCTGTTCAGCGATCCGGCCGTGCCGTTGGTGCGGAGCATGGTGAATTCGTTGGTGGTGGCGGTCTTGCAGACCACCGGGCAGCTTTTGCTGTGCTCGCTCGCCGGTTACGGGCTGGCACGGATTCCGTACCGGTACGCGAATGTCGTGTTCTACTTCGTCGTCGCCACTTTGATGATTCCCGCCGCGGTGACGTTCGTGCCCACGTTCGTCGTCGTGTCGACGCTGGGCTGGGTCTCCGACCTGCGCGGACTCGTGATTCCCGGACTGTTCAGCGGGTTCACGGCGTTCCTGTTCCGGCAGTACTTCCTGAACTTCCCCCGGGAGCTGGAGGAAGCCGCGCGAATCGACGGACTCGGGCACTGGGGCACGTTCTGGCGCGTTGTCGTGCCGAACTCACGTGGGTTCTTCGCGGCACTCGGAGTGATCGCTTTCGTGACTTCGTGGAACCAGTTCCTGTGGCCGTTGGTCATCGCGCAGGACCAGGACTCGTGGACCGTGCAGGTGGCGTTGTCGACGTTCCTGACGGCTCAGTCGATCAACGTGCACGAGCTGTTCCTGGCTGCGGCCGTCTCCATCACCCCGCTGGTCATCGTGTTCGTGGCGATGCAGCGGTGGCTGGTGCGCGGGGTGACGGAGTCCGGGATCAAGGGGTGATCAGCGCTCGAAGACCTTCCGCCACGCCTCGGTGGACGTCAGTTCCGGCAGGGCGTCGCGGTAGACGCGCTTGAGCTGGTCCCACTCCTGCCCGAGCCGGCGGTAGTTGCGGGCCGCCCGCTTGGCCAGCGCGCGGAACTCCTGCGGGTCGCGCTTGTAGAAAGCCACCGCGGTGCCGTCGGCGGTGGAGACGGTGGCGCTGTCCAGGTTGCCGAGCAGGAACCACCGGGCGCTGAGCGCCGGCACGTTCATCTGCGGGCGGCCTGCCGCGTCGGGAGCGGGGTTGCGGAAGTTGTGCAGCAACGACTTCGCGGCGCGCTTGGCGGTGGTGATCTTCGACTGCGACGGCTGCAGCAGGGCCTCGGCGCGCACCTGGTCGAAGGTCGGCGGCGGGAACTCCCTGGCCGACGGCAGGGTCTGCGCGTCGGAGTACTCGGCACGCAGCTTGCGGACCTCGGGCAGTGCGGTGCGCAGCGAGTCGAAGAGCAGCGACGGGCCGGCGAGGAAGTCCTCGATCGCCTTCTGCTGCAACACGACGGTCGAGTACTCCATCGACAGCAGGTGGCGCAGCGTGAGCTTCAGGCCGTGCTTCACGATGCCGTTCTTCACGTCGTACGGGCTGTGCAGCGCGGCGAGGATCAGACGGTTGCGCGTGTGGAAGTACGCCTGCCAGTCCGTCGAGTCGTTCTTGTCGGTCCACGGCATGTGCCACACCGCGGAGCCGGGCAGGGACACCGTCGGGAAGCCGTGCTCCAGCGCCCGCAACGAGTACTCGGCGTCGTCCCACTTGATGAAGAGCGGCAGCGGGTAGCCGCTGCGGCGCACGACCTCGCGCGGGAACAGGCACATCCACCAGCCGTTGTAGGTGGCGTTGACGCGCGGGTGCAGTTCCTTGGTGTCTCGCAACGAGTCGGTCGCGAAGTTGTGGTCGGTGACCGCGCCGGGCGCCGCACGCCAGAAGCACGTGTTGAGGTCGACGATCTCCGCGAAGCTGTGCAGGCGGGCCCGCGAGTACAGGTTCAGCATGTGGCTGCCGACGATCACCGGCTGGGCGGCGGCGCGGGCGAACGCGTTGGAGCGCAGCACCGCGTCCGGTTCGAGCCGGATGTCGTCGTCCATCAACATGATCTGGTCGGCGTCGGTGTTCTCGATCGCCTCGAACATGCCGCGGGTGAACCCGCCGGAACCACCCAGGTTGTCCTGCTCGATGACCTCGAGCTTGTCGCCGAGCAGTGCCGCGGCCTCCGCGTAACCCTCGGTGTCACGGACCTTCACTGCACCCTGGTCGGCGACGAACACCTTGCAGAGCACGTCGAGCACGGCCTTGTCCTCGCCGAGCGCGCGCAACGCGATCACGGCGTCGACCGGGCGCATGGTCGTCATGCCGATGGCGACCGTCTGCGCGGGCAACGGCTCGCGCACGGTCCAGGCCGCCTCTCGGATCTCGAGCGGCGCGTCGTCGGTGAAGACGTCGAACCAGATCCAGCCGCCGTCCTCGAACGGCTTGAGCGACACGGTGAACTCGACGTCGGTCCACTCGGCCGCGTCACGGACGTACTGGCCCTCGATGTGGATGATGTCGCCGGACGGCCGCGAGCGGTACACGTCGACACGACCGGTGCCGCGCACCGCCATGCGCAGCACGACCTCGTCGACGGTCGTCCAGCGCTTCCAGTAGGAGGCCGGGAAAGCGTTGAAGTACGTGGAGAAGGAGACCTTCGCCGACGGGGGAACCGTGGTGCTGCGGCGGGACGCGACGTGGCAGTGCACCGAGTCCGGCTCGTCCAGGTAGAGCGGCCGGACGTCGAGCGGATCTTCGTCGCGGGGCAGGATCACCCGTTGCAGCACGCAGTTCTGGTCCACAGACCTTTCCCCTCACTAGAGCGGGCGGCCCGGAAGATCCGGACCGCCCGTGCAAAGCGTTGTGTGAATCAGAGGTCGTACAACCGCGACCAGGTGTCGCGACTGGTGAGCTTGCCCATCGCATCCCGATAGGAGCGCTGCATTTCCGGAGCCCTGCGGTACAGCTCCCGGAAGACCTTGGCGCCCTGCTTGGACAGGCGCACGGCGAGTTCCTTGTCCCTCTTGCGGACCCGCACGCCTTCCTGCGACGCATCGGTCACGACCGCCGTGTTGAACAGCGAGACGTGCCACCATGCCGAGTCACCAGCGGGAACGGCACCGGCCTCGTGCACGGACTTGCCGAGCAGCTGGTTCACGAGCCGCTTGGCGAACACCGGCGCGATCAGCTTCGGCGTCGGCGCGGCGCTGATCATCGGCAGGCTGCCCGGCTTGAAACCGGGGATCTCCGACGCCGGGTGCCGCACCGTCTCCGGGAACTCGGCGCGCAGCTTGCGGATGTCCGCCGCCGCCTGCACACCGCCGTCCGCCAGGAAGTCCGGGCCCTTCAGGAAGTCCTCGATCGCCTTGAGCTGGGTGGCGGCGAGGCCGTACTGCATGCCCAGGATGTACGTGGCGAACTGCTTGGCCATGCCGCGCACGATCATCTTCGGGTCGAAGCGGCTGTGCAGCGCGGAGGTGATCAGGGCGTTGCGCAGGTTGAAGTACCTGTGCCAGTCGTCCCAATCCTTCCAGTGGAAGTCCGCGTGCCAGACACCAGCACCAGGCAGCGACACGGTGGCGAAACCGTGTTCACGCGCTCGGTAGCCGTACTCGATGTCGTCCCACTGGAAGAACAGCGGCAGCGGGTAGCCGACCGCCTTCACGATCTCCGACGGGATGAGGCACGACCACCAGCCGTTGTACCCGGCGTCGACGCGCTTGTCCTGGACGTTGCGCTTGCCCGTCTCCTCGTCGTAGCCGGTGAGGTCGGCGTTGAAGAGCGCGCCTTCCACGACCTGGCCCGGCGCGAGGGTGTCGAGGTTCGCGTACTCGGCACCGACGTGCAGGAAGTTCGGGTGCAGCAGGTAGAGCATCTGACCGCCGACGATCGTCGGCTGCGTCGTGCGGTTCGCGAACGCGGTGAGCCTGATGACGATCTCGGGCTCGCACAGCACGTCGTCGTCCATGAACAGGACGTTGGCGTGCTCGGCGTGGTCGATCTCGGTGACCTCGTAGAGGCCGCGCGTGAAGCCGCCGGCACCGCCGAGGTTCGGCTGCCGGATGTAGCGCAGCTTGGGCCCGAGCGCGGCCGAGACCTCGGCGAACCGCTCACGCGACTCGACGGCGTCCGTGCCCTGGTCGACGACGTAGACCGTGTCGACGAGCTTCAACGGCTCCGGGTCCGACGCGAGGGCGGCCATCGTGTTGAGGCAGTCGTCGACGCGGTTGAACGTGCAGATGACCACGGCGGTCGGTCGCACCGTCTTCGGCGGCGCGACCGTCCAGCGGACCTTCTCCACGACGAGCGAGTCTTCCGCGGTGATCACGTCGAACCAGAGACCACCGCCGTCGGTGAACTTGTCGATCTTCGCGGTCAGGCGCACCTGCTGCGCCTTCGCGCCGGCGACCTTCTCCGCGACGACCGTGCGCGTCTCACCCTCGGAGTCCGAGGCGACGAGAGCGACCTGGCCGGAGCCGGTCACCTCGAGCTCGAGCTCCACCTCGGGGCTCACGCACCACCGCTGCCAGTACGACGCGGGGAAACGCCCGAAGTAGGTGTTCATCGAGACCGTGGCGTTCGGGTGGACCACCATGCGGTGACGTTCCCGCTCCGCGATCCCGCGCTTCACCTCGGCGTACAGGTCCTCCGAGACGATCTGGGAGGGCCCCGCGAACAGGCCGCGCTGCGTCAGCAGCTTCTCCGGCGCCTCGTGCTCCACGAGGTTGGACTTGCCCGGCATTGCGATTCAGTCCTCCAGCGACCCGTCCAGCGCCTGACCGGACGCCAGGTGCGGAGCGATCTTGTTGTCGAACACGCTCAGCGCAGAACCGATCGCCATGTGCATGTCCAGGTACTTGTACGTGCCGAGGCGCCCACCGAAGATCACGTTGCGCTCCGCGGCTTCCTTCTTGGCCAGCTCGCGGTAACGCTCCAGCTTGGTGCGGTCCTCAGCCGTGTTGATCGGGTAGTACGGCTCGTCGTCCTTCTCCGCAGCGCGGGAGAACTCCCGAACAATAACCGTCTTGTCGCTCGGGTACTCGCGCTCCGGGTGGAAGTGGCGGAACTCGTGGATGCGCGTGTACGGCACGTCCGCATCGTTGTAGTTCATGACCGGCGTGCCCTGGAAGTCGCCGATCGGCAGCACTTCCTGCTCGAAGTCGAGCGTACGCCAGCCGAGCCAGCCCTCGGAGTAGTCGAAGTAGCGGTCCACCGGGCCGGTGTAGACGATCGGCGTGCCGGCGGGGATCTCGTCCTTGACGTCGAAGTAGTCCGTGGACAGCTTGACGTCGATGTTCGGGTGGTCCGCCATCTTCTCGAGCCACGCGGTGTAGCCGTCGACCGGCAGGCCCTCGTAGGTGTCGTTGAAGTAGCGGTTGTCGAAGTTGTAGCGCACCGGCAGACGGCTGATGACCGCCGCGGGCAGCTCCTTCGGGTCCGTCTGCCACTGCTTGGCCGTGTAGGCCTTGATGAACGCCTCGTAGAGGGGACGGCCGACCAGCGAGATCGCCTTCTCCTCGAGGTTCTTCGCGTCCTTGGTGTCGATCTCCGAGGCCTGCTCGGCGACCCACGCCTTGGCGTCCTCGGGCGACATGTAGCGACCGACGAACTGCGAGATCAGGCCCAGCCCCATCGGGAACTGGTACGCCTGACCGTCGTACATCGCGAAGACGCGGTGCTGGTAGCTCGTGAACGAGGTGAACTGGTTCACGTAGTCCCACACGCGCTTGTTGGACGTGTGGAACAGGTGCGCGCCGTAGCGGTGCACCTCGATGCCTGTCTCGGGCTCTGCCTCCGAGTAGGCGTTGCCTCCGATGTGGTCACGCCGCTCCAGCACCAGCACCCGCTTGTTCAGCTGGGACGCGGTGCGCTCGGCGACCGTGAGACCGAAGAATCCGGAACCGACGACGATCAGGTCATAACCTGCGAAGCTCACGGCAAGCGAGGTTACCTGCATGCCCGGAGTGCCCCGAATTCAGGGCTGGGCTCGGAGAAGTTGTTCTTCGGCCGTCGCGACGCGCTTGTCCAGCTCGGCACGCACGCCTTCCAGCTCACAGCGCAGCAACGCGATCTCCTCCACTGTGGTGCGCACCTCTTCTTCAAGGTGACCCACCTCACTGGACAGTTGCAGCACGACGAAGAACAACACGAATGCGGCGCCCGCCAGCACGAAGTTGGCTGCGAGCTGGACGCCGGTGATGTCGGACAGCAACGACGGCAACCCGGGAACAGCACCCAGCACGACGACGCCGAGGGCGAGCACGAGCCACATTCCGGCGTATTTCTCGCGCAGCTTGCGGCGCCGCATCATCTCGATCACGACGACGAGCACGAGCGCCGCCGCGATGACGGCCATCAATCGGAACTCGGACACAGGAGTCTCCCTATGCGGCTTCGAGGGAGCCCGTCTTGGGCTTCCTCCGCACGATCGCGAGGACCAGCGCGAGCGTGGCCCGGAGCAAGTAGACGGCGGACTTCACGGGCGAGGTGCTCGGCGTGCCACCCGCGCGCATGCGCATGGCGACGGGCACCTGCGTGATCTTCAAACCGGCGCGCACCGCCATCACGAGCGACTCCAGGGTGTCACCGAGGTACTCCGCCGGGTAGTGCGCGGCGAACAGGCGCACCGCACGCGGGCCCGCTGCCTTGAAACCCGAGGTGACGTCGGTGAGCTTCGTCCCGGAGAGCCCGGAGAGCACGACCGAGAAGACCTTCATGGCCCAGCGGCGGGGGCCACGGGCCTTGTAGTCGCCCTTGCCTGCGAACCTCGCGCCGATGACCAGATCGGCGCGGTCGAGCTCGCGCAGCAGTTCCGGAACGTCAGCGGGGTTGTGCTGGCCGTCGGCGTCGACCTGGACGACGACGTCGAAACCGTTGCGCAGGGCGTAGCGGAAACCGGTGCGCATTGCACCGCCGACACCGAGGTTCACCGCGAGACGGGCCACCTGGGCGCCGCTCTCGCGGGCGCGCAGCGACGTCTGGTCGGTGGACCCGTCGTCGATCACGAGCACGCCGACGTCGGGCAACGCCGCTTTGACCTCGGCGATGATCTTTTCGATGCTGTGCTCTTCGTTGAGAGCGGGCAGAACGATGAGCACTCGCCGGTAGTCGACCGAGTCAGACACAATGCGCAGCCTAACCGTGTTGGTTCGCGGCGTTCACGCCGCGGTGCAGGACGAACGCGCAAGCGCAGGCGGCACCGATCGTCGGTGCGATCGCCAGACCGAGCACGGCACGGGTGACCGTGTCACCCGGCCAGAACAACAAGGTCGCGGCACTGCTGCCGGCGACCACCGCCCACACGACGAGCACCAGGCCCGCCTGCTTGCGGGCGACCAGCACGGCCGCGAGCAACAACGTCGCTCCCAGCAGCACCGACGACCACGCGAGGCCCGCAACCGCCCAGCCGGTCACCACGTAGCCCGGCCCGTAGACGGTCCTCACCAGCCAGGGACCGATGAACCAGCCGACCACGGCGCCGAGCCCGCCCAGCACGACCGCACCGGCGACGCCCTTCACCAGCAGCGCCCGCAGGCGGTTCGCACCGCTCTCGTCCTGGGACAGCCGCACGACCAGCGGCACGGCCATCGCCTGCACCGGTTGCAGGAGCAGCAACGGCGCCCGCGCCACGATGACCGTCGCGAACAGCGCGCCCAGTGCCGGGTTCGCGCCGTCACCGGTCAGCAGGTTCACCATGGCCGGGTAGCCGGTCAGCACCGATGCGGTGAGCGCGGCGCCGAACATCAGCACGACCACGCGCCGCACCAGCGGTCCCCACGGCTCGGCGCCTTCGCGGGTGCTCACCGTCTTGCCGGCGGAGAAGATGAAGAACAGCCACGCGAACGAGCCCACGGCCACGGCGACCGACATCGGTACCAGGTCGGTGAGGCCCGCGACGAGCAGTCCTCCCACCACGAGCACGCGAGCGGCAGCCTCGACGACCACGATCCCGCCGTAAGCGCGCACGTGGTCGTGGCCGATGAGCAGGCCGCGCACCGTCACCTGGACCGCGAACCCGATCCCGCCGGCCAGCGCGACGAGGCCCAGCACGGAGTGCCCGCTGAACAACCTGTCGCCGATCGGCGGGACCAGCGTCAGCAGGCCCGCCAGCGCGACGACCACGCCACCGGCCAGAGCGGTCTGCACCGCGGCGAACCCGGTGCGCTCGCCGCGCAGGGCGGCGTGCGCGGACAGCCGCGAGACCTCCTGCTCGATCGGGCCGACGGCGGCGCCGAACGCGAAGAGAACGCCCCAGTAGCCGTTGAAGACCGCGAAGTCGCTCGTGGACAGCAGCCGGCCGGAACCGATCTGCAACAGGGTGCCCAGCGCCGTCCCGACGAGCAGGGCGGCGCTGACCGTGCCCAGCGAGCGGCCGAGCGTCTTCACTTGCCGAAACGCTTCCGAATCGCCATCGAGAGACCGCGCGCAGCACCCGCGCCGAAGCAGGCGGCGAAGACCGGCAGCAGCTTCGCGACCGAGAACGCCTGGTCCTTGCTGGCGCCGCTCTTGCGCGCGATCGCTCCCGCGGCACCGGAACCGAGCACCGCGAGCACCAGGGCGAGCAGCGGCCGCTTCACGAGGACGAAGAGACCGGCCACCCCGACACCACCGGCCGCGAACATCGCGTTGCGCACCGGGCCGGGCGAGTCGAGGTACCCGTCGACGAACGTGGTGCCGCGGAAGTACGCGTGCTTCACGAACTTCTGCAGCGAGTCACGGCTGTTGTACTGCGCCGCGAAGCCCGGTGCGATCCAGATCTGACCGCGCTCGGCGATCGAGCGGAGCATGCGGGTGTCGTCGCTCGCCATCCGCACGTCGTCGTACAGCGAGGAAAACGAGACCGCGGCCTCCTTCAGCACGTCCTTCGGGGCGACGAAGAGCGTGGTGCCCTTGGGGAACGCGTCGAAGTCCTCGGCGCTGAAGGACATGAGCCGCGGCTCGGCGAGGTAGCGACGCCACGCGACGGCGACGAGACCGGCCATGAAGCCCGCGTACGGGTTGCCCTTGGTGTCGGTCTCGATGTGCCCGTTCCACACCGTGCGCTCGGGGTGCGCGGCGAGCTGGTCGCGCAGGAAGACGAGGGACTGCGGGTCGATGATGACCCGGCTGTCGATGAGCAGGACGAGGTCGCCCTTCGCGGCCTCGACACCCGCGAGGCGGGCGGCGAAGCGGCCGCTGTTCTCCTGCGAGATCACGGTGACGTCGAGCTCGGCCAGGCGCTTGGCCGTGTCGTCCGTGCTGCCGTCGTCGACGACGATGATCTCGGCGGGCCAGTTCGCGTTGGCGATGGCGGTCTTCAGCGCGCCGACCGAACGTCCGATCCAGTCCGGTTCGTTGAAAACCGGGATCACGATGCTCAGGCTGGGGACGTTGTCGAGGGATTTGCTCCGGCTCGTCACACCTGACAGTATCCAGGCGGTCCGTTGATCCCCAGCCTCAGGGGTCCATCCCGTGATCGCCTTCATCGCAGGTACCACCGCTGAACTCATCAAGGTGGCGCCCGTTTACCACGCGCTCGTCGCCCGCGGTTCGAAGCCGCTGCTGTGGTTCACCGCGCAGCACTTCGACGAGGTCGCCGACGTCCTTGAAGACCTCCAGCTGCCCGAGCCGGACCTGTGGCTGGTGCCGCGGGGCAAGGCGCGCAACCTGGAGACTCCCAAGCAGGTTCCCGGTTGGGCGTTCTCCGTCGCCCAGACCGCATGGGACCAGCGCAAGGAACTGCGCCGCTCGCTCACCACGGACGGCAAGCCCGGCCTGGTGGTCGTGCACGGCGACACCTTCACCACCCCGTACGGCAGCCTCATCGCCCGCCGCCTGCTCGGCGCCCGCGTGGCCCACGTCGAGGCCGGCATGCGCTCGGGCAGCCTGCTCTCGCCGCTGCCGGAAGAGCTCAACCGCCGCATTGCGACGAAGCTCACGGACGTCCACTTCGCCCCGTCGCAGAACGAGGTCGACAACCTCCGCGGCGCGCGCGGTGTGGTCGTGAACACCGGCGCGAACACCGTGATCGACGCGATGCGCCTCGCGATCAACGCGAACACCACGGAGGACCTCCCCGAGGAGTTCGGTCTCGCCACGTTGCACCGCTTTGAGCTCGTGTCGCGCACGGACAAGTTCCGCGAGGCGTTGGAGCTGCTGAGGAAGGCCAGCGAGAAGACTCCGATGCTGTACCTGGCCGGAGCGCCGGAGCGGGAGCGCATCGAGCGTCACGGCTGGGGTCACCTGTTCGACAACGAGCGCTTCATAATGCGTCCCAAGAAGCGTTACCTGCAGTTCCTGCCGATCCTGGCGCGCGCCAAGTTCGTCGTCACCGACTCCGGTGGTCTGCAGCAGGAGTGCTCGTACATCGGCATGCCGTGCGCGATCCACCGCGAGCGCACCGAGACCAAGCAGGGCCTCGGCCAGAACATCGTGCTGACCGGCATGGAGACCTCTCGGCTGGAGAAGTTCCTCGGTGAGTACGAGACGCTGCGTCGTCCGTCCATCATGGAGAAGTACCACCCGAGCGAGATCATCGCGGACACGCTGACGCAGCTCGGTTACGTGTAGTCCGGTCGAACGACACACAGGCCGCCTCACCGATCCGGTGAGGCGGCCTGTGTCGTGTGTGCGCGAATCGATCAGGGCCAGCGCTGGTTGCCGTCACCGGGCGTGATCAGCTCGTAGATCTTGGCGTCCGGGTTCTCGTACACCTTGCGCGCCAGATTGGGATGATCGTCGAGGTCGTCGATCCCCGGCGAGCGCTGCATCTCCGGCCTGACGGTGCCCTTGCCGAAGATGACGTACTTGATGCCGAGGGTGTCGACCGCCTTGCGCGCCTTCGAGTTCGTGGCCATCTCCTCGAGGTGCAGCGTCAGCACGCGTGCGGGCGAGTCGTCGGGAGCGCCGTAGAACTGCCACTCGGCGGGCTTCACACCGGCCAGCGCGTACATCCACACCGAACCGTCGATGCGGTCGTTCATGACGACCGAACCCTTGGCGTGCTGTGCCAGCCACTGGTAGGCGTCGCGCTCACCGCGGCGAACGGTGTCGGCCTCCTTGTTGGTGAACGCCAGCCGCGACGAGTTGCGGCCGAGGTACGCCCCCTTGCCGAGCACGCCCAGCACCGCCACGAGCACGAGCCCGATCGCGACCGGCACCACGAACGCCGCCCGCGCGGTGCCGACCCGGTTCTCCACCCTGCCGGTGAGCTTCGTGGCGACCGTCCAGACGAAGTAGCCGACAGCCACGGAACCGGCGAGAGACAGCAGGGCGGCGATGCGCCACGCGTCGTTGTAGAACGGGCCGGTGATGAGGTTGACGAAGTCGTTGTTCAGCGACGCGCAAGCCGAGTAGACGGCACCGAAGATGATGTAGGACGCGACGAGCCAGAGCAGAATCCTGTTTCGCACCAACAGGATCACGCCCACCAACGCCGCGAGTCCGAGGGCCCACTGCGGGAACCCGTTCACCGGCGAGAACAGCAGCACTTGGCCGAAGCCCTCGGCGGGCGTGGAGAACTCCGCCCACTGGGCACCGGTGACACCCGCGACGGGTGCAAGCGCGGGCAGAGCGACCGGCACGACGGCCAGCGCCGCGATCACCACCGTGGCGATCAACGGCAGGGCCTGTGCCTTCCAGTCGATCGGCTCGAGCTTGAACGCCATCGCCAGCAGCAAGGTGATCGCGTACACGATCACGATGAACGCGAGGCTCGTGTGCAGGCCGACCAGGCCGGCGAGGGCGATCGCGACGGCCAGTGGCCCGGTGAGGCCCCGGTCCGTGAAGATCTTGCGCACCAACGCGAGCGCGGCCGGGATGAGCGCGACACCGGCGATGAAGGGCCACAGCGGACCGCGCCACAACGAGTCGTACGGGAACGCGGTGAACCACGTCGACACGGCGGCGGCAGCGGCGACCGCGAGCGGCGGCAGCCGCCAGGAGAGCGCGAACGCCGCGACACCGATCGTCCACGAGAGGAGCACGCCGAACACCGCGAGGTTCAACAGCTGCGGCATGGCCGCGAAGTTGTCGAGCATCGGCGCCAGGAAGGCGTGGTAGGTGTTCGGGTAGAAGTAGTCCAGCTTGCCCGGCAGGTTCGCCGTCGGGGCGAGTGAGGACGGCAGCGAGTTGTGGTGCTCGGAGATCCACCGGATCGCGTTGCCGTGGAACGGCGCGTCCCAGTCCTGGTTGATCGTGTCGAGCCGATAGCCGATGCCCCGCCAGTACGTCACGACACCGACGGCCATGCCCAGCACCACACCGCCGGCGATGAGCAGGTGCTCACCGAGCGTGCGCTTCGGGGTCTCGTCGGCGTCGTCCGCGACCTTGCGCCGCACCAGCCACGTGATCGCGCCGGTGACGACGGCGACGACCAGCGTCCACAGCACCACCGACAGCATCGTCCACTCGACGCCGAGCTTGCCGAGCACGAGGGCGCCCAACGCCACCGTGCCGAACGTGAGCACCGGCGCGGTACCCGCGAGCAGCCAGCCGCGCAGTCTGAGCGCGAAACCCACCACAAGTCCTGGCAACCAGAACGCCAGGATTACCAATGCACCCATCTGAAGTCAGTTCCTCGGGATCAGCCGGCGACCGCGGCGGACTTCGCCTTGACCTCGGCGACGGCGCGGTGCGATGGCAGGATGCGGCGGCGCTCGTCATCGGCGTCCAGGTTGCCCGCGATGAGGTCGATGAACCGGTCGAGCTGGGTCGCGAGCGGCTCACGTGCCGTGACCAGCTCGGGGATCTCGATGACGGTCTGCTGGCGGTAGCCGCGGCCGTCCGGGTCGGAGTCGTGCGAGATGTGCTTGTAGATCGTCACGTCGCGGCGCAGCAGGTCGACCTCGATCGACCGGTCCAGCTCCTGGATCGTCAGCAGGCGGATCTTGCGCTGACCGATGCGGCTCGCCGAGACGCTCGCGATGCCACCGGAGGGGAACGTGAGCAGCGTGTCCACCACGTCCTCCGCGCCCGGCACCGACGACGGGTGGAACTGGGCCACGCCGGCCGAGACGCGCTCGGGCTCCGCGCCGCCGAAGCACTGGATGGCCAGGTCGACGTCGTGCACCAGCAGGTCCCAGGCCACGCCGGTGAGGATGCGCGGCGCGTACGGCGAGTGGCGCTGTGCCGAGACGTACACCGGCTCGGTGATCAGGCCGAGCGCCGTCATCACGGCCGGGTTGTAGCGCTCCAGCAGACCGCACATGATCGGCAGGCCCTTGGCCGCGGAGATCTTCAGGACCTCCTCGGTCTGCTCCAGCGAGGCGCAGACCGGCTTCTCGACGAGCAGCGGCTTGTTCTTCTCGAGGATCTCCAGCGCGAGGCCGTGGTGGCTCTCGGTGCTGGACGCGAGGATGACCGCGTCGATGCCGTCGAGGTCGCCCATCTCGGGCGCCCACGTCGTCTCGAACTTGTCGGCGGCGGCCTTGCCGATCTCCTCGCGCGGATCGACGATCAGGGCGAGCTCGGCGCGTTCGGACTGGGCGGTCACACGGGCGTGCAGCGAGCCCATGTTGCCGACGCCGATGACCGCGATGCGGGGAAGGTTGCTCATGCGCCCAGCACCTCGCGAACCGTCGTGATGATCGTGTCGAGCTCGGCGTCGGTCAGCTTCGGGTGCACCGGCAGCGACAGGGCCTGGCGGGCGACGCGCTCGGCGACCGGCACGTCGGAGACGACGACCTTCGGGTTGTCCCGGTAGCAGTCGTAGTCGAACACCGTCTTCGGGTAGTAGATCCCGTTGCCGATGCCCTTCTCGGTCAGCTTCGCGGCGAACTCGTCGCGGCTGATCGGAGCGTCGTCGGTGATCAGCACGGTGTACTGGTGCCACACGTGCGTGCGGCCCGGCAGCACCTGCGGCAGCTGAAGGCCCTTGACGCCGGCGAGGCCCTTGTTCAGGGTCTCGGCGTTGGCCTGGCGCGCCTTGGTGATCGTCTCGAGGTTCTCCAGCTGCGGGATGCCGATCGCCGCGTGGATGTCGGTCATGCGGTAGTTGTGACCCGCGACCTCGTACTGGTAGCGGGCGCGCATGCCCTGATTGCGCAGCACGCGCAGCCGGTCCGCGAGGGTGTCGTCCGACGTCGTGATGACGCCGCCCTCGGCGGTGGTGATGTTCTTGGTCGCGTAGAGCGAGAAGCAGCCGAGGCCGAAGCTGCCCGACGGGCGGCCCTCGTAGGTGGCACCGACGGCCTGCGCCGAGTCCTCGACGAGCGCGAGTCCGTGCTCCTGCACGACGGGCATGATCTTGCCCATGTCCGCCATCTGCCCGTAGAGGTGCACGGGCATGAGCACCTTGGTGTTCGGGGTGACGGCGTCCTTGACCTTGTCCGCGTCGATGTTGAAGTCGTCGTCGCGGATGTCGGCGAACCGAGCCGTCGCGCCGGCTTCGAGGATGGCGTTCAGGGTCGCCACGAAGGTGAACGGCGAGGTGATGACCTCGTCACCCGGCTGCAGGTCGAGGACCTGCAGCGACGCCACGAGCGCGGTGGTCCCGTTGTTCACGGCCACGGCGTGCGGAACACCCGCGACGCCTGCGAAGGCATCCTCGAAGCGCTTGACCATCGGGCCCTGGGCGATTGCTCCCGAGCGCAGCACCTGGACCACCAGCTGCTCGGCAGCGGCGACGTCAACAACAGTAATCGGGATCATTCAGCAGTCTCTCGCCTTCGGGGATGTCCACCGGCGCGGCCGGTACAGTGCTCTGGCCTGCACGCGGGGCCCCACGCTACCCGTATGGGCTATGCCGCCTGTTTCCACCTCCTGATCGGACGCCCGTGGTCAACCACATCCATCCCAGTGCTGTTGTCGGTGACGGCGTCGAACTCGGCGACGGGATCACCATCGGTCCCGGCGCGGTCGTGCTGGGACCGTGCGTCGTCGAGGACGGGACGTGGATCGGACCGGGCTGCGTCATCGGCACGCCCCCGGAGATCACCTCGGCCGAGCACAACCGGGCGTGGGACGGCTCTCTAGCGCACGCGGGCGTGCACATCGGCGCACGGGTCGTGATCCGCGAACTCAGCACCGTCCACCAGGGCTCGTACCGGGCGACGACCATCGGCGCCGACTCGTGGCTGCTCAACCGCGTGTACGTGGCGCACGACAGCCTGATCGGCACGGGCGTGACGCTGTCGGCCGGTGTGTCGCTCGGCGGCCACGTGCAGATCAACGACAAGGTCAACGTCGGCATGAACGCCTCGGTGCACCAGCGCCGCGTCATCGGCGCCGGCGCCATGATCGGCATGGGCACGCCCGTGTCGAAGGACGTGCCCCCGTTCGCCCGCGCCTACGGCAGCCCGATCCGGGTGCACGGCGTCAACTCCGTCGGCATGAGCCGCTCCGGCATCTCCGACGCCGCGATCGAGACGCTGACCAGCGCGTACGACGCCGGACGACTGCCGGAGGAGATCCCCGCCGAGCTGGAGATCGCCTTCAAGTGGTGGACCGGGGCCGAGGCCGCGAAGCCGTTGGTGGGCTAGAACCAGCGTTCGAGGACCATCGCGACACCGTCCTCGGAACTGGGCGCGGTGACCTCGTCGGCGGCGGCGAGCGCGGCTTCGTGCCCGTTCGCCATGGCCACGCCGTGGCCGGCCCACCTGAGCATCTCGACGTCGTTGGGCATGTCGCCGAACGCGATCACGTCTTGGGGGGCGACGCCGAACCGTTCGGCCACGTCGGCGAGCCCGCTCGCCTTGGTGACGCCGTGCACCGCGAGTTCCACCAGCCCGTTGTCGGTCGAGTAGGTCAGGTCGACCTGCCCGTCGAGCACCTCGCCGATGCCCACCGCCATCTCACCGCTGGTCATGCCCGTGTGCCTGACCAGCAGCTTGGTCGCCGGGTGGCCGAGCGTCTCGCCGCGGGTCACGCCGACGTTCGGACCCTCGGCCCACGGGTGTGAGTAGCTGAGCTCGGCGACGAACGTGGCGTCGTCCTGCGCGGTGCCGAGACGTTCGACCGCGAAGGTGCAGTCGGGCAGGGCGTTGTCGATGGTGGAGACGATGTCGTGCAACTGCACCGGGTCGAGCGTGCGCGCCCAGACGATCTCGTCACGGCCGATGTCGTAGAGCACCGCTCCGTTCGCGCACACCGCGAGGCCGTCGAGTCCGGCGGACTTCGCGATCTGCGGCACCCACCGCGGCGGCCTGCCGGTGGCCAGGACGAAGGGCACGCCCGCCTCCAGCACACGGCCGACGACCGCGGCTGTGCGCGGAGTCACGCCTTCTCGCGGAGGGGGGCCGAGCAGGGTGCCGTCCACGTCCGATGCGATCAATCTGGGCTGTTCCACGCCCCTATGGTGCCTGGTCCAAGTTCGTCAGCGGCTGAACAGCTGGTTACCTTAGCGATCGTGCGCGCTGGAATCGTGATCCTTCCCGAACACCGGTGGTGGATGGCCGAACCCAAGTGGCGCGCCGCTGAGGAGTACGGCTTCCACCACGCGTGGACCTACGACCACCTCGGCTGGCGCACCCTGGTCGACGGCCCGTGGTTCGGCGCCGTGCCGACGCTGACAGCCGCGGCCATGGTCACGTCGCACATCCGGCTCGGCACGTTCGTCGCGAGCCCCAACTTCCGCCACCCCGTGCCGTTCGCACGGGACCTGCTGGCGCTCGACGACGTGTCGGACGGCCGGTTCACGCTCGGCGTCGGCGCAGGTGGGGCGGGGTATGACACCACGGTGCTCGGTGACAAGCCGCCGCTGCCGCAGGACCGCACGGCCCGGTTCGCCGAGTTCGTCGAGCTGCTCGACCAGCTGCTGATCAAGGACCGCACGTCGTGGCAAGGCCAGTTCTACGCGGCGGAGGAGGCCCGCAGTGCACCCGGCTGCGTGCAACGGCCACGGCTGCCGTTCCTGGTCGCCGCGAACGGCCCGAAGGCCATGCGGGTCGCCGCGAAGTTCGGCCAGGCGTGGGTCACCACCGGCCCGCCGACCGAGGACGTCGAGGCGTGGTGGCGTGGCGTGGCGACGCTGTCGGAGCAGTTCAGCGAGACGTTGGCCACAGAAAGCAGGACCACGCGGGTGCACCGATACCTGAACCTGGACTCCGCTCCGGTGTACTCGCTGTCGAGCGCGCAGTGCTTCCAGGACGCCGTGGGCAGGGCGGCCGCGCTGGGCTTCACCGACGTCGTCGCGCACTGGCCGCGGCACGACGGGGTGTACGCGGGCAGCGAGTCGGTGGTCGAGGAGGTCGCGGCGGACGTTCTGCCCGTTCTCGGGCATTAGCGTGTGCGGGGTGCGACATGTCGTGGTGATCGGTGGCGGAATCGTCGGGCTCGCGGTGGCGAACGAGCTCGCGTCGCGGGACTGCCGCGTGACGGTGCTGGAGAAGGAACGCGTCTGGGGCGCGCACCAGACCGGCCACAACAGCAACGTCGTGCACGCCGGTCTCTACTACAAGCCGGGCTCGCTCAAGGCGCGGATGTCCGTCGCCGGCAACGCGTCCATGCTCGCGTTCGCCCGCGACCACGGCGTCCCGGTCGACGTGTGCGGCAAGCTCGTGGTCGCGACCTCGGAGTCCGAACTCCCCCGCCTGCACGACCTGGCGGCACGCGCGGAGGCCAACGGCGTCCCGGCGAAGCTGATTTCGGCCGCGGAAGCACGCGAGCACGAGCCCGAGGTGTCGTGTGTGGCGGCGTTGCGCGTGGAGAGCACGGCGATCATCGACTACTCCGCCGTGTGCACCGCGCTGGTGGGCCTGCTGTCATCGCACGACCTGCGCCTGAGCTCCCCGGCGCTCGCGATCCGTTCGGCTGCTTCGGGCGGTGTGGAGGTCGCGACGCCGCAGGGCGTGGTCAAGGCGGACGCGCTGGTGAACTGCGCGGGCCTGCACAGCGACCGGGTGGCGCGGCTGGCGGGCCTCACCCCGGCAGCACGCATCGTGCCGTTCCGCGGCGAGTACTTCGAGCTGCGCCGCACGTCCCTGGTCCGCGGCCTGATCTACCCGGTGCCGGACCCGACGCTGCCGTTCCTCGGCGTGCACCTCACCCGCATGCTCGACGGCAGCGTGCACTGCGGCCCGAACGCCGTCCTGGCACTGCGCCGCGAAGGCTACCGCTGGCGCGACTTCTCCCTGACCGACGTGGCCGACGTGGCGCGCTTCCCCGGGACGTGGCGCCTGGCCCGCAAGTACGCCCGCACCGGCGCCGAGGAGGTGCTGCGGTCGTTGTCGCGCAAGCGGTTCGCCGCCTCGCTGGCCCGGCTCGTGCCCGCCGTGCGCGAGGACGACCTGGTGCGCTCCGAGGCTGGTGTGCGGGCGCAGGCCATGCTGCCGGACGGGTCGCTGGTGGACGACTTCCTCATCGAGACCGCGCCGCGTCAGGTGCACGTGTTGAACGCGCCTTCACCGGCGGCGACGGGTTCACTGGAGATCGCCAGGCACGTCGCCGACCGCCTGACCAGCTCGATGGACTGACACCAGCCAGGCAGATCAACAGCGCTTGCTGCGATACTCATCCGATCCAGTGATGCCGTAAGCCCATGGGGGGACCAAAAAGCATGCGCACGCTCACTCACGGCGAGTACCTGGCGATGAAACGGTTCCCCGCGCTCGACGGTATGCGGGCCATCGCCGCGGTCATGGTCGTGTTCTTCCACTACGCGGGGCCGCAGTGGGCGCGGCTCAACGGCTGGATCGGCGTGCACCTGTTCTTCGTGCTTTCCGGCTACCTCATCACCACGCTCGCGCTGCGTGAGGAGAGCCGCAACGGCCAGATCTCGATCCGCGACTTCTACGTGCGCCGGGCGTTCCGGATCCTGCCCGTCTACTACGTGGTGCTGGGCATCGTGGTGGCGTTCGCGTGGCTGCGGCACGAGTACTCGAGCAGCGGGCTGGCCTCCGTCATGCCGTTCTACCTGACCTTCACCAACGAGTTCGCGCCACCGGGACAGGTCTTCGGCCAGTCGTGGACGCTGGGCGTGGAGCAGAAGTTCTACCTGGTCTGGCCCGCGCTGATGTTCACGATCGGTGCCTTCACGCTCAAGCGCCGGCTCCCGATGACTCTGGGGCTGATGACGCTCGCAGCGGTCGGCCACTTCATGGAGATCCCGTACGTCAGCCCGGCCGCGTACTTCATGATCATCTCAGGATGCCTGCTGGCGTTCCTGCTGCACAGCCCGCGAACCTTCGGAGTTCTGCGCCCCTTCACCCACCCGCTCGTCTCGGTGCCCGCACTGGCCGCGGCGGTGGTCGTGCAGACGAACATCGGGGAGATCGACGCTCTCGTGGGAGGGACCGGTGGGCTGCTGCCGGTCGCGCTGTACGGCATGTCGGTCGGGCTGCTGATCATCTCGACTCTGCGCGGTGGCCCGATCCAGTGGTTGCTCTCGTTGCGGCCGATGGCCTTCGTCGGCGATCGTTCGTACTCGCTCTACCTGATCCAGGGCGTCGCCGGAACCGTCGTCGCGCTTTCGATCCCGGCGCTCGCCGTGCACCGCACCGCGGCTGGCATCGCGGTGACGCTCGTGTCGCTGCTGATGGCGGACCTGCTGTTCCGCTGGGTCGAGCAGCCGATGATCGACCAGGGTCGCAAGCTCATCAAGAAGCTGAACGAGCGGAAGGCCGCTCGGGCCGCCGCCGTTCCGGAGCGGCAGCCCGAGCTCGCGACTACTTCGGCTTGAGCACTTCCAGGCCGCCCATGAACGGGCGCATCGCCTGCGGAACGACGACGGAGCCGTCGGCCTGCTGGTGGTTCTCCAGGATGGCGACGATCCACCGGGTGGTCGCCAGCGTGCCGTTGAGCGTGGCGGCGATCTGCGACTTGCCGTTCTCGTCGCGGTAGCGGACGTTCAGGCGGCGTGCCTGGAACGTCGTGCAGTTCGACGTCGACGTCAGCTCGCGGTACTTCTGCTGCGTCGGCACCCAGGCCTCGCAGTCGAACTTGCGGTGCGCCGACGTGCCGAGGTCGCCCGTCGCCGTGTCGATGACGCGGTAGGGCACCTCGATCTTGGCCAGCATCTCCTCTTCCCAGCCCAGCAGCCGGGCGTGCTCCGCCTCGGCGTCCTCGGGCTTGACGTAGGAGAACATCTCGACCTTGTTGAACTGGTGCACGCGGATGATGCCGCGGGTGTCCTTGCCGTACGAGCCGGCCTCGCGGCGGTAGCACGACGACCAGCCCGCGTAGCGGCGCTCGCCGTCGAGGATCTCGTCGGCGTGGTAGCCGGCGAGCGGCACCTCCGACGTGCCGACGAGGTACAGGTCGTCGGCGGGCAGGTGGTAGATCTCGCTCGAGTGCGCGCCCAGGAAGCCGGTGCCCGCCATGATCTCCGGCCGCACCAGCGTGGGCGTGATCATGAGCTCGAAGCCGTTGGCCGTGGCCTGCGCCGCCGCCATGTTGAGCAGCGCGATCTCGAGCTGCGCGCCGACGCCCTTGAGGAAGTAGAAACGCGAGCCGCCGACCTTGGCGCCGCGCTCCATGTCGATCGCGCCGAGTCTCGTGCCCAGGTCGAGGTGGTCGACCGGCTCGAAGTCGAACTGGCGCGGCTCGCCGACGGTCTTGATGACGCGGAAGTCGTCCTCGCCGCCGACCGGCGCGTCCGGGTGCACCAGGTTCGGGATCTTGGCGAGGAGCTCGTTGACCTCGTCGGCGGTGGCGTGCTGCTCGGCCTCGGCGGCCTTGACCTCGGCGGCCAGGTCCTTCGCCTTGGTCAGCAGCGAGGCGCGCTCGTCGCCCTTGGCCTTGCCGACCTCCTTGCCGAGCACCTTCTGCTCGGCGCGCAGGGTGTCCGCGCGGGAGATGGCGGTCCGCCGGCGCTCGTCCGCGGACAGCAGGCTGTCGACGACGCCCTCGTCCTCGCCACGGGCACGCTGCGAAGCGCGCACGATCTCCGGGTTCTCGCGCAACACCTTGAGGTCAATCACCCTGAGAAGGGTAGTCCCCACCCGTTCCACGTCTCATCCGGATATCCGGTACGTGGTACGGGCGGGGACCGCCGTTCTTGCGCGAGGCGTGGCTAGTAGATCGCGAACGCCACCACGAGGCCGAGAGCGACGTGCGCCGCCGCGACGACGACGGAAGCGGGCGCGAACCTGTCCGACTCGATGATCGAGCCGATGTCCAGGCGGGTCACCCACTCCAGCAGCCGCACGGCCGCGACCTGCACGATGATGCCGACGATGCCGTAGATCAGCGACGTGAGCAGGCCCTCGTCGAGCTTGCCGACCGCGCTCAGGATGGCGACGACGACGATGAACGCCATCGACACGAGGCCGGAGGCGGTGACGATCACGGCGTTCGGCGCACCGTTGCGGACCAGGATCGACAGCTTGCCCGGCGTCGTCCAGTCGATCGCGTAGAAGCCGAACACCATGAGGACCAGACCGACGACGGCGTACAGCGCGATCGCGCCGATGCCCCGGCCGATGGCCGAGCCGAAGCCGGGGTCCAACGCGAGCGTCGTGTAGTCCATTACCTGTTCCCTTTCGGAGTCTTACTCAACAATTCGATGCGGCACGAACGCCGCGCCGTCGTCGGTCACCAGACCGACCGTTTCCCGGATGCCGAGGCCTGCCGACGTGTCGCCGACGACCCAGGCACCCAACGCGGGGCGGTAGCCGTCGAACTCCGGAAGCGGATCGAACAGCTGGTACACGAAGCCTTCTTTGCCGTACACGCCGCCGGTCTGCGTCTCGTAGCCCGGGGCGACGATCTGGATGTTCGACCCCTCGCGGCCGAGCAGCGGCTTGCGCACGTACTCGGTGAGCATGCCGGGATCGTTCAGGTAGGCCGGGAGCAGGTTCGGGTGGCCCGGGTACATCTCCCACAGGATCGCGAGCAGCGCCTTGTTGGAGAGCAGCATCTTCCACAGCGGCTCGACCCACAGCGTGCCGGGCAGCGACTCGACGGCGTGGCGGCCGAACTGCTCCTCGACGACCCACTCCCACGGGTAGAGCTTGAAGACCGTGCCCATCGGGGCCTCTTCGAGGTCGACGAACCGGTTGAGCAGCGTGTCCCAGCCGACCTCCTCGATCGCGAGGCCCACCGTGTTCAGGCCCGCTTCGGCGGCGGTCTCCTGCAGGCAGGCGATCGTGAGGTGGTCCTCGCCGGACGGGTCGGCGCCCGACCAGGTGAAGTGCAGTTCGCTGGAGGGCAGCTTGGTGCCGATCTCCGTCCACCGCTCGACCAGGCGCTCGTGCAGCGAGTTCCACTGGTCGCCGTCCGGGAAGACGTCTTCCTTCCAGTACCACTGGACGTACGCGGCTTCCAGCAGCGACGTGGGGGTGTCGGCGTTGTACTCGAGCAGCTTCGCGGGGCCCGAGCCGTCGTAGCGCAGGTCGAAGCGCCCGTAGACGTGCGGGTCGCGGCGGCGCCACGACTCGGCGATGTGCGGCCACACCCACTCGGGGATGCCGAAGTCGCGGTACCGCTCGGTGAGCACCACGTTGTCGACCGCGTCGAGGCACATGGAGTGGAGCAGTTCGACGTCGGCTTCGAGCGAGAGGACCTCGCTCATCTCGAACACGTAGTGCACGGACTCGTCCCAGTACGGACGGTCGGTGCCGTTCGCGTACTTCGCGGGCAGGCCGAACACCAACCCCTGGTCAGAGACCGTCCGCTGCCAGTTCGGCCGCGGCTGTGAGGTTTCACGACGCAAGTGTGCTCAGCCTCCGCTGCTGGAGGAGCCGCTGCTGACGCCGAAGCCGCCGCGCTGGACGGACGTGCCCGACTTCGTCGAGACGTTCGCGCCCTTGGGGATCGTGTAGCTGCCGCCGGACACCTTCTGGCCGACCGCGCCCGTGCCGCCGTAGTTGTAGCGGTACGAGGTGCCACCGATGTAGATGAAGCCGCCGCTGCTGTACCCACCGTGACTGCGGTAGTACGACTCGTCGCAGTAGTCGTCGTCGACGATCACGTTGTTCGAGTCGGTGCACTGCGCGGTGACGTTCTTCGGGCTGGCGGCCGCGTACCAGATCGCGACCAGCGCGACCACGCCCACGGTGACGCCACCGCCGATGAGAAGGCGTTTGCGCGTCTTGCGCTTCTTCTCGAACGCGGCGGACTCGGCGGCGAACCGCTCCTGCTGCGCCTTCAGCGCGGCGGCACGAGCGCGTTGCTCGGCGACCGTGGCCTGGCGAGGCTTGGTCACGCCGGCCTGCTGCTGGCGCACCTTGCCCTTGGCGGACGGCTGGTTCGGGCCGGCCTGCTGCGGCGCAGGCCGGTACGGCGGCAGCTGCTGTGGCTGGCCGGGCTGTTGCGGCTGGCCGGGCTGTCCCGACGGCGACCCAGGCTGGGGCGTCGGCTGGCCAGGTCCTGGCAGGTTGTTGTCAGTCATCACCACTCCCGCGGGCAAGGTACCTAGCCAGACAGCTGAAACATGGCCAATTCAGTGACGAGTGTCCTAATAGCAACACTCGACCCAACCCGGCGCACAGCCGTCTCACACGGCACGGGCATCATGGATGAGATGTCTCCGAGCGCCGGTTGGTTGAGTCGATCCGGTCACATCCGCGACACGCGGATCGTGATGGCCGGTGCTTTCGTGGGCGCTTTCGGCTTGTTGATGTTGTCCGCGTTCACGTCCGTGCTGGCAGGAGGCCCGCTCACCACCAAACGCGAGCTGGTCAACGCCGCGTACCAGGCCGTCGCCGGCGAGTGCCTCAACTGGGAGAAGGCCGACCTGTCCGACGCGCAGAAGGTCGACTGCTCGGCCGCGCACAAGTTCGAGGTCACCGGCACGGCCGACATCACCGCCGCGTACCCGAAGGAAGCGCCGTTCCCGAACGCCGAGGCCTGGGCCAAGATCGCGCAGGACAACTGCGCCCAGGCGTCGACCACCTACATGGACGGCAAGCTCGACCCGAAGGGCAAGTACGGCGTCAGCACCCTGAACCCGGACGAGGGCCGCTGGTCGAGCGGCTACCGCCAGCTCAGGTGCGGCCTGCAGGTCACCGCCCCGTCCGGCGCGGCCCTGCCGTCGTTCGGCAGCGCGAAGACCCAGGACCAGTCCGCCGTCTACGACCCCGGCGTCTGCGTGGCGCTGGGCGAGAACAACACGGTGGGTGACCCGATCGACTGCGCCAAGCCGCACGCGTTCGAGATCGTCGGCGTCGTGCAGCACCCCGAGGGCCCGTTCGTGCCGCTCGAGGCGCAGGACTCCGCGATGTCCGAGAAGTGCGCGGCCATCGCCTCCGAGTACACCGGCGGCGCCGACCTGAAGGCCAAGAACCTGCTGGTCACCTGGGACACGCGCGCCGAGGAGAGCTGGGCCGTCGGTTCCCGCAAGGCCAACTGCAAGATCGGCGCGGTGCCCCAGGGCAACAACCTGGTGGCGTGGGAGGGCAGCGTCCGCAACCCCAACGGCGCGCCGCTGACCACCGCGAACCCGCCGCAGACGACCTCGGTCAGGCCTCAGGACGAGCCCACCGGCGCCCCGCTGCACTCCGAATCGGGCAAGCCGCCGTCGGAGTCCGGCAAGCCCTCGGACTCCGGCAAGCCCGACAAGCCCTCCTCCAGCCCGCCTCCGTCGAGCACGGAGAACCGATGACCGTCGAGATGACCAGGGCTCGTTTCGACGAGCTGGTCGAAGAAGCGCTGGACCTGGTCCCGCCCGACTTCATGCACGCGATGAACAACGTCGTGGTGCTGGTCGAGGACCGCAACCCCGAGGAGCCCTCGCTGCTCGGGCTCTACCAGGGCATCGCGCTGACCGAACGCAACTCCGACTACGGCGGCACGCTGCCCGACCACATCTTCATCTACCGCGAGGCGATCCTCGACATCTGCCACACCGAGGACGACGTGGTCGAGGAGGTCATCATCACCGTGGTGCACGAGATCGCGCACCACTTCGGGGTGGACGACGCCAAGCTGCACGAACTCGGCTGGGGCTGAGCGGCCTCCCCCGCGCGGGTGAGGCCGGACTAGATCTCGACGCCGGCCCAAGACCGGCACACCCAGCCGTCGCCCTCGGACTCCAGCACCACGACCCCGGTGTTCGGCAGCAGGTTCTCGGCCAGCTCCACCGGCACGTTCGACGCGAGAGCCAGCGCGCCCATCCGCCCGGCGCCGCCGTGGGTCACGACCATGACGGTGCCGTCGGCCCGGATGGTCGAGATGGCTCCGAGGAACCGGTCCAGCACCTGCTGACCGGTCTCGCCGCCGCCGGGGAACGCCACGTCCAGGGCGCCCTCGGCCCACGCGATCACGGTGTCGAGGTAGGTCTTGTACGCCTCGGTGTCGTTGCGGCCTTCGAGCGAGCCGACCTGGATCTCCTCGATGCCCTCCAGGATCTGGACGGGCAGGCCGAAGCGTTCGGCGGTCGGGGCGGCGGTCTGCTGGGCGCGCAGGCCGATGCTCGCGTAGACGGCGGTGATGTTCTCGCCCGCGAGGGTGTCGGCCAGTTCGCGGGCCTGCTTGAGACCCAGTTCGGTGAGCGGAGGGCCTGGCATGGCCGTGTCCAGCTTGCGTTCGATGTTCGACGCCGTCTCACCGTGCCTGACCAGCAGCAACCTCACCCGCGCTCGCCCTTTCTGACAGCATCGACCCAGGAGGCGGCTGCGGCGAACTCGGCGTTGTGAGCCTCTACGGGCTCGTGGTCGGCCTTCGGGAAGGACCCGAGGAACCGGATCTCGCGCGAGTGTCGGTGCAGCGCGGCCAGCGCGTCACCGATCCTCGGCTCTGCGATGTGCCCCTCGACGTCGATGTAGAAGCGGTACGTCCCCAGTTTGCCCTTCTGGGGACGCGATTCGAGGCCTGTGAGATTGATGCCACGCAACGCCAGCTCGGTGAGCAGTTCGGACAGCACGCCGACGCGGTTCGGGGTGGTCACGACGACGCTCGTGCGGTCTGCTCCGGTCGGCTCAGGCAGCTGACCCGGACGGCGCAGCAGCAGGAACCTCGTGCGCGCGTCGGCCACGTCCAGGACGTCGGTGGCGTACTCGTCCAGCTTGTAGTGGTTGACGGCGACGGGTGCCGAGACGGCCGCGTCGAACTCGCCGCGCTCGACGGCGGCAGCGGCGGCCGCGGTCGACGGCGTGGCGATGGAGGTGGCGCCGGGCAGCGTGGCGGCGATCCACTCGCGGACCTGGGCCAGCGCGTGCGGGTGCGAGGCGACGGTGCGGATCTCGGTGGTCCCCGGCCGGACCAGCACGCTGAACTTGACGTCCAGCACCGTCTCGGCCACGGCGACGACCGGCTCGTCGCGCACGAGGACGTCGAGCGTCACCGGCACGGCGCCCTCGACGGAGTTCTCGATCGGCACGCACGCGAAGTCGGCCGAACCGTCGCGCACGGCGGCGACGGCGAGCGGGATCGTCTCGAACGGAACGAGTTCACCCTCGAACCGCGAGGCGGCCTGCTCGGTGAAGGTCCCCTGTGGTCCGAAGTACGCAATGCGAGGCACCGAGTCAGCGTAGTGCGGGCGGGGAGGCGCGAATCACGCCTGTGTCGGGCGCCAATCCTGGGTTCCGCCGGGACCGTTCGAACTGGAATGCTTGGGGCGTGCCCGCTCTAGCGCCAGAACTCGTGTTGTGCGCGGTCGACGAACCGATGGCGAACGCCTGGCTCGCCGTCGCGGACGGCCGCGACGGGGTGCGGGTGCACCGCGGGTCCGTTCTGGACATCCACGCGCAGGCCATCGTCAGCCCGGCGAACTCACAGGGCTGGATGCGTGGTGGCATCGACGCCGTCTACGCCACGGCCTTCCCCCACGTCGAGACCAACGTCCGCAGCGCCGTTCTGGCGCTGCACGGCGGTGAGCTCCCGGTGGGCGAGGCGCAGATCGTGGCGACCGGCGAGACCGAGCCGGCGTGGCTCATCAGCGCTCCGACGATGCGCAGGCCCGGCGAACGGCTGCCGGTCGACACCGTCCACCCGTACCTCGCCGCACGGGCCGTGCTGATGCTCTGGCTCACCGGTCGGCTGGAGGACGGCACGCTGGTGCGCGACGCCGTCCGCACCATCGCGATGCCGGGACTCGGCACCGGGGTGGGAGGCGTCGCACCGTCCACGTGCGCCCATCAGGTCGCTGCCGCGTGGGACGAGGCGTTCAACCCGCTGCACGTCTAGGTCGTGCACAACTCTTGTGCACAACCCTGTGGACAAAGCTGTGGATGCTTGTGGACTACTGCCGTGGCGCGACCCATCGTTCCAGGTCGAGCTCGTCTGTAATGGGGATGCCGAACTCCCCGACCGCGGGGATCTCGGGCTTGAGCTTGCGCGCTTCGCGCACCGCGTCCGGTCTCAGCGCCACCAGCTTGAAGCCGCGGCGCTGGTAGAAGCGGATCGCGTCGAGGTTGTCGTTGGTGGTCGTCAGGCGCACCCGGTTGCATCCGAGCGTGCGCGCCTGGCGGACCGTGGCGTCGACCAGCGCGGTGCCGACGCCACGGCCTCGCCGAAGTGCGTCGATGGTGACGATCTCCAGCTGGTGGTTCGCCACCGCGTAGGTCAGCAGACCCAGCACCTGGCCCTGCTTCTCCACGAGGAAGCCCGGCAGACTCGCCGGGAAGAACACCTCTCCGTGCGCGACGGAGGTGTGCGCTCCCCATAGCTCGAGAACCAGCCGGGCGACAACTATGCGATCTGCTTCCTCGACCGGTCGTACCGAGCCTTCTGCCATGACAAGAACTGTGCCAATTCGAGTCACACTCAGGAACAGCCATTCGACGTACGGTGGATTCGTGCCAGTGCGCGTTTTGTTGGTTGATGATCACGAAGTTGTGCGCAGAGGACTGCGCGAGATGCTCGACGACGAGATGGACATCTCGGTCGTCGCCGAGGCCGGTTCCGTCGACGAGGCGGTGACGCGGGCTCGGAAGACCCCGTCCGACGTGGCGGTGGTCGACGTGCAGCTGCCGGACGGCAGCGGCGTCGACCTGTGCCGGTCGTTGCGGGACCTTGGCATTCGTTGCCTCGTGCTGACCGCGTTCGACGACGAGGAAGCGCTCGTCGGCGCGATCATGGCCGGGGCGTCGGGGTATCTGCTCAAGCAGGTTCGGGGTCAGGACGTCGTCACGGCCGTGCGCGAGGTCGCAGCTGGACGGTCCCTTCTGGATCCCGCGACCACAAGCCGAGTACTCGAACGGATGCGCAATCCGGCCCCGGTCGGCCTCACCGACCAGGAACAGCGCGTGCTCGAACTCATCGGCGAGGGCCTCACCAACCGCCAAATCGGTGAACGGCTCTTCCTCGCGGAGAAGACTGTGAAGAACTACGTGACGTCCGTGCTCTCGAAACTCGGCATGGAACGGCGAACGCAGGCCGCCGCCTGGGTGGCTAAACGGGGACGGACCAGGTGAGCGTCGTCCCGTTCGGCGAACTCACCACGCGGAAATCCCCGCTCGCGGACTTCGCCCGTTCGGCGAGGTGCCGCAGCCCGCGCTGAGTCACGCCGGACGGGATGCCGCACCCGTTGTCCGCGACGCGCAGCAGCAGGTGCTTCTCATCGCGCCGTACGTCGATCTGGACGTTCGTCGCGCCTGAGTGCCGCACGACGTTCGACAACGCTTCACGCAACGCCGCCCGTGCGTCGTCGGCGTGCTTGCGCGGCACGTTCGCCAGGTCACCGGCCACGTGCAGGCGCGGTGCGAAGCCGAGCAGCTCACCGGCCGTGCGGACCTCGGCCTTGATCGAGTCGTGCAGGTCGGCGGAGTCGGCCGGGTCGGTGTTGCGCAGCTTGCGGACGGTCGCGCGGACCTCGGCGATCGTCTCGTCGACCAGGTCGACGGCCTCGTTGATCCGGGCGCGCTGCGAGTTGTCGAGCTTCTTTCCCAGGCGTCGTTCGAGCAGGCTGAGCTGCACGCCGGCGCCGTAGAGCCGCTGGATGATCACGTCGTGCAGGTCGCGGGCGATGCGTTCGCGCTCCTCGTAGACCGCGACGCGCTGGCGTGCCGTGAAGCCCTCGGACAGCACGACCGCGAGGCCCGCCTGGGCCGCGAACGCCGTCAGCACGTCCACCGTCTCCTGGGTGAACGGCGGTTTGTCCCTGCGGCGGTAGACCGCCAGGGCGCCGATCTTGCGGTCCGAGGTGCCGAACGGCGCCACCGCGAACGGCCCGTAGACGCGCAACGGCTGTGGCACGTACGGGGCCGTGCGCGGGTCGTTCGTGACGTCGTCGGCCATCACCGGCACGCCTGTGCGCGCGGCCTTGGCGGCGGCGCTGCGCGGGCTCAGCGTCGCGACGATCGGCTCGCCGCTGGAGGCCTCCACCGTCAGCGTGCCGTCGTCGTCCTCCGTGGCGAGCATGGCGAGGCCGAGGTCGGCGTCCGCGATCTCCGCGGCCGCCTCCACCACGAGCCGCAGCACGCTCTCCGGGTCTTCCAGCGCCGCCGACGTGATCTCGGTGGACGCGACGAGCACGCGCCGCGCCAGAGAGGGGTCCATGGCTCTCAACGGTATGCGGGTGTGCCGAGGTCCAGCACCAGGTCCGCCCTCGCCGCCTCGTCCGGGCGGTGCGTGATGTGCAGGATCGTCCTGCCGTCCTGCCTGAGCTGCTCCAGGAGCTCGCGCGCGGTCGGCTCGTCCAGGTGCGCGGTGGGCTCGTCGAGCAGCACCACGTCGGCGTCGTGCAGCAGTGCCCGCGCCAGCGAGAGCCGTTGCGCCTCGCCGCCCGACACCTGGTCAGGCCTGATCACCGTGTCGAGCCGGTCGGCCCACTCCGGCAGGCACGCCTTGCGCAGAGCTTCCCGCAACGCCTCGTCGTCGTGCTGACCCGACATCCGCAGGTTCTCCCTCACGGTCGTGCTGACCAGCATCGGCTCCTGCGGGCACCAGGTGGCGCGCGGCAGTTCGACGATCCCCCGCTCCGGCTGGAGGAAGCCCAAGAGCAGCGCGAACAGCGTCGACTTGCCGCTGCCCGACGGTCCCACGACCGCGACGTGCGTGCCGGGTTCGATGGTGAGGTGGAGGTCCCGCAGCGTCGGCTCGGTCGCGCCGGGCCAGCGGACGTCGACGTTCTCCAGCCGGATCCGCTTGCCGCGCGGCAGTGCGGGACGTTCCGGAGCGTCGAACTGCAGCCGCGCGCTGGCCTCCCGCAACGCCCTGCGCTGCTGGGCGGCGAGCGGCAGCGCGGCCAGCGGTTCGGCGAGCGCGAGCGGCACCAGACCCAGCACCGGGTTGCCGGTCGTGGCGCAGATCAGGGCCGCCGCACCGGTCGCGAGCAGGACGATCGCCGTGGCCGCGCCCGTGCCAAACGCTTGCCGGCGGGTCTGGCCCGCGAGCTCGACGTCCTCGGCGTGCAGCTGGGCCAGCAGGCGGTGATGGGCGTCGTGCGCGATGAGGTCCGGTGCGGCGGCCAGGGCGTTGATCGTGTCGCGGGCGACCTTGCGGCGGCCCCTGGCGAGCTTCGTGCTGGCCCGCCGCTCGGTCCAGACGGCGACGGCGGGTGCTGCCAGGCCGGCCACGAGCAGCAACCCGCCCAACGTCAGCGCAGCGCCGAGGTCGATGAACGCGAACAGGATCGTGGTCGCGACACCCGCGCCGATGGCCACGATCGGCGGCACCAGCACGCGCGGCACCAGGTCGCGAACCGTGTCGGTGTCCTCCACGAGCCGTTGCAGCCCATCACGCCGTTGGGTCCGCACGAGTCGCAACCACAGCTCGGCGCGGAGCCCGTTCGCGAGGCGGAACGTCTCGTCGTGGGTGACCAGACGCTCGACGTACCGCAGCACGCCCTTGCTCAGCGCGAACGTCCGCACGCCCACGACCAGCACGGACAGCGTCAGGATCGGCGGCATCTCGGCGGCGCGGGCGATCAGGTGGGCCGCCAGGGCGGTCAACGCGATGCCGGCGACGGCCGCGAGGATGCCCAGCCCGGCACCCTTCCACGGGATCGGCAGGCGCTTCGGACGTTCGGCTTGCGTCTCCTCGGTGACGACCCTGGCGAACGTCTCGTCCTCGGTCGTCTCCTTGTCGCGGTGCGAGGCGAGGACGACCGCGGCCGTGGCGCTGGCTCGCTTGATCGCTTTGTCGACTTTGCGACTTGTCACCGGGTCGAGGTGCGCGGTCGGTTCGTCGAGAAGCAGCACCGTCGCGCCGTGACGAACCCTCAGCAGGGCGCGCGCGACTGCGACGCGTTGGCGTTCACCGGTCGAGAGGTCGGTGATCTGACGGTCGAGCAAGTGCACGGCCGCGACCTCGTCCGCGACCTGCTCGAGGTCCTCGGCGCCGGGAACCGTGAGCTCCAGCTCGGCGCGGGGCGTGGCGGCGGCGAACGCGGGCTTCTGCGGCACGTACGCGATGTCGCCGGCCACGAACGCGGTGCCGTCCGTCGGCTCCACGAAGCCCAGCAGCACCTGGAACGTCGTCGACTTGCCGGCACCGCTCGCACCCTCGAGTCGATGAATCTCCCCCGGCCTGACGTCGAAGCTGACGCCGTCGGGAGCGAAGCCACCGCGCCGGAGCACGCGCAGGTTGTCGACGTGGACCGAGCCACCGGGCAGCCGCGGGCGAGCCTTGTCCTCGTGCTCGACCACCTCGGCGACGCGGCGGACCGCTTCCAGCCCGTCCTCGCTGGCGTGGTGGGCGGCCCCGGCCGCACGCAACGGCAGGTAGCACTCGGGCGCCAGGATCAGCACGACCAGCGCGGTCATCAGCGTCATGTCGCCGTGCACGAGCCGGATGCCGACGCCGACCGCGATCAGCGCGACCGACAGGGACGCGGCGATCTCCAGCACCAACGCGCTCAGGAACGCGATCCGGAGCGTGCCCATCGTGGCCTTGCGGTGCTGTTCGCCGATCTGCCTGACCGCACCGGCCTGCTGCTCGGCGCGGCCGAAGACGGTCAGGACCGGGAGGGCGCGGAGCAGTTCGAGGAGCTGGGCGCTCAGCAGCTCGGTGACGTCCGCGGCCTTCTTGACGCGCTTCTCCGTGTACCAGCCGATCAAGGCGGCGAAGACCGGGATCAGCGGCACGGTGACCGCGATCAGCACGGCCGACGGCCAGTCGGTGAAGAGGATCCACGCACCGGCCAGCGGCGGCACGATCACGGCCGTGACCAGCGCGGGCAGGTAGCGGGTGAAGTAGGCGTCGAGCGCGTCGAGGCCCTTGGTCGCGAGCACCGACAGCTCGGCCGTGCCGCGGTCGGCGATCCAGCCGGGACCGCGTTCGAACGACTTGGCCAGCAGCTGGGTCCGCAGTTCCTCCTTCGCACCGGCGGCGGCACGAGCGGCGGCGGACTCCGTCGCCCACGACAGCCCCGCCCGCGCCAGGATCGCCGCGGCCAGCAGCGGAAGGCCTTCGCGGGTCGTGATCACCGACGCCAGCGCGACGGCCTGGGCGACGAGCGCCAGGGCGTTGAGGAACGCCAGCGCGCCCACCCCGACGAGGGCGCGCCTGGCGTTCCTGGAGAGCTGGGGCAGTGCTCCCAGCGGGCCTCGTTTCATCTCAGTGCTCCGCGGGGATGTGCTTGACACCAATGCGCTTGCGGAACACCCAGTAAGTCCAGCCCTGGTAGACGAGCACCGCGGGCGTGCCGAAACCGGCGACCCAAGTGATCACCTGCAGCGTGTACGGGCTCGACGCCGTGTTGGCGACCGTGAGCGACCACGCGTCGTTCAGCGTCGACGGCAGGACGTTCGGGTAGAGCGAGCCGAACAGGATCGCGACGCTCGCCGCGATCGCGAGGCCCATCAACGCGAACGACTGGCCTTCGCGGTTCGCGAGCAGCCGCCACATCGCGGCGGCGAGGATCAGCGCGACCACGCCCGCCCAGATCCCGGCGACGATCACGAGCAGCGCGATGAGCGGCAGCAGGGCCACCGGCGCCAGCGTGATCGCGACGCGGCGAGCCCGTTCGCGGATCTCGCCCTCGGTCTTCAACGCCGTGAAGACCGCGCCGTGCACCAGCGCGTAGCCCGCGAAGGCGAGCGCGCCGACGATCGTCTCGAGCCGGATCGCCGCGAAGGGCGAGCCCACGCGGTCACCGTTCGCGTCGATCGGCAGGCCCAGGACCGTCGTCGAGATCAGCAGGCCGACGCAGAGCGTGGCGATCCACGAGCCGGCGACGATCGTGAAGTCCCAGGCCTTGCGCCAGCGCGGGTTGTCGACCTTGCCACGGTAGTCGAACGCCACTCCACGGCCGATCAACGCGATGAGGAACAGGGTCAGCGGCAGGTACGCGGCGCTCAGGAGCGCCGCATACCAGCCGGGGAAGGCCGCGAACGTGGCACCGATCGCGACGATGAGCCACACCTCGTTGCCGTCCCAGACCGGCCCGATGGTGTTGATCATGACCCGGCGTTCGGTGTTGTCGCGGCCCAGGACGGGCAGCAGCATGCCGACGCCGAAGTCGAAACCTTCGAGGAACAGATAGCCGAGCCACAGCACGGCGATCAGCACGAACCAGAGCGTTTCCACGTCGCCTCTCCCCTAGTACGCGAACGCCAGGGCGCCGTCGTCGGTCTTCTGGGGCAGTACGCCCGGAATCCCGCCTCTGACGTACTTGCGGATCAGGTAGAACTCCACGACCGCGAGCACGCTGTAGACCGCGGTGAGCGCGATGAGCGAGGTCAGGATCTCGCCGGGTGTGCTGTTCGAGACCGCCTGCGCGGTGAACATCCAGACCCCGTCGATCCCCGTCGGGTTCGGCACGACCACGAACGGCTGCCGCCCCATCTCCGTGAAGATCCAGCCGAAGCTGTTGGCCAGGAAGGGAGTCGCGATGCCGGCCAGGCCGAGCACCGGGAACCACCATCCGGTGGGCGTCCGGTTCCTGCGGGTCAGCCAGAGCATGAAGACGCCCAGGCCGGCCGAGATGCCACCGAACCCGATCATCAACCGGAAACCCCAGTACGTCACGGGAAGCGCCGGCACGTAGTCGATCGGCTTGCCGCTGAGCTCGCCCAGCCGTTCGTCGACCGGGTAGAACTCGCCGTACTTCTCCTGGTACATCGGGACAAGATCTTGGATGCCCTTGACCTCGCTGCTGAAGTCGTTGTGCGCCAGGAAGCTCAGCAGTGCGGGCACGGTGATGCTCTTGACGTTCTCGCAGTCGGGCCTGGTGACGTCGCCGATCGCGAAGATGCTGAAGCTCGCGGGCTGTTCGGTGTGGCACAACGCTTCCGCGGCGGCCATCTTCATCGGCTGCTGCTCGAACATCAGCTTGCCCTGCCAGTCACCGGTGATCGCCAGCGCGCTGAACGCGACGACGCCGACCCAGGTGCCGAGCTTGAGCGAGCTGCGCCAGACCCGTTCCTCCTCCGACTTCCGGTGCAGGTGCCAGGCGGCGATGCCTACGAGGAACGCGGCGGACACCGCGAACGCACCGGCGATGGTGTGCGGGAAGGCGGCGAGCACCGTGTTGTTCGTCAGCACGGCCCAGATCGAGGTGAGGCGCGGGCGGCCCTCGTGCATCTCGATGCCGACCGGGTGCTGCATCCACGAGTTGGCGGCGAGGATGAAGTACGCGCTGGCCATCGTGGCGAGCGAGAACGCCCAGGCGCAGGCGAGGTGGACCTTCTTCGGCAGCTTGTCCCAGCCGAAGATCCACAGGCCGAGGAAGGTCGACTCGACGAAGAAGGCGACGATCCCCTCCATCGCGAGCGGAGCGCCGAACACGTCACCGACGAACCGCGAGTAGGCGCTCCAGGCCATGCCGAACTGGAACTCCTGCACGATGCCCGTCACGACGCCCATGGCGAAGTTGATCAGGAGGAGCTTCCCCCAGAACTTCGTCATCTTGTAGTAGCGCTCGTTGCCCGTGCGCACCCACGCGGTCTGCATCCCCGCGACGAGCAGGGAAAGGCCGATCGTCAGCGGCACCATCAGAAAGTGGTAGACGGTGGTGATGCCGAACTGCCACCGCGCGAGTTCGAGTACTTCCACGTCTTCGAGCGTAGGTGTGGATCATGGCCGCCATCAGGTACGACGGTCCCGTCCACGCTCGGGACCAAGGTCCCGTGCGCGAAGTCACGCCTTGTGGGGGACATGCGTCGGATACGATGTGTTCGCCAGAGGGGAGTAGTTCCCACCGGAGTTCGCAGCCGGTGGCGTGGAGATCGACATACTGATCCGCCTTCGAGTGGATCCGGTCCCACACCCGATGAAGTTGTCGGGCGAACGAGACCTCCGGCCGGGTTGCAGCATGCCCGGTCGGGGTCTGTCGCGCCTCCGTCCGGGAACGTATTCGGACGTGGAGGACCTCGTGGCCACTTCTTTGCTCGCGTTCATCACCGCCTTCGCGGTGGTGTTCCTCGTCGAGCTCCCGGACAAGACCATGGTCGCCACCCTGGTGCTGACCACGCGTTACCGCGCCTGGCCGGTGTTCGTGGGCGTCGTCGCCGCGTTCGCCGTGCAGAGCGTGGTGGCCGCCGCGTTCGGTTCCGCCATCACCCTGCTCCCCGACCGCGTGGTCGCCGGGGTGGTCGCCCTGCTGTTCGGCGTGGGTGCGTTCATGCTGCTCAAGGAAGGCTTCTCGCGTGACGAGGACTCCGCCGACGAGGCGGGGACAACCACCACCGTGCCGTTCTGGCGCGCGGCGCTGACGTCGTTCGGTGTGCTGTTCGCGGCCGAGTGGGGTGACGCCTCACAGCTCGCGACCGCCGGCATCACCGCCAGGTACGGCGCGCCGCTGGCCGTCGGTCTCGGTGCCTGGCTCGCGCTGGTCGCCGTGGCGGGGCTGGCCGTCCTGGTGGGACGCAAGCTCGCCGGGCGGTTGCCGACGCACTGGATCCAGCGAGTGGCCGGGGTGATCTTCGCGGTGTTCGGCGTGATCGCTTTGACGCAGGTGTTCTAGGGGTTCACCAGACCGGCCGGAGCCCTGGCTGGTCCTCGCCGTGGACGTGCCGCAGGTACGTGGCGAGGCCCTGCCTGATGGTGGCGAGGGTGTCCTCGCCGATCGCCTCGGCCATCTCGCCTTCGAGGTCCGACCACAGGTTGTCCGCGAACTTCAGGTAGTCGCGGCCCTTCGTGGTCAGCGTGACGTACTGGGCGCGCTTGTCCGTCGGGTGCGGTTCCCTCAGCACGTAGCCCCAGTCGTCCAGCTCGCTGACGATCTTCGCGGCCGCCTGCTTTGTGACGCCGAGGTGCTGTCCGATGTCGACGGTGGTGGCGCGCTTCTCCTTGAGGAACCGGAAGACGTAACCGTGCGCGGGCCTGAGCGGTTCGAGGCCGATCTGCCGGAGCCGGTCGTGGAACTGGTCGCCCATGGCGCGGTACGTCATCGCCAGCAGCATCGGCACCGGTTCCATCGTGGACTTCCCTTGTCAGGTAGACAACCTGGTTGACCTTATTCTAAGGTTAGACAACTTGGTTGACTACTTGGAGGGTGTCTTGCTGGTGACCGGGGATTCCGCGGAGCTGTTCGAGTTCGGCGGGTTCGAGTTCAGGCCGCTGGCCGTGCCGTCGCGCGGCAGTGCGGAGATCGCGCTGTGGACCGTCGACGTGCCGGAAGGGGGCGACGGGACGCCTCACCGCGCGTCGAAGGAGGAGGTGTTCTACGTGCTGTCCGGATCGGTGACGATCCAGGGGCAGACCGCCGGCGTCGGCGACGCGATCGTGGTGCCGCCGAACACCGAGCTGTCGCTGACCGGCGGGCCGGCGCGGGTGCTGGTGGCCACGTCGGTGGGCATCCAGGGCACGCTGGCGGACGGGCAGACGATCACGCCGCCCTGGTCGGTCTAGCTCGCGCTAGTTCGCCGGGGAGCCGTCTTCGCGAGGAGGCTCCGGATTGGTGTCCGGGACGGCCTCGCGCAGGTCGTGGGCGATCTTCTTGGCCTCGTCGATGAGGTGCTGGCTCTCCTCGAGACGGCTTTCGTCCGGCGGGGTGGTGAGGAGGCTTTCGCCCGACGCGGCGGGGCGGTCCCCGTCCGAGGCCGCAAGGCCGTCGCCGTCCGACGCGAGATGGTCCTCTCCGGACGCGGCTACGTGCTGCTCGTCCGACACGGCCACGCCGTCTTCGTCCGACGAGGCGAGACGGTCGTCGTCGGCCGCGGCGAGGCGCTCCTCGTCAGGTGCGATGAGGCGGTCCTCGTCCGAGGCTGCGAGGCGGTGTTCTTCCTGTGCGGTCACGCCTCTGGGATCGCCGGATCCGGCGGTCGTGAAACTCCGGCCATCAAGCCGCGGACGTGGGCGGCGAGGCGTTCGGCGATCTCCAGGTCCCACTCGTCGTCGGCGGCCGGCTGCGGGGTCTCGCCCGCGACGACGCGTTCGCCGAGCAGGCGGCGCTCGGCCGGCGTGAAGTCGGTGATGGCCCGGCGGAGCAGGGGCAGTGCGTCGTCGAACGCCTCGCCGCGCAGGCCACTGAGCCATTCGTCGATGAGTCCGAAGAGGCGCGGGTCCGCCGCCAGGAGCGTCGCCGAGCCGCGCAGGAAGCCGGCCACGAACGCGGTGGCGACCGAGCGGTGCAGGCGGGCGGCCACGTCGTCGCTGGTCAGTTCGCCGGCTTCCCAGAGCAGGCGGGTGGCCCGGCCCGTCGGGAGGCCGTGGGCTTCCGCCTTGACGAGGGCGTGCAGGGCTCGCCACCAGGTCTTCTGGTGGTCGTCGTCGGCTGCCAGACGGGTGGCCTCGTGGGCGCCGTCCACCACCTGCAGGGCGTGCTCCGCCGTTTCGTCGTCGATGTTGCGGCAGGCGATCGGCAGGCCCACGGCTCCACGGGTGAGCAGGCCGTGCAGGGCCACCCGCAGGAGTTCCGGGTCGGTGCCCCGGACCGAGCCGTAGCGGACCGTCCTGGCCAGGTCCGGGAGGGCGGCCAGCAGTTCGAGGGCGTCGGTGGCCATCGCGGCGCACCGGTCCAGGGCCTTGCGGGCCTCGGCGACGGCCGAGGGGAGCTCGCAACCCACGGATTTGGTGAGGGCCGCAGCCGCGTCGGCCACACGCGTGGCGTCCTTGGCGGCCTGGACGAGGACGGTCTCGGCTGCCGTGTGGACGGTCGTGCCGTGGCGGGCGGCCACGGCCACGGAGACCGCGAAGATCGGATCCCAGCGGAGTTGCCAGACCTCGGCGAAGGTACCGAGGGAGTTGGAGCGGTCCGGCTTGCCCCACGGCACGCCCAGGACGTCCAGGCGTTGCAGCAGTTTCGAACGTTCGCGGTCGGTGTCCTTGCGGAGGTCCAGTTTGAGCTGCTTGGGCTGGACGTCCGCGGGGAGCCGCAGTTTGCGCTGCAGGCGCTGGAGGTCCGCGGCCAGCGGTGAGCGCGGGACGGCCTCGCCGACCTCGCCCAGGCGTTCGCCCACGACGAGTTTGCGGTGGACCAGCCGGAGGTGGATCTCCTCGCCTCCACAGAGGACGGCGAGTGCTGCCTCGTTGACCTCGCTCAGGCCCGCACTGGGACGTTCCCTCAGTGCCGCAAGGGTTTCCGCGAGCCGTACGGCTTCCACCGCGCTCGCCGTCGACGCCGGGAGGTCTTCCTCCCGGAGCACGGCGGCGGCTTTGGCGAACCAGCGCGGGACCACGTCGGCCTGGTGCTGCCAGAGGTGCGCGTACCAGCCCGGGGAGTCGATGCCGGCGCCGTAGCCCGACTCGGCGGCCAGCTGACCGTGGCTCCACGGGACCCAGGTGCCGGAGATCTTGCGGCGGCGCAGACCTTTGAGCAGCGCGGTGTCCGCGGCGACGGTCGGTTTGGCGAGCAATGCGGGGACGTGCCACGCGCCGCAGACCACGACTATCGGGCCGTCGGTCTCCTTGCGCGCCTTGCGGATCGTCTGGCGCATGAACGCTTCTCGGCGCAGCGTGCGTTCGCCGACTTCGCCTTCGACCTCCCCGCGCACGGCGACCATGGCCTCGGCGATGGCGCCCGCGAGTTCGAGCGGGTCCGACGCGCTGTGCTCGACCACGTCCTCCCACCAGCGTTCCGGGTCGTCGAAGCCCGCGGCCTCGGCGAGCAGGCCGATGGGGTCGACGTTGCCGCTCGGGCCGTCGTCACCGATGGACGCCGCGGCCGGCAGGTCGAAGAAGCGCGCTGCGACACCGTGCTCGGCCGCGTACTTGAGCGCTTGCCACTCCGGCGAGAACTCCGCGAACGGCCAGAACGCCGCGCTCTCGGGTTCGGTCTCGTCGTGCAGGAGGATCGCGACCGGCGGCGTCAGGGCGTGGACGTGCTCGAGGAGCGCGTCCGCCTCCGGCGGCCCCTCGATCAGGATGAGCGCCGGGCTCGTCTGCTCCAGGGCTCGCTTGACCATCCGGGCCGAGCCGGGGCCGTGGTGCCGGATGCCCAGGAGGACCGGCTCAGTCACCGCTGGCGTCCAGACACGCCCGGTAGAGGTCACGCCACTCGGCGCGCTCCTTGAGCACCGTCTCCAGGTACTCCTGCCAGACCGTCGCGTCCGACACCCGGTCCTTGATCACGGACCCGATGAGGCCGCTCGCGAGCTCGTCCGCGCCCAGCGTGCCGTCGCCGAAGTGGCCGGCGAGCGCCATCCCGTTCGCGATGACCGAGATGGCCTCGGCGGTGGACAGGCTGCCGCTCGGCTTCTTCAGCTGCGTGCGACCGTCCACGGTGGAGCCGTTGCGCAGCTCGCGGAAGATCCGCACGACACGGCGCACCTCGTCGAGCGCGGGTGGTTCGGCGGGCAGCTGGAGCGCCTTGCCGAGCTGCTGCGCCCTCGTGATGACGATCTCGACCTCGGCGTCCTCGGTCGCGGGCGGTGGCAGCACGACGGTGTTGAAGCGCCGTGCGAGCGCCGAGGACATCTGGTTCACACCGCGGTCGCGGTCGTTGGCCGTCGCGATGACCGTGAAGCCGGGGACGGCCTGGATCTGCGAGTTCAGCTCCGGCACCGGCAGCGACTTCTCGCTGAGGACGGTGATGAACGAGTCCTGCACCTCGGACGGCATGCGGGTGAGCTCTTCGACCCGGACGACCGCACCCTGCTGCATGCCCTTCATGACCGGGCTCGGCACGAGGGCGTTCTCGCTGGGACCTTCGGCGATGAGGCGCGCGTAGTTCCAGCCGTAGCGGACCTGGTCCTCGCTCGTGCCGGCCGTCCCCTGGACCACCAGCGTCGAGTTGCCGCTGATCGCCGCCGCGAGGTGCTCGGACAGCCACGACTTGGCCGTGCCCGGCACGCCGACGAGCAGCAGCGCCCGGTCCGTGACGAGCGTGCCCACCGCGACCTCGACGAGCCTGCGCGAGCCCACGTACTTCGGCGAGATCACGGTCCCGTCGCCGAGCGTGCCGCCCAGGACGTAGGTGACCACGGCCCGCGGGGACAGACGCCAGTTGGGCGGCCGCTCCCGGTCGTCCTGGGCCGCGACCGCCTCGAGCTCGGCGGCGTACTGCTGTTCGGCCGTCGGCCTGAGCACGGCGGTCACTGGGCCTCCTGGGGCGGTGCTGGTGCGAACGATTCGCGCAGGCGGATGCGGAGCCGGAGGACCTCCAGTTCCAGCGAGTTCTCCGGCCAGCGACGGGTCAGAGCCTCCCAGCTGGCGCCGAGCAGGTCCGCGTCACCCCGCGCGAGCAACACGGCGGGCGGACGCCCCGACCTCCAGCGCGGGTCGGGCAGCGCGGCGTACCGGTGCAGCAGCGCGCGAGTCGTCTCCGCCGACCACGGTGCGGGCAGCTGGGCGCAGGCGTGGTCGAGCAGGTCGTAGTGCCAGCCCTTCGACACCGCCACGACCGCCTGCTCGGCGACCGCGGCGGGCAACGCGGCCAGCATCTCCAGCTGCTCCATCCCGGTCAGCGTCTCGGCCGCGGCAACCGCCCACGGACGGGGATCCTTCGCCGCGGCGAGCTGGTCGGCGACACCCCTGAGCAGCGCGCCGGCCCACGGCCCCCTCCTGACGATCTCGGCAGCCTTGGCGTCGTCGGCCTTGAGCGTCGCGGTCCAGTACGACGGCGGAACACTCGCGGCCGCGGCCCGGATGCGCCCGGCCACACCCTTCTCGGAGCCGTCGCGCATGAGGTCGCGCGACTCGGCCGCGTCGGGCTGCCCGGTCCAGAGCTCGTCGGGCCGGACGTCGAGCCCGTCCGCGGTCAGGCGCAGCCCGTGGCGCAGCCGGTGTGCCGCGCGGGCGGCGAGGCGCGTGCGCCCCAGGTTGCGCAACAGGCGGAGGGCCTCGTCGTGGACGGCCGCCGCCTTGTCGTCGAGCGCGGCTTCGAGCAGTGCCTCGTCCTGCGGGCCCAGGCCGGTCTCGAGGGCGCTGATGAGCACCTGCCGGTCGGCGGAGCGGCGCGACTCCACGAACTCCCGCGCGATGAACGCGCCGACCCCAGCCGGGTCCGCCTTGCGCTTGCGGCGCAGCGCGCGGACCCGTTGAGCGCTGGGCAGGTCCAGGATCTCTTCGAGCGGGACCTCGTCCACCAGCGGGGCGGCGCCGCTCGCCCACGACCAGCCGGGCCGGGTGTTCGCGAGCCAGCGGCCCCTCGTGCCGAGGACCTCGACCACCGCGGCCCGCAGACCCGGACGAGCCGTGCCGAGGGCGAGCAGGGCCGGCAGCATGCGGTGCTCCGCCACGACGCCGTTGGCCTTGGCGAGAGCACACCACTCGGTCAGGAGAACCTCGTCGTCGAGGCTCATGATCGCTTCCAGGACCGCTCTGGCGGCCGGCCTCGGGAGGGCGGCGGACTCGGGTGGGGCGAGCGGCAGCGGGTCGGTGGTGGCCTCCTGCGGGAGGGTGGCGCCGAACGCGGCCACGCCGAGGGCGGCGCAGTCGGCCAGCAGGGCCGCCGGGTCGCCGCCTCCCCTCGTGGTGCCGATGAGGAGGTCTTGGACGGTCTTGGACCACTCGGCCTTCACGCCGTCTCCCTGGTGTCGCGGGGGTGGGCGGGTGGCGTGGCGGGGGTCGGGTGGATGGGCGCGGCGGGGCCGGTTGGGGCGCCGGGGCTGGAGCAGGCCGGTGGCGGGGCCGGGGTGTGGCGAGCGGCCGAAGCGCGGGCCGGCTCACCTGGCGCGGGATGAAGGCGGGCCAGCAGCGCGGCCGGGGTGCGGTGGAAGCGAGCGGACAGCGCGGCCGGGATGAGGCGAGCAGCCGACTCGCAGCGGGACCCGGCTGGGGTGAGACGGGTGCAGGCTGGCGCGGCAGGGATGAGGCGAGCGGCCGGAGTGCGGCGAGGGCGGGCCGTCCCGCCTGGGACAGGACGGGGGCACGCCGGTAGCGCGCCCCCGATGTGGCAACCAGCCGAGGTGGACCGGGGACGGGCTGACCCGGCTGAGACGGGATGGGCGCGGGCCAGCGGTGCGGCCGGGGTGCGGCGGAAACGGATCGGCGGCACAGCCGGAATGTGCTGGGGGTGGACTGGCTCGTCTGAGCCGTGGTGCCAGCGGGCCGGTGCGAGGTGGGAGCGGACCGGCGGCGCAGCTGGGACGTGCTGCGCGTAGGCCGGTCGCGCGGCGTCGGTGGGGCTGGCCGCCTGGCGGGCGAGGGGATGCGGCACCGGTTCGGAGCGGGTGGGGGCTGTGTGGTGGTGCCCGTCGACCCGCTGCCCCTTGGTGGGCGCGGCGTCTGGGGTGCCGGGTGTGGTGGTCATGCGACCACCTCCAGGGTGCCGTTCAGCGACACCGCTCCCAGCCGGAGGGCGTGGCCGTCCCAGAGGCCCCAGGCGTCGAACGGGAGGCCGCCGGTCAGGGCGAGGGCCATGTCCAGGCCTGTGTCGTCGCGGACTGGCAGGCCGTGGCCCGAGGTGTCGACCAGGGCGGTGCCGTGCAGGCGGACCGAGGTGCAGCCCAGCGGGAAGAGGCGTTGCCACGGGTCTGCGGTCAGCATCGGTTCGAGGGAGGCCAGGGACGCTCGCCACGACTGCGGGGCCGGGACCGGGTCTGGGGCTCTGGAGCCTTCCAGCTCGCCCAGGGCCACTCGGTCGGAGGCCGGGTAGGGGTGGACCAGGGCCGAGGACTCCAGGCCGTGTGGGAGCAGCGGGACGGGGGCTCCCACGGCGGAGTGGCGGATCGCCACGACCCAGCGGGACGTCTGGCGGCCCCAGCACCACTGGCGGACGGTGCGGACCCGGCCGTCGTCGGTTTCCAGGCGCAGCAGGGCCACCCAGCGGTCGGAGATTCCCGGCGCGGCCTTCACCGTCTCCTCGGGGATCGTGACGCCCAGGCGGGTGCGCGGCTGCACGAAGCACAGCAGGTGCAGGCCGCCGAGGCGGTCGGCCACGTCGGCGGTCCAGCGCGGGCCCGAGCGCGCCACGATCTCCTGGATCTCGGCCACCGCGGCGGCCACGCCGGGGACCTGGGCGTCGATCATGCGGGCGGTGAACGCCTGCCACCAGGAGGCGGGGCGGCCCGGCAGGGACGCGATGCCGGCGGAGGCGACGTCCAGGAGCCAGTCGCGCAGGCCGTCGATGCCCGCGGACATGGCGGCGGCTCGGTTCGCCGCCGTCTTCTCGCGGGCGCGCACGCGGCGGGCGACGGCCTCCGGTGAGGAGTCGAGTTCGCGGGCTGCTCGGCGGGTGGTCCACTCCTCCACCCACTCGGGCGGGAGGGCGTCTGGGATGTCGAGTTCCTGCAGGCTCACGGCGTGCTTGCAGGGGAACTTGCGGGATGGGCACGTGCACTTCGCGGTACCCGCGGCCAGGTCGACGCACACGCGGTACGGCATCGAGCCGGAGCCCGAGTAGAGGCCCCACAGCACCGGCAGGGCCTTGCCCAGGCCCTGCCAGCGCATCGGAACGGCTCTTGTCCTCACGAGACCAAACTAGCGAGGGGCACCGACAGAAAATCAGGCCGGACCGCGACGGGCCCAAGTCCACGCGTACGCCGGGTCCTCGGCGGCCTCGGCCGCCTCCCCCAGCTCCAATGGGCGGAAGGTGTCCACCATGACCGCGGTCTCGTCGAAGTAGTCCGCGCCCAGCGACGCCTCCACCGCACCGGGCTGCGGGCCGTGCGTGCAGCCGGACGGGTGCAGCGACATCGAGCCGATGCCGATGCCCGACCCCTTGCGCGCCTCGTAGTTGCCGCCGACGTAGAACATCAGCTCGTCCGAGTCGACGTTCGCGTGGTTGTACGGCACCGGCACGGACAGCGGGTGGTAGTCGACCTTGCGCGGCACGAACGAGCAGACGACGAAGTTCGGGCCCTCGAACGTCTGGTGCACGGGCGGCGGCTGGTGCACGCGGCCGGTGATCGGCTCGAAGTCGCGGATGTTGAACGCCCACGGGTACAGGTGCCCGTCCCAGCCGACGACGTCGAACGGGTGGTTCGCGTAGGTGAACCGCGTGAGTCCCGCACGGTGCCGCACGAGCACGTCGACATCGGTGCCCTCGACGAGCAACGGCTCCTCCGGCCCCCGGATGTCCCGCTCGCAGTACGGCGAGTGCTCCAGGAACTGGCCGGCCTTCGACAGGTAGCGCTTGGGAGGCCCGACGTGCCCGGTCGCCTCCAGCACGAGCAACGACATCGGCGAGGACGGCACGACCCGGTAGGTGCACGAGGTCGGGATCACGACGTAGTCGCCGTCGCCGACCGCCAACGCCCCGTAGATCGTCTCGATGACGCCAGAACCGGTCTGCACGTACAGCAGCTCGTCACCGAAAGCGTTGCGGTACAACGGCGAAGGCGCCGTGGCCACGACGAAAGCGATGGTCACGTCCGGGTTGCCGAACAGCTTGCGCCGCCCGGTGACCGCGTCGACCTCGTCGGAAGCCCAGGTCAGGTCGGTCGTCTTGAAGTGCCGCGGCTTCAGCGGCAGGTTCGGCGAGACGGTGCCGCGCTCGTCCTTCACCGTCTCCGCGTTGACGATCGCGGTCGGCAGGTGGCGGTGGTAGAGCAGCGCCGAATCCGCCGAGAACCCCTCGACGCCCATGAGCTCTTCCGCGTACAGGCCACCGTCCGGTTTGCGGAACTGGGTGTGGCGCTTTCGGGGGATCTCTCCCACCTGGCGGTAGTAAGCCATGGCTGCTCTCCGGGTCCTTCCAAGGCGTTCGATTATCGGACATCTTTGTTCAGTTGGCGGTACACGGCTAGCGTGTCAGCCGTGTCAAGCGCTGTCGAACTCCGTGCGCCCGGTCCGCGCGGTACTCCGCCCCTGCTCGCGAGGCTTGTGGACGATGCCGCGCTGTTCCCTCCGGGGAGCGCGTCGATGCCCGACGCGGTGCGCGGCCACCTCGACGGACGAGTCGGCGAGTGGTCCGGCGTCATGGGTCTCTTCCTCTGTCCTGCCTCCCGTCTCGCCGAGCTGATCACCGAACTGATCAAGGTCAAGCCGGCCAAACCGATAGCACTGAGCCTCGTGATCGACACCGGCCTCGGCGGCGTGCCGAAGGCCGTGTCGATCGTCGAGAGCCGCAGTGAGCTCCTCGCTCTGCGCATGGTCGAGATGCCCGCACCGTCCGATGTGGACGAGGTGTGGCTCGAGCGCGTGTCGGAGTTCGTGCCCGAGGACGTCATCCGCGTCGTCGAACCCCGCCGCGGTGGTGCCGAGTGGCTCGACGGCGTCCGCCGGGTCATCGAGCACGGCAGCTGGCCCAAGCTGCGCTGCGGAGGGCTCTCCCAGGAGAACTTCCCCAGCGTCGAGGAGGTCGGTGACTTCCTCAGCGTCGTCAGTGGCGGCGGCGTCGCGTTCAAGGCGACGGCGGGCCTGCACAAGGCCGTCCGCCACACCGACGAGCAGGGCTTCACCCACCACGGCTTCCTGAACCTCCTCGTGGCCACCGCGCGGTCCCTCAGCGGCCGTGACGTCCGCGAGGCGCTCGCGAGCACCGATGCCGAGGCTCTCACCGCCGAGGCCAAGGCGCTCAGCGATCAGGCCGCGCACGCCGTGCGAGGCGTGTTCGCGAGCTACGGCTCTTGCTCGCTCTCCGAACCCGTCACCGACCTGGAGGGGCTGGGCCTGCTGTGAGCTGGATCAGCGACCCGAACTTCACCGGGGACCAGCCGTTCGGACCGCAGACGCTGCCCTACGGCGTCGTCGACGGGGGCGTGGCCGTCCGCGTCGGCGACCGGGCGTTGCTCCTCAAGAGCCTCGCGCTGGGCAAGTGCAGCGAGTACGTCCAGGAGGACTCCCTGGACCCGCTGCTGGCGGCCGGACGGCCGATCTGGAGCGTGCTGCGCGCCAAGCTCAGGGAGATCGTCCGGTCGAGCTCCGCCCCCAAGGGCGCGGAGCTCGTCGGGATCGAGACCGCGAAGCTGCCGTTCACGGTCGGCGACTACGTGGACTTCTACAGCTCCAGGCACCACGCGGAGAACGTCGGCAGGATGTTCCGCCCCGACGGCGACGCGCTCACGCCGAACTGGACGCACCTCCCGATCGGCTACCACGGCCGCGCGGGCACGGTGTACGTCTCGGGCACGGAGATCGTCCGCCCGAACGGCCAGAAGCGCGGCAGCGACGGCCCGAAGTTCGGACCGTCGGAGCGCCTCGACATCGAGGCCGAGGTCGGCTTCGTCTGCGGCGGCCCGCAGGCGGCCAGGGTGTCCACCAGCAGGGCCGCCGAGCACGTCTTCGGCGTCACGCTGGTCAACGACTGGTCGGCGCGCGACATCCAGGCCTGGGAGTACCAGCCGCTCGGCCCGTTCCTGGCCAAGTCGTTCGCCACGTCGATCGGCGCGTGGATCACGCCGCTGGAGGCGTTCTCAGTTGCACGCGTCCCGACGCCGCCGCTGCCGAACAAGCTGCACGACTACCTGACGTGCGATCAGCCCTGGGGCCTGGACATCACGATCACCGTGGAGCTGAACGACACCGTCGTCGCGCGGCCTCCGTTCCGCGAGATGTCGTGGTCATTTGTGCAACAGCTGGCGCACATGACGGTGAACGGCGCTACGGTGCGCCCAGGTGATCTGTTCGCCTCCGGCACGGTCTCGGGACCGGAGAAGGACGAGCGCGGCTCGTTCCTCGAACTCAGCTGGGGTGGCAAGGAACCGTTCAAGCTCGACGACGGCTCCACGAGGTCTTTCCTGGAGGACGGCGACACGGTCAAGCTGACCGCGACCGCCCCCGGTGAAGGCGGCTCGGTGGTCGGACTCGCCGAGGTGGTGGGAACAGTTCGGAGTGCGTGATGGTCGGAGCGACGAAGGAGAGCTCGCTGACCCTGGAAAGGGGTCTGGCGCTGCTCCAGGCGGTCGCTGAGGCGGAGTCCGAGGCACCGTCGATCTCGGAGCTCGCCAACGCCATCGGCGCGTCCAGAGCGGCCGTGTACCGGCTTCTCGTGCCCCTGCAGGCGCGCGGTCTCGTGCGCCGCGAGGGCTCGAAGGTCAGGCTCGGCCTGGGCGTGCTGCGCCTCGCCTCCAACGTCCTCCCCCAGCTGCGCATGGCGGCCAACCCGGCGCTGCGCGAGCTCGCCGAGAAGGTCGGCGCCACCGCGCACCTCACGGTCGCGGACGGCACCGAGGCCCAGGCCGTCGCCGTCGTCGAACCGTCGTGGACCGCTTTCCACGTGGCGTACCGGGTGGGTTCCCGCCACCCGGTGCACCGCGGGGCGGCCGGCAAGGCCATCTCGCACCCCGGCGAGCCCTGGGTCGTCTCGGCCGGTGAGCTGCAGCCGAACGCGTACGGCGTCGCGGCACCTGTGCGCGGCGTTCCCGGCCTCAGGGCGTCCGTCGGTGTCGTGGCGCTGGAGAAGCTCGATGCGAACGTCGTAGGCCCTCACGTCGTGCGTGCGGCCGAAGAAGTGGCGGCCGCGCTCAAATGACCGAAGAGCGGCTACGGCGCTGGCGTTTGCTCCTGGGTCCGAGCGCGGAAGACGTGTCCGAACTCGGCGAGGACGACCAACGGCGCGACGGCGCACTCACGGGCCTGTACGGCGGTGGCGGTGATCGCGGTGCCGGCCTCGGCGCCAGTTCCCCGCAGCTGCACCGCTGGCTCGGCGACGTCCGCAAGTACTTCCCCACCTCCGTCGTGCAGGTGATGCAGCGGGACGCGGTCGAGAAGCTGGGCCTCAAGCAACTGCTGCTCGAACCCGAACTGCTGCAGTCGGTCGAGCCGGACGTGAACCTCGTCAGCACCCTGCTGCAACTCTCGCGCGCCATCCCCGCCCGCACCCGCGACACCGCGAAAGCCGTGGTGCGGAAGGTGGTCGAGGACATCGAGAAGCGGCTGACGGACCGGCTGGTCGAGGCCGTTCGCGGCGCGGTCGACAGGTCGCGGCGCACCAGGAGGCCGCAGCTGCAGGACGTCGACTGGGCGACGACGATCAAGGCGAACCTCAAGAACTACCAGCCGCAGCACAAGACCGTGATCGTCGAGGACCTGATCGGGCACCGCAGGCGCAGCCGGACCGCGGCGATGCGGGACGTGATCCTGCTGGTCGACCAGTCGGGTTCGATGGCGGAGTCCCTGGTGCACGCGGCGGTGCTGGGGTCGGCGCTCGCTAGCATCCGGTCGGTCTCGACGAAGCTCGTCGTGTTCGACACCGAGGTCGCCGACCTGACCGACCAGCTCAGCGACCCGGTGGACCTGCTGTTCAGCGCCCAGCTCGGCGGCGGCACGGACATCAACCGCGCGGTCGCCTACGCGCAGACGCAGGTCCGCAGGCCCACCGACACGGTGCTGGTGATCATCAGCGACCTCTACGAGGGCGGCTCGGAGAGCGAACTGCAGCGCCGCGTCCGCGAGCTGGTCGCGAGCGGCGTCACGGTCGTGAACCTGTTGGCGCTCAGCGACTCCGGCACGCCCGCCTACGACCACGAACTGGCCGCGAAGCTGCACGCGCTGGGCGCGCCCGCGTTCGCCTGCACGCCGGACAAGTTCCCCGAACTGCTGGCGGCCGCGCTGCGCAAGGACGACCTCACGCAGTGGGCCGAGGCCGAAGGCATCGCGACGGGCGGCCGTTAGCGGTCGATGACCCGGCCGCGGGTCAGGAACGCGAGCCCGCGCGTCATCGCGACCACGCGCCCGCGCTCGTCCGGACCGGCGATCCACATCCGCCCGGTGTGCCGCACGAGGATCCGGGCCCGTTCGGGGAGTTCGGGCAGCCGCAGGTGCTTCTCCGAGTCCTCGACCCGCAGGTACGCCTGCCGCCCGATGCGCCGGCCCGGCACGAAGCTCACCGACACCGGACGCCACGGGAACCGCTCGATCAGCTCGAGGGTGCCGCGGCGGGTGAGGAAGTGCCGCAGCCCCGGCGCGGCGAGCTCCAGCACCACGGGCACGGACAGCACGATGAGCCAGAGCCAGCCGATGAAGAGCACGACGCCGAGCGCGGCGAGCGCGAGGAAGATGTGACCGACCGCGCGGCGGTCCGCCCGCGCCAGGCAGGTGTCGCTCCAGTTCTCGATGATCATCTCTGCACACGCGCCGGGATCAACCGCGGTACTCCTCGGAACGTGACGAAGGTGTTCCCGGCGGAATCCGGTGGCACGAACCACACACGCCGGTGACGTGCGATCCGTCCGCGAAGGAGAGGACCGACGCTCAAGGTCAGCAACAGAGGCGGCGACGACAACACGACGAGACGCCCTCCTTCCCACTTCACATGGGCGAAATGCCACGGTTCGCCTTCCGGTAAACGCACCGGACGCTTACGTGTCACCCACCAGAGCACGGCCGCGGCGAAGAAGAGCAGCACCAGCGCCACCGGTGAGGACCAGGACCACACCAGTACCAGCACGAACTGGAGCGCGAAGGCCGCGCCCGCGAGCACCGTCCACACCAGGGCACGACGGCTCGCCCGGTCCACGCAGTGCCGGGTCCACCGATCGTCGAGCGCCGTCACCTCGGTGGACGGCTTGTTGGGCACGACCACGCGTCCAAGGTACAGGTGGTGCTTCCCTTGATGAGCAAAGCTAAGTTAGGCTTGCCTAACCTTCGAGGAGGTGCAGCGGTGACCGACACCCAGCTCAAGCGCCCGCCGGCGCCGCACGCCGCAGAGCGCGCTCGCACGATCGCGGCTCGCCACGGTTCTGCCGCACTGCTTCCTCAGTCCGGATCGCGCACCAGCCCGCTGCTGCACCACGTGCACCCGTGCGGAACCACGATCTTGCTGCTCGCCGACGAACACCCGCTGGTCGGGCAGCTGTGGCAGACCCCGCGGACCGAGGTGACGGCGATGCTGGAGATCGCCGACCAGGCGCCCGTGCAGTTGCGCGAACCCGTGCGCGGCCTGCTGTGGCTGACCGGCTGGGTCTCCGCGCTGGACGGCCAGGAGGCGCGCGAGGAGATCCTCGCCGTCGCCGACGCGCGGCCGGACCACCGCCTGCTCGACGCGGGCCACGGCGCTTCGGTGCTCAGGCTCACACCCGCGTCGATGGTGATCGCGGACGCCGAGGGCACCTCGTCGATCAGGCCGGAGCAGTTCGCGAGTGCGAGGCCGGACCCGTTCTGCCGCAACGAGGACAACTGGCTGCGGCACCTCGAGGCCGCACACCGCGACGTCGTCGGCCAGCTCGCCCGCCACCTGCCGGAGGAGCTGCGGACCGGCACCGTGCGGCCGCTCGGGCTCGACCGGTTCGGGTTGCGGCTGCGGGTCGAGGCGGAGTGCGAGGACCACGACGTGCGGATCGCGTTCTCCAAGCCGGTCAGCACGCCGCAGGAACTCGCCGTGGAGCTGCGGCGGTTGATGGGCTGCCCGTTCTTGTCCCAGAGGTAGCGTCTGGCTGGTGACCTTGATCCCCGCCGACGAGAAGCGCGGTTACCAGCTCGAACTGCTGATCGTCTTCAGCATGACGCTCGGGCTGTCCGGCCTGCGCAGTCTGGTGCGGCTGATCGACAGCCTGCTGCAGCCGACGCCGCTCAACCAGCAGTCCGTCGCGATCAACGTCCCGCAGGCGCGCGCCGACCTGCTGGACCTCGTGGCCCAGCTGCTGGGCGTGCTGCAGCTCGCCGCGTGGGGCGGCATCGGGCTGTACCTGTTGTGGCGCACCGGGATCAAGTTGCGCGTCATCGGCCTCGACGGCACCCGCAAGCTCGCGGACTCGCTGGGCGCGCTGGGACTGGCCGCGATCATCGGCATCCCCGGGCTGGCGTTCTACTTCGCCGCCTGGGCGCTCGGGCTGAACCTCGCCGTCCAGCCGTCCACTCTGGACAACCAGTGGTGGATGAGCCTGGCGCTGATCCTCGCCGCCGCCGGCAACGCGTGGGCCGAGGAGGTGCTCGTCGTCGGGTACCTGATCACGCGGCTGCAGCAGCTGGGCTGGCGGCAGTACACGGCCCTGCTCGCGGCGGCCGTGCTGCGCGGCTCGTACCACCTCTACCAGGGGTTCGGCGGGTTCGTCGGCAACCTGGTCATGGGGCTGGTCTTCGGCTTCTACTGGCAGCGGACCAGGCGGCTGTGGCCGCTGGTGATCGCTCACACGATCCTCGACGTGGTCGCGTTCGTGGGCTACACAATGTTGCGCGGCAAAGTGAGCTGGTTGCCTTAATGATTCGGGGTGCGAATCTGAATTCACACCCCGTTCGTTGCGTTTTGGAGCTCTAGAGCGGCGATTTGTGCTGTTCAGGGTTACGCTCGATCGGTGACTGCGCACACGATCGCTGAGACCGAAGCACTTCCGGACGCCGCACCCCGTGTGGACAGCGAGGTGGGCCCGTTGCGCACGGTGCTGCTGCACCGGCCGGGCAACGAGCTCAAGAGGCTCACCCCGCGCAACAACGACCAGTTGCTGTTCGACGGCGTGCCGTGGGTCGGCAGGGCCCAGGAGGAGCACGACGCGTTCGCCGCGACGCTGACCTCGCGGGGAGTCGAGGTCCTGCTGCTGGCCGACGTGCTGGTGCAGGCACTGGAGGACAACCGCGCGCGCATCGCGGGCATCCACAGCGCGGTCAACGAGCGCCGCCTGGGCATCGACCTGGCCGACGCGCTGCGCAGCCACCTCACGTCGCTCGACGCGCCGACGCTCGCGCAGGTGCTGATGACCGGCATGACGTTCGAGGAACTGCCGGCCGCCGAGGGCGCGTCGCTGGTGCGCAAGATGCACCTGCCGATCGACTTCGCCGTCGACCCGCTGCCGAACCTGCTCTTCACCCGCGACTCGTCGGTCTGGGTCGGCGACCGCGTGGCCATCACGTCGCTCGCGCTGCCCGCCCGTGACCGCGAGACGACGCTGACCGACCTGATCTACGCCTACCACCCGCGGTTCCGCCGCACGGGCCGTGCGTACGGCGCGCACTCGGCACCGCTGGAGGGCGGCGACGTGCTGCTGCTCGCGCCGGGCGTGATCGCCATCGGTGTCGGTGAGCGCACCACCCCGGCGGGCGCGGAGTCGTTCGCCCGCTCCGCTCTCGCGGACGGCCTCGCGCACACGGTGCTCGCGGTGCCGATCGCGCAGGAACGGGCCACGATGCACCTCGACACCGTCTGCACGATGGTCGACCGCGACGCCGTGGTGATGTACCCGGCGATCAGCGACGCGCTCACCGCCTACCCGCTGCGCGCCGACGGCGACGGCGGCGTGCGGGTGGACGGCCCGGTGCCGTTCCTGGAGGCGGCAGCCGAGGCGATGGGCATCGAACGGCTGCGGGTGATCGACACCGGCCTCGACGTCGTCACCGCCGAGCGCGAGCAGTGGGACGACGGCAACAACACCCTCGCGGTGGCTCCCGGCCTCGTCGTGGCGTACGAGCGCAACGTCGAGACGAACGCGCGCCTGGAGGACGCGGGCGTCGAGGTGCTGCGGATCGCCGGTTCGGAACTGGGCTCCGGCCGCGGCGGCCCCCGCTGCATGTCGTGCCCGATCGACCGCGCACCATTGGTGTAGATCGTTAGGAATGCCTAACCTTTGTTTGGATTACCTTTCCAAACAAAGGTTAGCTTTTCCTCGAATGCAAATGACCGCGTTTTGGGTTAACGTACTCCTCATGGCCTCGAACGTGAAGAAGATCCTGTCCGGAAAGTCGAACTTCCACGAGCTGCTGCGCGCTCAGATCGGCAACGAGTTCTCCGCTTCGCAGCAGTACATCGCGCTCGCCGTGTGGTTCGACAACGAGGACCTGCCGCGCCTCGCGTCGCACTTCTACAAGCAGGCCCTCGAAGAGCGCAACCACGCCATGATGATCGTGAAGTTCCTGATGGACAACGACATCGCGGTCGCCATTCCCGGCGTCGAGACGCCGATCAACGAGTTCAAGTCCCCGCGTGAGCTCGTCGCCCTGGCCCTGAGCCAGGAGCAGCAGGTCACCGACCAGATCATCGCCCTCGCGAAGGCCGCCCGCGAGGAGAGCGACTACATCGGCGAGCAGTTCATGCAGTGGTTCCTGAAGGAGCAGGTCGAGGAGGTCTCCTCGATGAAGACGCTGCTCACGATCATGGACCGCGCGGACGGCAACATGTTCTACGTGGAGACGTTCCTCACCCGCGAAAGCGTCGGTGACGAGGGTGGCGACTCCAGCGCGCCGACCGCTGCCGGGGGCACCATCTGATTTTTTCTTCGCACGATTGAGTGCCTGATCACAAAGGACCGCCTGACCCGTTCGGGGCAGGCGGTCCTTTCAGTTGTTGAGCCGGGCGGCCTGACGGGTCAGGTATTCCCGTTCGGCGAGGTTCGTCGCTTTCCCGGCGGCCTCGGCGTAGAGCTTGGCGGCCGTTCGCCGGTCGCCGTCGCGCTCGTGGAGGTAAGCTGCCACCGCCGAGTAGCGGGGAAGCGTTTCGTCCAGTTCCGCCAACGCTTTCAGCCCGGCACGCGGTCCGTCCGCCTCGCCCACGGCCACCGCGCGGTTCAGCCGGACGACGGGGCTGTTCGTGAGCGCGAGCAGTTCGTCGTACCACTCGACGATCTGCACCCAGTCGGTCTCCCCGGCCACGGGCGCGTCCGCGTGCAGTGCCGCGATGGCCGCCTGCGCCTGGAACTCCCCCAGCCGGTCCTGCGCGAGCGCGGCCTGCAGGATCTCGACGCCCTCGGCGATCAGCGTCGTGTCCCACCTGCCGCGGTCCTGCTCGGCGAGCGGCACCAGACTGCCGCCCGCCGTGGTCCGGGAGGCACGGCGCGCGTGGTGCAGGAGCATGAGCGCGAGCAGGCCCGCGACCTCGGGGTGGTCGATCACGGCGGCGAGCTGGCGGGTGAGCCGGATGGCCTCGGCGGCCAGGTCGACGTCACCGGAGTAGCCCTCGTTGAAGACCAGGTAGAGCACGCGCAGCACGGTCGCGACGTCGCCGGGCTGGTCGAACCGCACGTCGCCGACCGTCTTCTTGGCCCGGCTGATGCGCTGGGCCATCGTGGCCTCCGGCACCAGGTAGGCCTGCGCGATCTGACGGGTGGTCAGCCCACCGACGGCCCTGAGCGTGAGCGCGACGGCCGACGACGGCGTGAGCGACGGATGCGCGCACAGGAAGTAGAGCTGCAACGTGTCGTCGGTGTCCGGCGCGAGCCCCCGCTCGGGTTCGGCGTCGACGAGGTCCTCACGCCGGCGCCGCGCCGTCTCCGCCCTCGTGGCGTCGAGGAACCGGCGCCAGGCCACCGTGACCAGCCAGCCCAACGGATCCCGCGGCGGATCGTCCGGCCACACGCGGACGGCCTCGACCAGTGCGTCCTGCACGGCGTCCTCGGCCGCCGTGAAGTCAGCCCCGCGGCGGACGAGGATGCCCAGCACGGCCGGCGTGAGGCTCCTGAGCAGTGCCTCGTCCACTTCTCACTCCGTGATCGTCGGCGCGTGACCGTAGAACGGGCGGATCTCCAGCCACTCGTGGATCGGCTTGCCGTCCTTGCCGGGCGCCGCGGACAACTCCGCCGCCAGTTCGAGCGCGCGCTCGTAGCTGTCGGTGTCGATGATCATCCAGCCCGCGATCAGGTCCTTCGTCTCCGCGAACGGGCCGTCGGTGACCGGCGGCCGTCCCTCGCCGTCGTAGCGGACCCAGGTGCCCTCCTGCGCGAGCGCCCGCTCGTCGACGAACTCGCCGGTGCCCCTGAGCTTGTCCGCGAAGTCGTTCATGTACTTGATGTGCGCGGAGATCTCGTCCTGGGTCCACTGGTCCATGGGGACGTCGTTGATCGGGGCAGGGGCGCCGCGGTAGTGCTTGAGCAGCAGGTACTTGGCCATCTCGGTGAGCTCCCTCGGTGCTGTCGCGACCCATCATGGCCGCTTTCACCACGGGGACGGAGCCGGCACGGCGTTCTCGACATCACCGGCCGAGAACTCCCTCCTAGTTGTGGCAGTCCTGGTTCTTGAGCAGCAGGACGGCGGCGGTGAGCTTGCCCTCGCGCACACCGAACAGGAACTGGGCGCTCTGGTTGCCGTCGGCATCGGCCGCGTAGGAGTAGTTCGGCCCCGTCGGCACCAGGTTGGTGTACTCGGCCTTGAGCTTCTCCTCTGTCGCTCCCACCCCGACACCGTCGGAGGACATGCTCGTGTTGAAGGAGATGGACGCCACGCCCTTCGTCCTGGACACCCACACTTTCTGGCCGGTGCCGGTGATGTCGTGGTGCGTGCACGCGGCCTCCGGCTTGGCGCCGAGGTCAGGGGAGATCAACTTGGTGTTCAGCGCGTCCTGCAGCGACATGCCGAGCTTGAGGTCGCCGTAGCCGAACGAGCCGATCACCGGCTTGGCCGGCGGCGCGACCGGATTGGTCACGGTCTCGGTCACGACCTGGGTGACCACCGAGTTCGGCGGCGTGGTGGCGGCGCTGGGCGGCGTGGTCGTGGCGGTGTTGTCCGGCGCCGGCGTGGACGTGCACGCGGTCAGACCGAGAGCGGCGGCGATCGTGACGATGATGAGCGAGCGGTTCATTTTCTCCCCCTGGGAAGCGTTGTCGTGTTCAGGTGCTGGTGCTGTGCCCGCCCCACCCCCAGTGGGGCGGGCACTGTGGTTCGGTGAGGTTCAGAGATCGGCCATGGAGCAGTTGACGACTGCCGCGACGAGCTTGATGCGCTGGATCCTGTCCGCGTCTCCGAACCGGACGAGGTCGAAGCTGAATTCGGTCTTGTTCGAGTTCTTCATCCCGGTTTCCCCAAACTGTGTTCGAGCTACCCATAAGACGTCGTCCCCGCAGGCTGGTTGCGCAGGCCGGAGTTACGAAGAAGTCACGGCAGAACAGGCGCGAAAGCGCACGTCAAAGCCCCGCCACACCATCAGGGGCAGCGGGAGTTCAGCAATTTTCAGTGATCAGACAGAGACGCAGTCGTTCGCATTAAGACGCATGAACACGGCCGTCACCACAGTGCCATCGGTCTCGAAAACATATGTCCACGGAGGCGATGCGGACATTGGCGCGAGCACGCTGGAACCGCTTTGCGTGGAATTCTGATAAGCGGCTTTCACGTCGGACACCTGCGAACCCGCGCCGACGTTCTTCGGTGTCTTGGCGTAGTTCGGCACGGTGATCCGCACGATCCCCTTGGCCGGCGAGACGACCACGGCGTCGGCGTCGGGCACCGACTTCGTCGCGTACGCCTTGCACCTGTTGTCCGGATCGGCCGGGCTGCTGGGTTCGACGAGTGATCCCGTCGCCAGCGCGTCGGCCTCGGACATTCCCAGCGCGAGCGTTCCGTACCTGCCCGGCTGCGACTCCGGTGTGGCCGGTGCCGACGGCGGCTTCGGGTTCGACTTGCTCGTGCCGCCGGGGTTCGGTTTGCCGGTGTTGGCGCCGGTGGAGTTCGGTGGTTGTCCCACCGTCACGGTCTCGGTCTGGATGACCGTGCTGACCGGTGGTGGCGACGCGGACGTGGTGGAGGCCGAGGTGGACGTCGTCAGGAACGCACCGACCGGGCTGTCCGGCGACGACACGCCGAACCGGCTCACCCCGATCCCGGCACCGACCAGTGTCACCAGGGCGAATGTCCCGGCGGCGGCGTTTCGCCGCCGTCGGCGCCGGTTCGCACCGCGGAGCACCGCTTCGGTCGAGACCGGCGCGGAGTGGACGTCCAGCCGATCGTCGCTGAAGAGCTTGCGCAGATCATCGTCTAGATCACCCACCGGTCAGTCCTTTCCCAGGCGTGTTCGAAGACTCGCCATCGCCTTGCTGCTCTGGCTCTTCACCGTGCCGCACGAGATTCCGAGCGCGTCCGCGATCTCGGCCTCGGAGAGGTTCTCGTAGTAGCGCAGCACGATCACTGCTCGCTGCCGCGGCGGCAACAGGCGCAGTGCTTGCCAGAGCGGTTCGTTTTCCAGTCTGCTCAGTTCAGGAGGGACGGCTCCGCTGTCCGGGATGTCGGCCACGAGGCTCTCGCGGCGGCGCCGGCGCCAGATGCTGATGTGCGTGTTGGCCATCGCCCGCCGGACGTACGCGAGCGGGTCGTCGCCCTTGCGCTGCACGGCGACCCAGCGTGAACCGACCTTCTCCAGCACCGACTGCACCAGGTCGGCGGAGTCGTGCGGGTTCCCGGTCAGTGCGTGGCCATAGCGCAGAAGTCCTGGCATGGAGATGCGCACGAACTCAGCGAAGTCCCCCACGGCTTCCGCTCTTCCCCCGCCGTGTTCGACGGCTGATCCCAGCTGCAACACCGCCGTCACGGCACGCCCCCTCCCCCGAAGCAAACTGGCTCGGGGTGTTCACGCGCGGGGCCGAGAAGCGGTTGCCGCCACTTTAATCACGGAAAGGCAACGGCCGCAGGCAGTTCGGCCGTTCCGACACCGCGACCGAGAAGGGCCGTCACGGGGCGGCGACGCCCTCCGGGAGGACGAACGAACCGTCCGGCTCGCACGGGAAGTCGTGCACCTCGGCCACCGCGGCGACCGGGATCGGCCCGTAGACGTGCGGGAACCACAACGGCGAGTCCGGCACGGCCTCCCACCGCACCGGCACGTCGAGCAGCTTCGGGTCGATGACGAGCAACAACAGCCCGCTCTGCCCGTGGAAGAACTTCCCGGCCGTCACGTGCACGACTCCCCGGTCGGAGCAGTGCACGAAGTCCTCGCCGGCGGGCGCGATCGAGCCGGCCGACTGAGCAGCTGCCCAGTCGGCCGTCGAGATGATGTGCAGCAGCACTTATCCACAGCTCCTTGTGGACAACCCTGTGGACAGGTCAGCGAAGCGTGATCTGACGGCCGCGCAGGCCGTCGCGGGCGCGGCGCTCGGCGTCGGACAGCGGCTCGTCGGAGGCGAGGGCCTCCAGCAGGCGCTTGCCCAGTGCCTCGGCGGGCTCGGCCCACTCGCGGGCGTGCATCTCGCGGTCGAGGTCCCAGACCGGGACGAGCAGGCCGTGCGCGCGGAACGAACCGGCGTAGCGCGAGCCATCGCCGAGGTCGAGCTCACCGCGGGCGGCCAGCCTGGCCATCGCGGGCAGCAACTTCTCCTCGGGCTCCGGACGGACCCAGCGCAGGTGCGCCTTGTCGCCGGCGTCGACCCAGTAGGCGGCCTTCACACCGGGGGCGTCGAGGCGCTCGGTCGGCAGGATCGCGGCGTTCGCGCGCTCCAGGGACAGCGCCACCTCACCGGTCGGCTCGGTGCCCTCCGGCATCCACCAGATGAAGTCGGTGTGCAGCACGGGCGTGATGTCGGCCTCGGGGTCGAGCAGGTCCTGCAGGCGGCCGGGGTCCTCGTTGTTGTCGGGACCCACGACCGGCAGCACGTCACCGGCCTTCGCCTGCTGCGCCCACCGCAGCGCCCGCGCCAGGTCGCGGCTGATGTCGCCGGACCGCGTCTGCACCTGCAGACCCACGAACGGCACGTCGTCGCCGCGGATCAGACCGGCGGCGGCCATCGGCAGCACGGTGGCGAGGGTGACCTCGCGGCCCTCCTTGACCGGCAGCTTCACGATCGCGGACGGCACGAACTCGCGCAGCGCGATCAGCTCGCACTCGGCGGCCAGGCCCTCGAACGGCCGGGACACGATCACGTCCGTCGCGCCGCCGGGCGCGCCGTGGCAGGCCTTGTAGCGCTTGCCGGACCCGCACGGGCAGGGCTGCTTCGGGTTGATGCCGTCCTTCGGTGCGTCCTTGACCGCGGTCCGCTTGGCCACCTTGGCCCTCCTCGTGCTCAGGCTTGTCTAGGTGGCCAAATTAGCCGTCAGCAGGCGGCGGGTGTTCGCCGGGGCGTTCGTTGCGAGGTAGCGGACCCCCAGGTCACGGCACAGCGCGACGTCCTCGGCGCCGTCCACCGTCCACACGTAGGTCTCGTGGCCCGCCCGCCTGGCCCGATCGACGTAACCGGGGTCGTTGCGCAGCACGTGCACGCCCGGCCCGGTGTAGTCGGCGAACGGCGGCAGCGCACCGCTGCGGTACCGGCCCAGGCGGTCGAGGAGCAGCACCGTGCGGATGTCCGGTGCGTGCTCGCGGAACGCCTTCACCGCCGTCGGCGAGAACGACATCATGACGATCTGCGAGTTCAGCCCGTGCCTCTTCAGCGCCTCGGCGAGCTTGCGTTCGACCTCGTTCCGGTACCGGACCGGGTGCTTGGTCTCGACGAAGAGCTCCGCGTTCGTGCCCTTGACCAGCTCCAGCAGCTCGTCGAGCACCAGCAACCCGGCCGGCTGGCCGTGGCGGTGCCAGCTGCCGTAGTCGAACTTCTTCAGCTCGTCGAGCGTGAGCGCGCTGACCGTGCCGCGCCCGTTCGACGTGCGCGCGAGCGTGCGGTCGTGCACACACACGAGCTCGCCGTCCCTCGACAGCCGGATGTCGCACTCAAGGCCGTCAGCACCCTCTTTGAGCGCGAGCTCGTAGGCGCCGATGGTGTGCTCGGGACGGTCTGTGGACGCGCCGCGGTGCGCGACGATCGCAGGCTGCTGCACACACCGAACGATAGTTCCTCCGCAACAATTTGAGTCATCAATCAAATCGGCGTGGACGAAACACGGATCGCGACCTACCGTCCCGCCTTGTGACGTTCGACCAGCGTGATCCCGCGTTCATCGCCGACCCCTACCCGGCCTTCGCCGCCCTGCGCGAAGCCGGCGAGGTGCATCACCACGAGCAGATGGGCGTCGCTGTCGCCGTCTCGCACGCCGCCTGTTCGGCGGTCCTGCGGCACCGCTCGCTCGGCCGGATCTGGTCGGACGTGAAGCCGGTCGAGCAGTTCATGTCCTTCAACCTGCTGCACCGCAACTCGCTGCTCGAGAACGAGCCGCCCACGCACACCCGCCTGCGCCGCCTGGTCGCCGCCGCGTTCGGCCGCGGTCACGTCGAGCGCCTGCGCCCGTGGGTCGCCGACCTGGCCGACAAGCTCGTCGACGAACTCGTCGCCAAGATCGAGGACAACGGTCAGGCGGACCTGCTGGCCCACGTCGCCGCGCCGCTGCCGGTCGAGGTGATCGCGGAACTGCTCGGCGTGCCCGCTGAGGACCGCTACCTGCTCCAGCCGTGGTCGAACGCCATCGTGAAGATGTACGAGTACGGCCTGCCCGCCGACCAGCAGGCCCTGGCCGAACGCGCCGCCACCGAGTTCGTCGCCTACCTGCGCGAGCTGATCGCGTTGCGCCGCGTCTCCCCCGGCGACGACCTGGTGTCCGACCTCGTCGCCGTCACCGACACCGACGGCGCGAGACTCACCGAGGACGAACTCGTCGCCACCGCCGTGCTCCTGCTGATGGCGGGCCACGAGGCCACGGTCAACGTCATCGGCAACGGCGTCTACGCCCTGATGAAGCACCGTTCGCAGTGGGAACGCCTCTCCGCCGAGTTGATGCCCACGGCCGTGGAGGAGCTCATCCGCTACGACTCGCCGCTGCAGCTCTTCGAACGCACCGCCACCGAACGCGTGGAGATCGCCGGCCACGTCGTCGAACCCGGCGAGAAGATCGCCGCCCTGCTCGGCGCCGCCGCCCGCGACCCGCTGGTCTTCGAGAACCCGGACGTCCTCGACATCGGCCGCGAGAAGAACCAGCACCTCGGCTTCGGCATGGGCATCCACTACTGCCTGGGCGCGCCGCTGGCCCGCATCGAGGTGGAGGCGGCGCTGTCCTCGTTGCACCGCAAGCTGCCCGGTGCCGTGCTGGCGGAGGAGCCCGACCGGCGCGCGGAGTTCGTGATCCGCGGCCTGCACTCGCTACCCCTTGCAGCCGACTAGCTGTATTGCCCAGCGAGGTTGCGAACGGTCCGACACGTAGTCGGATGATCTTGGAATGAGGGAGGGCCTCCGGGTTCGGTGTGGATTGCGACATCTACGACCGGCGACCAGGAGGCCCTCATTACTCACGCTAACGCACCGCTGACCGAACTGGGCCGGCTGCGCCTGGCCCGGTGTGTCGTCGAGGACGGCTGGCCGCTGCGGCGGGCCGCGGAGCGGTTTCAGGTGTCGGTCAGCACTGCTCAACGCTGGGCCGGCCGCTATCGCGAACTCGGCGCCGCGGGTATGTCCGACCGGTCCTCACAGCCGCTGTCGAGCCCGCGCCGCACCCCGACCCGCACCGAACGGCGGATCATCAAGGTCCGGCTGGCACGGCGGTGGGGACCGGCGCGGATCGCCTACCTGCTGGGCCTGGTGCCCTCGACCGTGCACCGGGTCCTGACCCGCTACGGCCTGGCC